>QCPX01000006.1:0-90452 GCA_003209675.1 Prochlorococcus sp. AG-442-N07 | reverse complement strand
ATTAAATATACCTACTCTTGAAATTACATTAACTGCTATTTGTTCTTGAGATGCACTGTTATTACTAATTAAAAGTAGGATAGATGCTGTAGCGAAACATAAAAGGGGTCTAACAATTGCAATTTTTATATTACCTAAAGCAGTTTGACAATACTTATCTATTTGTAAAATTGCTCCTAAAAAATAAAAAGTAATTTTTTTTATTTTTACACCCTGATTAAGTGAAACAAAAGTATGAAAAACCTCATGAAAAATAATTGAAGATAATAAGAAAAAAGAAGTTAAAAACCCTATAATCCAAGCTTCTTTATTATTGAAGATATCGCCAGAAGATAAATTGACCTGATTACTTATACTCCATGAGAATAAAAAGAGAATAACAAACCAATAGGGATGAACTTTGAAGGGAATTCCCCATATTTTAAAAATTTGCCAACTTCTCAAAAATAATCTCCGCTATATTTAGCAATAATATTAATCTTACATGCAGGATAATTATATGCCCAAGACTAATCCTTTAGTTAAAATTTGTGGACTAACTTCTGAAGAACAAGCTCTTCAAGTCGCTAAATTAGGTGCGAATGCTATAGGCATTATTTCAGTTGAAGAGTCTCCAAGGTATGTATCAGCTGAAATTAAGAAAAAAATATTTAAAACCCTAGAAATTTTTTATCCAAAAATCGATAGAGTAACTGTTGTGCAAAATTGTCCTATAGATTTAATTATCAAAAACTTCTTAGGCAACCCAAGTGAAACTATAATTCAATTACATGGAGATGAAGATATTGATTATTGCAAAGAAATAAGGAAAAAAATTCCCAATATTGGCCTATGGAAGGCTTTCAGAATAAAAACGAAAAAGGACATAGATAAAATAAAACCTTTTGAAGATTTTGTAGATGCTATACTACTTGATTCTTGGAATAAAGAAACTTATGGAGGTTCAGGGGAAAAAATAAATTCTATTTATTTAAAGAATTTACAATTTAGCAAACCATGGTGGTTGGCAGGTGGAATATCAATTGAATGGATTGATGAAATCCTTACTGACTTCAAACCAGATGGCCTAGATATTTCAAGTAGTATTGAAATATCTCCAGGTCTAAAAGATATAAAAAAAACAGTGGATCTTTTTAAGTTGTTAAAAAGATTTTAGTAATTATTAGTAGCGGACTGCTGTTTTACAAGCTCAAAAAATTCTTGTTTTAAACTTAAATCGTGTCTAAAATCGCCTCTCACAACAGAATTGATCATGCTTGTATTTGGTTCTTTGACTCCCCTCCACTTCATACAATAATGTTGGGCCTTTACAATGATGCCTAAACCTTTAGGTTCGCAAAGTTTTTCAATTTCATCTGCAAGGATCATAACAGCTTCTTCCTGAATATGAGGTCTTGAAAAAACCCAATCAGCAACTCTCGCAAATTTTGAAAGTCCTATGACTTTATTTCCAGGTTTAATACCTATCCAACACTCTCCTAGAATTGGTACTAAGTGATGTGAACATGCAGATCTGACCGAAATTGGGCCAACTGTATAAATTTCATCAAGATTCTTGTCATTAGGAAAACTTGTAACTTTAGGTTGTTCATGATATCTGCCTTTAAAAACTTCGTTTAGATACATTTTAGAAACTCTCTCGGCAGTTTCTTGAGTATTATGATCGTTCTCAACATCAATTACGAGGGACTTTAGTAGGTCTTTAACTCTTGAGGCTACTTCTTTTTCTAAAATTTCTAATTCACCAGGATTTATAAAATCAGAAATATTATCGTTTGCACTAAATCTTGTACCAGAATTCTTAATTCTGTCCCTTATAATTTCAGATATTAGTTTATTAGTAATCTGGTCGTCAAAGTTTCTAATATTATCGTTGGGTAATGTAGAGGTCATAAAATTCTAAACAGAAAATTGTATGCAACTTAATTTACTGTATCTTCCAAAAGCTTAATTGCTCATATACTATATCACATTCTCTTGTTTAATCGGGTTCAAATAGCACTAAAAAAAATCACTGTTTTAAGATTAATCAGATAAACAGAATGTTTAAAAGGCTCCGCCAGAAGGCATCAAAGTCAAGTCTTCGATCAATTGTGATTCAGGTTTTTGAGCCATGTAGAGAATAGTTTCTGATACCTCGTTTGAGGAGAGCATAGAAGTTCTATCAAAATCAGAATTGATTGATTCCGAGTCCCAAAGAGGAGTATTTACTGAACCAAGAGTTATTGTGCACGCTCTTATTGAATTAGATCTCTCCTCCTCCCTCAAGCATTTAGTAAACATAGCTAGTGCAGATTTCGAAACACAATAAGCTCCCCATTGGGGGAATGCATTATAAGAGGCATGACTACTAACATTAATAACTAAACCACCATTTTTTCTCATTTGAGGAATAATTGAACTACAAATTTGAAAAACACTTGTGAGGTTTATTTGAATAGTTTGTTCCCATTGACCTAATTCCATTTCAACTAAAGGGCCATTAAATGCGCAACCGGCATTATTTATCAATACTGAAGGGCACCCATACTTCTCAATTGCCTCTTTAACACAATGATCTATTTCTAGAGAATTAGATAAATCACATTTTACTAGGTTAATTTTTGATTTAGTGGTCAACAGTTCGCTCTTTAGTTTCTCCATTAAATCCATATTTCTGGAGAGTAAAATTAAATCCCAGCCAGCATTGGCAAAAGTAATTGCGGTAGATCTGCCAATACCTTTCGTAGCACCCGTTATAAAAGCTAGTTTCAAGTTATTCAGTTTTTTGGGGGATTTCACTATAAATCTCTTCAATATTATTTGCTTCGATAAACTTACCTAAAACCCTAAACTTTTTGTATCTTTCCTCAATTAATTCGTCTTCAGGCATTTGCAGTAAAGCATTAAGGTGTCTCTCTATAGCCTCTTTTAGTGTATTACCAGCATCTAAAGGATCCCAATTATTCCCACCAGAAGGTTCTGGTAATACCTCATCTATTATCCCTAATTTAAGCAAATCTTTACCTGTAATTTTAAGTGCTGATGCAGCTTCTGGTGCCTTTGCAGCATCTCTCCACAAAATTGATGCACACGCTTCAGGACTAGCAACTGTGTAAACACTGTGTTCAAACATTAGTAACCTATCGGCAACACCTATTCCAAGTGCGCCTCCTGAACCTCCTTCTCCAATTACAGTAGCCACAATTGGAACTTTTAATCCAAACATCTCTCGAAGATTTCTTGCAATCGCTTCACCTTGACCTTGTTCTTCAGCTTTTAAGCCAGCATAAGCACCAGGAGTATCAATAAATGTAAGGATTGGCAAAGAGAATCTATTTGCATGCTGCATTAATCTAAGAGCTTTTCTGTAACCTCCTGGTTTTGCCATCCCAAAGTTTCTTACTACATTTTCTTTTGTATCCCTTCCTTTCTGATGCCCTAACATCAATACTGGCCTATTATTTATCGAACCTATCCCCCCAATTAGTGCCATATCATCGCCACCATTTCTGTCTCCATGTAATTCGATCCAGTCATCACAAAACATTTGAACAAAGTCCAAAGTACTTGGTCTTTGAGGATGTCTAGCTACCTGAATCTTTTGAGCAGGAGTGAGAGATTTAAATATTTCTTCTCTTCTTCTAGCAGCTAGGGTTTCAAGCTGTAGAAGCTGTTGACTAACATCTACCTCTGAGTCTCGAGCTAATTCTTTAATTTGCTCTATCTGCTTCTCAAGTTCAACAAGAGGCTTTTCAAAATCAAGAAGGTAACGTTTAGCCATGATTTAGACAGTTAATACTTTAGGCTGCTTATCAAGTCCAATCGCAGAAAAACCATGCTTTAAAGAAGCTGCTCCAATAAATTCCATCTTTTCAAGGGATATGTTGTTTCTTCCCCAACTAAAGTTTGTATGACACTTTTCAAATTCTAAAATCATAGCTTCTGCAAAGCAAGCAAACATCTCTCGCTGAGGGTTTTGCATTTCCGCAAGTTCCATCATATTCCAACCAATATCATTGAAAAACTCTACTATACCTCCTTTTAAAACATAAATATTTTCACCCTGAAATTTCTCATCAAGATTTTTGGGGTATCCACCATCAATCATTAAACATGGTTTTTTTAAGTTGTCAGCATCAATTTCAATAGTTTTAGGCATACTTGCAACCCACACAACAATGTCCGCCTGAGGCAATGCCTCATCTAAACTTGTTATGGTGCCACCATCTAATTCTTTTTGTAACAGCGCTAGAGGTTCTTGTTGTCTTGCTACCATAAGAAGTTCTGAAATCCCAGTTTTATTGATAAGCCACCTACAAACAGCGCTACCAATATCACCTGTAGCACCAATTACAGCAACAGTTGCTTTTTTAAGGTCTATCCCAATGCGAGGAGCATTTATTTCTAGTTGCTTACAAATAACCCAGGCGGTATGAGTATTGCCAGTAGTAAACCTTTCCCACTCTAATGAAGTATTTCTAATTTGTTTATTCTGTAGAAGATTAAAATTCTCAAAAATAATAGAAGTAAATCCTCCTAAAGCCGTAATATTAATCCCTTTTTTCTGAGCTAGTTCCATAGCATTTAGTACTTTTCTTCTAGCGGTTTTAAACCTAGAAAGCATTTCAGGAACAAAGCACGAATCTATATAAGAACCTTCAATAGATATTCCAGTTGCACTCTTAACTTCTACATTTTCAACAAGCTGAGGAGGAGCAGTACACCAAACATCCAAGTCGCCATCAGCAATATGATCAAAGCCTAGCATCGAAGCTTTTCTTTTTGCATCTTTAAAACTGGTTGAGTGGCCTATTAACCCAAACATTTAAAATTTATACATGATTTCTATACGATGTTATGAACAATAGCACAGAGGTAACTACTTAAATAGGTTTGATTAATTATTAAAAGCCTTAATTAATGAGAAATGTAATTAGACGATAGCTGCCATAGCCATTCTTGCAATTTCTCTATTATCTAGACCTATTTCCATCAATGTATCTTGATAAGCAATCATAAATTCTTCCATTAATTCTTCTCTGTCCATAGCTAAAACTGATGCGTCATCTGCTACTTCATCTAACATCTTTTTAATTAACGGAAGATTAACCTTATTAGCCTCCATTAATTCCTCTTTACAAGTTGATAGATTCTCTTTAAGCCATTCTTGACCGTAATTTAAATGAAGATATTCATCTTTAACCACTCCCTCAGTTATTTTTTTTGCAAAAGGATCCGCAACTCTTATGTAGACGTTATAGGCAGAAATTGCAAATGCTTCAATTAAGATGGCTTGTATTAAAAGACATGTTGTTAAATTTCCTTTTTTAAGAGCAACTTGAAAATTACCATGTAATTTAGAAAAGAATTTTTTTGCAAAATCCATATCAGCTACTACACCTAAATTTCTTCCACATGCAGTAAAGCCTTTTTTATGCTTCATTTCCATTCTCGCCAATTTAGTTAATTCCTCTAACTCATTTGGAATTAAAGTTGCTATTGAAATGTAATTATCATGAGCCTCCTGCTCTCCCTCTATAACAATTGCATTTATTCTGCTATATGCATCCTTATAAGAATCTGTAGTGAAGTCAGGTAAATCTAAAGAAATCGGATTAATCGATTCTTCAATAGTTTTTTTATTTGATTCTAGAGTTTGCATGTCAGTAATCTTTAGCTCATTATGCATGAATATTACACGATTATAGAGAGTTTATTTAAATATCATGAAAATAGTTTCAATTGTTAAGTCACATTTTTTACTTAAACTTATTTAAGAATTGTTTGGCCAATCTGATTGCATCAGATTCATAATCAATTTGAACCAATGATTAATCAATAATCCCTTTAAATTTTTTCCTAAAGACTCATTTGCTCCTCTACTATCTCCAATAACACCTGATTTACTGAAGTCGTCAGTAAGCCAAGCAGTAGGCGCATACCCCTCTAGACTCCAGCCTTCTGGGATTTTTCCTTTAATTCCCTCATTTGGGCGTTCATCACCTACTAATTCTGGTTTCAAAGCGAGCATCAAACTTGTTTCAGCTAAAGAGGCATGAAGCCCATCCTCGATCTCAGTTTTTGTTAACAATTCACTTAGTCCATTAACACCACTCCATAGAAAACAAGGGAAAACTGCCATCCTTGGTGAGAAACTTCTTAGCTCTCTTGCCGCTGTATTTAGTAGTGAGATTTGACCTCCATGTCCATTTATTAATATCAATCTTTTAAAACCCATTTCAGATAATTGACCTCCGACTTCCTTAATCATTGAGGTTATTAAATTTGAGGAAAGTGAAATTGTCCCAGAAAAGCCTTTATGTTCGGGCGAAAAGCCAATATATTGAGTTGGAAGTTTTTTTAATGGAATATCGGCAGGCAATAATTTTAAAACTTCGCTAACGATTTCATCAACAAAAATACTATCTGTAGCAAGAGGCAAATGAGGTCCATGTTGCTCAACAGCACCAAATGGCCAAATCACTGTTGATCTTTTTTCTTTTGCAATACTCTCAATTTCTTGCCAATTTAAATATTCAAATTTATTAGATATTGATTTAAAGTTCATTAATTTTAATTTTGAGTACTAACATTTAGAGTATGTTAATAATTAATTATTCTTATTTTACCTACGATGGGAGCAAGTAATAAAAACGCCCAAGATAATATCCAACCAAAGGGCAATAAAAAACCTCTTCAGGTACTTCACATAAGCAAGAAAGATTCTCAAGAAATAGATAATAAACAAAACAATTCGCAAGAAGATATAAAAAAAGAAAATATTGCAATCAAACCTCAAATCATTAAAGATAATTCAGTAAAAGAAATTGAGGACAGTAATGAAAAGACTAAGGATTTTGATATTTCTCAAAAAGATTTAACTCAACAAGACTTAAATCGACCGCTTAATTTTTCTGAGCAAAATACAGATTTTCAATTAGAAAGAACAGTTGATGAATTCGATTTTGATGAAAGTGCTTTTTTGGAGGCTTTAAATGCAAATGAGCCAATTGGGGCTACTGGAGAAACAATTTCAGGTAAGGTTATAGCAATCGAAAGTGATGGATTATATGTTGACATTGGTGGAAAGGCACCTGGTTATATGCCCAAAAAAGAATGTGGTTTGGGTGTCATAACTAACTTTAAAGAAAAGTTTTCTATAGGTCTTGAAATGGAAGTTTTGGTTATCAAAGAACAAAATGCTGATGGGATGGTAACAGTGAGCGCTAGGGCATTAATTCTTAGGCAAAGTTGGGAGAAAGTATCAAGTTCCGCAAAAAATGGAGAATTAATTAACGTTTTAATTAATGGATTTAACAGAGGTGGGCTTACTTGTGATGTAGATGGATTAAGAGGATTTATCCCCAGATCCCAACTTGAAGATGGTCAAGATTATCAATCTTTTGTTGGCAAAAATCTAAAAGTCGCGTTTATTGAGGTTAATCCGGAATCCAGAAAATTAGTTCTCTCTGAAAAGAAAGCATCATTAGTCTCTAAACTCTCAACTCTAGAATTAGGTCAATTAATTGAAGGAGAAGTTTTAGCTGTAAAACCATATGGCTTCTTTATTGATTTAGGTGGAGCTAGTGGACTTCTGCACCAATCCTCACTAACAAATGGATCTATTCGTTCTTTAAGAGAAGTTTTTAGAGAAGGGGAAATTATAAAAGCTTTAATATCTGAAATTGACCTTGAAAAAGGGCGCATTGGTCTCAATACAGCACTCCTAGAAAACTCTGCGGGAGAATTAATTATTGATAAGCAAAAAGTTATGCAAGAAGCTAAAGAGAGAGCACTAAAAACTAAAGCACTCTTCGACAAAAAAGAGCAAGATAAATGACCATCAATAAAAAAATGGAGTCAAGTCTTAAATTAAAAATTTCAGATTGGGAATTAGACTTTTACTCAAGACCGATTATTGAATCAAATGGGAAAAAAAGGTGGGAGTTAATTATTTGCTCTACAAGAAGTTATAAGACAGAAGATATTTTTCTTTGGAATAAAAAATGTCCTGCCAATGAAGTCAACTCAGTATGGCTTACAAAAGCGCTAAATGAAGCACTAAATGAGGCAAAAAAACAAGGGTGGGAGAAACCTTCAATAGTTCGATTCTGGAGGTCGTCAATGAAATCGATCATTAAGAAATCTCTGGAGGCCCTAAATATTGAGGCTATTGTAAGTAGGAGAACTTACGATTTACTAGATAGAATCGAATTTCTTGAAAAAGAGATTTATCCAAAGGAAAAAGGTTATGTGAGAGGCATATTAGCCCCCACTTTTACTTCTAAAATGGAAAATTCTCCTAAACCTCTGCCAGAAGCAGTAAGGGGTGATGCTTTAACTATTTCTGAAATATCAGTTGGCGAATTAAAATCAGCAGAAAATTGGCCTATGGAATTTGGAGATATTTTCCCAATTCAGAAAGATTTAGATGATAATGACTTAATTCCAGGATTACGACTTTTTAGCAAAGATAGATCTTTAGCACTTTCTGCATGGTTCAGTTGTTTAGAACCTATTAAATTAGTCATCAATAAGAACCAACTCATACTTGAAGCTTCAGAAGACGATAAGTGGCTAGTAACAGATTTACCCGAAAAAGATGCAAACATTTTAAGTACAAAGTTTTTAGAGAATAAAAGAAATTCTTTTGGTTATCAATTTATTTCCATACAGTCAACGCCATACATCGAAAAATTTGCAGGATTCTGGATCTTGAGAGATATTGAATTAATATCATAAATTCAAGGAGAAGGAACTATTCCTTATAAGGAAATATATTTTTTAAAATCTGAAATTTTTATTCAAAACAAAAAATTTGAGTATTATTCATCGCCTATCCTTAATCAATATAACTTCAAACATGCATACTTTACGAAGTCAAGCCATGAGAACTTTCTTCAATTATTGGGGAATCACTTTAATGAAAATTACATAAATTGTGTCTCCAACCAAATTCACAGTAATGTGATTGTCTTTGGATCACTTTCGCAAGAAAGGAGTAAGACTGATGCAGATGGTCTTATTGGGAATAAATGTAATCAAAACTTATGGATTTACACAGCTGATTGCATGCCAATATTTTTTGCAGATAAAAAGAAAAGAAAAGTGGCAGCCTTACATTGTGGAAGAAAAGGTTTAGAAAAAAAAATAATAAAAAATCTAGTTAAAATTTTCGATAATTTTGGGACCTCTAGAGATGACTTACTTGTTGCCATAGGACCAGCGATTTCAAAGGAACATTATCTAGTTGATAAATTGACACTTAAAGAATTTTATAGAAAGGCAGAAAACAAAAAAATAACGCTGCATTTGACTAAAACTGAAAAAGATCTTTGTTTTAGTGATTCAAATCATTTCAAAGAGCAAAACTTAAATCAACTTGATCTCAAAAAATCTGCCTATAGACAACTTTTAGATGAGAACATTCCTCATACAAATATAGAAATTTCAAATTTATGCACATACAAATTAAATACTGAATTTAATTCTTGGAGAAAAAGCAAAACAATCTTGAGGCAATGGAATTTTATTTGCTCATAAAGGTAGTTAACTTGGACAAATTTCACTTGTTAAGTCTTTAGCGACTAATAATTCAGTCATCTCCTTATTACTTTTAATATTAAAAACTTTGGCTATCAAAATATTATCTTTAGAACCAAAAGGTTTTATTTTCACTTTGCTCCCCCTTGGGAATTCACTCTTTAGTAAATTAGTTGCTTCGAGCTCATCATTTTCATTTACATCTACACAAAATAATCCAATAGTTAAATTCCTATTTTGATCCCCCACCAATATTGTATTTGAACTTTTAATTTGAAGAATTTCAGCCGAGTTAACCAATACAGGATTAAGAACAATCAAAAATAATATAATTATAAATTTTGATAATTTTTTCAATTCAGAACTATTTAACTTTACAGATTATCTTAGAGTTAATTTTTTTAAAATGACAAATTTAAAAAAAGTTAGTCTTCACAATTTACATATCCAACCATTTGAGCATTACTTTTACCGGGAGGAACCATTGGATAACAATTTTCACCTCTTCTTACAAGGATATTAATCAAGGCAGGGCCATCATGATCAAACGCATTTTCTAATTCATTCTGTAAATTTTCTCTATCAGAAACTAAGTATCCTTTAACTCCAAAAGATTCAGCAAGTTTTACAAAATCAGGTTCACCAAAACTCATATCTGATGAGGAATATCTTTCATCGTAGAAACTTTCCTGCCATTGTCTTACCATCCCTTGCCATCGATTATTTATAATAATCAATTTCACCTTAAAACCATATTGAGATAAGGTTCCTAATTCTTGGATATTCATTAAAACACTTGCATCGCCTGCAATGCAAATTACATCTGAATTAGGTAAGGCCGCTTTTACTCCAATTGCCGCTGGTAATCCAAATCCCATAGTTCCTAATCCCGCACTACTAATCCATTTTCTTGGAGAATTTCTAAGATATTGAGCAGCCCACATCTGATGTTGTCCTACATCTGTAGTTACATAAGCTTTTGGTAAAAGTTCCCTAACTTTTAAAAGAACTTCTTGAGGATAAATTTCTCCTTCTTTGGGCGGTTCATATAAAGGATGTTTATTTTTCCAGAAATCAATTTTTTCTAACCAGTTCTTCGTATGACAACATATTTCTTTATTAAGAAATTTTTGATTAATTTTGTGAACGGCTTTTGAAACGTCAGAGACAATTGCAACATCTACACGTCTATTTTTATTAACTTCTGCCGGGTCAATGTCTATATGGATTACCTTTGCATTAGGTGCAAAAGTATCTAATTTTCCTGTCACCCTATCATCGAATCTAGCTCCAATAGCAATTAAAAGATCGCATTCTGTAACAGCAAAGTTTGCGTAAGCAGTTCCATGCATTCCTAACATCCCTAATGATAAATTGTCTTTCTCATCAAAAGCACCCTTACCCATTAGGGTTGTAGTAACTGGTATTTGATAATTCTTTGCCAAAGTTCTTATTTCATCATGAGCCCCTGAAGATATTGCCCCACCTCCTACGTATAGAAGAGGTCTTTCAGAATCTTCAATTAATTTAATTGATTTATTGATATCGCAATCATTAATATCTCCATTCCTTTTAAATCCTTTTGGAATAATCTCACCAGGTAAAACTCTTTGATAATTAAAGAATTCTTGACCTACATCTTTGGGTATATCAATTAAAACAGGACCTGGTCTTCCAGAGGAGGCTATAAAAAAAGCCTCAGAAACTACTTTCGCGATATCTGAAGGATCCCTTATTACCCATGAATGTTTGACTATTGGAAGAGTTATACCAAAAATATCAGTTTCTTGAAAGGCGTCTGTCCCTATAGCAGGTCTTGGGACTTGACCTGTAACTACAACTAAAGGGACTGAATCCATTTGAGCAGTGGCTATTCCAGTTACCAAATTTGTTGCACCTGGACCAGAGGTCCCAAAACACACTCCAACTTCACCAGTAGATCTTGCATATCCATCAGCCGCATGTGAACCCCCTTGTTCATGCCTTACCATATAATGCTTTAACCAACCATCTTGTTCTGCCTTATGAACAGCATCATATATTGGTAGTATGGCTCCTCCAGGATATCCAAATATAACTTTTACTCCATGAATTTTTAAAGAATCCATTAGTGCATCTGCACCAGTTATCCAAACTGGATTTTCATGTTTTGAATTACCCTTTGAAAAGGATCTAGAAGTAAGGGTCACTAAAAAAATTCAATATTTAATATAAATATTAAACTTAATTAAATACTTTTGCCTCATTTAGAAATGTAATGTCAGATATGTATTCAAAAAAACCTTTCAATAAATTGGAAATTTTCAGATAAATTTCACTTGTTTTTATAAAATACCTAATTTATGTAGGGGTCCAGAGCCTGAAATAAGTTCAATAAAAAGCACAAGAAAAATAATCATTGCAACCCTTCCGTTCCAAACTTCTGAACTATTATTCCAACCCCATTGCCACTTCTCTTGGGGGTAAAGTTTAACTTTTTCAGGCAACTGAGAAGCCTCTTCTATATTAACAAGAGGTCCTTCCAAGCAGGAAATAACTAGATCACTAAGGCCTTCAATAAAAGTAGGATGAGTATTTAAAGCCTTAACCCTGCGAAAGTTTTTAATACCAGCCTTTTCAGCAATTTCTTTATATTCAATATCAATTTCTTGCAATGTTTCGATATGCTCTCCAACGAAACTTATAGGGACCACAATAAGATCATTAACATTTGACCTTCCAAGATCAGCTAACACTTCTTCTGTATAAGGCTTCAACCATTCAACAGGACCAACTCTACTTTGATAAGAAAGCGTATGAGGATTACTATGCCCTAAACATTTTTCCAGCTCATCTATAATTAACAGAGAACAATCTTCAATTTGTTGTTTATAAGGGTCTCCAGCTTCCTCTACGTAACTCTTAGGGACTCCATGAGCAGTAAAAAATATATGTGCTTTTGAAGGTGATTCACAAAGTAAAATTTGTTCAGAAATTAATTCAACCATAGATTGTAAATAACCTGATTGACTGAACCAACTCCTTACACATCTCATTGGAACCTTCTTAAATTCATCATCAGAATCTCGCAATTTTTTTAATTCCCTAAAGCTTGAACCACTAGTACTTATCGAAAAATGTGGATACAAGGGTATTACAACAACTTGATCTATGCCATCTGCTTTCATATCAGCAATTGCTGATTCGGTAAAAGGATGCCAATACCTCATAGCAATATAAGTAGTAGCATTAAATCCTTTGTCCCTTAATTTAGATTGTAATTCTCTTGCTTGTTGTTCAGTTATCCTTCTGATAGGTGAACCTCCGCCTATAGAAAGGTAGGCCTGTTGTGAAGTGGTACTCCTAAGAGTACTAATTAACCAAGCTAGGGGTTTTTGAAAAACAGGGAAGGGAGTCCTGATTATTTCTGGATCAGAAAAGAGATTGTATAAGAATGGGCCTACATCAGTAATGCGTTCAGGCCCTCCTAAATTCATTAGTAAGACGCCTATTTTAACCATCTAAAATTTATGGAGATTGATAATCAACATTAAAAACGTCATTATATGGTCAATTATATAAGTAAATGAACGTAATTCAGGAAATTAATAATGTCAATGATAAATTTGCTACTCAAGGCAGCAAGCTTAAAATTGAGAAAAGGGGGGAGAAATTAAATATTCGTGGTTCTCTACCCTCCAAAGAAGATAACAATAACTATAAGATTCAAAGAATATCTCTTGGCATAAAAGCTGATATTTCTGGATTAGAGGAAGCTAAAAAAAAATTACAATTAATCAATTTGCAATTGGAATTGAATCAATTTGATTGGATTAATTGGATAGGCAAACCTTATAAAAAGGAAATAAAAGATGGTTTTGAATTCCCAAAAAGATTAAATCAATTTGAGGAATTTTTTTTTAAAGAAAATAAAAGTGATTTTCGAACCAGCACTAGAAAAACTACTTGGAGAAGTTCTTACAAACCATATATGAAAAGAATCCTAAATATTTATAATGAATATGAGAATGAAGCTTTAGAAAAAATATTTCAAAAAACACTTGAAAGTTATAAGGAAGGTACCAGAAGTAGGAAACAATGCTCTACTTCTTTAAGTGTTTTGGCTAAGTTTTTGGACATTAAACTACCAGAAGATTGGAAATTAAATTCTAGAGGTTATGGTCTCAACAAAGCAGGATTTAGGGATCTACCTAAAGACGAATTAATAGAGAAACTATGGGAGAAGATACCAAACAAGTCTTGGAAATTTGTTTTTGGTCTGATGGCTACATATGGATTAAGGAATCATGAAGTATTTTTTTGTGATTTAAGTTCTCTTACTAATTTTGGGGACAAAATTATTAGAGTTTTACCTACAACTAAAACTGGGGAACATCAAGTTTGGCCATTTCATCCTGAATGGGTGGAAAAGTTCGAATTGTCAAAACTTGGTGAGAATCCAGAACTTCTACCAAATATTAATAGAGACCTTAAAATTACAACCTTACAGAATATTGGAAAAAAAATTACAGACCAGTTTAAGCGTTACTCTTTACAAATAAAACCTTATGATCTAAGGCATGCTTGGGCAGTTAGAACAATTTTTTATGATTTACCTGATACTGTGGCTGCCAGAATGATGGGACATTCGGTTAGTTTACACACTCAAACTTATCACCATTGGATTACTAAAAGAGATCAACAAGAGGCAGTAAATAATGCACTTCTAAAAGTTAAAAGAGTTAAGAGTATTTAAAGATTTATAATAATTAAATAAAAATAAGGGTCATATGCAAGAAAAAACTTCATCTTCCAAGAAAATTTTTAACCTCGATAATCAAGCAAATAAACTTGGAATGGGAGGTAAATTATCACCGGATATCGATGAAAGCTCATATAAAAAGAGAATGCAGCAAAGAAAAGATATTCAAGCCGAAAGACTACAAATTAGAAAAACAAAAAAAGGATTATTGATTGTTTTCACAGGAAATGGCAAGGGCAAGACAACTGCATCTTTAGGTATGGCTTTAAGGACGATAGGGCATGGCTATAAAGTAGCAATAATTCAATTTATCAAAGGAGGCTGGACCACTGGAGAGGAAAAAGCACTTAAAAACTTGTCTTCAAACATATCTTGGCATTCATTAGGAGAAGGATTTACTTGGGAAACACAAGACAGAATAAGAGATGAAAAATTAGTACAAGAGGCGTGGCAACTAGCTAAAAAATACATACAAAAAGAATCTTATAAACTTATCATTCTTGATGAAATTAATATTGCGACAAAACTTGGTTATCTTGCACCCGAGGAAATAATCACTTTTTTAAAAAGCTTAAATAATAGAAAAAATCATATTGTTTTAACTGGAAGGGGAGCATCTGATTTAATCATCAATTACGCTGATCTAGTTACAGAAATGAAACTAATAAGACATCCTTTCAAAGAGCAAGGAATTAAAGCACAAAAGTGCGTTGAATTTTAGTTGAAGAAAATTTTATTTGAATTTTATTTAGGCAGGTTTAGAAATGTTTAAAGACGCAAGCAATATTTGAACAAAAAATAAATTTGGCACATTTACTTGCTAAGGTCTTAAAAGTACAATTATTGAATGACTTACAAAAGAGTTCTCTTAAAACTTAGTGGTGAAGCACTAATGGGTGAAAAACCTTATGGTATTGATCCTGCTATAGTTCAATCAATTGCAGAGGATGTTTCAAAAGTAGTAGAAAATAATGTACAACTTGCAATAGTTGTTGGTGGTGGAAACATTTTTAGGGGGCTTAAAGGATCTGCAGACGGAATGGATCGCGCAACTGCTGATTATGTAGGGATGCTAGCAACAGTAATGAACGCAATTTCACTTCAAGATGGTCTTGAAAGAGTAGGAGTTGCAACCAGAGTGCAAACAGCAATCGAAATGCAGGAAATTGCCGAACCCTACATCAGAAGAAGAGCCATAAGGCACCTAGAAAAAGGTAGAGTTGTAGTTTTCGGAGGTGGATGCGGAAATCCATTTTTTACAACTGATACTACGGCAGCTTTGAGGGCAGCAGAGATAAACGCTGAAGTTGTTATGAAGGCTACTAAGGTTGATGGAGTATACGATCGTGATCCAAATCAATTTAAAGATGCAAAAAAATATTCCTCTCTCAGTTATCAACAAGTTCTTACTGATGAAATTGCAGTAATGGACAGTACTGCAATTGCACTTTGCAAAGATAATAATATCCCAATTATGGTTTTTGATATATTCAAAAAAGGGAACATTTCTAAAGCTGTTGCTGGTGAGCCAATAGGCTCTTTAATTAGTTAAAGATCATTAAATTTTTTTAATTATGAAAGAAAAAGAAATTCAAGAAAATATGAATAAAAGTATTGAAGCTACACAAAGAAACTTTAATACAATTAGAACAGGTAGAGCTAATGCTTCCTTGTTAGACAGAGTAAGTGTTGAGTACTACGGAGCAGAAACACCAATCAAATCGCTTGCCTCTATAAGTACTGTTGATTCGCAAACAATCTCAATACAACCTTTCGATATTTCATGTTTACAAGCCATAGAGAAATCTATTTCTATGAGTGATTTAGGTATTACTCCAAATAATGATGGAAAAGTAATAAGAATAAATGTTCCTCCTTTAACAGAAGAAAGAAGAAAAGAATTTTGTAAATTAGCCTCTAAATATGCTGAGGAAGGAAAAGTAGCCTTGAGAAATATCAGAAGAGATGCTGTTGATAAAGAAAAAAAAGACGAAAAAGATGGACTTATTTCAATTGACGAATCGAGAGATAATCAATCTGAAATTCAGAAAATTACTGATAAATATATCGCTTTAATAGAAACTAAATTGTCTGAGAAAGAGAAGGAAATTCTAAAAGTTTGACAGAATTTGACGTTGTAATAATTGGTGGAGGTTTATCAGGATCTTCCACTGCTCTTAACCTATCAAAGAAAGGATATTCAGTTTTAATTATTGAAAAAGAAAAATCCCAAGATTACAAACCATGTGCAGGTGGGATGGCATCTTCAATGCAAAGATTTCTTCCTTTAAATATAGAAGATTGCATAGAATCAAAAATTAAAAATGTTGAATTCAGATGGAAGGCTGCCGATAATGTAACTGCTGATTTGACTGGTGAATCGCCATTTTGGATTGTTAAAAGAGAAAAACTAGATCAATTATTACTTGATGAATCCTTGAGTAATGGAGCTCAGATAATGAGACGATTATTGATAGAAAAAATCATAAAAAAAAATGATAAATGGGAAATTACTTGCGATAACAAAATAAAATATATTACAGAATTTCTTGTAATTGCAGATGGCTCCCAATCGAAATGGGCGAGTTATTTCAATTTAGGGCCAAGAAAACCGAAATTTGCTAACACAATCTCATTAAGATTGAAAGGGTTAGGTGAAATACCTAGAGATGCAGTTAGATTTGAGTTTGGATTTATAAAATATGGTTTTGCATGGGCATTCCCTCTAAGAGGAAGCTTAAATATTGGTTTAGGTACTTTTATAAATAATGGTCTCTTAGAAAATCAGGCTATAAATAAACAAGTTATCAGAAGCTTCGGTTTTGATGATTTTCCTAATAAAACAATTAGTAAGAAACTGAGAATATGGAATGGCTTCCACTCAATTAATGCTGACAAAGTTTTAGCCGTTGGAGATGCAGCATCTCTATGTGATCCATTTTTAGCTGAAGGAATTAGACCATCTTTAATTAGCAGTTTTTATGCTGCAGAATACATAGATCAGTTCCTATCTGGGAAAGTAGATGATATTAATCTTTATACGAAGAAAATTAACAACATTTGGGGAAAATCAATGGCTTGGGGGAGGAGAATAGCCCAAGTATTTTATAGATTTCCCAGAACTGGATATCAATTAGGTGTCAAAAGAAAAACAGCACCTAAACGAATTGCTCAAATATTATCAGGAGAAATGAGTTATGAAGATATTGCAAAAAGAGTTATCAGACGACTTTTAACAAAAAGGTAGGCTTAATTCTTTTCAATTCGAACTTAAATTTAGTTAGCAGAAATCAATTTATGATTTTTAATCTCTGAATATCTCTTTAGTAGCAGCTCTTCTAATTCTTCTATAGCTTTACTGAATCCAGTGATACCTTCACTAAGCTTTTCACTTGCCATTTGATCTTCTAACATACTTAATCTGAAATCTTTTTCTTCAAATTCGTAATCAATAGAATTATTTATTTGGGTACTTTCATCTAATTTCCTAACTAACTCTCCTTTTTCTTTTTTAAGTTCCTCAAGAAATTTTGGTGCGATTGTTAAAAGATCGCAACCTGCTAATTCTTTTATTTCATCAAGATTTCTAAAACTCGCTCCCATTACTTCTGTCTTGAATCGCTTTTCTTTAAAGTAATTGTATATTTGTGTAACCGAAATAACTCCAGGGTCTTCAGCACCAACAAAACTAGTTTTACCAGTTTTTGCTTTATGCCAATCTAATATACGGCCTACGAAGGGAGAAATTAGAGTTATCTTTGCATTGGCACAAGTTACAGCTTGGCAGAAGTTAAAAAGTAAAGTTAAGTTGCACTTAATACCCTCTTTTTCCAAAATTTCAGCTGCCTTAATTCCCTCCCAAGTTGCGGCAATCTTAATTAAAATTCTTTCCTTTTCAATTCCAAAATTTTTATAAAGATTGATCAATTTTCTTGCTTTTTCTACAGTAGCTTCAGTGTCAAAGCTCAGTCTTGCATCAACTTCTGTAGATACACGCCCTGAAATAATTTTCAATATTTCTTTTCCAAAAAATACTGAAACTTGGTCAACAGTTTCTTTAATTAATTCAATTTCAGAGAATCCTTGGGACAATGCCTTTTGTGAACTTTCTAAAGCTTTATCAATTAACTTCACATAATCAGGGTTCTTAGCAGCAGCAAGTATTAGCGATGGATTGGTGGTGGCGTCCCTTGGTTGAAATTTTTTTATCGAATCTAAATCTCCAGTATCAGCAACAACAACGGTCATTGAGGACAATTGTTCTAAAATTGATTTCATATCTAGATAATCATATATATACATAAACTAGCTTTTATTCCTAATGAAATCATCAGATAATGAACTAAATATTTATAAAAATGGAAAATTTTAGGGTTTTTTAACAATCATTCCGTGATCTTTAATATTAGGAGGTATTTTTTCAATTACTATCAAACTCTCGATAATTTCTTTCGCTACAGGTACTGCAACAGTTGAACCATATGCATATGATTTAGATGGCTCATCAACAACCACGAGGACAGCAAATTTTGGATCATCAACTGGTAAGGTTGCTACAAAACTACAAACTTTTTTACTTGTATACGAACCATTTATGGCTTTTTGAGAAGTACCCGTTTTCCCTGCTATCCTATAACCCTCGATTTTTACTCCAGATCCGCTCCCTTTATCAACTACACTCTCCATCCATTCAAGAACAGTTTTGGAGACTTCGTGTGAAAAAAATTGTTTTTTTGGATTTTTATTAACTGTTTCTTTGAAACTTGATGTTACGTGAGGAGTTACTTCAAAACCGCCATTTGCTAGAGCCGCATGAAGTTGAACCAATTTAAGTGGCGAGATTGAGAAGCCTTTACCAAAAGAAGTTACGGCAGGCTCAATTGATTGATTTACAAATAAATCTTTTCTTTTTAGTTGGCCAGCAGTTGATTCAAATAAGTCAGTCTCTAAATTTTTATTTATACCTAAATTTTTTAGCCAATCCCAATAAGTTATGGGGTCTAAATTTTGCATTATTTTTACCATCCCAACATTACTTGAAACCTGCAAAACTTTTGGATAGTCAATGTATCCATTACCTTTTTTATCCCAATTAAAAAGTGTCCATCCTCCAACATTAATCTTTCCAATATCTTCAACTACTCCATCTTTCTGGATTACTTTTTCTTCTAAAGCTAAGGCAAGATTAATGGGTTTAAAAGTTGAACCAGGCTCAAATAAATCTTGAGAATACCAACCCTTAAAGAGTCCCGAATCATACCGCCAAAATTTATTTGGATCATAGGATGGGACTGTCACCAATGAGAGAATCCCACCATTATTAACATCCATAACTATGGCAAATCCCTTCTTTGCTTTCCATTTGCTTACTTGCTTTGATAAAGCATTGAATGATGCTTTCTGTAATTTTGAATCTATAGTTAGGACTAAACTTTTGTAATCAGGGATAAAATCGCCTGGGGATGAATTATCCGGCAGAGGAGTTCCATCTCCTCCTCTTTTTATTAAATTACTTTTATTAAAAACTTTAATTTGATTATCTAAATGAAGCTCTAAACCTGCTGAAGCTATATTCTCATCATTAACAAAACCCACAAGATTAGAGTAAAGCTCCCCTTGTGGATAATATCTCTGCGAATATTTAAACAAATCAAGTCCGCTTATTTGAAGGTTCTTAATCTTTTCTGCCTTTTCTTCGGAAATTTTATCCAAAAGCTTGATACCACTTATTTTATTATTAAATTTACTCAAGAGTATTTCACCATTTATATCCAAGATAGATGACAATTTTTCTGTAACTTCTTCAATACTGCGAACTTTGTTAATTGAATCCCCAGGAAAATTGAAATATTTTGGATGGGCCCATAATCTATAGAGCGGTTTATCGTAAGCAATTAGTCTATTATTTCTATCAACAATCGCTCTCCTTTTTTTTAAGGCGTTAGTTTTAGAGGACTGTATTAATCTAGCTTTCCTTTGCAAATCAGTGGCGTTAAAAACTTGCAATTTAACTAACCTGCCAAACAAACAAAATATTAATAGTAAGCTAAAAATATAGAGAAATTTAAATCTTCTTTGATCAAGGGGGATTAGACGAACAATTTTTTTGTATTTTTTCATCAATATCCCTTTTGATATTTGCTATCACTAAAACCTTCAATGAAAATACTTAAATTTTTCTTAAATAAACTTTCTTTTTTTTCTGGGAGTCTATCTAAATAGATTAAATCTTCAGGTTTAGTTTTTCTATAAGTATTGATAGATTCAAGTTCACTAATGTAAAATTCCTCAATTTTAGAAATATAATCAATGAGATTATTATTGATAGTTCTTGTTTTAGATAAGTTTTTATATGTATTTGACCATTTTCTTTGACTATTAAAAGACAAGAAAAATAAGGTGAAAATTAATACCAAAAGAGAGATATTAATGGCATCAAAAATTTGATGTATGAATTTGATTTTAATTATGGATATTTTTTCAGAATTTTTTTCACTTTTATATGAAACTTTTTTTTTTAAATTAAGTTGATTCCCATAAGGTTTCATCTATGTTTTTATTTAAATAAAAGAAGTGTTATTAATTAAATAAACATCTTTTTGTTTGATTCGCAAGTAAAAAATTAAATTATTTATGTCCTCAATAAGAACAAATTTAAGAAAGTCAATCCATTCCATAAAGAATGCATAATCACTGAGGAAAACAAACTCCCTGAAGCAATTCTTGTAATTGCTAATCCAATCCCTAGAACAAATAATGGCGGCATTTCTCCCAAACTTAAATGGGCTAATGCAAAGATAAAAGCTGAAACTATGATGCCCGAAATTACTCCAAAATCTCTTGAAAGAGTTGGTAGTAAAATACCGCGAAATATAATCTCTTCAAATAGAGGAGCCAATAGAGTTGTTGTTACAAATAATAGAAAAAATGATAAGTAATTATTATTATTAAGAACAATTTCCAGCAAAGGGTTACTACCATTATGATTATCGATCAGACTATTCATAATTAGAGAGATCAATAAAACAAAAGGAACAATTGTTAACCAACCTTTAATTCCTTGAATAATTGCATATTTTATTGGCAAGAAATTGAACTGTAAATAATCCTTTTTAAAAGTAAATTCACCATTCAAGGATTTAATTTGATAAAAAACTATCCACAATGGAGGAATAGCCATAAAAAGATATCCAAAGAAAATTTTTAAAGATTGAGACAATTCATTAGAGATGTTTTTAGAAAAAAGTTCGACCAACGTGATAGAAAATAAAGGTGATACCACTTCTCCTAAAACAACAAATCCACCAGCAATTAATAAAACCATATCTATTAATTCTAAATCTAAGGATTTAATTTCTTTCCAACCAAACTTTTTCAAAGCTATGGTGGTCCATAATATTTTTAAAGCCAAAATAGAGCCAATAAGTATTGTTAAAAGTGGTATTAGTCTTATGGCTAATATTTTAAAAAACATTTTGCTCGAAAATGATTTTGTTATTAATGCACTATCGTCAAAATCAAATTTCCGGCTTAAAAGGTGATATAAAAATCTATCACCTTTAAATAAATCAAATTTTTCAGAATTTACTTTATATGAATTATTATTAGATTTTTTTTCTATCTCATCAATCAGAAATTTATAGTTTTTATCTTCAAATTCTTTGGATATATTTTTATAAATTAAAGGATCATTTGATTCTGAAGTAATTATTCGAATTAATTTATTTCTTTCTGTTAGCTCTTCAAATGAGACATCAGAGAGTGATTTATTTATTTGATCAACAGGATCATTAATGATAAAAAATTTTTTAAGATTTGCAGGTATTGATTGGACAGATAATTCAGCAATTTCTTGCTCTTTTTGACTAATATCAAATGAAACAGATGGTCTATTTAAACTGTCTCTTAAACCTTGTTGCCATACAAAAAAAGTTATGACTATAGAAATAAAAGCTAAAGTGAGTTTTGACTTAGAAGTATTTTTAAAGATCATAACTTATTATATTCCTGAAAACTATAGTTAGTTATCATTGAATTTCCTTATACTTATGTATCTATTTTAATCACGCCATGAGATGATTAAATTATCCAAATTTTCAAATTTATATAATGGCGATAAGATTAGTTTTAGTTAGGCATGGACTAAGCAGTTTCAATGCAAAAGGATTAATTCAAGGAAGAACAGACGATTCATTATTAACCGATGAAGGATACAAACAATCCCGAAAAGCAGGAAAAGCATTATCAAAAATAAACTTCGATAAAATTTATTCCTCCCCACTTGTGAGAGCGGCAGAGACTGCAAAAACAATTAAAAAGACCTTCAATAAAGAACAAAATATTGTATTCGACGATAATTTGCTAGAGGTAGATCTTAGTGAATGGTCTGGTCTAAAAATTGATGAAATAAAAAAGAAATTTCCAGATATTTACCCTATATGGAAAAATGATCCAGAAAATCTTATCTTAAAAAGAAAGGACAATAAAACTTATAAACCAATTCAAGAGTTATTTTTTCAAGCAACAAATTTTGTAGAAGATATTTTAAAAATTTATCTAGACAAAGATGATGTAAATATTTTAGTTGTTGGACATAATGCAATTCTCAGATGTTTAATACTCTTGTTATTAGGAAAGCCTAAGCAAGGTTTTAGAAAAATAAGATTAGAAAATGCTTCTTTCTCGATACTCAATATTTCAAAGAAAGATAACTCTTTTAAGACTCAAATTGAATGCTTAAATCAGACTTCCCATCTTAACAAAAATATTCCAAATAAAATTGGAGATTCCAGAATATTTCTTATAAGACATGGTGAAACTAACTGGAACAAAGAAGGTAGATTTCAAGGCCAAATTGATATCCCTTTAAATGAAAACGGAAAAGATCAAGCTAGAAAGACTTTTGAATATTTGAGAAATATTTCTTTCAATAAGGCATTTTCAAGTTCAATGCATAGGCCTTATGAGACTGCACAAATAATCCTTCAAAATAACAAAGATTTAAAAATTGAGAAAATAGATTCACTCGTAGAAATCAGTCACGGATTATGGGAGGGTAAATTGGAAGCAGAAATCAGAGAAGAGTGGCCTGCTTTACTAAAAAATTGGCATGATAAACCTGAAAAAGTAATAATGCCCGAAGGTGAATGTATAAAAGATGTATCAGAAAGGTCAGTAGAAGCTTTTGACAAAATTTGTTCATCTCAAAAGGATAATGATTTAAGCCTTCTAGTTGCTCATGATGCAGTCAATAAAACTCTTATTTGTAATATCCTTGGAATTAATTATTCAAATATTTGGATGATAAAGCAGGGTAATGGCGGCATAACTATAATTGATCTTTTTAATGATCCCAATAAGCCCCCTGTGATTAGCGCTCTTAACATTACAACACACCTAGGGGGAATACTTGATTCAACTGCTTTAGGAGCACTTTAAATTAAGCCTTGTTGAAAATTTATTTTGATGAAGTAAGAGTCAGAAAAAAGGCTTCATTTACTGAAAAAGCCAACTTGACTAAGAGGCCAAAATCTGAAATATGCTTTACCAATTATCTCGTTTTTATGAAGAAATTTACTTCCAGGCCAATATCTTCCATCCCAGCTATTTGCCCTATTATCACCTAAAACTAAAAAGTGATCTTCTGGCACTTTTATATTTTCAAATTTACCACAATTATTAAATAGGGATAATGAGCACTTATAAGAGACATAGGGTTCAGGAATTAATTTATTATTTATTATTAATTCACCATTAGAGTTTACACTTACAATTTCTCCTGGAAGTGCCACCACTCTTTTAATATAAGCATCGCAAGCTTGATCCCTCAAACCAGGAATAAACGATATTGGAGGAAAACTCATTAAAAAACAATATCTTTTTTTTGGTAAAGGCTTAGATCTTGATGAGATTAATTTTTTGTCAAACGAGTAAGGTGAGTTAAAAACAACAATATCTCCTCTTTTTGGTAGAGAGTTTCTCAGCGAAAATTTTTCAATAATTAACCTATCATTTATTTGTAATTCTGGGAGCATTGAACCAGAAGGGATATAACGTGGTTCTGCGAAAAATGATCTACAAGAAGAAACAAAAAAAGTTAATAGAATTAATAGACCCCATTCTTTTAAAAAACTTTTTATGGAACAAGGCATAGGATTAATAAAATCTTGATTTTCGAAACTTATATAAATTGTTTTGCATATTCAATTTCGTTAAAACCTAATATTACTTTTTTCCCTTCGTAAATCAAAAATGGTCTTTTTATTAATTTTCCATCACTTAAAAGAAGTTGAATAATTTCTTGCTTTGACAAACGATCAATATCAAGATCAAGAGCTTTAAAGGCTTTACCTCTTGTATTAAAAATACTTTTCTTATTAATAGAGTATTGTTCTAAGGCTAGATTTAAATAATTAACAAGTGGAGGTTCTTTTACTATATCAATTAACTGAAATTCAAAATCTTTACTTTCAAGCCACTTCGCAGCTTTTCGGCATGTAGAGCATTTTAAATAACTATAAAAAATTATTTTTTTCAATTTAATTTACTAATATTTGATTTCTTAAGTACTTTGAAGTTTTTCTTTTTTAGAGGCATACAACTTTTCAATAAATTTTCAACTACATCAAAATCCCTCCAACCATCAATTTGAACTGTTCTTCCATCGAGTCCCTTACTTGTTCTAAAAAATTCTGCAACATCCTCAAGCTGATTAGGAGCAATTTGATTAATACTCACTATATTAGCCTGCCTAGGATTAGCCATAGGCACACATAAAAGTTTTCCATCATATGCACCACAATCATGCATATCCAACACTCCAATAGGTCTAGCTTTTATTAGGCAACCCGCAAAAGTAGGTTCGTCCATTATCACCATTGCATCAAGGGGAGCTCCATCTTCAGCAAGGGTATTTGGGATAAAACCATAATCAAAAGGGTACCTCACTGAAGAATGTAATACTCTGTCTAGGGCCATTATTCCTGCATCAGAGCAATATTCATACTTATTCCTACTTCCTGCAGGTATTTCAACAATAATGTTCACTATTCCCTTCATTGGAGATGGAGGTATTGAACTAAGGTCCATCTTTTTTAAAATCGTGATTATGAATTATCTCGTTTCCTTGAGATAAAGGCCTTCCAATTAAAATGCTTATTGAAGGTAAAAAAATTGTCAAAAAGGCAAAAATAATACCTAAAGATGTTATTGATAAACTCCTTATACTTAAGGGGTCATCATCATCTCTTTCAAAATCATTTCGAGCAGAACCATGAGAAGATTCTTCGCTTGATTTACTTTGAATAAACTGCTTTGATTTCGTGTAACTCAAGAACTCTTAATTGGTAAAGATTAAGGAGATAATTAAACATCAATATCCTACATTCAAAATGTCAATAAATCAAAACATTGATTGGTGACTTTTTAATTACTCTTTTTCTAGCAAAGACCTAATAGATTTTAGTTCGTCTAATATTTGCGCCAGTATATTTTGAGCAGCGGACGAAGGTGTATTAAAGACCTCTACAGTAACTTCCTTTATTCTTAAAATATCTTTTGCAAATCTTGCTACTTCATTAGGATGGAATTTTAAAGGATCCTTTTGATCAGTCCGAAATTCGGGATTTAATTTTCTTGGATTAAAACTAGGGTTTAGATTTCTTAAATCTGTATTTGTATACCTATAGACAGAAGCTCTTGATCTATTTAGGAATTTTTGAACTTCATCAATACCAACTAATTCCTCTTCACTAGAAATATTGGAATCGATATTTTCCATAAACTTAAGAAAATGATTAAGTAGTAATGAACTTTTTAAAGAGTTTGAACTTCATTACTGAAGAAGTTAGCAGAAAGAACATTCTTGTACTAGCCGCGTTGAGGGACTCAAGACACTTTGAATTATTTTTTCATCTTAATTGATAAAATTAATTATTATCTAAGGATTTTTCTGTATGCGCGTGACTACCTCATTTCCTCTGGGGACACTTCGTGACACACCTTCTGAAGCTGAGATTATTTCACATCAATTACTCTTAAAAGCTGGGTATATTCGCAGAGTTAACAGCGGTATTTATGCATACATGCCACTAATGCTTAAAGTTATTGAAAAAATATCCGAAATAATAGAGAAAGAACTTAATAGTATTGGTTGTACAAAATTACTATTACCCCAACTTCATCCTGCAGATTTATGGAAAAAAAGTGAAAGGTGGGAAGGATATACCGCAGGTGAAGGAATAATGTTTAATCTCAAAGATAGACAAGGTAAAGAATTTGGGTTAGCACCAACTCACGAAGAAGTGATCACGAGTATTGCATCAGAGACCATCAACTCCTATAAGCAATTGCCTCAATGTTTTTACCAAATTCAGACAAAATTTAGAGATGAAATAAGGCCAAGGTTTGGATTGATGAGAAGTAGAGAATTCATAATGAAAGATGGTTATTCTTTTCATTCTTCAGAAAACGATTTAGCTTCTTTCTATGGAAAGATGGGGAATGCTTATGAAAATATTTTTAAATCTTGTGGACTGCAGACAGTAGGAGTTGAAGCTGATAGTGGCGCAATTGGCGGTGCTTCATCTAAAGAATTTATGGTCACTGCTGATGCTGGGGAAGATTCCATTTTGTTCACTCAAAGTGGTTCTTATGCTGCCAATATCGAAAAAGCTGTTTCTCTACCCTCTCAACCTATTCCACTAAAAGATAATATTGCAGAGTGGTTGGAAACACCTCATCAAAAAACAATCCTAGAAGTTTGCGATAATAATAATTTAGACCCAAGTCAGATTATTAAAGTAGTAATATTCCTTGCAAAGTTCGAAGGGGAATTTAATGTCCCAATTCTGGCATGCATAAGAGGCGACCAACACATTAATGAAGTAAAGCTTTTTAACTTAATCAATAAACTTCATCACTTCAATCTCATTAATCTTAAAAAGATTGAAGACAAAAATACTATCGAAAAAAATCTAGTTGATTTACCCTTAGGATTTATCGGGCCAGATTTAGATAATAAAACTATTAAAGCTAGTTCTAATTGGAAAAAAAAATGGACAAGAATAATTGACCACTCTGCAAGTGACCTTTCAAAGTTTATTAGTGGTGGGAATAAAGTTAATTTCCATAAAGTTTTTCAAGAATTTTCTTTTGATTCGAAAGATTATCTAATTGGGGATATTAGGAATGCCAAAAAAGGAGATAAGATAAGTTTTTACGATAATGAAGAACTTAAAGAAAAAAAAGGTATCGAGATTGGACATATTTTCCAACTAGGTCAGAAATATAGTGAAAAATTAAATGCAAAGTTCTCTGATAGGGACGGTCAGTTAAAAAATTTATGGATGGGTTGTTATGGAATAGGAGTGACAAGAATAGCTCAAGCTGCTATCGAACAGAATCATGATCAAAAAGGAATTTGCTGGCCTATCCAGATTTCTCCTTTTGAAGTTATTATTATCCCAACTAACCTGAAAGATCCTATTCAAAGTGATCTTACTGAGCAAATTTATAACAACTTTTTAATTAATAAAATTGATGTCCTTCTTGATGATAGAAACGATAGAGCTGGAGTGAAATTTAAAGATGCGGAATTAATTGGTATTCCTTTTCAGATAATTATTGGCAGAGATTCTATTAATAAAGAAGTAGAACTTTTATGCAGAACAAATAATACTAAGCTTAAAATTAGTACTGATAAATTGTTAGAAACATTTATTTCCGAATCTGGGATAATGTACAATAAAAAGTCTTGAGGCTTATTTTTTTTGGGAGCTAAATTATGTTACTGAAATGGACATCAAAGTTATTTTTTAAGAATCTTACCAAAGCTATATCTTTTGCAATATCATTAATTGTTGTTTTTACACTATTTAGTTCCCCTTCCATAGCTGCAAAAACTGCAATGACAGGTGACTATACAAAGGATACAATTTCAGTTGTTAAAACATTACAAACAGCTGTTGATACTCCAAAAGATTCTCCAAATAAAGATGAAGTAAGAAGTGAGGCTCTTACACTCATAACTGACTATATTTCCAGATATAGAAATAGAGGGATGGTGAATAAAACGCAATCATTTACCACAATGCAAACAGCATTAAATGCTATGGCAGGTCATTACAAAAACTTTGCAAGTAGACCTTTACCAGATAAACTTAAAGAGCGTTTAACCAAAGAATTTTCTCTTGCTGAAAAAATGGTTCTAAGAGAAAGTTGATACAATTCATTTACTTTTTAAAAGTAAACCAAGATTTTTGAATATATTATATATTCGCACAAAAATAATGCTCTTCTAAAATTGGCCAATGTTGTTGTAATCGGAGCCCAATGGGGTGACGAAGGAAAAGGTAAAATAACGGATTTACTTAGTCGTTCGGCAGATGTAGTCGTTCGCTATCAAGGGGGAGTAAATGCAGGTCATACTATAGTCGTAGATGATAAAGTCTTAAAATTACATTTAATTCCCTCAGGGATACTTTATAAAAATACTTCTTGTCTAATTGGTTCGGGAACTGTTGTAGATCCAAAAATCTTGCTTAAAGAAATTGACATGTTAATCGAAAATGGAATTGATATTTCAGGATTAAAAATTTCATCAACATCACATGTGACAATGCCCTACCACCGAATATTAGATGAAGCGATGGAGGCTGATAGAGGTTCAAACAAAATAGGGACAACAGGTCGTGGGATTGGCCCAACTTATGCGGATAAGTCACAAAGAAATGGCATTAGGATAAGAGACTTGCTCAATAAGAAAAGGCTAAGAGATGTGATCGAAATTCCATTAAGAGAAAAAAACGGTCTACTAGAAAAAATCTATGGCATTAAACCACTTAAATTAGAAGATATTGTTGAAGAATATCTTGACTATGGGGAAAGATTATCAAAGCATGTTGTTGACTGTACGAGGACTATCCATGCAGCCTCAAAAAACAAGAAGAATATTCTTTTCGAAGGTGCTCAAGGGACTCTACTTGACTTAGATCATGGGACTTATCCTTTTGTTACCTCATCAAACCCTATATCAGGAGGGGCATGTGTTGGGGCTGGAGTGGGGCCAACTTTAATTGATAGAGTCATAGGTGTCGCAAAAGCTTATACCACAAGAGTAGGTGAAGGGCCATTCCCAACTGAATTACAAGGAAGTATTAATGATCAACTCTGTGATAGAGGCAGTGAATTTGGAACCACTACTGGGAGAAGGAGAAGATGTGGGTGGTTTGATGGAGTTATTGGTAAATATGCTGTATCTGTAAATGGTCTTGATTGTTTAGCCGTTACGAAACTTGATGTGTTAGATGAATTAGATGAGATTCAAGTTTGCATTGCATATGATCTTGATGGAGAGGAAATAGACTACTTTCCTACAAATTCAGATGACTTAAAAAAATGTAAACCAATCTTCAAAAAATTAAAAGGTTGGCAATGTTCAACTGCAGATTGCAGAAAACTATCTGATCTCCCAGAGAATGCTATGAATTATCTAAGATTTTTAGCTGAATTAATGGAGGTTCCAATTGCCATTGTCTCGTTGGGGGCGAATAGAGATCAAACTATAGTAATTGAAGACCCAATACATGGTCCTAAAAGAGCACTGCTAAGGTAATTTAGTTCTTAATTAATGAAGGAATCCTTTAGACATTTTGAAGATAAAAAAGTTGATCTTATCGGTCTGGGCAACGCAATAGTAGATATTATTGTAAATATTGAAGATGAGTTTCTTGAGATAAATAATCTGGATAAAGGATCAATGAATTTAATTAATTCTGATGAATCTCAGAGATTGTTAGAAAATTGCAAAGTAATCAAACAAATTTCAGGTGGGTCCTCAGCAAATACCGTTGTTTCTTTAGCAGAATTAGGCAATCATGTGCAGTTTATAGGAAGAGTGAAAAATGATCAATTTGGGAATTTCTTTTCTGACGATATAAAAAAAAGTAAAACTATATTTAATACTCCACCAACTATTGAAGGTGCTCCAACAGCTCATTCAATCATTTTGGTTACACCTGATGCACAAAGAACTATGTGCACATACCTAGGAGCATCTGTAGAGTTTGAACCAAAAGACATTGACTTTACTGTAATAAAGGAAAGTAAATACTTATATTTAGAAGGATATTTATGGGACAGCGAATTAGCTAAAAAAGCTTTTATTAAAGCCGCCCAAATTGCAAAACAATCTAATACAAAAATAATCCTTTCTTTGTCTGATTCATTTTGTGTAGATAGACATCGTAAGAGTTTCTTGGAATTAATTTATGAATATGTAGATATTGTTTTTTGTAATGAATCCGAGGTGTTAAGTCTATTTAAAAATGATAAATTAGCAAGCTGCCAACAAGACCTATCTTCCTTATGTGAATTAGTAATAGTAACTCTTGGAAGCAATGGTTCTCTCATAGTTAACAAAAATAATATTGAAATAATTGAGTCAATAACGAAAGGCAAGATTATTGATACTACAGGAGCGGGAGATATCTATGCGGGAGGATTTATCCATGGATTGATAAACAATTGTTCCCTCAAAAAATGCGGAGAAATAGCTTCAATTTGTGCAGGACAAATAATTACGCAATTAGGATCTAGATCAGATATTGATCTTAAAGATTTAATAAAATAGATTTAATCAAATAGTCTTATTCAACCAATCAAAATATTTCATCTCAGCATGGTATTTTTTGTAAATAATTTGAGGGAGATCATATGTGGAATTTTTACTTACGAAATCAATTAAACAATCTTTATATTCAAGTTTACTTTTTATTGTGATTTCAAACTCTTTAGTTTCTTCAATATCATCATCCCACTTATAAGTTGAAAAAATTTGCTTTATCGAAACACAAGCTGCAAGTTTATTTTGTATTAGTAATTTAGCCATTCGCAAAGCATTTGCGTTACTTGATTCAGTTGTGATCATAACTAATACTTCCATAATGAATTCAACATCAATATTTTTTAATTATGTGATTTATCAAATTGTGATATTGATCAAAAGAGTAAGAATAATAATTTTTAACTTTCGGCCTTTTAACCAAAAATAACTTCATCTTACTTCCAGAAACTATACGCTCCCAGTTTTTCTGAGAATAACTTCCAGATTCTCTGCATAAAACATAATCTATCTCCCAAAAATCACAAAGTTTTTTTTCTAAAATGCTTTTATTATTTTTACTCGGTTCAAGTATCGCTATATTTGCATTTTTAATACATGTTCCAAAAGCTTTAGTAATACTTTCATAAGTTGGAAGTACTCTTGTAAATACATTTGCTTTACAATTCATATAATAACTAGCTGTATCGTTAAGGAATCTTGATCCTATTGCAAGAAGAATATTCTTATTTTCTATATCAACATTATTTATATCCTTTAAATGATCAATATAAACAAAATTATTAGTGTTATTTATTAGAGATTTCCTCTCAAATAGTAAAAGAGGTGTATTAATTTCTTTACATGCATTATTAAGATTTTTAGAAATTATTACGGCAAACGGATGAGTAGCATCGACAACGCATGTGATTTTATTTTTATTTATGAAATTAATTATTTGATCTTTATTATTTAATTTCCCCGTAATGATATGTAACTTAGGATTTTGAATATAAGCTTGCCCTGCTTTATAAGTTAAAACGCTTGCAAAGACTGAATAATTAAGTTCAAGAAGCCTATTAGCTATTACAGGTCCATCCGAAGTTCCTGATAGGATCCAAACATTTTTATAGCAATTTCCTTGATTCTGCATCAGTATGTCTTTAATTAAATAGTAAATAATGAATCATTGTTTAATTCAGGCGGTCATTAATAGCGCTCCCCAAATGAGGTATACCAAAGAAAACCAAACTCCAATTGCAGAAATGATTGTTAATTTTAAAGGATTACGTAGTGAAGATCCAACCAGAGATCTCAAGATCATAGGATGGGGAAATATTGCCCAAGAAATGGTAGATGAACTAAAGCAGGGGCAAAATATTGTTATTGAGGGGCGTCTAAAGATGAATTCTGTCACGAGAAAAGACGGAACTAAAGAAAAACAACCAGAACTAACAGCTTCAAAAATTCATCAAATATCGCCAGTTGATGTTATTAAGTCTGATCAAAAAGAAAATAATGAGTCATTTGAAAATAAAGAAAACTCCAAAAAATCTAGTTGGGATAGTTCACCTTTAGTACCTGAAGTGGACGAAATACCTTTTTAAAATCAAATATCAACATTATTTTCTTGAACACTTATAATTAATTTGCTTATTTTTCTTTCAAGCGCGGCAAGTTCGCTTCTGATTTCTGGCCATTTACCCTTATCAAGATTTTCTAGTAGCCATGCTCTATCTTGATCAAGTTTAAAAATTAAATCTCCTTGATTTGCAGTATTAGGATCTTGCATAATACTTGTTAGCCCATCTAAACTCATTCTACTAAATCAAAATGAAAAAATACTTATCGCCTGGAAACTTAATCGTAACGGCTGGGGGTATATTAGCTTTTGTTGGAATGACTGCTTATTTTACAGACTCAGTGAATTTAAGTGTACCTACTTTTTTTTATGGAGTACCTATTTTCCTAATTGGCTTAGGCTTAAAGACTTCCGAAATACCTCCTGTAGAGTTATTTGACAAGACAAATTTTGCGACAAATAAATTTAATAGACCAAAAGAACTAACAGCATTAGTTAAAGATGTTACAAGATGGAGGTATGGGATAAAAGCTCATCTTGAATCGTCATTAGAATCTTTAAATTTGTGGGACGAGGATAACCCCCCTCAATTAAAAGAAATAGAAGAAATTACAAAGGAAGAAAAAAATGGTCTCAGAATGCGTTTCGAATTAAACGCTGTCCCTCTAGAAAAATGGATTGAAAAACAAGAAAGATTAAATAGATTTTTCGTCAAAGGTCTTGAATCAGAATTTATTATCGACGATAATAAAAAAGAATTTGATTTTATTCTGTTTTATTGAATATAGGGATATATTTGTAAAAACCTAATTTCTCAATTCAATCAAGTTTTAATGAATTTTAATAATGAATGATTCTCAAAGAGTATCAATATTAAGCGAAGCACTTCCATATATACAAAGTTTCTCAGGTAGAAAAATTGTTATCAAGTATGGTGGTTCTGTTATGGAGAATGATGATTTAAAAAATGCTTTTTTTAGAGACATTGCACTTTTATCAACCGTTGGGGTTTGTCCGATAGTAATTCATGGAGGTGGACCAGAGATTAATAATTGGTTAAAGAAATTAGAAATATCTCCTAAATTCGAAAATGGATTAAGAATTACTGATCAAAAAACAATGGAAATTGTCGAGATGGTTCTAATGGGTAGAGTTAACAAACAAATTGTAAAAGGGATTAATAAAACTGGATCCTTAGCTGTGGGAATATCAGGTCTTGATGGCAACTTAATTCAATCTAGAGAACTAGGAGATGGTAGCCATGGGTTAGTGGGAGAGGTTACAAAAATCAATCCTGAAATATTAGATCCTCTTATTTCTAAAGGATACATCCCAATCATTTCTAGCATTGGATCAACCTTGGAGGGTATTTCCCATAACATTAATGCAGATTTTGTTGCTGGAGAAATTGCTGCTGCAATAAATGCAGAAAAACTTATTCTTCTTACTGATACTCAAGGGATTTTAAAAGAAAAAGATAACAAAAATAGTCTTGTTGAAAAAACTAATCTAAAAGAGGCAAGGGATTTTATTGATAAAAAAATTGTGACTGAGGGTATGATTCCAAAGACAGAATGCTGTATAAGAGCTTTAGCCCAAGGAGTCAAAGCAGCTCACATAATTGATGGAAGAATAGAACATTCATTACTTCTTGAGATTTTTACAAATTCCGGAATAGGTACAATGATAATCGCCTAACCCATGAAAACTTATGAGCAAGTTTTAGAAAAAGTAGAACTTGCTTTAGCTAAAGGTGAGTATCATTATTGCATTGAATTTCTTTTGCCCATAATCGAATCATTTCCTTTATCAAGCAAAGAGGGTGTAAATTTAAGAACAATCTTAATTACTGCTCTATGTGGTATCAATAAAAGGGAGGAGGCTAAAAGGTTTTGTAAAGAACTTCTAAAATCTTACGATAATAAGACGAGAGAAAATGCAAAATATTTGATGGAAGTTATAGACTCTCCTGACATTAAAAAGCCAGAAAATTGGAACTTACAGTTTGAAAGCGACCCATCACTTAATAAAAAATCTCTTAACTCACTGCGCAAAAAAAGAGAAGTATTGAAGAAAAAAAAATTTATTAATGTCACTGAGACACCAACTGGCGAAACAAAACCCTTTCAGAAAGGCTTTTCACTGATCATTTTTTTAATACTATTATTATTAATTCCACTTTTAAGTGGCTGCGTAAAAATTGAGGATACCCTTGATCTTAGTGAACTTGATTCGATAACTAATAATTTAGTGATAGAGAGTAAATACATAAAGAAATTTCCTTGGCAATTAAAATTTGAAGAGAAGATGAAAGATATTTTTCCTGACGCAGAAATTGAACAAGACGAATCAACCTTTTCTTTGAAACATAAAAATCTCAATTTAGAGGATACAAAGCAAATTCTTAAAATCACCCAAAATACAGCTGGAGATTTAGCGGGAGAATCAACAAATATAGAAATTAATACTACTCAAAAAAACTTCATTTTTTTTAAAAAATATTTTTACAGGTTAGATTTGGATCTAAATTCTATTAAAGGCATTGATAATTTAGAACTCATTTTCAAAATTATTCACCCTAATCAAACTATCCTTACCGATAAAAATAATTCAAATTTAGAAATCACAAAAAATCTAATAATTTGGGATTTAAATCAAGGGCAGATAAATAGTCTTGAATTTTCTTTCTGGAGCCTCAACAAACTCTTGATTGGCGTATCTATTATTGTAATAATTATAATATTGGCTTATTTATTAAGATTCTATAGATTTAAATTAGGTTCAGATTTACCTCAACTTCCATCAAAGTAATCACAACTCTGCTGGATTAACATCTATTGTTAAAAAAACATTTTTTGGAATAAGTTTCCATAATATTGATCTATCAGGTAAAGGTATCTTTGTTCCTTCAGGGCCATGTATTAATATCTGCCATCTAAATTTTTTACCGACTTTAGCTATTAAACTAGGGGCAGGACCAATTAATTTCCAGTTCTTTTTCTCACAAAAACTGAGTAGATATTTTGCTAATTTTATTGCAATTGACTCAGTTAATTCATAATTTTCACCTGATAATTTAAGTAGGCAAATTGTGCAAAATGGAAATAAATTAGCATCCTTTCTTAATCTCGAGTTTTCAATTAAGAATCTTTCATAATTTCTTTTTTGAAGATACAAAATCACCGGGTGGTTAGGTTTATATGTTTGAAAAATTACTTTCCCTTTTTTTTGTGCTCTGCCGGCCCTTCCTGCTACTTGCAAAAATAATTGTAATGATTTTTCTTCTGCTGAAATATCTGGGCGATGAAGCAACCCATCTGCTGCAATAACTACTGAAAGAGTAATATTGGGGATGTCAATACCTTTTGCCAACATCTGAGTACCGACAAGAATATCAGCATCACCTTTAGAAAACTTTGAAAGAATATCTCTATGACCATCCTTTCCTGAAGTTGTATCTCTATCAAAGCGAAGTACTCTTAAGTCAGGAAATTCTTCATTTAAAAACTCTATTACCCTTTGCGTACCAATTCCAAAAGGTTTGAAAGCAGTTGAATGACAGTCTGGGCAACGATTGATCAATCTTGATTTATGATCACACCAATGACACCTTAACCATTTTTTTCCTTGTGTTCCGACATGAACTGATAAAGGAACGTCACAGTTGGGGCAATTTATTAAATATCCGCAATTTCTGCAACTTAAAAATCCACTATGCCCCCTCCTAGGGATCAAAATTATTGCTTGCTCTTTTTTTAAGCGTAGTTGAGGAAGCAATTGTAATAATTCATTGGAAAAAATTTTCATATTTCCCTTCTTGAACTCATCCCGCATATCAATAATTTTTATTTCAGGAGTCTCATTACTGGATATCCTTTGAATCATTCTTACCAATTTAAAATTCCTTTCAAAAATACACTTTTTCCAAGTCTTCATTGATGGGGTTGCACTCCCAAAAATTAAATTTGCAGAATTCCTTTTTACTATTTCAATAGCAATCTCTCTCGCGTCATAGCAAGGCATAGGACTATCTTGCTTATAAGACACATCATGTTCTTCATCCATTATTATTAATCCCAGATTTCTGATTGGAAGAAAAACTGCCGACCTTGTACCTATTACTATTAAAGGTTCATTAGCATTAATAATTTTCTTCCAAACTAAAGTTCTATGATCGGGAGAACAATTACTATGATATTCGTAAACGACATTATTAAATCGCCTACTAAACCTATCAATAAGTTGAGGAATCAATCCAATTTCTGGGGCTAGTATCAAACAACTTTTTTTCTTAAGAAATTGATCTTCAGCAATTCTCATATACACTTCAGTTTTACCTGAACCTGTTTCGCCCCAAAGAAGTAATGCATCTCCTGGTTTCATTGTTTGAAATTTTTGAAATGCAATTTTTTGCTCATTTGTAAGATTTGGTTTTTTCGTTGCGATATGATCTTTTACAAAGGAATTAAATTTACTATTTATATTTTTTTTTCTTTTAGATTTAACAAGGTAATTTTTACTGACCATTGAGTTGATTAGAGTGTAATTAAAACCAGACTTTATTAATTCACTTTGCCAATTACCTTTTTTAGATAAAGTATCCATTAAAAAAAATTCTTTTTTGGTTAATCCATTTTTCTTAATATCAAACTCTTTTTTAGTTTCAATCCATATTTGATCTTTTAAACCTTTAGAGAAATTTTTATATTTACCAATCCAGCCAGGAGGAAATGCAGTTTTAAACATTTTTAAATTACTAACCATATAAAAAGAGGCTAGGGAGTCTATCAATTCACTCCAAGATTCATCAATTATTTTTTTCTGCAAAATACTTTCAACAAACAAATATCTTATGCTTTTTCCTCCAGTAATATTTGATTCATCATTATTGATTGTCGAAAAGTCTTTTTTGGAGATCACCAACCCATTCAATAATCTCCCCCTTAGTCTCACACTTACAATATCTCCAACTTCTGCTCCAAGATTATTTCCATCTAAATAATAAAAGCTATCATTACTACTACCTATATCAAGCAAAATTTCCAATTTATAGGAGATATTTAATAACTGATTACTTGCCGGCTTCAAAACTTTTTCTTAGTATTGGATTGTTGAACATTCCACAAAGTGTTTTTTGCACATTGTAAGTATCCTGCTCTTAAGGGAGACATGAAGCTCTGATCATTGACTGAAAATTCAAAACTGATCTGCCTGTCTGAGAAATCCCAAGACTTTTTACTTTAGGTAATCTATAGCACTATTTAAATTTTTCAACAATTTAGAAAACTTTTCTTATTCTCATTCTGTAAAAAAGTTTTTTAAACATTAAGGGGACTTTACTACTAAATGTTCAAATTAGCCCTAAATAAAATTTTATCTAGTTAAATTCACCGTAGAAAGGAGTCAATTATGTGTCCAGTAGCAGCAGAATCAAAGAATTCCAAGCCTAGTTCAAAAAAAAAGATCAATAAAAAAATTAATACAAATTTAGAAACAGTAGTTGAAGAAGATAGTAATAAAAATAATCAAACTTTACAGACATCTGCTGAGTTAAACGAAAGCAATATTGAAAATAACAATAATGAATTTAGTGATTCTGAAGAAGAAGATAAAGGGCTCGGGAATATAAAACTTGGGCCAAAAGGTATCTACACTGAAGATTCAATAAGAGTTTATCTCCAAGAAATTGGAAGAATTAGACTTTTAAGACCAGATGAAGAAATTGAGCTTGCAAGAAAAATTGCTGACTTACTCCAATTAGAAGAGCTAGCAACTCAATATGAGTCAGAAAAAGGACATTTCCCTTCTGTAAGAGAATGGGCCGAGTTAATAGATATGCCTCTTCCCAAATTCAGAAGAAGACTTCTCTTAGGGCGGAGAGCTAAAGAAAAAATGGTTCAATCAAATTTAAGATTAGTTGTTTCCATTGCTAAAAAATATATGAATAGAGGCTTATCATTTCAAGATTTAATCCAAGAAGGAAGTTTGGGTCTAATTAGGGCAGCGGAAAAATTCGACCATGAAAAAGGTTATAAGTTCTCTACATATGCAACTTGGTGGATTCGCCAAGCGATTACAAGAGCAATTGCGGATCAAAGTAGAACTATCAGATTGCCAGTTCACTTATACGAGACAATATCCAGAATTAAAAAAACAACAAAAGTTCTTAGCCAAGAATTTGGCAGGAAACCTAGTGAAGAAGAAATAGCTGAGAGTATGGAAATGACAATCGAAAAATTAAGATTTATAGCTAAAAGTGCGCAACTTCCTATTTCTTTAGAAACTCCAATAGGGAAAGAAGAAGACTCAAGACTAGGAGACTTTATAGAGGCTGATATAGAAAATCCAGAGCAAGATGTTTCTAAAACTTTACTAAGGGAAGATTTGGAAGGAGTATTAGCAACTCTTAGTCCAAGAGAAAGAGATGTTCTCAGATTGAGATATGGAATTGATGATGGAAGAATGAAAACTCTTGAAGAAATTGGCCAGATTTTTGATGTGACGAGAGAAAGAATTAGACAAATAGAGGCAAAAGCTCTAAGAAAACTTAGACACCCAAATCGAAATGGGGTTTTAAAAGAATATATAAAATAAAAAAAGTTAAGTATAATAATTAGCTTTAAAAACTGGCAAAATAATAGCTTAAAATAAATTCGACTTAATTTTTAATTAAAACTCAAAATAATATTTAATGACTAATTTTAAGCTAAAAATAGCTAGTAGAAGAAGTAAGCTAGCAATGGTTCAAACTCTATGGGTTAAAGATCAACTAGAAAGGAATATTCCCAATTTAGAGGTATCTATAGAAGCTATGGCAACTCAAGGTGACAAAATCCTTGATGTAGCCTTAGCAAAAATAGGCGACAAAGGCTTATTTACAAAAGAACTTGAAGCACAAATGCTTGTAGGACATGCAGATATAGCAGTACATTCTCTAAAAGATTTACCGACCAATTTGCCTAATGGCCTTAAATTAGGATGCATTACAAAAAGGGAGGATCCTGCAGATGCTTTAGTAGTAAACAAAAAAAATGACTGTTATAAATTAGAAAACTTACCTGAAGGTTCGATTGTTGGAACAAGCTCCCTAAGAAGACTTGCACAATTAAGAAATAAGTACCCACATCTTGTTTTCAAAGATATCAGGGGAAATGTTATTACAAGAATTGAAAAATTAGATGCAGGAGAATTTGATTGTATAATTCTTGCGGCCGCTGGTTTAAAGAGATTAGGCTTTGAATCAAGAATTCACCAGATCATCCCAAGTGAAGTCTCCCTTCATGCCGTTGGCCAAGGAGCACTAGGCATTGAATGTAAATCTGATGATAAAAAAGTTTTAGAAATTATAAATATATTAGAAGATAAACCCACCAGTCAAAGATGTCTAGCAGAAAGGGCTTTTTTAAGAGAGCTTGAAGGTGGATGCCAAGTCCCAATAGGTGTGAATAGTAAAATTCAGAATGAACAACTTTGCCTTACTGGTATGGTTGCATCTCTTGATGGAGAAAGGCTTATTAAAGATCAATATATTGGCAATATTAATGATCCCGAAGAAGTAGGCAAAGAACTAGCTAAAAAATTAAAGCAGCAAGGTGCCGAAGAAATATTAAGCGAAATATTTGAAAAATTTAGAGAAAAATAAAATTAGTTAATTTACTAATTTAGGATCAATTTCTTTTTTGTATCTCTCTTCACAATCTTTAATCACTTTAACAGCTTCTTCTATCCCAAAAAAACCATTGACAGTACATGTTCCTGGTTTTTTTAGATCTTTGTAGTGCTCCCAATAATACTTTGTTTCTTTTAACCAATGATCTCCAAGGTCTTCATAACTTGAGATATGATCAATTCTTTTATCGTCTGCGAGAACCGCTATTACCTTATCATCGACCTCTCCACCATCATCAAATTTCATCACCCCAATAATCCTTGCTTCCACAATAGATCCTGGTATCAATGGCTCTGTTACCCCAACAATTTCTACATCAAGCGGATCTCCATCTTCATCCCATGTCCTTGGAATACATCCATAAGCAAAAGGATACGCAAGTGATGAATAACCTACCCTATCAAGTTTAAGATGGCCCGTTTCTGTAATTAATTCATATTTATTTATGGTGTTAGAGTTCAATTCAACAATAGTGTTTATTATTGTATTTGAGCTGTCAGTGAAAGCATTTAGTATGTGCAATAAATTTGGGGTAACCCTGCTTGGGGGCTGATTTAGATTTGCCATCAAGAAATTATTTTTGTTTATCTTACATCCTCACACCTAACCAAATTCTTTAAAAGTAATGTTTCAGCAAAAATCATTTATTTTAGACCTTAAATGATTAATAAAATAGTTTGGCGATAGTTCTTCATTAGTTACAGCTCTTACCAACTCCATACAATTAACTGATCTGCCATATTTATGTATATTATTTTTTAACCAAAAGATGATCTTTTGATATTCACCATTGTCAATTAAGTTGTCAATCAAACCTATGTCTCTTTCCATTTGAGAAGATATTTGCGCACTTATGACATGTCCTAACAAATATGAGGGGAAATATCCAAACGCCCCTTCACTCCAATGAACATCTTGAAGACAACCTTCTGAATCATTAGATGGTCTAATTCCAAGGAGTTCATCATATCTTTTATTCCATTCTGTTGGAATATCTTCAGCAGGTAACCCTCTTTCAATTAAATCTATTTCAAGTTCGGTTCTTATTAATATGTGTAAGCCATAAGTCAATTCATCCGCTTCAACCCTATTTAATCCTGCTTCCAAATGATTAATAGATTTCCATAGTTCTAAATAATTATTAAGAGAACATCCAGCCGAAACAAATTTGTTAAAAAATCTTTTTGAAAAAGATTTGGATTTAACTATTCTATTTTCCCAAAATAAAGATTGACTTTCATGAATACCCATAGAGGTTGCTTGACCTAAAGGCCAAGCAAACCATTGATGACTTTGAGATGGCAAACCCTGCTCATAAATAGAATGACCCCACTCATGGGCAGTTGCTAAAAAACTTGATAATGGTTCACCTTCAACAATTCTTGTCGTAATCCTGTAATCATTAGGCCCTAATGTAATCGAAAAAGGATGGGGAGATTTACCAACAACAACTAGATCTTTATCTCTCCCAAACTCATCAAGTAATTGAGAACATAAATTATGTTGAGATTCTGGGCTCAAATCCCAGTGATATTTCTTAGATTTATTAATCCCTCTAATCAACTCTGGGAGAGTATCTTTCAAAGGCTGAAACATTTTATTCAGCCACTTTAAAGTTAATTCAGGCTCAAAGGGTTGGGCTAAAGTTTCCCATGGTGAATATTGATCTGATATTTGTTTTGCCTCTTCAATCCGCAATTTAACTAATTCTTCAAAGAAAGGAAGAAAAATTTTAAAATCTGATTTTTCCTTAGCTTCTTGCCAGCTTTCATATCCTTTAGATTTTGCCTTTGCTAAAGACTCAACTAATTTAGGATCTAAATTTCTTTCTCTATTAAATTCCTTTAATAAAAGACTAATATTTCTTTCTTTATCTTTTATGAAAAGTTGATTATCGAAATTTCGTTCAATATCTGCTAGTTCATTTTTAGCAGATTGTATTAAATTAGAAAATTCTGCGGAAGAATTTCTTTCATGCAATACTTTTGCAATATAAGTAAGTTGTTCAGACCTCCAAGAAGCACCTTTCTTTGGCATTCCAGTATTCTGATCCCAATAAAGTGTATTTTGGATTGAACCTAATATTCGTGTTTCTTTAAGGTAAGCACCCAGATTATTCCAATGAGTTTCAGCCAAAGATTTAAATGGAAATTAAATTTATCTTAAGATAAAAATTTTAATGTCTGCAGTAAAACATGCATCTTTATCCATAATAGGATATTGATTAATTAAGTTTTAAATTATATGGAACAAATATTTTCAAAATTAAAATTCAAAACTCATGGCGAGGGTTTTATTGATATCACATATGATTTAAATTTATGTGTTGAAAAAAATAATTTTCATTCCGGAATTTTAAATTTAACTTCACTTCATACAAGTTGCAGTTTAACTATTAATGAGAACGCAGATCCTAATGTACTGAGGGACCTAAAAAAGTATATGCAATCGATAGTTCCCTATGATTCCTACTTAACCTTATCAAAAAATAGAGAAGAAATATCCTATAAACATTATCAAGAAGGTGCTGACGATATGCCAGCACATATTAAAACATCCCTAACAAACACTTGTTTATCTTTGAGTTTTCAAGACGGGAAAATTATGCTTGGCACATGGCAAGCAGTTTATTTATGGGAACATCGATTTGATCAAAAGGAAAGAATAATTAATGTACATATAATTGGTGATAAAAAGTAAGATATTTATAATGTAATAAGTCAGATTTTTTATTTAATGGAACCCTACATTTTGCAAGATGAAGAATTGAATGAATTAGTTGTCAAAATACCTGGATGGGAAATTAAATCTAAACAAATCCAAAGAGAATTTAACTTCGCTAATTTTATTGAAGCCTTTGCTTTTATGACCAAGGTTGCTTTAATCTGTGAAAAATATAATCATCATCCTAACTGGGAGAATGTTTATGCAAAAGTAATAATAAAATTAAATACACATGATCTAGGAGGTATTTCGAATCTGGATCAAACATTAGCTTCGGAAATCAACAAAATTTTCGATCAATAAAAATATAAACTTGTTTTCAACTATTCAAAATGTCTAAAAATTTATTGCCAGTTACTATTATTAGTGGATTTTTAGGTTCTGGCAAAACTACACTTCTAAATCATATTTTAAAAAATCAAGTTGGTATTAAAACAGCTGTTTTAGTCAACGAATTTGGAGAAATCGGAATAGATAATGACTTAATAATAGAAGGCTCAGAAGATATGATCGAATTAAATAATGGATGTATATGTTGCTCTATCAATGGCGAATTATTAAATACAGTATCCAAAGTTTTAGAAAGAGCTGAAAAATTAGACTATTTGATTGTTGAAACAACTGGATTAGCAGATCCTTTACCAGTAGCCATGACTTTTGCGGCTGGTGATCTTAGAGAAAAAGTAAGATTAGATTCGATAATCACCGTCATTGATGGAGAAAATTTTGATTTTGAAATTAATAATACAAGTGTCGCCTATTCTCAAATTTTATACGGAGATATCCTTCTTCTAAATAAATCTGATTTAGTAAATGAAAAACAATTAAAGAAAATAGAGGAGTTTATAAATAAAATAAAAAAAGAGCCAAGGATTTTGAGATCAACTAATAGTGAAGTTTCATTACATACAATAATGAGCGTTGGTCTATTTGAAACGGATACTTTTGAATTCCAGAAAAATAAAAAAAATCTAGAACAAAATTCAAACGATCACTCTTCCCATTCTCACGATCACTCTTCCCATTCTCACGATCACTCTTCCCATTCTCACGATCACTCTTCCCATTCTCACGATCACTCTTCCCATTCTCACGATCACTCTTCCCATTCTCACGATCACTCTTCCCATTCTCACGATTTGATTAATAATATCGAGGGTTTTACCTCAGTTTCGTATGAGACATTTGAACCATTTTCTTTAAGGAAGTTTCAATATTTCTTAGATAATCAAATCTCGCAAAATGTATTTAGAGCAAAAGGAATATTATGGTTTATGGAAAGTGAAAGAAAACACATTTTTCACCTATCTGGAAAGCGGTTTTCTCTAGATGATGAGGAATGGACAAAAGAAAAATCCAACAAAATAGTATTAATTGGGAAAAACTTAGATCACCAAACTATTAAAAATCAACTTTCATCATGTAGATTTAATTCAGATTAGAGTTCATATTAGGATTTAATTAATTTTTGAAAATACGCATTAAAGGGCTTAAAAAAACATTAACAGAATTAAATTTTCTTTATTTCACTTCGTTTATTGTTTCACTCTTAGTAATCATTCCAATTTCCAATTTTCTTCTAGAGGGAATTGATTACATTATTAGTGGAAATTTTTCATTAGGCATTGCTGGAGGGAAAGAGGTATTAGGCACTTTAAAAGTTTTAATACTTACAAGTTTTTTTGGGGGTGGGTTAGGAACTTTGAATGGATGGTTACTGTCAAATTGTGATTTTAAGTTCAGAAAAATTCTCCGTATTTGTCAACTAGTTCCACTAGCTGCCCCAGCATATCTAATAACAGCTATTTTGCAGGATTTAGGAAGTATTTTTGGGTATCAAGTAACTGGTTTATGGTGGGGGGTATTAATACTTTCAATTTCTACTTATCCATATGTATTCATTCTTGCTAACGAAAGTTTTAATAAATTTGGAGTTAATCAAATCAATGCAAGTAGAGGATTAGGAGTAGGGCCTTGGAGCAGCTTTTTAAAAATCGCTTTCCCAATGGCGTTACCAGCACTAATAACAGGAATAAGTTTAATGTGTATGGAAGTAATGAATGAGTTAGGTACATTTGCATTATTAAACATCCCAAGTATTTCTACTGGTATAGCTGAAAATTGGATAATTGAGGGTAATCCAAAAAGTGCTATTGGATTATCTTTGGTAGCCTTATTAATCATTTTCACTTTAATTATTTTCGAAAAGTTATCAAGAAAAAAATCAAAGAGGTGGAGTGAAAATCCTGCATCAAAAGATTCTCAAGGATGGGAATTAAATAAAACTAGAGCTTTTTTAGCAATCATCATATCTTTATTTCCTCCAATTTTCTCTTTCGGGATTCCATGTTTTTGGGTTCTACTCAATATAGATCTAATTCAAAAAGGGTTATCTATAGAATTACTTAGCCTATCGTTAAGGACCATAAGTCTAGGACTTTTAACTGCATTAATAGCTATGCTATTCTCCTTAATAATTTCTTTAGTCAGACGCCCAAATAAAAGCTTTTTACTAGGACTAATAACAAATCTTGCGGGAATAGGTTACGCAATCCCAGGTACTGTATTAGCTTTATCTTTAATAAGCATTTCTTCTTCAAAATTTAATTTTATTGCTATTTGTTTACTAATTTGGGGTTATCTTGTCCGATTTCTAACTATCTCTAAGGGGTCTATTGATTCAAGTCTTGAGAGAATTTCTCCTAGTCTTGATGAGGCAGCACTTGGACTAGGAGAGAATTGGCTGGGGATCATCAAAAGAATTCATCTTCCTCTTCTCCAAGGACCAATATTCGTAGGATCACTTTTAGTTTTTGTTGACACGATAAAAGAATTACCCATAACCTTTATTTTAAGACCATTCGATTTCGATACATTATCTGTGAGAATATATCAATATGCTGGAGATGAAAGAATGGTAGAGGCAATATTACCGGCAATTCTTATCATGACTTTAGGCCTTATTGCATCAATGACATTAATACCAAGTTTAGAGAAAAAACACTAAATTCTTTTAGACACTTTTCTTATTAAGAAAGGTAAGCTTAACAACAAATCTGCCGAGGTAGATATAACCCTAAAATAAACTAAACTTATAAGAATTATATTTTCTGGAATACTTTTGCCAACAAATAAAAGGAGGCAAGCCTCAAAAACGCCAACTCCTCCTGGAGCTGCTGGGACTACCAAGCCAATGGACCATGACAAAGAAAAAGTTACTAATAAAAATATGATGTTCAGGGTATTACTTGTATAAAAAGTATTTAAGCAAATATAAAACCCAAAAAATTTTGATAAAACAAAACCAATTTCAAGAAATAAAGCTCTAGAAGGGAAAAAAGAAACAATATTTATTCTCTCTTTAAATTGGCCCTTTGAATTTGGAAGTCTCAAAACCTCAAATACTTTCCCCTTAAGAGACCCTAATATTTTTAATATCAAAAAAATAAATTTTCTATTTAAGAATAATAAAGGAAAAATTAAAAAAAAATAAAGTGGTGAAAAAATTAATCCCATTGATGCCAAGAGAAAAGATCCACTCAACATAAAATAAGGTTCTATAAGCGTCGAATATAAAGCAATCTGTGGATTACTTATTTTTTTTATAAAATTAAATCTTTCAACAAAATGCCAAACCCCTCCAGGAACATATTTAAGAATATTGGTTAAAACATAGAAAGAAACTAAATTATTACTTTTAAATTCTTTCCCGAACCATTTAACAATATATTTCCATGCATAAGCGTTCAAGTAAATACTTAAAACACAAAATAAAAATGATAAAAATAGATTAATTCCATTTCTTTCTAAATTGATATTAAAAGAAATTTGATCAATATTATCAAAAAAATAGATGCAAAAATATAACAAGCTTGAAATAAAGAAAATACTCTTTAAACCACCTAAATTAATTTTTTTAAAGAATTTGAAATATGGTTGATTACTTATATTAAATCTCATTTCCAGTTTTCAAGTGCTTTAAATTTTTTACTTGATTCTTTTATTATTTTTCTTATTTCGTAAGTTGATATTTTATGCTCTAAATTTAATCTTAAAACCTCATCATTTTCAGGTTTCATAATTATTGACCCGTCTGGTTTCAAAGTTTGTTTAACTTTTATATTTCCAAAAATCGTTGAACATTCTCCTCTGCGTCTAAGTAATGTCCACCTTGACTGAGTTCTCTCACGTACTCCAATAGTATTGGAATAATCAAACCATAATCGCCTAAAAAATTCTTTTTTCTCTATGGGCAAGATTACTTGAATAGAAAATCCAATTCTATTTTTTTTCATATTGATAGCTTGATAAGAAACATCATAAGCTCCCTCGATTCTAAGTTTCTCCACAAAATTAGATATATCTTCGGGTGTTTGGTCATCAATCCATGCTTCTTGAATAATTATCTCTTCACGCTTTGGACTAATTTGTTCATTATTATTAATAGAAGAATTATTAAATGAAGTAATTTTATAAACTCTTACCAAATTAGGGAATGGGAAATTAAGGCTTCCAATACCTACTCCATAAGAGCTTATAGAATATTTTGAAGGAGGTTCTAGATAGTCGACTAGATTAGCAAGTAAAGCAATACCAGTTGGTGTTGAGAGTTCGCCCTCTATTGAGTTCCAATCTGATAAGACCTTGATATTTTTTTGTCTTACTAGCTCTATTACAGCAGGAGCTGGTACAGATAATTTACCATGTTCAGTCTGAACAAAACCTTTCCCCAAAGTTGGTTCATTACAATAAACCCTCTTGGGATTTAAGTAATTCAATGCAGCACATACCCCAATAATATCCACCAATGAATCAATAGCTCCAATTTCATGAAAATGAACATCATCAGATTTAATGCCATGAACTTTTCCTTCGGCAATTGCTAAAGACTCAAATACTCCATAAATTATTTTTTTTAATTTATCTTCTATGCAGCTTTTTAAAATTAGTTCCTTAATACTCTTCCAAGTTCTTTTAATAGGACTACAATCAATATTCTCAACCTTTGTCTTTATTCCTCGGATTGAACAACTTTTTGACTCTATAAAATTTAGTTGATATAGATCCTTTAATCCAAGATCAATAAGTGGTTGTTCAATGACCTTTTTAGGCACCCCTAAATCATAAAAAGCCCCTAACAACATATCTCCGGAGATACCAGGAGAACATTCAATTAAAACATCTTCCATAAATCAAAGATTTCTTGACTGGTAAAATTGCGTTGAATATCAGGCTTTCATTCTAGTTTTTTTCAGAAAGACTTTTTTCAATCACTTCGTAATTTATTAATTTCAAAGAATTGCCATCTCTATTGATATCTAAACTTACAAAGCTATGGAGAAGTTCAAGAGAAAGCTCTCCTTTAATAACTAATTTAAAATTTTTATTTTTTAACTTTTTTGACTTTACAGCGGGGCAAATTTTAATAACAATTTCTTTCTTTTGAGTGTTGACAAAAACTAATTCTCCTCTAACAGAAAAATAATTGTCCTTTAGATCTAATTCTTCTAATAATTTTGAGAAATTAGTTTTTGAAGAATCATTAGGGAAATCATTCAGTTGATAGGGCTCCCAGATGCCTGCAACCTGTAAATGCAAGTTTTGAGTATTTTTATTCTTTGGATAAACAATCCAATAGTAACTTTTCTTTAAATCAATATGCTTTTTTAAAAGCGATAATGCTTTACCTAGTATTACTGTTTCAATTTTTTCGTCTTTATTGTCGATTAAAAAGCCTCTATTTAATTGCTCACTACTAAGGGGAGAAAATTTACCATTAACAATACCGATTGCTCTATGCTGTAGTTGGTTAGTAACTTTTGGGATAGGGTTTTTTAACATATTAAAAATTTGAAAATAACAATTTATCGTATTAAATTTCTCAATTTTCCTCCAAACTATTAAAAGACTTTAACGCATCGTCAATTGCATCAGAGGGATCAGTCGCATCATTCAAACTATTTTGTCTCCGAATCATTTCCACAAGTTCAAAAGGATTAGTTGGAAGTGAACTATCATCTTCTGTTTTAGTTGAGGTATCAATTTCTAATTCTTCAAATAAATATTCAGCATTTAGGTAATCACCTTTCAAGGAAATTAATAAAGTAAAAAAAATTGCAAAAGTAGTTACTCTAGGCAGGCTTTTGCAAAAATAATTTTTTATTTTATTTAATTTCAAAATTCTTTAACACCAAAAATTTTTGCTAATTTAATTTTACATAATATGGTAGAAATTTGTTAATAGCAACTTGGAATGTTAACTCTACAAGAACCAGACTTTCACAAATAATAGATTGGATTAATAAAGCCAATCCAGATATTCTATGTTTGCAGGAAACAAAAGTGATGGATGATAGTTTCCCTATTGAACCTTTTGAAAAGTTAGGATACTCAGTAGAGGTTTACGGGCAAAAATCATACAATGGTGTAGCTATTATTTCTAAAATAAAGCTAGAAAATGTTAAAAAAGGATTTTACGGTTGTACCGACTTTGATCAAAATATCGAAATTTTCCTAGATCAAAAAAGATTGATTTCTGCTGATATTAACGGCATTAAAATTATAAATGTTTACGTGCCAAACGGATCTTCTCTAGAATCTAATAAGTTTGAATACAAAATTAATTGGTTAAATTGTTTATCCTCATTTTTGGATGATCGAGAAAAAAAAGGAGAGTTAATTTGTCTTATGGGTGATTTTAATGTTGCTCCTTCTAACTTGGATATTCATGATCCAAAGAAATATGAAGGAGGAATAATGGCATCTGAGATAGAGAGAAATGCACTAAATAATGTTCTGAAAAAAAGATTAATAGATTCGTTCAGGATTTTTGAACAAAATACTGGCCATTGGAGTTGGTGGGATTACCGTAATAACGCATTTGAATTAAATAAAGGTTGGAGAATAGACCATATATATATCAGCAAAGAACTGTCATCAAAACTAAAAAGTTGTGTCATAGACAGCTCCCCTAGAGGTAATTTGCGTCCAAGTGATCATGCCCCAGTAATGATAGATCTTAACTTAAACGAAATAAATGCAGATTTTTTTGAGGAGGAGGATAATTTCTTCGAAATATAAATAAAATAAATTGAATTTCTTTAATGCTTGAAAACGCTTATTAATAAAGAGTTATTTAAAGTAAGATTGTTTTCTGTCATGATTTCTTTAAAATTAATAATTTACAATCCAAACTATCGCAATAAAAATATCATAATGTAGAATTTCAATCTGATTGACAAAATTTTTACTTATTTCTAATTTAGAACATGACTAGATTTTTCTCAAAACATCATTTAGCTAAATTGTGACTGACATATTAAATTACACAAAATCAGAAGAAATTTTCTCTGACGCCCAACAACTAATGCCAGGAGGAGTAAGCTCTCCGGTAAGAGCATTTAAGTCTGTAGGAGGCCAACCAATTGTTTTTGATAGAGTCAAAGGTCCTTTTGCTTGGGATATTGATGGAAATAGATATATTGACTACATAGGAAGCTGGGGACCTGCTATATGTGGACATGCCCACCCTGAAGTTACAACGGCATTACAGGAAGCAATAGAGAAAGGCACTAGCTTTGGTGCTCCATGCGTTTTAGAGAACCAACTTGCTGAAATGGTAATAGATGCAGTCCCATCTGTAGAAATGGTTAGATTTGTCAATAGTGGAACTGAAGCATGCATGGCTGTTTTGAGACTTATGCGAGCATTTACTGGAAGAGATAAAGTTATCAAATTTGACGGTTGCTATCACGGTCATGCAGATATGTTTTTAGTAAAAGCAGGATCAGGTGTAGCCACTCTCGGTTTGCCAGACTCTCCAGGTGTTCCACGTACAACAACTGCCAACACACTTACTGCTCCCTACAATGACCTTGAAGCAGTAAAAAAATTATTTTCTGAAAATCCTGATGCCATTTCGGGGGTTATTCTTGAGCCTATCGTTGGTAATGCTGGATTTATTACTCCAGAACCTGGATTCTTGGAGGGATTAAGGGAATTAACCACTGAGAATGGTTCCTTATTAGTTTTTGACGAAGTTATGACTGGATTCAGAATAAGTTATGGAGGAGCTCAAGAAAAGTTTGGAGTTACTCCTGATTTAACAACCCTTGGGAAAGTAATTGGTGGAGGCCTGCCTGTTGGAGCTTATGGAGGCAAGAAAGAAATAATGTCAATGGTAGCCCCTTCAGGGCCGGTATACCAAGCAGGTACTTTGAGCGGGAATCCACTAGCAATGACTGCTGGGATAAAAACTCTTGAACTGCTCAAACAAGATGGTACCTACGATAAACTTGATTCAATAACTTCTAGATTAATTGAAGGAATTATTCAGTCTGCAGAAAATAACGGTATTGCTATTAACGGAGGAAGTGTAAGCGCTATGTTTGGATTTTTCTTATGCGATGGGCCAGTTAGGAACTTTGATGAAGCAAAAACAAATGATGCGGAACTTTTTGGTAAGTTGCATAGAGAAATGTTACGACGAGGAATTTACCTAGCGCCAAGCCCCTTCGAAGCTGGTTTCACATCACTAGCTCACAGCGAAGAAGAAATTGATAAAACTATTGAAGCTTTTGACGAATCTTTTAATGCAATTAAAAAATAATCATTTACTTTTTCTCCTTAAAGAAAAATAAGTAAATGATTAAAACTTTATAAACATAAAGTCTAAATAATTATCTTCTACCACCAACTATTACTGGGGGAGTACCTCCTTCTGAACCTGGTAAGCCAGGAACAACTTGTGTACTACCATCCCATTTGTCGAGAAATAATTTGAAAAGTACCTGATCGTCGAGACTTCTATTTAATGTCTCATATCTAAGTGCTTCTTGTTCTGCAATTTCAACTTCTGTCTTTGCTCTAAGTAATTGCTGACCAGCTATTTGCTTTTGTTCAATAGCAGCTCTATATTCTTCAGCGATCTCTAATCCAGTAAGATCTAAACTTTTAACATCTACGTAATCGAATGAATTAAGTTCTTGTGCAACAGTATCTCCTACTTTCTCAGAAATCACTGCGAATTCAGTAGCAATTGTTTCTAGCTCATACTGAGAAAAAACTGATTTAAGAGCTTTTAGCAAAGATGGCTGAACAATTTTCTGATAAACATCGCTATTTCTGCTTGCAATTGTTGCGAAAATCCTTCCTGCTTCGTTAGGTTTTACTGAGTACTTAACAGTAGCGGTAGCTCTAATAACTTGAAGATCTTTAGTTAAAGTTTCAAATTTTTCAGGTTGGACTTGAGTTTTTATATCAAATGGATATACAGACTGAACAAACGGAAGTTTAAAGTTTAAACCAGCTCTCCTTGAAGGGCCACTAACTTTTCCAAGTGTTGTAACAACTGCAACTTGTCCAGAAGGTACAACAAATAAAGATTGTGTGAGTAAAAGAAAGCCAGTAAAAGACAATACAATCAATAATGTTGCTGTCCCACCCGGGCCTGTTGGTGTGACATTTTTAAAGGATGTTGACATTAAATTTTATCTTTATAGACAATCATATTTAAATAGACTAATTAGTGCATGAATAAGACATTTAATTAAAATAATTTTTTAATAATTGTAAATTTGTATATAGATATTTATTAGTAGATATTTGATTTAAATTCTTGCAAAAGTTTCAGATAAAGTTCCTCATCTATCTCTCTAATGTCATATTCAGAGGGTAAAACACCATGCTTATGCTCATGTACTGCCATCCAACAAAATTTCTCTATTTCTTCTTTTGAAAAACGAGGATATTCTTTTACTTTTTTAATCAATGATTTAATGAGAGATTCTGAATTATCTTCCATATTTTAAAGTTATCGTACTAAGATCTTATCTAAAGTTATTAGCTTTTAGAGGAATGTTCAAAGACTCTTCCAACTCACTAACAAGCTTAATTGCTAATTGAAGATCATTTTTGCTCTTACTAGCAACTCTTAGTGTTTCTCCATTGATACTGACATTAATTTTTTTTATTTGATCTCTGATATTTTTACTGATTTTTTTTGCAATTTCTTGTTTAATTCCTTGTTTCAACAAAATTGTCTGTTTAATTTTATTGCCACTAACAATCTCAATTTCACCGTAGTCAAATATTTTTAGAGATAAGTTTCTTTTTATTGCCTTTTGTCTAATTATGTCATTGACAGCATTTAAGGTTAGTTCGCTATTGGTTATTATAAAAATATTTTCTTTGTCTAATTCAACTGAGGTGTCTGTGCCCTTCAGATCGTAACGCTGAGAAATTTCCCTTTTTACTTGATCCAGAGTGTTGACTAATTCTTGTCTATCAAAATCAGAAACCACATCAAATGAAAAATTTTCTGCCATAGTAAATTATTAAACGCTGAATATTACTAGCATAAAACATCTTTTAATAATGAGAAATGGATTAATTTAATCGAAAAATAACAAACTAACCACTTTCCCCATTTCTTCAGCGCACCTACAACTATTTAGTAAAGTTTCACTATCGTGAAAGGCAAAGCATATTAATTGATCACACCTAGTAATAATTTCTTGATTACAAAGACTGCTTGCAAGAGGCAAAGGTAATTCATCATTTTCACTTTTTTCAACCAGATGCATAACCCTCTCAAGTTGATCCTTGATTTCAGGTATTTGTCTATCAAGACTTTGTGGTAATAAGACAGTTAATAATGATGGATTAATATCTAAGACAGCTCGAATAACAGCAGCATTGACACCTTGAGATCCAGAAGTAAGGATATTATGTCCTTCCTCTGCTAACGACCTCGCTATCAATTCAATTAAATGTATATCGACAACTGGTACGTGTCTACTGCCCAAAAAAGCAATTCTCCTTTTCCCATTATTTTGGAGTTTTGCAAGTTCTTGAGCTAAGGCATCAACGCCTTCAGTTGTCGGAAGATCTAAAGAGCGACTCAAAATAATATAGTTCCTATATTTGAAATTAGCATTTATCTGAAAAATTGCAGGGAAAATCTATCTTTTCGAGAATTCTTTTTAGATTTACATGCTCTTGAACTAATTGAATAGCATAAGAAGCTTTAATTGATTCATGTATTCTGACATGACCAAAAGCTTGTTCAATAATTTCTACGGAGGAAAGAGTATCTAATTCCACCTTTAAGATTGGCACCTCCAATTCCTCCGCTCTATGAATCAATTGTGACAATGGATCTCCTAAACCAGTTAAAATTAGACATTGAGTCGAAGCCTCCAAAGCAGCAAGTTGGATATCAGTTCTATCAGCACCAGTAACTACAGCCATATTTCGTCTTCTCCTGAAAAATTCCATTGCAGAATTTACCCCCATGGCACCAATACTTAATGTTTCAACAAGTAATTGATCTTTTTCAGGGCAACAAATTACTTGGGCATCTAGTCTTCTTACAAGCTCACCGACGGTGACACTTCTAAGAAGTGGTGATTTAGGCATCACACCAAACACTTCAATATCCAGATCTTTAAGAGAAGGTATTATTTCATTTTTAACTTTTTCGATTTCTTGCGGCAAAACTCCGTTCAATACAACTCCAGCCAATTTCTCGCCTAATTGTTTTTTCGCATCAAGTAATGTATCCACGCTTTTACAATCTTCCCATAAATTCACAATTAAAACTTCAGCATCTAAATCCCTAGCTAGTTGTGGAAGACTTAAGCCATAAATCATACCCTCATGAAGATTTCCAGCAGCCTCTAAAATATTAAGTCCTTCAAAATCATCATTAACCAAACATTTAATTTGATCAAAACCTTTTCCTGGGAGTAAGTCTTTATTAAAGATTCTTTTTTCAGCTGATATATTATCCAATAATCCTACTGAAGAAATTAAATTCTCATCTTCAATATTTAATGTAGATCCAATAAACTTAACATCATCATCTATTAATCCTTCATAAGACATTGAAGGAAGATTAGTAAGTTCAATACATGTTGCTAGGGGTTTACCTATTCGTACTTTTTTTTTCTCCTGTAAAAGTTTTTTTGCTATCCCAAGAACCATTGCAGACTTACCACTAAATGGCTCACATGAACCAATTAATAATATATCGCTCATAATTAGTAAAATTAATTATCAATAAGCTCAAGATAATATTTTTTTAGGAACTAAACAAATATTTATTTATGAGTTTTAATCAAATAAAAAATAAATAATCTTTTTTTGGTAAATTTATTTTAATTCTTTGGTATCTCATACAAATCAAGCAAAATGATAAATTCACCCAAAAACGAAAGAACTATAGGGATAACTGGAGCCTCAGGTGCGCTAGGGAAAGAATTAACAAAGTTGTTTCGTCAAAAAGGATATAAAGTGATTGGATTTACACATAGTAAAACTAATTATGAAATAAATCTTGAATCTCCAAATAAATGGATTAAATGGGAATGTGGGAAGGAGTCGTCATTAAAAAAACAATTAGAAAATATAGACATTTTAATTTTGAACCATGGTATCTATGATTTGAGTAGAGAAAATTCCAATTATGAAAACTCAATAGAGATAAATGCATTAAGCAAATTCAAATTTTTAAATTTATTTGAAGATATTGCTCTAAGCAATGATTCACTAATAAAAAAAGAGATTTGGATAAATACATCTGAAGCAGAAATATTACCCGCCCTAAATCCGTCATATGAGATAAGTAAATCCCTTATTGGTCAATTAGTTTCTTTCAAAAAAAATCTTCTAGACAAAAATACAAAGAAAAAATTAATAATAAAAAAAATCATCCTAGGGCCTTTTAAATCAGAACTTAACCCTCTCGGAATAATGAGTCCCAAATTTGTTTCTAAAAAAATTTATGATTTAGCCAATTCAAAAAATTATTTAGTAATAATTAGTCCAAACCCTTTAACCTATATACTTTTCCCATTGAAAGAATTTTTTAATTTTTTATATTGCCAAATTATCTATAAGTACAAATCTTAGTTTCTAGAAATCTCGATCTGTCAATATTTCAATACCATCTTTTAAAACAACTATTGTATGCTCCCATTGTGCCGATAGTTTTCCATCTTTTGTTATTACGGTCCATCTATCATTTAGCGTTTTGCAAAATTTAGTTCCTTCATTAACAATAGGTTCCACCGCTAATGTCATTCCTTCACGAAGGACGACGTTGGGCAATTCTCTGGTCCGAAAATTAAATACCGATGGTTCCTCATGAAGATTTCTTCCAACCCCATGACCTGTATAGTCTTCTACAACACTAAAGCCATTTTTTACAACAATATCTTCGATTTCCCCAGCCACATCAAGAAGTGTATTCCCTGCCTTGATTTTCGAAAGTCCCGCATACAATGCTTTATAAGCTATGTCGCTAAGTTTTTGTGCCTTTGGAGTAACTTCTCCTACACAAATTGATATACAACTATCTCCATGGAAACCATCTAAATATGCCCCTGTATCAACTTTAACCAAGTCACCATTTTTAATTATTTTATTTTTACTTGGAATCCCGTGGACAACCTCATTATTAATACTAGAACAAATACTAGAAGGAAATCCATGGTAGCCCTTGAAACTTGGCACAGCTCCAAAACTTTTTATCCTCTTTTCTGCAAAATCATCTAAATCTTTTGTACTCATTCCAGGTTTAATTAAGTCATTAATTTCCCTCAAAACAGTTGCTACAATTCTACTAGATTTTTTCATCAAATTTATTTCCCGTGAAGACTTTATTTCGATTCCTCTTCTCCTCTGAATAAAAGGAACTTGATCATTAGCTTTGGAATTATTTTTATTTAACAAAAGATCTGCAAAATGTCTCATTGGAATAAATAATAGTAGTAGGTAAATATCTTCAAAATAGCCTTTATGGTCTTGGCTACTTTAAATCTATCAATAACAATAGGAAAGAAACAAAAATGAAAACTTTATTTAATTCTAGGCAATTTCATAAGGCTTTGGCGCCCTGGGTTTTTCTTCCATTATTTATATCTTCAATCACTGGTCTTCTTTATAGGGTTTCAAAAGATTTACTAGGTTACTCTAGAGAACAAGTTCATTGGTTAATGTCTCTCCATGAGGGCGAATGGCTTGGAGATAATGGAGAACTTATATACGTAATATTGAATTCTCTTGGAGTTTTATGGATGCTCGTAACAGGATTCCAAATGTTTTCAAAAACAATTTCATTTACCAAAAAGGTTACTAAAGGCGAGTCAAAAGGTTAAGATATAGAACTTGTAGGACAATTTAGACAAAAATGGCCAAAGAGAAACAAGAGAAGGAATTAGAAACTGGTATTAAAGCTGACGCATCAGTCGATGTAGCAGTTGAACAAAAAGAAAAAAATACGGTTTCTGAGAATACCCAAACCTTAAGCGCATCCAATCTTATTAAGGAATTTGAGAATGAACAATTAAAAAAAGAATTACCTGAAATATATGTTGGGGACACTGTTAAAGTTGGAGTAAAAATTACTGAAGGTAATAAAGAAAGAGTCCAACCTTATGAAGGCGTTGTCATAGCAAAAAGGCATGGAGGTATCAACCAGACTATTACAGTTAGAAGAATTTTTCAGGGTATAGGTGTTGAAAGAGTATTTATGCTACATAGTCCACAGGTTGCCTCTCTAAAAGTTGAACGTAGAGGTAAAGTAAGAAGAGCTAAGTTATTCTATCTAAGAGATAGAGTAGGGAAAGCTACTCGCGTAAAACAACGCTTTGATCGATAAAGTTGTAAATTAATCAACTTATTGGTCACAAAGACGCTTATAATCATTTAAATGCGTCGTTAGTTCAGTTGGTAGAACGCAGGTCTCCAAAACCTGATGTCGGGGGTTCAAGTCCTCCACGACGCGTTTGATCAACATTATGTAAATCATTTTTTCATAAGATGGAGTTAGATCTTCAACCTGGGGACGTAGTTAAAGTCCTCGAATCAGCAGCTTTAGGATGGGTTCGTGCAAGAGTTATCAGAGTTAAGTCTGGTGGGAGAGTTGTCGTACAAAGTGACCAAGGCAGAGAATTTACTGCTAGAGGCAATCAAGTTAGGTTGATAGAACCTGCTGGTTTTAGACCTCAAAAATAAATATTTATTTATACTAAGGCAGTTGAAAAACTAATTATTTCTTTAAATCCTCAAATTAATAAATTTTTTTTATTACAACCCCATAAATTAAGTATTATGATCTGATAATTTTAAGAATGAAGTTCTAAAAAAATTTAGAACAAAACTCTGGGACCGTAGTTCAACTGGTTAGAGCACCGCCCTGTCACGGCGGAAGTTGCGGGTTCGAATCCCGTCGGTCCCGTTTTTTCTAAAAGAAATTTGGAAAAACGTTTAAGACTAGCCCCGAGTCCAACGGGTTTATTTCATATTGGAACAGCGCGAACAGCACTATTCAACTGGTTGTATGCACAAAAAATAGGTGGAAAATTTCTTATCAGAATAGAAGATACAGATTTTCTTCGATCTAAATCTGAATATACAAAAAATATATTAGAGGGTTTGAAATGGCTTGGACTTAAATGGGATGAAGAACCTATAAAGCAAAGTGACCGAATTTCGATTCACAAAAGTTATATCAAAAAGCTATTGGAATGTGGAGCTGCATATAGGTGCTTTACATCAGAAGATGAAATATCTGAATTAAGAGAAGAACAAAAAAAGAAAGGATTACCTCCAAAGCATGATAATAGACACAGAAATCTTTCAAAAGAAGAAATAGAAACATTCATATCCCAAGGGCGGACTTCAGTAATAAGGTTTAAGATTGATGAAAAAATTGAAATTAAATGGGTAGATCAAATAAGAGGCGAAATCAAATGGCAAGGGAAGGATTTGGGTGGTGATTTAGTTTTGTCAAGAAGGGCTAAGGGATATGAGATTGGTGACCCTTTGTACAATCTTGCAGTTGTAGTTGATGATAATTTCATGAATATTACTCACGTTGTAAGGGGTGAAGACCATATCTCGAACACTGCAAAACAAATATTGATTTATGAAGCATTAAATTTTAATTTGCCAACTTTTTCTCATACACCCTTAATACTAAATAACGAAGGGAAAAAATTATCTAAGAGAGATTGTGTTACTTCAATCGACGAATTTAGAGAAATGGGATATTTACCGGAGGCCTTATCGAACTATATGGCCTTTTTAGGTTGGTCTCCAAAATCTGCCGACAGAGAAATACTTTCACTTGAAGAGATATCTAAAATTTTTGACTTATCAGAAATAAATAAAGCTGGAGCCAAATTCAGTTGGGAAAAACTCAACTGGATTAATTCTCAATATATTAAAAATATGGGATCAATAAAGTTAAGTGAGATCATGAGGAAATACTGGGATGATAATGGTTGGGAGCCGCCATCTCAAGAATGGGCTTATAAATTAGCAATTTTGATTAAAGACTCTATGACTCTTTTAAAAGATTCAATTGATCAATCAAAACCATTTTTCTTAATACCAAAAATTCAAAAAGAAGGTCAAGATTTTCTGGAAAACAGTGATAGCAAATTATCTCTAAAACTAATCTTAAATTATTTAATTGAGCAAAATACTATAAAACCAAATCAAGAGAAAGCCAAAGAAATAATTAACGAAATCTCAAAAAAGCATAATATTAAAAAAGGGATATTAATGAAATCATTAAGGGTAGCCTTTTTTGGATCTCTCAGTGGGCCAGATTTAACTCAAAGTTGGGAGCTTTTCGCAGAGAGTAAAACTGATAGAACTCGAATTGAAAGATGTCTTTAATCAATTAAAATTATTTTTTTGGCCTAATTCAAGTCTATTTACCAAAGGTTTAGCTGAAAGTCCTTGTATTCCCACTGTCATCAATATAGTAAGAAAAACTAAACCTTGGAGACGGCCAGCCCCAAGGATACCAGCCTGCTCTAATCTGATAGAAAAAAGAGAAGCTACAGCCGCAGTAACAATACCTCTTGGGGCTAACCAGGCTAAAAATATTTTTTCTTTTAAGTTCAATTCTCTCCCAATTGTTGCTAGCCAGATAGAGATAGGGCGCACAATTACCATCAACATAAAAACGCAAACAACCCCTCCCCAGCCAAGAGGACTTAATTCACCCCAAGAAACGTCAGCGGCCAAAAGAGGGAAAAGAACTGTTATCGCTAATTGAGCTAATTCGCCTATTAGATTATCTAATCTCTCCTTATCTATAACTTCCCTTTTTCCTACAATAAAACCTGCAGCGACTGAAGCCGGCAAGCCTGATTCTGGTAAAAAGTATTCGCAAATTCCATACACAAGGAAAATAAATCCAAGGGTAACTTGAAGCTCTATACCAAATGAGGCTTCATTTTTTATTTTTTTTAAAATTTCTGATAGTAACCATCCTGCACTTAATCCGATTAAAACTCCTCCCCCTAATCTTTGCATTAATGCTATAAATACATCGTTAATTCCACGAAGGTCCCCTAGAGTCAATTCTAAAAGAAGTAATGCTAGTACTGCACCAATTGGTTCAAGCAACAACCCCTCAGCTTTTAAAACTTCCGAGAGTGGGGAAGCTAATTTTATTTGTTCCACTAATGGAGAGACAACTGTTGGTCCAGTAGCTAGGACTATGGCACTATATATTCCTGCGACTTGCCATGAGAGGCCAGCCAGCCAATGTGCAATAAAAATTCCAGCTGATAATGAAATAAAAAGTCTTACCAATGAAATTTTTAAAACAGTATTTCTTATATTCCCCTCGGGCAGTTTTAAATTTAATCCCCCTTCAAAAAGAACCAAACAGACCAAAAGCCCCACAATAGTTTCAAGTCCTTGCCCAAGATCTAAAGGCTCAACAAGTCCTAATCCTGATCTTCCAATTAATAATCCAGAAAGCAATAAAATAACAACACTTGGGAATCCTGTAAAAGAAGAAAATAATCGAGCGCAAGCACCTGCAAATACAGTTATCCCCCAAAGTAGTCCAAGCCTTTCAGGCGTCATATAAAATTATAAATAATAAAAACATTCATTATTTTGATTAAATCAATAATCTTATCTCAAGTCCAATAAATACAATACTTTTTAATTTAATTCATCGACTGAATAAGAGTAATTTTAAAAAATCTTTCAAAAATACTTTTAAGAAAATTAATTTTATTTCTATTAAGAAAACTGGCTTATTAAAGCAATAATTAAAAAAATAATTCCTATACCAACAGTTGCCATCCTTCCATTCCATATTTCAGCTTGAGGGGTAAAACCTCTTTTCCACAAATTCAGTTCCTTTTTATCAACGAAGTTTTTTGTCTCTTTAATCTCGATTTTAGGTTGTTTGTTCATTGAAATTAGAAAGGAGGGTTTTCTTCATAAAGGGTATTTGCTTGTTCAATTGACAGTCTTCCTGCGACACCTAATTTAAGGGAACTTAAATGATCCTTAAATTTGATTCTGAACAACGCAGCCGCTCCAATCATTGCCGCATTATCTGTACAAAGATCAAGAGGAGCTAAATGAACTTTAATAGATTTTTTACTAGCTTCACTGATCATCATTTTTCTTAATGTATTGTTAGCAGCGACTCCCCCAACCACAACTACATTATCCAAGCTATGATCTTCTGCGCATTTTATTGTTCTCTCTACTAAGACCTCTGCCACTACTCTCTCAAAACTTGCAGCAATATCTGGAATTGGAAGGGTATTCCCATCCAAATTTATTCTCTCAACTAATCTTAATACGGCAGTTTTTAGACCACTAAAAGAGAAATCATATTTAAGAAACCCACCTTTTTTATCAGAGATCTTACATTTTGGCAAATTAAATTTCGTTGGGTCCCCATTTTTAGCAATCTTTTCAATTGCTGGTCCTCCTGGATAACTGAGACCTAATAGTCTGCCAACTTTATCAAAGGCTTCTCCAGCAGCATCATCAAAACTTTTCCCGAGTCTTTGCATCTCCCTACTATCATCAACCTTTATCAATTCAGTATGCCCGCCGCTAACAAGTAATGTAAGAAAAGATTTCTTTGGATAGTTTTCTGAAAATAGAATTGAAGATAAATGCCCCTCCAAATGATGAATTCCTAAAAATGGTTTTGAATGCAACATGCAAAGTGATCGTGCAGTTATAGAGCCCACTCGTAAACAACCAACTAATCCAGGAGCTACAGTTGACGCAATATAATCGACTTCCTCAATTTTAATTTTTGATTCTTCTAAAGCCTTATCTAAAACAACAGGTAATAACTCTAAATGCTTTCTAGCTGCAAGTTCAGGCACAACTCCTCCCCATTTTGAATGATCTTCAATTTGAGAGGCAATTATATTTGAATGTATTCTGAAAGTATCGCCAATATTAGAAACTATTGACACAGATGTCTCATCACAACTTGTTTCAATAGCTAAAACTTTATGCATTTTTGATTCAACTTGTTCTATTTTAATATTAATTTCTTACTTATCACATTATAAGGAATTAAAGATTGCAACTTATGAAATTCTTTTTTTCAATCATAACCTCAGTTTTTCTGTTCCTCGGAATTACTCCAATTGCTTTAGCTGCAAATGGGCCTGCCCTAAATGCAGATAGAGCTAGCACAGAGTATACTGCTTCAGCCCTCACAAAATGCTCTGAAAATCCTAAATTCATTGAGAGAGCAAATTCTGCAACTACTCAAAAAGACATCGCAAGATTTGAAAGATATGGAAAAGCATCATGCGGAGATGATGGTCTTCCACATTTAATAATTGGACCTCCTCTTGAGCCATGGGGAGCCCTTTTAAATAGAGGTCATGAAGGAGATTTACTTATTCCCGGAGTATTGTTCATTTACATTGCTGGAATTATAGGTTGGTCAGGAAGAGAGTATCTCATTGAATCAAAAAAGACTAAGAATCCAGCAGATCTTGAGATCATTATTGACCTAGACTTAGCAAGAAAATGTCTTGTTAAAGGCGCCCAATGGCCTCTTCTTGCTAATAAACAAGGTAGAAATGGAGATTTAAGAGAGAAAGATAACAATATTACACTTAATGGTCCTCGCTAAACATCCTTTAAAAAACTTTCATAAAACAAATGTTCAAAATTTTAAACACAAAATTTGTCAGATCTGCTCCAGTAGTAGCAGCAATTTGGCTAAGCCTTACAGCTGGAATAATTATTGAATTTAATAGGTTTTTCCCAGATTTATTATTCCATCCAATGAGTTGATAAATAGAGAATAATCAAGTTCTTATTAACTTGATTATTCTTTTTGCTGTTTCATCAACATTGTGATTTGTTAATGCAAAATCAAATTGATTTGATACTGAAATCTCATAATTAGCCCTTGAGAGTCTTTTTTTAATTGCCTCCTCTTTTTCTGTACCTCTATTTCTTATTCTTCTCTCTAACTCTTCTTTATCCGGAGGAAGTAAAAATATTGACAGAGAATTAGGGAACTTATTTTTTATTTGCCTTGCACCCTCTACTTCAATTTCAAGTAGTACTGTAAATCCCTTTTTTATTTTCTCATTAACAGAAGACAATGGCGTACCATAGTAGTTTCCGGCGAATTGAGCCCATTCAAGGAACAGGTTTTGTTCAATCATTTCTTTAAACTTTTCTTGATTTAAGAAGTAGTAATTTTCTCCGTCCTTTTCTCCCTCTCTAGGTTCTCTAGTAGTTGCAGATATTGAAAGCCAAAAATTTTTTTCTTTACCTAATATTTCTTTAACAACTGTTCCTTTACCTACCCCGCTGGGTCCAGTAAGGATAATAAGTTTTTTTTGATTTTTCATATTAAATTTTTTACAGTAAAATAAACATCTTGTGAATTAAAAAAGAATAATGCAAAAAGGTGTCCCACAGATAATGGACATTACATCTATTAGGTCTGTCTTGCATTATTTGACAAAGAACATCTTACCTACAAAGTTTGAGACTGCCCAACAACCAGAGCCTAATACAATTCAATTATGTTTCAGAGGAGTTGATTCTCAAACATGGTTAGAAGTTTCATGGAATGGAGCCTCTCCAAGAATACTAAAGATAAATAAGCCAGAAAAGATTGGGAGAGAAAGCACACTTTCCAAACAAATAAGATACGGATTAAAGTATATGGCTTTAATTTCGATTGATCAAGATGATTTCGAGAGAGTTATAAAATTTAGTTTTGCGAAAAAACCTGGAGATGAAATTAATAAGTATTTAATTTTTGAATTAATGGGAAAACATAGTAATATTTTTTATCTGGATAATAAACATAAAATAATTGCCGTTGGAAAACAAATTAAATCGAGTCAATCTAGTTTTAGAACAATTTCAACAGGATCAATTTATTCTGGCCCTCCAGTCAATCTCAAAAAACAACCTAGAGAAGATGAGTCTTTTCAATCATGGAAAGACTCAATTTCAATAGTACCTGAGTCTTTGAAATACTGTTTAATAAATACCTATCAAGGAGTAAGCCCTATCCTCACAAAACAATTAGAAGTTGTTAGCGCAACTGTTAATTCAGAAATAATGGAAAAAAATATTGATTTCATTAGCAACTCAGACTTAAAGGAGATATTTAAAAATTGGAAGATTTGGATAAACAGGTTTAAAAACAATAACTTTAACTTTTCTACATTCAACAAAGATTTTTATTGCGTTTGGTTTTTTGATAAGGAAATTAATTGCGAAAATAAAATAGATTTATGCACAAGCTTAGAGAATTATTATGATTATTATCTGAAACAAAAAAAACTTGAATTTTTGGAAAAGAAAATTGAAGGGATAATTTTTAAACAGACCAATACTGAGAAAAAGAATTTAAATATTCAATACGATCTTCTGACAAAATCAGAAAACTACGAAATATTTAAAGAAAAAGCTGATATTATATTCTCCTCACATGAGATTAAAAAACAAGACATCATAAAGGGACAAAAACTATATAAAAAATCAAAAAAACTAAAGAGATCTAGAGAATTAATAAAAGAAAGATTAAGTATTTACAAAACAAATATAGACAGATTAGACGAATTCACTACGCTTCTAGAAAATTTAAATTCTTTAAATAATGAAAAACTTTCTATGAGAATCAAACTACTAGAAGAAATTATGGAAGAAATTTGTAACGAGTTTAATATCAATATCAAGAAGCAAAGAGAAGATCAGAAAAGTACATATGAGATAGAGTCTTCACCAATTCAAGTTGACACTCCCACAGGATTAAAGCTTCAGGTAGGGCGAAATATGAGGCAAAATGATTTAATAAGCTTTAAGTTGTCAAAAAAAGGCGATTTATGGTTTCATGCACAGGAATCACCAGGCAGTCATGTAGTTTTGAAGTCTTCATCTCAAGTAGCATCTGAACAAGATCTTCAAATAGCTGCAGATTTAGCTGCTTTATTTAGTAAGGCAAAAAGAAACATTAAAGTTCCAATTAATTTAGTAAAGATTAAAGATTTGCAAAAAATCAAAAACGGAGGACCGGGTTGCGTTTCCTTTAAGAATGGAGAAATTATTTGGGGAAATCCTACAAGAGGAGAAGATTACATTAAAAAAAATCTTAAAACAGTAATTTAGTTTATAATAAAAAAAAATTTTTAAATCTAAATGTTTGATTTTCTTTTGGGCACTCATGAATTTTTAGGAAATCATAGTTTTCCAGAATTTATTGTTGGATATCTATTTGGTGCTGCATTAATAATTGGAGCTCCTACTGTTTTCTTACTACTAGCCTTCGTAAGCGCTTTAATGAAAACAAATGGGAAAATGGGTGGATATAGAGAATATGAAACTTATGGTGAATCATCTTTAAATGATGCCCCTCCTTTCTTATTACCAGATCCAACAAATCCTAAATTAAGCAAATAATTAAGTTTTTCGAAAATAAATTGGACTTTGACAATAGTAGTTTTAAACCTTTTTCTTACATAATTTTTTAACAAATAATAATGAGAGCTACAAGTCAAAGTGAAAAAAAATTGCAAGATTCGATGACTTTTAGTGATCATTTAGAGGAGCTTCGTCAAAGGATACTAAATTCAATTTACTCAATACTTATTTCAATATTCTTTAGTTTTCTCATCATAAAGCCATTAATATCTTTTTTAGAAATTCCAGCTGGAGATATTCATTTACTACAACTTGCTCCAGGAGAGTTTTTATTTGTAGCTATTAAAGTTGCGGGTTACAGCGGATTGATAGTTTCTATGCCTTATATTTTTTATCAAATAATATTATTCATTTCTCCTGGTTTAACAAAACAAGAAAAAAGCCTTATCTTGCCTGCAGTTTTTGGTTCAGGTCTTCTATTTTTTTTAGGATTAATTTTTTCATGGTGGATATTGGTCCCTGCAGCAATAAATTTCTTCATTAGTTTCGGTGCTGATATTGTTGAACCAACTTGGTCTATAGAAAGATATTTTGATTTTGTTCTCTTATTAATGTCTAGCACTGCAGTAGCTTTTCAATTGCCAGTATTACAATTTATTCTTGGTTCTCTTGGAATAATCACAACAGAAAAAATGATTTCGAATTGGAAGATAGTTGTAATTTCCTCTGCAATATTATCTGCAGTGATTACCCCTTCAACAGACCCATTGACTATGTCATTGCTATCTATATCGATTGTGTTTTTATTTTTTGTGGGTACTGGATTAACTTACTTATCAGAAAATTTTAAGTCAAAAACTCTTTCATCTTCTCATTAAGATCTAATTGCAAGCTGACAGCTCTACCTAATCTTGGCTTAGCATTGACTTTCTTTAGCCATTCCCTTACTTCTTCTGAATATCCACATCTATTTAAAATCTCGATTTTATCAGCTATCGATTTTTTATATTCATCTTCGCTTAAAGGGAATGATTCCTGTCCAAGAAATCCCCACATCATTTGAAAATACACGAATTTTCCTCTTCTAAAGAGTCTAAAATCATATTGTTTCCCCCAGCGATGAATCAAATAATGTATAACTTCATCTACTAGCAATGGGTTCATTTAAATTAATTAATTAAGACTTCCTAAACTTTTACTTTAAATTATTAAAAGTCCTATCTATTTGCAACAGAAATTGAACTATTTGATCCATAATAACTAATAAATAACAGAACCAAGTAGCGAATGACTCAATTAAGTTCCAATGATGTCCCTTCTATGGGTCGAAGGCAATTTATGAATCTTCTTACATTTGGTACTGCAACTGGTGTAGCTTTAGGAGCCCTTTACCCTGTAGCGAATTATTTCATGCCTTTAAGAGCAGGCGGTGGTGGAGGTGGAACTTCTGCTAAAGATGAATTAGGGAATCCAATAACTAAGACAGGTTGGTTAGCTACCCATCAAGCAGGAGACAGAAGTCTAGTTCAGGGTCTAAAGGGAGATCCAACTTATTTAATAGTTAATGAGGGTGGGGAAATAGGAGAATTTGGTTTAAATGCAATTTGTACTCATTTAGGTTGTGTTGTCCCATGGGATAGTGGTGCTAATAAATTCATATGTCCTTGTCATGGCAGTCAGTACGATACTAACGGGAAGGTAGTAAGAGGGCCTGCGCCTTTATCTTTAGCTCTAGCTCATGTCGATATTGAAGATGATGCTGTACTCGTCAAACAATGGTCAGAAACTGACTTTAGAACTAATGAAAATCCATGGTGGGCATAAAAAAAATGAAAGGTCTTAAAAATCAAATCATGAAAAAAACAAGTTTATTTATCTGTACTCTGCTTTTCATTTCAAGCATTGTATTTTATCCAGAGATCAGTTTTGCTTATCCATTTTGGGCTCAGCAAAACTACGAATCCCCAAGAGAAGCCACAGGTAAGATAGTCTGTGCAAATTGTCATCTAGCTCAGATGCCTACAATTGCAGAGGTTCCACAATCTGTTGGAGCAGACAGTGTTTTCAAAGCTGTAGTCAAAATACCCTACAAAAATGATTTAAAAGAGATAGGGGCTGATGGTTCGGAAGTCCCATTACAAGTTGGTGCGGTTGTAATGCTGCCAGATGGCTTTAAACTTGCTCCACAAGAAAGATGGACTGAAGAAATAAAAGAGGAGACAGAAGGGGTTTATTTCACAAACTACAGTGAAGAGAAAGATAATATCATTATTGTCGGACCTTTACCTGGTGATACCAATAAAGAAATCGTTTTCCCTGTACTTTCCCCTGACCCATCCACTAATAAAGAATATCACTATGGGAAATACTCTTTACATATTGGAGGCAATAGAGGTAGAGGTCAGGTATATCCAACTGGAGACAAGAGCAATAATGTAGTATTCACTTCTTCCACCGCAGGAACTATAAATTCAATAGAAACAATTGAAGATGGTAGTTATCAAGTCAATATAGAAAACGATAATGGAGAAATAACTACTGAAGCAGTGCCTGTTGGTCCTCAACTTATCGTAAAAGCGCAAGACAAAATTAATGTAGGTGACCCTCTTACTAATGATCCCAACGTTGGTGGCTTTGGGCAATTAGATGCTGAGGTTGTACTTCAGAGCCCTTATAGAGTTATTGGATTAATTGCATTCTTTATTGGTGTAGGCTTAACACAAATACTTTTAGTATTAAAGAAAAAACAAGTAGAAAAAGTTCAAGCAGCAGAGGGTATCTAACTTTCTCTAAATGCTTACACTTCAAGCTTTTATACAATCTCCAGGAGAAACTTTTTTAAATTTAGGATTTATAACTATTAGATGGTACGGACTTCTTATTTCTGTTTCAGTTTTAATAGGCCTATTTATCTCTAAGAAACTAGCAAAGGCAAGAAATATTAACCCAGAGTATATTAGTGAAATACTTCCATCATTAATAATCTCTTCAATAATTGGAGCTAGAGTTTATTACGTAATTTTTGAGTGGAGGCAATATAGCGGAGAGAACTTTTTTACTTCTTTTGAACTATTCAATAACATCATTCAAATACCTTCTTTTCTTGCAGTTTGGGAAGGAGGCATAGCAATCCATGGAGGTCTAATTGGAGGGTTAATATCTATTATCTATTTCTGTAAGTCGAAAAAAATTAATTTAAAAACCTTTATAGATATATTAATACCCTCGATTATTCTTGGACAAGCAATAGGAAGGTGGGGGAATTTTTTTAATAATGAAGCCTTTGGAGTTCCTACAAATTTGCCTTGGAAATTATTTATACCTATCCAAAATAGGCCTTTAGAATTTATTAATTACGAATTTTTTCATCCTACATTTCTCTATGAGTCATTGTGGAATCTTTTGATTTTCATCGTCCTTATTATTACCTTTAATAAACAAAATAAAACAGATTTTTTCAGGCCTGGCTTTATTAGCTGTCTTTATTTAATAAGTTATAGCTTTGGACGATTCTGGATTGAAGGTTTAAGAACTGACCCACTATGCATTGGTGGACTTCCACCTTTCTGTGATGGCGGTATAAGAATGGCTCAATTTATAAGTATTTTTCTATTTTCTTCTGGATTAATTGGAATATTTTTTTTAAGATTGAGAACATATAGTGGGAAAAATAGAAAGAATGGATAATAAAATATCCTTTATTGGTGTTGGTCCAGGCGATCCAGAATTATTAACTTTAAAAGCATTAAAAAAGATAAAAATTGCAGATGTCATTATTTGGACTGATTCTCTAATTCCTGAAAAGATTTTAGATTCTGCTAAAGAAGGTGCTGAAAAAATAAAAACAAGTTCACTTAACTTAGAGCAAATCACCTCAATTATGATAGAAAAATTTCAGGCAGGGAAAACTGTTGTAAGGTTGCATGATGGAGACCCTTGCCTTTTTGGAGCAATTAGAGAGCAAATCGAAATTTTAAAAAACGAAAAAATTGAAATTGAGGTTGTTCCTGGAGTAAGTGCTTTTCAAGTTGCTGCAGCATACCATGAAGCTGAGTTAACCATCCCTGATGTAACGCAAACAATAATTTTAACTAGAGCAGGAGGTCGAACAGGGATGCCTGAAAAAGAATCTCTGAAAGATCTTGCGAAACACAATTCCTCTATATGTCTATATCTAAGTGCTAGGCATGTGAAAAGGTCTCAAGAAACTTTACTAGAGTTTTACCCTCCAGAGACTAAAGTGATTGTTGGATTTAGAGTATCTTGGGATGATGGTTGGACATCATTAATAGAATTAAAAGATATGGAAAATTTTTCTATTGAGAAAAAACTAATTAGAACAACCATTTACATAATTAGCCCAGCAATTAGTAATTCTCAAAAAAGATCTAATCTTTATAACCCATCTTATAAGCATCTCTTTAGGAATAAATAATCTTAAAGTTGATAGAAAAATATTAATTACTATAATTAGTAAAAGTTTATTTGCTTTGAAAGAAATAAAATCTGTTTCGGGAATCAACAATACAGGAGGAGATTCCTCTTTAAAGAGAATCGGAAATTTCATTAAAGAGGCTAGGTTAAGTAAAAATCAATCAATTGAAGAATTGGCTTCTGATTTAAAAATTGGAGCTCATCAACTTGAAGCCATAGAGGAAGGTAATGAAGAAAAACTACCTGAAAAAGTATTTATCAAAGCAATGATTAGACGGATTTCACAGAAGCTAAAACTTGATACAGAATTTTTAATGAATGAATTCAAGAAAGAGAAGAAAGAAGTGAAAATTGAAGAAATAGTTGAAGAAGTTTCCAAAAAAAATTATAAATCTAGGCAATCTAAGAATTTTAACCCACTAGGATTCCTAACATTTATTTTAATTTCAGGCTTTCTCGGACTAATCGCCTCGTCCTTAATTTTCAATTTATTTTCAGATTCTTCTCGGAATCAAACTCCAAAACAAGAACTTATTAAGAAAAACTAAATAACTTTTAATTCCAAATTCTTTAGTTCTTTTATTACATTACGGCATAATCCTAAGTTCCATTTTTCAAGAAGAAGATCATGGTTTCTATCTAAAGGTAAAAGTTGAAATGTAAGATTATTTTCCTGCAATTTTATTTGAACTGAGGAGATCACCTTGTCAGGTCTTTGATCAAGAGCTGCTGCTAGTCTCAGGATTAATGACATTTCAAGAACTAATGTTTTATCTTCTTTGGATATTAAATTTTGCCAAGACTCATGTCTTTTCTTGGGTAGAGTCTTTCTATGGTACCTAGCAATAGAAGCAATAATATTTGTTTCTGCTTCAGAGTATCCCAACAACTCACAATTTTTTATTAAGTACCAAGAGTGTTTGTGATATGAACCAACATTCACATATTTCCCACAATTATAAAGATTAGAAGCTGCCCAAAGAAGTTCTTTAGCTTTAGGGTCATTATCGCTATGAAAGATATTTTTAGTCTGATCATAGATTTGAAAGGCAATATCAATAACTTTCTCAGCTCTTGTATTATCTACTCCAAACTTTCTGGCCTGATGAACTATGGTTGTTTTTCTAATATTGCCTTGAATATTTAACTCATTTTTAATTATCCCTTTACGAAGCATCCAATCCACAACCAAACCCTCTCGAAGCGCCCTCTCACTTATTATTAATTCATCAAAGTTCAACATCTCCATTGCGGTATTTAATATCAATGCTCCTGGAATAATTATTTCTGCTCTTCTCTCACTTAATGAAGGTATTTTCTTGATTTCCGAAACTGGCAATTTAATTAGTTTTTCCAATACATTTTGTAAATTTTCCCTTTTAAATTTATAACCATGCAACTTTTGTTTAGATTCTCCCAAATCATCTGAAATCAAGTTTCCTAATGAGGTTGCAGTGCCACTGGTTGCAATCATAGATAAAGGCTTATCTCCCTTAGATCTACTTTTTATTTTCCGAACAGATGGTTCTAAAGATCCTTTAATAAAAGTTTTTAAAAAACTCGATCTTTCTGAAGTTAAAGACCCTTTATTTAAAAAATCATTTTTAAGTCTTACCGCACCAATTCTCGAACTGGTAAGAGCTATAGCATCTTTTTTATCTGCAAGTATTAATTCTGTAGATCCTCCTCCAATATCTATGATTACAAAAGACTGATCTTCAATAGACATCCCAGAAAGAACACCAAGGTAAATTAATCTGGCTTCCTCAGAACCACTTATCATTTCTATTTGAATATCAGTTTCATCAAGAACTCTTCTAATAAAATCTTGACCGTTTGGAGCTTCCCTAACTGCACTTGTTGCTGCTGTTACTATTTGTTTTACTCCATTACTTTTACAATATTCCTTAAATCGCTTAAGAGTAACTAATGCCCTTTGAATTGATTCTTCAGTAAGATTACCCTCCTCATCTCTTTCTCCAAGACGAGTGGTTGATTTATCAGTAAATTTTATTGAAAATGATTTTAATTCTAGATTAATTTCTGCTACCAAGAGATGTGTAGAGTTAGTTCCAATATCTATAGAAGCTACTAAAATTTGCTTTTCTTGAAAATATCTTAAATCTTGTTTCACTATCATTTCTTTTTATAAGACGAAGATATCTTTAATCCATTAATAAATATACCCAACATTGATTATTAAATAATAGAAATCATTTAATCCTAGTAAGATTATTTAAAGTTATGAAATATACAATAGGTCATATGCAAAATAAAAATCGACAAATTAAATTAAATACTTTTTTTGAATTATTGAGGTGGAATAAGCCGACTGGAAGAATGATCTTACTTATTCCTGCTGGATGGAGTTTATATTTAACCCCAGATGCTAATCCATCATTTTTAATGTTGCTAAGAATAATACTGGGAGGACTACTAGTAAGTGGATTAGGCTGCGTGGTTAATGATATTTGGGACAAAAAAATTGATCAAAGAGTTGTTAGGACAAAAAATAGACCTCTAGCTGCAAATAAAATCGGTCTTAAAACAGCTTATTCAATTCTTTTCTTTTTAATTTTATGTAGCTTCTTTTTAACTTTGTCACTACCTCAGCCTGGAAGAATCCTTTCCATTTCACTTGCTTTTTTAGCCTTACCTATCATTTTAATTTATCCTTCTGCCAAAAGATGGTTTAAATATCCTCAATTAATCTTATCCATATGCTGGGGTTTTGCTGTCTTAATTCCCTGGGCCGCAAATGAAGGCAATTTAAATAGTATTGTTTTATTATTTTGCTGGCTAGCTACCATTTTTTGGACTTTTGGCTTTGACACGATTTATGCTTTAGCAGATAAAAAATATGATATCAAAATTGGAATTAATAGTTCCGCTGTTAACCTCCAGAACAATACAAGAATAACCATTCAAATTTGCTATTTTTTAACTTCTTTTTTTCTCGCACTATGCGGATTTATTAATCAAATGGATTTTATTTTTTGGCCAATTTGGCTTGCAACGTCAATCTTAATGCAGAGAGATATACTAAAAGTATTTCCTGAGGAAAAGCAATCAATAAAAAATATTGGGAATCACTTCAAAAATCAATCAATTTATGGAGGAGTCATTTTATTAGGAATTATTATTGCCTCATAAATTTTAAATATGGTTTTTAGATTAAAAAAAGGGGATTTAATAGATATTTTAGCTCCAAGCTCCTTTATTGATGAAGACGAAAATTTTCAAAAAGGCATAGAAATCTTAAAAAACTGGGGTTTAGAAATTAATGAAAATAATTCTCTATCAAAAAAATTTGGTTATTTTGCAGGCGATGATCTAACTAGATTTGAAGAACTTGAAAAAGCACAAAATAGTAAGCTAATCATTTTTGCAAAAGGAGGTTGGGGGTCAGCAAGACTTTTAGAAAAAGAACCTTCTTGGCAGCATGGTTTAATGCTTGGATTCTCAGATACATGTTCTTTATTACTATCTAAATATTCTCAAGGATTTATAGGTTCTATCCATGGGCCCATGGTTACTAGCCTTTTCAAAGAACCAGAGTGGAGTCTTGAGAGATTAAGAAATTTACTTTTTGAGGGACATGTTGAGGACATAATAGGAATCCCTTTAAGAGGCGGAAAAGCGAAAGGAGAGATAATAGTTTCTAACTTAACTATTGCTACTTTTTTAATTGGTACTAATCACTTTCCAGATTGCAAAGGGAAAATAATAATTTTTGAAGACATTAATGAAGATATTTATAAAATTGATCGCATGTTGACTTACCTTAGGATGACTAAAACAATTTCTGAAATTGCGGGTATTGGATTCGGAAGTTTTTCTAATGGTTCCTGCGACCTTGAATGGAAAGATTTACTAAAAAACTGCATTATTGAAAGATTTCAAGAGTTCGATTTTCCTATCCTTTTTGACCTCCCAATAGGCCACATATCAGGGAATGCATGCATCCCGTTAGGGTATGAAGCAACCTTAAATGGTGATAACGGCATTCTTAGTATCGATAAACCTTTTTAACTAGGAGTTCTTCACAAAAAGTTTTGCTATTTTCAAATCTATAGGGGATGTAATTTTTATATTTGAATAAGTTCCTTCAATAATCTTCACTTTCCAATTAAGCTTTTCGAATAGAGAAGCATCATCTGTGACTTTCCAGTTTTTATCAATTGCCATCTTATGAGCTTTTTTTAATCTATCTACTAAAAAGCCCTGAGGAGTTTGCGCTGCCCATAAATAATTTCTATCTGGTGTTTCTTTAATAAAACCTTCATTATCAACAATCTTTATTGTGTCTGTTACCTTCGTAGCCAAAATTACAGCTTCATTTTCATCTAATTGCTTGGCACAAAGATCTATCAATTCAGGATTAATTAGACATCTAGCGCCATCATGTATTAAAACTTTTTCAGCATCTTTTGGTAACGCTTCTAAACCATTAAAAACTGACTGTTGTCTGGTGTCACCACCATTAATCCAATGAACTTTATGAGCAAAATCCTTAGCTGAATTTAATAATAAGTTTTTATCTTTCGGTTGCCCAATTATTCCAACCCAATTTGTTGAGCTTGCAGAGAATACAGATTTAAGTGTCCAATAAATCAAAGACTCTCCCTCTAAATCAATAAGTAATTTATTTTTTCCAGCTTTCATTCTGCTACCGCTCCCTGCAGCTGGTATTAAAAAGTGCACAATAGAACGACTTAATATTTTCTAGACAATTATAAATAAAAGCAATATCTTTACACAAATAGTACTACGATTGAAAATTATAAAAATTTCATAATGTCAAATAAAGACTCATTATCAGGCAAAATTGCTTTAATCACTGGAGCTAGCAGAGGAATTGGTAAAGAAATTGCTTTAGAACTAAGCCGCTTGGGAGCAGAAGTTTTTATTAATTACTCTTCTTCTGATGAAAAAGCTGAAGAAGTTGTAAATTTAATAAAAAATTCAGGAGGTAAAGCTCATAAATTAAAATTTGATGTTTCAAAAGAGGATTCTGTTAGTTCGGCTTTTGAAGAAATAATCAAAATAAATGGCACCATTGATATCCTCATTAACAATGCTGGAATTACTAGAGATGGACTATTGATGAGAATGAAATCGGAACAATGGGATGACGTACTAAATACAAACTTAAAAGGAGTTTTTCTTTGTACAAAATATGCTTCAAAATTTATGATGAAAAAAAGAAGTGGTAGCATCGTAAATATTTCATCTGTTGTTGGCATAATTGGTAATCCTGGACAAGCAAATTATTCTGCAGCCAAAGCTGGAGTTATTGGATTTACCAAAACTTGCGCTAAAGAATTTGCCTCACGAGGTATAAATGTTAATGCAATAGCTCCAGGTTTTATAGAAACAGAGATGACTGAAAAACTTAATACTGAAGAGATTCTAAAAGTTATTCCTTTAGGGAAATTAGGAAGTTGTACTCAAATTGCAAACTTAGTTTCATTCTTAGTTTCAAGTGATGCAGGAAGTTACATTACAGGGCAAACAATCAGTATAGACGGGGGGATGAGTATTTAGTTAAGTACTTTCATAAGGCTGGCCTAATTCATCTCTCAATCTTCTAATTTTTTGTAAAAGTTTTAGTCTTCTACTTCTAGCGGTTAATGTTAAGAAAAATCTTAAAGGAAAATAAATTAGTGTCATAGCAATCGCAAAGATTGCGGTAAGAGTAAAAATAAGATTATTTGTTTCTTCCATAACTTAAAGATACTCTTATTTGAGTTAATTTGTATGTCCTTTTAAAAGAAATTCGGCTTTCCCCACTTAATTAAATATCCCTTAAAAATGATTCTATGGGAGATTAGAATAAGAAAAAAGATTGAGTAACATGGCTAAACAGTTAAGTTTTTCTAATGAATCAAGAGAAGCGCTAGAAAAAGGTGTGAATTTCGTAGCTAATGCGGTAAAGGTTACTATTGGGCCGAAGGCAAAAAACGTTGTAATAGAAAAGAAATTTGGTTCACCAGATATAGTAAGAGATGGATCTACAGTTGCTAAAGAGATCGAGATTGAAAACCCTATTTCTAATTTAGGTGCGAAATTAATAGAACAAGTTGCATCCAAGACAAAAGAGAGTGCTGGTGATGGAACAACAACAGCAACCATTTTGGCTCAGAAGATGGTTCAGGAGGGTTTAAAAAATATTGCTTCTGGCGCCAACCCTATGGAGTTAAAAAAAGGTATGGAGGCAGGCCTAGCTTTTGTCTTAGAAAAATTAAGTTCCAGAAGTATTTCATTAAGTGGTTCTGATATCCAAAAAGTTGCAACAGTTAGTGCTGGAGGTGATGAAGAAATTGGATCTATAATTTCGAAAGCAATGGATATTGTTACTTCAGATGGTGTAATAACTGTTGAAGAATCTCAATCACTAGAAACAGAATTAGATATAACTGAAGGAATGTCTTTTGATAGAGGTTATAGTTCTCCATATTTCGTAACAGACCAAGAAAGACAAGTTTGTGAACTTGAAAACCCTAAAATATTAATTACTGATCAAAAAATCTCAACTTTAGTTGATCTAGTTCCAATACTTGAAGAAATTCAGAAGTCAAGCTCTCCTTTTCTAATTCTTGCTGAAGATATCGAAGGAGAGGCTTTAACCACTCTTGTTTTGAATAAGAATAGTGGGGTTTTAAATGTAGCTTCCGTAAGAGCTCCGTTATTTGGTGAGAGAAGAAAAGCTGCCCTTGAAGATATTGCAATTCTTACAGGGGCTAAGTTAATTAGCGAAGATAAATCGATGAAACTTGATAAAGTATCGATTAATGATTTAGGCAAGGCAAAAAAAATAACAATCACAAAGGATAAAACTACAATTGTTGCCTTCGAAGACACTAAAGATTTAGTTAAAGCGCGAGTAGAAAAATTAAAGAGAGAAGTTAATATAACTGAATCTGAGTATGATCAGGATAAAATAAATGAAAGGATAGCCAAACTTGCCGGAGGAGTTGCTCTTATCAAAGTAGGAGCTGCTACAGAGACAGAGATGAAGTATAAAAAGTTAAGAATCGAAGATTCCCTTAATGCAACGAAAGCCGCTATTGAAGAGGGTGTTGTTTCTGGAGGAGGTCAAACTTTAATTGAAATATCTGATGACCTTTTAAATTTAAGTGAAACATCTTCAGATGATTTAAGAACAGGGATAAATATAGTTAAAGAAGCCCTTTTGGAACCTACCAAACAGATAGCAAAAAATGCTGGTTTTAATGGTGATGTAGTTGTCGCTGAAATTCAAAGGCTCAACAAAGGCTTTAATGCTAATTCAGGACAATATGAGGATTTAAAAGATTCAGGAATATTAGATCCAACCAAAGTAATAAGGTTAGCTCTTCAAGATTCAGTATCTATTGCAGCTATGCTCCTAACAACAGAAGTTGCAATGGCTGACATTCCTCAGCCCGAAGCCGCAGCGCCTGGAGGACCAGGTGGAGATCCAATGGGAGGAATGGGTGGCATGGGAATGCCAGGAATGGGTGGCATGGGAATGCCAGGAATGGGTGGCATGGGAATGCCAGGAATGGGTGGCATGGGAATGCCGGGTATGATGTAAAAGCTAACTAGCTTTTTTATCGTTGTTAATCCACTTTCTTAAATTTTTGATATAAGGTAGGGGCAATTTTGGGGTTTCAGCAAATTGATTTATTTTATTAGAATTTTGATTTTTGCTAGATATTTCATTGCTTCTAGCAGTTTCCAGGCCATTTGATGCCATTTTTGTTTCTTCAATATTTTCAAAAGTTTTTGATAATTCAAGCTTAATTTGTTCTTGATTTTCTTCATGCACTGCATCTATTAAAGAGATATGTTCTTGATTTTCTTTTTGTAGTGAACTATGGATTAATAAATCATTTAATGAATCAATCCCAAATCTATGGACCCACTTGAGAACAACATTTTCTTTAAGCAAAAAATTATTTTCTAAAGAGGCTTGTTTAAAAACTTCTATTAAATGATTTTTTAAAAGCATAAAATTTCTAATTTAACTTTCTATTTAACAGAGGTCTTATAATAATCAAGGAAAAAACTGTTAAAGAAAATAAAATTGAGATACAACTCTTACAAGTTAAATCACCATATGGGGCATATAAAGCCACTAATTCTAAATCCATAGTTTGTGTATAGGCAGTCCTAATAGGTTCAATAGCAAAAGTTAATGGATTTAATGAAGCTAACCAGCCCAGCCAATTTGGCATGAAAGAGATTGGAGCTAAAGCAGTACTCGCAAATAGAAGAGGTAAATTTATTACGAATATAAGAGCGATTAATTCAATATGTCCCGGCAAAACAAACGCTAAACATAAACTTATTGATGTCACAAAAAGAACTAATAAAATTAGTGTTGTAAATACAACTCCTAAACCATATAAGTTGGGCCATCCATAACCCAAAATGTATGAAACAATCATTATTACAATACTCTGAATAAAGCTTAAGATTGTTATGTAAAAAAAAGAAGATAAAACTATGGATAATCTACTGGTTAAAGGAGCCACAAGTAATCTATTAAGAAATCCAAACTCTCTATCAAACATTAAAGGAAGACCAGAGTTTAGGGCTCCGCTAAAAGCAGTAAAAACAATAAGTCCTGCTCCTAAAAAATTCCCATAAGAATCAACACCTGGTAAAAAACCTTCAGGAGCTTTAGAGAATAATGCCCCAAATAAAAAAAGCCAAATTATTGGTTGTAATATTCCTGCTAAAAGAGTTGATGGTCTTCTTTTTAATTGAATAAATAATCTCTTTGTTAAGGCAAATGTTTCTTGATATAAAAAAAATAAATTATATTGTTGTAATTCCATAATTAGCAGTAATTAGTATCCATTATAGTTAATTAACCAAAAGTTTTTTTATCGCATGGATTGCTTTGATTCTTTTTTTAGGTCTCTTTTCCCTGCCATAGAAATTTCAGCATCCAATAATGTTTTTCCAGTTGCCTGAAGATATACATCATCCAAGCTTGGCTGACTTTGGGTAAGAGAAAAAATTTCAAACTTTGAGAAAGCCAATTCCACTTTTAGCTTCGTAAGTAAATCTTTTTGCTTATCTGCTACGAAATTTATCGAGAAACCTTGAGCCTCATTTATGATAATCTGACTAATTCCATCTATTGAAGATAAAATTTTAGATATATTATTTGCTTCTTCCTGATTACTAAATTCTCTTACTTTCAAAGTTACTCTATCTCCTCCTAATTTATTTTTGAGCTCTGCAGGAGTCCCTTTTGCTATAACTCTTCCATCATCAATTATCACTAATCTGTCTGCCAATTTATCTATTTCATCAAGATAGTGACTACTTAAAATAATGGTCATTCCATTATTTCTCAAATCTTTCAAAAGTTGCCATATAATGTTTCTACTTTCAATATCTAAACCAACTGTAGGTTCATCCAAAATTAATACTTGGGGCAAATGTAAAAGTCCAGCTGCCAGATCTATTCTTCTTTTCATTCCCCCTGAATAAGTTCCGCACTTACGATCAATCCAATCATTCATTTCTAATTGATCTATTAATTTATTTATCCTTTCAAATTTTTTATTTTTGTTGATGTGATATAAATCTGATTGAAAATCCAAAAGCTCTCGTCCAGTTAATATTTTATCAAGTGCAATGTCTTGGGCAACATAACCAATTAATTCTCTAATTTTCCTTGAATTTTTTATCAGATTAATATTATTTATAAAAACTTCTCCACTATCTGGCTCTATTAAAGTAGCAAGTATTTTTATTAATGTTGATTTGCCAGCACCATTTGGGCCTAGTATTCCGAATAATGTTCCAGCTTCAATTTCTATCGATAAATTTTTTAATGCCTTGATATCTGAATAAGATTTTGAAAGCCCTTTTACTTTTATATAATCCATCAAACTTACAATTTACTTAAAAAACATTTTACATCTAATTTAATTACTAAGCAGGGATACTATTGATAAAAATATTTGCATAGATTGCTGCTCAAATTCTACAGATAGTTGGGTTCTGGAAATTAATAACAAAAGACAAATACCAAACATATAGAGAATAGACCACCTAAAGAGAGACTTTGCTCTTGAAAGATCATCAGGAGATTTCTTTAATTCATTTATTAATTGCAAAAGTCTTCCATTAAATGGCGATAACATAATTCCGTATAAAAGACCCCCTTCAGGTAACGCAAAAACTCCCATAATACTCATTAAAATTGTTGCCCATCCATAACGAGAAATCGCTTTAGCAGTAAAAACAGATCCTTTAACAGAAGGAAGCATAGGAATACCAACAGATGCGTAATCATCCTTCAACAAAATTGCAAGTGCCCAAAAATGAGCTGGGGTCCATAACATTACTAAACCAAACAACCACCAACCACTAAGACCTACATGCCCAGTAGCAGCAGATGCTCCAACTAAAGGTGGTATCGCACCAGCAACTCCTCCGAAAACAATATTTTTTGTCGTACGAGGTTTCAAAATAACTGTATATAAAATTACGTAGCTAAATAAACCTAGAAGAGTTAATCCCGCAGCCAAATAATTTACACCACTTACTAAAAGCATAGAAGCTGCCAAAGTACATGATACGGCAGCTAAAAATACAGTCTCAGATGACAACTTTCCAGCTGGCAAGGCTCTTTTGCTAGTTCTTGTCATCCTCTTGTCTAATTCCATTTCCCACAAGCAATTAAGAGCTCCTGCTGCTGCTGCTGCCAAAGCTCCGCCTCCTAAAGTACAGATAAGTTTCGGTGAAGACAAAGGCCATTCTTCAGTTAAAGCCATTCCTCCCAAAGTTGTTGCCAGTAAAAGTGGGATTAATCTGGGTTTTGCTACTTCAAGCCAAGGCGGCAAAGTTATTTTTTTTCTTGAAGGTACAACTTCATCCCTAATTGAAGATTTATAGTTGAAGTTTTCTAAGTTACTACTGTTCATGAATTGATACCAACCATTTGAGAATTTAGGGAGTGGTTTAGACCTTTTTTGGTAAAAGGATTTCTAAAAATTAATGTTGTTAATATCGCAATAAATAAAGAGGCGTTAAGTTGATGACCGATAATAAAAATAGGTTCATTCAAATTTGTTTTAAGACTTAAAACACCCAAAACAATTTGGGAAAACAATAGAAAAATAAGTGCTGAGATATATTTCCAATTTTCATTAAGCAAACTTCTCTTATAAATTGCAGTAGCAATAATCAATAGAATTGAAAAAGCAATTGGGAAAGCAAATAATTTATGAGTATTTAGAATTAGACATTGTTTATTAAAAGATAAACAAATATGTGCTGACCAGGTTGATGAAAGCCTTACTCCAATAAAAGATTGAATAAGAGTAAGTAAAAGAGGAAAAAACAATAAAAATCTCCACCAAATTAATGGCTCTTCTATATCTTCATTTTCTAAATTTTGATTTATTGAAATTGTTGTGATGAGAAGTAGAAAAGCTATTAAAAGATGGCCAGTAACAGTATATGAATCAAGCAAGTTTATTACTGTTAAAGCTCCAAATGATCCTTGGACAATAACGAGAAAAAGTAATAATGAATAAGTTTTAGGTAACCAATTTGGAATTTGATTTTTCCAAATAATTGAAAGGGCAAATTTAAGAAGAATTAATATTCCAACCAGAAAAGCATCTAGACGATGAAACCACTCTAGAAATACTCTAAGGTTCATATGATTAAAAGGCAAAAAAGATCCATAACATAATGGCCAATCTGGACAGGCAAGTCCAGCCTCCATGACTCTAGTAGCACCTCCAATTACGATTAGTGCTATGAGTGCGAGTACACTATGACTTCCCAACCTTTTAAAAATTGTCAGATATTTTGATTTATATAATTGGTTATTAATCAAATGGATAAAACCTATTATTTTGCATAATAAATTAGATTTAAAAACCAAACATTAATTAAAAATTAATATGTTTAATTTAAAAAATAATTTACTAATTTAATCTTTTTTCCCTGACAATTAATTCTAAAAAGTTACTATTAATACGCCTTTTATTTCATAAATCTTAAGAAGTTGTGAATTTAAATGTTTTTCTTTTAACAAAGGATGCAGGATTAAAAAAATTGAATATCTTGAGGGTATAAATACAAAATTTTTAGAGATCAATTGTTAAATAAAAACTTTTATTTAATACTAATTATTTCCCTCGTTTTTGCTATATCTTTTTGGATTGGTTTTAATGTAAATTTGCTCCCAGCTGAAGCAAGTATTAATGCACCAATTTACGATGAACTCTTTAAAATTCTTTTCATCATTGGATTAATCATTTTTATAGGAATGACAATAGCTGTTATATATAGCTTATTTAAGTTTAGAAAAAGAAATGATCAGATAGGCGATGGCATAGCTTTAGAGGGAAATTTAAGCTTAGAAATTGTATGGACAATTATCCCTTCAATAATTGTTTTATTAATAGGTTTATATAGCTACAACATCTACGATCGAATGGGAGGGATGAAAGAACTAAATCATAACCACGAAATGATGAGTTCTAATACTGAAAAAATTTGGGCTGGAATAAGTCAAACCTCTGATAATGAAATAGCAATAAATAATTTATCAATTGAAGTTTCAGCTATGCAATTTGCATTTCTATTCAATTATCCCAAGGGCAATTTCATATCAGGAGAACTACACGTTCCTGTTGATCAAAAAGTTTCAATGAAAATGGAATCCAAAGATGTGATTCATGCTTTTTGGGTACCAGAGTTCAGAATTAAACAGGATATTATTCCTGGACAACCGACTATTCTAAATTTCACTCCAACAAAAGTTGGAAAATATCCGATAATTTGCGCAGAATTATGTGGTCCATATCATGGAGGAATGAGAGCCTCCATAATTGTTGAAGAAGAATCTGATTACAACGAATGGTTTAACAAAAATAAAAAACCAGAGGTAAATTTATGACAATATCAATTGATCCACAAAAGACTAATAATGAAAGTCTTCAACCTAAAGGCTGGCTTAGATACTTTAGTTTTAGCCTTGATCATAAAGTAATTGGGATTCAATACTTAGTCTGCGGTTTTCTTTTCTATTTAATAGGAGGAACCTTAGCTAGCGCCATAAGAATTGAACTAGCTAGTCCGATGTCTGATTTTATGCCGAGAGATGTATATAACCAAGTTTTAACCCTACATGGAACAATAATGATTTTCCTATGGATAGTGCCTGTAGTTAACGGTGCTTTTGGAAATTATTTAATTCCATTTTATGTAGGTGCTAGAGATATGGCATTCCCAAGATTGAATGCTGTAGCTTTTTGGTTAATTCCTCCTTCAGGTTTGATGCTGGTAGCAAGCTATTTTGTTGAGGGTGCTGCTCAGGCTGGATGGACGGCTTATCCTCCTTTGAGCATAACCACTCCTCAATCAGGACAAATTATTTGGATTCTGAGCGTTCTATTACTTGGAGGCAGTTCTATATTTGGTGGAATAAACTTTATCGCGACCATTATCAAATTAAGAAGGCCAGGATTAAAACTTATGCAATTGCCAATGTATTGTTGGGCAATGCTAGGAACAAGTCTATTAGTTGTTTTGTCAACTCCTGTTTTAGCAGGCACTTTAATTCTACTTAGCTTCGATATCATCGCTAATACAGGTTTTTTCAATCCTGTTTTAGGTGGCAATGTCGTAGTTTATCAGCATTTATTTTGGTTTTATTCTCATCCAGCTGTATACATTATGGTCCTTCCTGCCTTTGGTTTAGTTAGTGAAATACTTCCTGTACATGCTAGAAAACCACTTTTTGGATATACAACAATGGTTTTTTCAATAATGGGGATAGTAGTTTTAGGTTTAGTTGTTTGGGCGCATCACATGTTTACGAGTGGAACCCCCCCTTGGATGAGATTATTCTTTACTATCGCCACAGCATTTATTGCTGTTCCGACGGGTATAAAATTTTTCAATTGGGTTGCAACATTATGGGGAGGTAAAATTTCCATCAATAGTGCAATTTTATTCTCTTGCGGATTTATTATAAATTTTGTTTTTGGAGGTATTACAGGAGTTGCTTTGGCACAGGTACCTTTCGATATTCACGTACATGATACCTATTTCGTTGTAGCCCATTTTCATTACATAGTTTATGGAGGGACTGTTTTTATTATTTTCTCTTCAATTTATCATTGGTTCCCTAAAGTAACTGGGAAAATGCTCAATGAAAAATTAGGAATTTTACACTTTATCATTACTTTTATTGGATTTAACTTGTGCTTTGCTCCTCAACATTGGCTTGGTTTAAATGGAATGCCAAGAAGAGTTGCAGAATATGATCCTCAATTCCAGTTCGTTAATCAAATTAGTAGCCTTGGAGCTCTTTTAATGGCTATAAGTACAATTCCTTTTTTAATTAACGTATTCCTAAGCGTGAGAAATGGAAAAAATGCTGGAGATAACCCTTGGAATGCTCTTACACCTGAATGGTTAACATCTTCTCCACCTCCAGTTGAAAATTGGGAAGGAGAAGCTCCATTAGTTGAAGAGCCTTATGGTTATGGTAAAGAAATTTCTGAACAAAAATAAAAACATATGACAACTCTAGATAGCTCAAAAGAAATTCAAAAAAATAATTCTGAAGTTAATGAAACACATGAAGACTTCAGAATTTTTGGTCTTATAACTTTCCTAATTGCGGACGGAATGACTTTTGCTGGATTCTTTGCTGCTTATTTAACTTATAAAGCAGTAAATCCATTACCTGATGGTGCTATTTACGAATTAGAACTACCAATACCTACACTCAATACAATTTTATTACTTGTTAGTAGTGCAACTTTCCATAAAGCAGGTAAAGCACTTTTAAAAGATAAAAACTCTGATTCCCAAAAATGGTTATTTTTTACTGCTTTTCTTGGAATTATATTTTTAATTTGTCAATTATTTGAATATTTTCATTTACCTTTTGGATTAACAGATAATTTATTTGCAAGTACTTTTTATGCTCTTACTGGTTTTCATGGATTACATGTCACTTTAGGCACTTTAATGATTTTAATTATTGCTTGGCAATCGAGAACGAATGGCGGAAGATTAACTAGTCAAAATATGTTCCCATTAGAAGCCGTAGAATTGTACTGGCATTTTGTAGATGGAATATGGGTTATTTTATTTATTATTTTGTATCTTTTATAAAAAACTAAATAAAAAAATTAAATATATTTTTTATTAACTTATATTGTCACAGTTCTCCTTTTTAGCAAGAATATATAATTAGAAATTTGTCAGATAATGCTAGAAGGAAAAGAACTTCTTGAAAAAGCAAAATTATTAAGTAGAAAATCTGAAGATGAGATAGCAAAAGGTTGTGGATACGTAGGTCCTAGCGGAAGAATCTTAAGAAAAAGTTTTTATAGGGCGCTTATCGAAGCTAAGGGTTACAAAATAGGAAATGGTCGTCAGGGGAAAAATGGTAATAGAACTTCAAGAGGCAGGCAGACAGAATTCAAAACTAAAGTTCATGGCAATGGGAACCTATTAATTGGTCACGCTTACACTAAAAAATTAGGTCTAGAACCTGGTAAGGAATTTAAAATCGATCTTAAAAAAGAATCAAAAACAATTTATCTAATTCCATTAAATTAAAAAATATATTTTACCAACCGTTTTCTTTAAGCCACTCCGAAGAAATATTATTTGAAGAATCTTGATTACTTTTTTTATTAAATTTAAGTAATTTCTCTACATATTTAATTAGTGCATCTGCCTCAAGGTTTACGCTGTCACCAACATTTAATTTATTCAGATTTGTGTTATGCCAAGTATGAGGAATTATCGCAATAGTAAATATTTCTCCTTCCTGCTCATATTTTGCAATTGTAAGACTTATACCATTTACGCAAATACTGCCTTTATTAACTACATATTTCGCAAAATTATTATTTTTCCACTTTATAGATAAAAGCCAGGATTTCTCCAATTTTTCTATATTTTCGACTGTTCCAAGGCCATCAACATGTCCACTGACTATATGCCCTCCTAGACGGTCAGACACCCTAAGAGCAGGCTCCAAATTAACAATCTGATTCAGGTTTGACTTTACTCCTAAAGTCGTTTTTTTTAAGGTTTCCTCACTAACATCAACAGTAAATTTATTTTGAAAAATCTCTTTAACAGTCAAACAAATTCCATCAACAGCTATGCTGTCACCTATTGCCATATCAAATAAATTATCTAGAATTTCAATTTCTAAAATATTTTTTTCTTGTTTTAGTTTTCCAATTGATTGAATTATTCCTGTAAACATAGATTTAAGAAAAATATTTTTGCAAAATTTTGTATTTACTTTAATTTACTTTAAATGATTTTCAACTATAAATAAATTAAAGAGTAAATAAAAAGAAATTGATCATATTTAGATGATTATTAATTCACAAAAAAGATCATTTGGTAGAGGGGCGAAAGTGAGCTTATTCACTTTGGGGACAATGCGAGCAACTGAAAGTCTCGAAAAAATGTATAGCATAATAAAAAATGCATATTATGTAGGAATTAACCACATAGAAACAGCACCCTCTTATGGTGATGCTGAATCACTTATTGGAAATTCAATAAAAAAATTAGCAATAGAAGAGAATATAAAAGAAAAAAATTGGGTGATTACTTCCAAAGTTTTACCAAAGGGTGATTTTGACTTTTTAAAAAATAATTTTAAAAAGTCTCTTAAAAATTTAAATCGCGAGAAAATTAATAATCTTGCAATTCACGGACTCAACTTAAAACAACATCTAGATTGGGTTCTTTCTGGAGAGGGTAAGAAATTCATTTCTTGGATACTTGAGAAGGAACTAGTTGATCAAGTCGGTTTTAGTTCTCACGGAAGTTATTCACTAATTCAAGATGCAATTAACTGTGAAGTTTTTACTTTTTGTAGTCTTCATTTACATTATTTAGATCAATCTAAGATTGCTTTAGCAGAGGAAGCTATAAAAAAAGGTATGGGAGTTTTAGCAATATCACCTGCAGATAAAGGCGGTAGATTGTATTCTCCAAGTGATATTTTGATAGAGGCCTCTAAGCCTTTTCATCCATTAGAATTAGCGTATCGATTTCTTCTCGCAAAAGGCATTACAACTTTATCCTTGGGGGCGACAAACAAAAAAGATTTTGAATTTGCGCATAAACTTAGAAACTCATTTGAGAAGCTTACAAAACTTGAAAAAAGCGCCCTTAATAAAATTGAGGAAGTTTCTAATGAAAGATTAAACTCAACCAAATGTGAACAATGTAGATCTTGTCTTCCATGTCCAAATGAAGTGCCTATTCCAGAAATACTTCGTTTAAGAAATATATCTGTTGGTTATGGCCAATTAGAATTTGCAAAAGAAAGATACAATTTAATAGGAAAAGCTGGCCACTGGTGGGAAGAAAAAAATTCCTCATTTTGTCAAGAATGTAATAAATGTGTTCCTAAATGTCCTAGTAAATTAGATATACCAAATTTATTAAAGGAAACTCATAACTTATTAATTGAAACTCCGACAAAAAGATTATGGGGTTAAAGACTCATTCCAGATATTTTTAAGATTAATTTTTTGTTCATTTGTTAAGACAGGGAAAGACCAACTATTTTCCCAACATTTCTCAGAAGGTCCTGAGATGGGGGGCATTTCAGTTTTATATTTACTTTGCAAATAATCACTATTGAATGGAAGATACCAACCCTGGCTTACTAATTTATCTACTATTGATTTATTTTCTAAAGATTTAATCCATTTCATTAATATTGCATTATTTAGATTTGATCGACTAAGTAGAAAATGCCACATCAAAGGTACGCCTTGGCTAGGGAAAACTAAAGAAAGCCTTGGATCTATTTTTAAATATTTTGAACAAAGACTATAAGGAACTATTGCGACAATAGCATCAGAATTAATCAACCAATTGAGCATATTTTTATCATCAAATAACATAGCTTGGCTTTTGAGTTTTTTTAAAGAATTAGATGAATTAATTTTTTGAGCAATTGACAATATTATTCTGGGACTTTGAGGAAAAATAATTTTCCCAGTTAATTTTTCAGAAAGAAGAAAATCCCAAGATGTTCTTGCTGAAGTTATTAATTCTTTATTATTTTTAATGATAATCGTATAAGGGACCACGCCAATAGGAAATAATTTATTTCTCTGATTTTGATTAAAACTTTCCAAAAAATCTATCGATCTCTTATCCAAATTTTTGATCAGTGCATATTGATTTAATTTTTCAAATTCTGCAAAATCTATACTAGAAATCCATCCATCATTTATTAAAGTAAAGTCAGAATTAAAAATTGTGTTTCTATTTTTTTGTAGCTGAATATTTTCAAAATTAATTTTTTCCTGCTTCCAATCTTTTGGAATCGTATCTTTAAAAGATTCTGGATAAAAAGAATTTTGTAATGCAATTTTTACTTTATTAGGTAGATTACTGCAAGAGTTTAAGAAAAATAAAAGCGAAAGCTTACCACAATTTAAAAATTCTCTTCTGGTTGCAAATTTTGAAAACATTCAGCAATCCTTCTCTAAAGAAATTTGACCTAGGCCCTTCATCATTTCCAGATTTTGTTGACATAATGAAACTATTTCTTCATTTTTAAATCCATCTAAGAAAGCAAGCAATGATATTCCACCAGCACCTACACCTTCTTTTACATGACCTAATTCATAATCCTTCAATTCTTTGTATTTTGAAGATTTAAAATTTAAAGGACTGGCTAAACCTAATAATTTGACATCATATTTTTCATTAATTAGATTTACTAAATCATTTAGAGAATTATCTTTCACAAGCCACCCAGTTGTCGCAATAAAAACATCTTCAATAAATTCATCTTTATTTTTTTCACCTAAAAATTCTAATACAAGCAAAATGACTGCTAACATCTGACTTCCTCCAGACAATATTACAGGTTGTTTTGCTAACCTGGCACCAATTAATAGACCCATTGAAAAAGCTTGGAAAGGATCACCTACTGCCGCGACAACATCAAAAGAGTCAGAATCAGCCTTGAAATTCGCATTTAAAAGTCCCCTTTTAATTACCTGTCTTCTTAGTTCTCTTGGAGCTTTAAATAAACTACTCCCTACTAAATTAGATACCTGCAAACCAAAAGCTTCCATTACTGCCTGAGCAGTTGTGGTGCCCCCCGGTACAGATTCAGAAATTAAAACTGATTGTTTCAAGGATTTTCCTATCGCAAGACCTTTCTCATAGAGATTTAAAACTCTCTCTTTAGTCATCGATTTACCAGTAGTAAGGCAATTTGATGGGCCCAAATTTATATCTTCTACAACCAAATGATTAAAATAAGGCTTTGCTCCTATTCCCAGAGGAACAATAATTGGATAAGTATTTATCAGCTTTGAACAAACATGACTGATTAGGGCCGGAGTTACTCCTGCATTGAGAAGAGGCAATTTATATTTATGATCTTTTGAAGCACCCTCAAGTAAAAATTCAGCATCTGCGAGAGCAGTTGTTCTCCTCGATTTTGGATTAATACCTGCTGCGGAAATTCCTGGAATTTGTGATGTGTTAGTGCCAGCAATTATAAGAAATATTTTTAAATTTTTAATATTCTTTTTCAGTATTTCTATCTTATTGAGTTGTCTTTTTTTATTGGATTCATTTCCAAAAAAATTTATCCCTAATTCTGTAATGTACATTCTTAATTTTTTTAATTATTAAAATCAACTAAGCTATTCAACAATCTTGGAGGATCTGGGATGGTTAATTTAAATCTAGGAAACAGATAATAGGCAACTACATGTACAGTTAAAACATATACTATTTCTTGAAAAATTATTAATAAAATTGCACCTAGTTGTATACTCAAAATTGAGGGGTATAAGGGTAAATTAAATAATCCAATTAACTTTTCTATTAGACCATAACTCGCTCTAGTAATTAACACCCAAAGATTATCTCCAACCAAAGTAGATAATGCTATTACTCTTATTAAAAAGCCAAGGGTTCCAATAACAACACCCCCAGTTAAACTAAGTTTCCAACTCTTTTCTTTAAACCAACACCAACCTAGCCAAAAAGCCAAAATCCCATAAGGAAATAAAAATAAAGTTCCTCTGACAGGACCCATAATTATGAATAAAAGTAGAAATTGTATTAAAAGTCCTTCCAATGCAATTTTACTTCCCCTTCTCAAGTGCAACAAGATCATTGGGAGGGGTAAAATCAACCTTAATAAAGCTCCCCCAATTGGCAGATAATATAATGCAACCCATAATAAAGACGAAAGAGATGCTAAATAAGAGGTCTCGACAATATTTAATGCTTCAGTTTTTGTTGTTATTTTCATTTTTTGTTGAATATTTTTAATTAATTTTTATTCATACTTTTATTTTTTGAATCTAAGATACGTTCAATCTTTTCTATTTCAAAATTTACCTCAGAATTACTCAATATGGAACTCAGCTCTTCAGTGGGGTCTTTTGGATCTACATCTTTTAAAATGAATATT
>QCPX01000005.1:0-99403 GCA_003209675.1 Prochlorococcus sp. AG-442-N07 | reverse complement strand
AAAAACACATCTTATATTTTTAATCAAACAAAATTAAACAGTTTTTATTCCATGATCCATTAAAGAAATTGACACAACATTTTTTACAAGCAATATTCTTTATCCTTTTCCTGTAGAAAAATTTCTCACCACAATTTTGACAAGTTCCTATGTACTTTAATTCTCTCCTTTCAATAGGAAATGAGTGCCTCACAGAAATTTGAAAATTCTTCTCTTTATCATTAATTTCATTCATCTTTTCTAAGAAATTTGGACCATGTATCTCATTTTTTTTTAATATCCTATCTACCCATGCATGAATCATTTCATGACATAAAGTACTGTTTATTTCACTAGTAGATAATTTACTCAAAATAGGTTTCGATAAGATAATTTCAGAATCTATAAAACCATTAATGCGTTTTCTTTTATAAAAACCAGCAGTAGTTTTTAATCTATTATCACTCCATCTAACTTTTACTAAAGGGTGATTATTAACCGTTAAAGAATTTTCAAAATATTGGCTATTAAATCTATGAAATAAGGGTAAAAGAGGAATTACAGGCATTATGGATTAAAATTAGTATTATTTTGACAAAAAAAGCCATCAAAAACGATTTCTTTTCTTAAAGTAATAAAAAACTCAAATCAACATGGATGCAACACTAGTTAAAGATATCGGAATTAAAGCATTATTAGTTGGTGGAGCTGTACTAGTTTCTTTTTGGACTTTTAATGCAGTCAAATTAGTTATAAGCGCCAGAGGAATTAATCCATTAGTAAGAAAGTTTTTCGATCAAATAGCTGCTGGCAGAATTGATGCAGCTTATGGTTTGACTACAAAAACTTATAAAACGCATGTAAAACGACAAGATTTTCTTAAATTTTTAGCTAGTTTAAACCTCAATAAATATAGAAATTTAAAATCAGGAAGACCTAGAGTCCAAGAAGATCAAATCATAATAACTTTGAATCTAAAATCAGAAGACAAACAAGATGAACTCCCATTAGATTTTACTTTTGCAAAAACTGACAATGATTGGAAAATAGACAGAATAGCTAAAGTTAATTAATAATTTCTTGTGAGGCAAAAAATTGTTTAAAGAAGAAATAATACATCAATTAGAATTACACCCAAGTAGATTAGATAAAGAAAAAATCATTTCAGAAGCAATGGAAGATGGTCTAGATGATTTTTTTGAGGGTATACGTATGGCACTTGATCCATTAGTAACTTTTGGTGTAAAAATTGTCCCTGAGAAAGAGACTGAAAAAAGTCAAAATTTTTTATGGGAAGATTTTAGAAAATTAGCCAATAAGCTTATTCAAAGAGAACTTACTGGTCACGCTGCTCGCGATGCAATTCTTACGGCTATGGAATCTGCAACAAAAGAAGAGTGGAATGGATTTTATAGACGAGTTTTAATTAAAGATCTTAGATGTGGTGTATCTGAAAAAACAATCAACAAGATAGCAAAAAAATTTCCCAAATATGCTATTCCTATTTTTTCTTGTCCTTTAGCTCATGACAGTGCAAATCATGAAAAAAAAATGATAGGGAAAAAGCAAATTGAAATCAAATTAGATGGTGTACGCGTCTTAACTATTATTAGACAAAATAAAGTAGAAATGTTTTCTCGTAATGGGAAACAATTCCATAATTTTGGTCATATTATCTCAGAAATAGAAAACGCCTTAAAAGAAGATCCAGCACCTTATGACTTAGTACTCGATGGTGAAGTGATGAGCGCTAACTTTCAAGATTTAATGAAACAGGTACATAGAAAAGATGGCAAACAAACAAAAGACGCAGTTCTACATCTATTTGATTTATGTCCCCTTGAAGACTTCCAAAAAGGGCGATGGAACACAAGTCAAACAGCAAGAAGTTTATTAGTAAAAGAATGGGTAGCAAAACATTCTTTACTTCTTAGACATATAAAAACACTTGACTGGGAAAATGTAGATTTAGATACCATTGAAGGACAGAAAAGATTTGTAGAGCTAAATAAATCTGCTGTAGAGGGTGGATATGAAGGGGTAATGATTAAAGATCCTGATGCAATATATGAATGTAAAAGAACACACAGTTGGTTAAAAGCAAAACCTTTCATTGAAGTCACCTTAAAAGTTGTATCTGTTGAGGAAGGGACAGGTCGCAATAAAGGTAGACTAGGAGCTGTACTAGTAGAAGGTGAAGATGATGGGCATGAATACAGTCTTAGTTGTGGAAGCGGATTTAGTGATATCCAACGTGAAGAATATTGGTCAAAACGGAATCAACTTATTGGTCAACTTGTAGAAATCAGAGCTGATGCTAAAACTAAATCCAAGGATGGGGTGGCTTTTAGTCTGAGGTTTCCGAGATTCAAATGCTTTAGAGGATTTAAAGCTGGAGAAAAAGTCTAAATTTTAAAAAATTATATTTAAAAAGTAGTCAATGAAAAATGTGGTTTTTAAGTAAAAAAACTAAAAATCTTAGCTATAAAATGTAAGAATAATTATCAGGACTTTTAGAGAGAATTATGACGAAGAAAACAGTTTTCAACTTCATAAAAACACCTTGTGGACAAGCAAAATATATCGAATTAGAAGCCAACAAAACTCTACTAGGTAAATTTAGGCTTTTGTGGTTTATCTTAATTGCATCTATTAGAGATTGGAATATTAAAGAGTAAATTCTTAGGATTTTTCAAAATATTCCCTGGAATATTTAGCTGAGAAATATACAACTAAAAAAGTTGAAATAATTCCAATGATAGTTATATATAAGTTATTTGGTGATTGGACATTTTTTAGCTCCTGAATATTTTTTGCCAAACTACCTATTGAGCAATAAAGAAAAGTTCCTGGAATTATTCCAAGAAGACCAATAGCGAAATCTCGAAATTTAACATTATTCAAACCATAAAAATAATTAAGAATACTGAAGGGAAAGATCGGAGATAATCTTGCTAAAAAAATTAATTTAAGTCCGCCTTTTTCAACTACTTTTTCCATAACACTTAATTTTGGATAACGACTAAAAAGATTTTTTAGCTTTTTTGCAAAAAAACTTTTTGATACAAAAAAAGCAACTGATGCTCCTAAGGAAGCGGAGAAAAAAACGATAATTGATCCTAAATATGAGCCATATAAAAAACCTGATAATAAAGATAACCAAGAAGCTGGGAGTATTAATAAAACAATTAAAATATAAATAGAAACAAACGAAAATATCCCAATTCCAGTATTAAAAAAAAAAGATAAATTATAAATATTTTCAAGAAATATGTTCATTCTCAATTCAAAAGTTCGAGTTTTTTAGTAATTCTCTCCATTTGTACCGAACCCTCATTTAATTTAAATCTACATTCATCAACAATATCTTTTGGAGCCTTATCCACGAAATTTTTGTTAGATAATCTCTTATTTAAATTATCTAACTCAATAGTCACCTTTTTTAAATCCTTGTTTAACCTTTCCTTTAATGCATCCATATTTACAAAATCCTGAAAAGGTAAGTAAACCTCTAAATCACTAATTATCCCAGAAAAAGATTTAGCAAACTCTTTTTTATCAACAGCATTAGGTTTAAAAATAAATACTTCAGAAGATTTAGTTAAGGTTTGAATATCATCAACTAAAATTTTTAGAAAATCAATCAATTCATCATTATCTGAAATCAAGTAAACAGGAACTTTTTCTGATGGCTTGAGGCCTAATTCAGCTCTCAAATTTCTTATCAATCTAATAATTTCAAAGAGTTGTTGAAAGGAATTATCAAGCTTATTATCAACAAATTTATTTTCTTGGGTTGGCCATTTTTGAAGAGATAATAATTCTTTATCTGATTTAAGTTGAAGTACATGCCAAAGTTCTTCAGTAATGTGCGGCATAAAAGGATGAATCATCACCAAAATATCATTGAGCACTTTTATTAAAACCTTTTCAGATATTTGTCTATTATTAGTCTGTTTATTATTAAACCTTTGTTTAGCAAATTCTACATACCAGTCACAAAAATCATTCCACGTAAATTCATATAGAAGTTTCGCAGATTCTCCCAATTTATATTCTTTCAACAAAGCAGCGACTTTTATATTTACTTGATTCAATTTCGATAAAATCCACTTATCACATAACTCTAAAGAAATTTCATCACTCTCAATAAGAGAATAATTATCATTAGAAGTTTTATTAATTAACACAAATTTAGTTGCATTCCATAATTTATTCGCAAAATTTCTTGAAGCTTCAACAGTTGAAGACGTATCTTTTTTCCTATCAAAGTCAAGCCGGATATCTTGTCCAGCGCCTGCAACTTCTCGAATTAAAGCAAATCGTAGAGCATCAGAACCATATTTATCAATTAGTAGTATTGGATCAATACCATTACCTGAACTTTTACTCATTTTTTTATTATTTTCATCTCGAACTAGACCATGAATATAAACATCCTTAAAAGGAATATTATTTGTAAAAGTATTCCCCATCATGGTCATTCTTGCCACCCAGAAGAAAATAATATCGAAACCAGTAACAAGAACATTATTCGGATACCATTTTTTAAAATCCGGATCATTTGTATTTGGCCAACCAAGGGTTGAGAAAGGCCATAAACCACTTGAAAACCATGTATCCAAAACATCCTTATCACGAACCAATTTAATATTTAATCCAAATTTTTTATTAGCTTCGATTAAGGCATCTTGTTCATTTCTTGCAACGATATATGGAGTATTTTGTTCTATTGAGTCTTGATTTTCATCTAAAACATACCATGCTGGTATTTGGTGTCCCCACCACAATTGACGACTAATACACCAATCATTAATATTCTCCAACCAATCCTTATAAACTTTCTCCCAGCGTGGAGGAATAAACGATGGTTTTTTAGAACCAATTTCATTAAGACATCCTTGTGATATATCATCCATTTTCAAAAACCATTGTGTTGATAATAAAGGTTCAATTGGAACCTTACCTCTATCAGAAAAAGGAACAGTATGTTTATAATCCTCTATCTTTGTCAAAAGACCTAAATTATCCAATTCTTTAATAATTTTCTTTCTAGCCTCATATCTATCTAAATTTTGAAAAATACCTGCATTAATATTTAAAGTTCCATCTTTGTTCATTACATTAATCTGTTTTAAATTATGCCTTTTTCCTATTGCAAAATCATTTGGATCATGGGCTGGAGTAACCTTTACACAACCAGTACCAAAATCTTTATCAACATGTGAATCAGCGATAATAGGTATTTCTCTATCAACGAAAGGGACTTTTACTTTGACACCAATAAATTCTTTATATCTATCATCATCAGGATTAACTGCCACAGCAGTATCACCCAATAGAGTTTCTGGTCTTGTTGTTGCAACTTCTAAGTACTTATCTAAGTGTTCACCACTTTCAGAAATTAAAGGGTATTTAAAATGCCATAAATGACCATTTACTTCTTGCATTTCAACTTCAAGATCACTTACGGCAGATTGAGATTCAGGACACCAATTAACCAAATATTCGCCTCTATAAATTAAATTCTTTTTATAGAGAATATTAAAAGCCTCAATAACTGCTTCATTTAATTTTTGATCTAGAGTAAATCTTTCTCTAGTCCAGTCAACTGAATATCCTATCCTTTTTAATTGAGAAACTATTCTTCCACCACTTTGTTCTTTCCAATTCCATGCTCTTTTAAGAAATTCATCTCTTCCAATATCCTCGCTTGTTTTGCCTTCAATTTTTAATTGTTTTTCAAGAATAGTTTGAACAGCTATTGAAGCATGATCAGTTCCTGGTAAGCACAAAACATTCTTACCTAAAAGTCTTTGAAAACGTACTACAACATCTATTAAAGCCGTATTAAATGCATGCCCCATATGCAAAGACCCAGTTACATTTGGTGGCGGAATAACAACACAAAAAGGCTCCCCATCATCCTCAGGATTAGGACTAAACGCCTTTAGACTTTCCCATTTTTCTTGCCACTTTTTCTCTACTTCAAAAGGTGAATAATTCTCTAAAGATAATTGATCATTCATCTCTGTCATGTCCAAATTTTATTTCAATAAACTTTTTGTTTATTTTATCTCGAGAGCAGCCAATTAATGAAAATAATATTAGTTTGCAAAAAAATAAACATACATTCTACAAAAGTTTGAAGCCAGAACCGCAAGAACAACGTTTTGCATTTTTTGGTGTTGAAATAAGAAATCCACCACCGCTCAAATCACCGTAATAATCTAATTTTAAATCTTTAAGTAAATTAAACTTTTTTACATCCGCGTATAAAGTGACTCCTTCAGTTCTTGAAATAGGGGATCCATTACAAGTACCCGGCCTTAATTTAATATGCATCCATCCTTCGGAACAATTTTTATCCTCTATCAAATCAATCGACATTTCTCCTGGAGAACCTCCAAAAGAAGCTTGCCTAGATAGTTCTGAAGCAGCGCTTTGACTGATTGAAAGATTGACGATCTCAGTCATTAGAAAAATAATAAATGGGCGATCCAGGGTTCGAACCAGGGACATCCTGCTTGTAAGGCAGGCGCTCTACCGCTGAGCTAATCGCCCTCATAATAAATCATTCTAATAGATGAAGTTGAAATATTTATACTAAGTATTTAAATATTTCATGATTGAGGCAAAATTAAATTAATAAAATATATCCTATGTCCTCAAACGATAGATATAACTTACAAAAAAATTCCTATTTAGAGACTTTAGAAAACTTTAAAATTTTAATATCTAATATCAAATCATTAAAAGATAAAACTTGGGGATGCCCTTGGCAGAAAATACAGTCTCATAAATCGTTGATCCCATTTTTACATGAAGAAAGTAATGAATTTATAGATGCGATATATGAAAAAAAGGCGGATAACATATGTGAAGAGTTAGGAGATCTTTTATTACAAGTAATGCTTCATGCTGAAATCGGTTACGAAAAAAAAGAATTTGAACTAAATGATGTTATAAAAAATCTAAACAAGAAAATTATTAATAGACATCCATATATTTTTAAAAAAAAAGAAAAAGTATCTCTTGAAAAATCGCAACAAATTTGGGAAAACATTAAAAATTCAGAAAAAGAAACACCTCATATGGAATCATCAATAAGTAAAAATTTAAATATGACAATCAAAAATTTACCACCAATGGTTGGAACAGATAAAATCACAAATGTTGTTAAAGAATATGGTTTTAAATGGGAGAGTACCGATCAGATTTTTGAAAAGTTAGAAGAAGAGATTAATGAATTAAAGGAAGCAATTAAAAGCAATAATGATTCAGAAATAAAAAATGAATTTGGGGATATTTACTTTACACTTATGAATCTCTCAAACTTTTTAAAAATAAATCCTGAATCCGCTCTACAAAAAACTAATAAAAAATTTTTAGACAGGTTTTCAATCATTGAACATCATGCAGGCGATAATATAAAAAAACAAACTCCTAAAGACTTTCAACGGCTTTGGCAAATAGCCAAGCGAAAACTTAAAAGAAAAAATTCTTAAAAAGCAAATGACTAATATTTCAGCATGGATAGATGAATATCATAAAGGCTCAAGATTCGGTCTAAATGGAGATGTTTTAATTAAACAAAAATCACAATATCAAGAAATTATTGTTATTGAAAATGAATACTATGGAAGAGCTTTAATGCTTGATGGTTGTTGGATGACATCACTAAAAGACGAGAAATATTATCATGAGTGTCTTGTGCATCCAGCATTAAGTAGCATTGACGAAAAATCTAATGTACTGATTATTGGTGGAGGAGACGGCGGTACAGCAAGAGAATGCGTTAAATATTCTCAAATATCGAAAATTGATCTAGTAGAAATTGACGAAGAGGTAATCAAAATATCTAAAAAATTTTTAAAAGAAATTGGAGGCGAAGCATGGAATGATAAAAGATTAGAAATACATGTTGATGATGGTGTTAAATGGGTAAAAAAAACAAGAGATAATTTTTACGACGTTATTTTTATAGATTGTTCAGATCCCTCAGAATTCTCAAATTTATTATTTTCAGATTCTTTTTATAAAGAATGTAAAAGAATACTTACACCAAAGGGGATATTAGCAACGCAAAGTGAATCTCCTGAATCCTTCAAAAATATTCACATAAATATTTTGAAAACCCTAAAAAATATATTTAAAGTTTCTAAAACTATGTATTCCTTTGTGCCTATATATCCAAGCGGGATTTGGAGTTGGACATTCGCTTCTTCAGAAGATCTAAATTTATCAAAGCAAAATTGTGATGAAGTCCTAAAAATAGAAAAAGGATGTGAAATTTGGAATTTAAATTTTCAAAATGCAGCATTCAAAATGATGCCAAATAAAATTGTAAAAGAACTAGATTAATAAGATGACAAAAAATTTATTTGATAACGAAAATGCAATTTATATGGGAGCAAAAAGAAGTCCCGAGAATTGCTCAATTGGTATATTTGGAGTTAATTATGACGGGACATGTTCCTTTAAACCAGGAGCAAGATTTGGTCCAGAAGCAATAAGACAAGTCAGTTCTTGTTTAGAAACATATTGTCCAAAAATAAAAAAAGACTTAGAGGATATTATTTATGTTGATTTTGGATCAATACTAATTGATAAAAATGACTCAAAGTCGGTTATTGAATCGGTTAAATCAGCAACAAATTATTTAATTAATAAACGTCTTAGTCCTATTATGCTTGGAGGCGAACACTCTATTACAAGAGGTGCTATTGAAGCATTAGTAAAAAAATATCCAGATTTGATATTGGTTCAACTTGATGCTCATGCAGATTTAAGAGAATCATATATAGGAAATGAACATAGTCATGCTTGTACTATGAAAAGATGCTTAGAAGTGCTACCAGAAAAGAAAATTTTACAAGTAGGAATTAGAAGTGGGACTAAGGAAGAATTTGAAATTATGCATAACAACAACCAATTAGTTAACTTTTGTCCAGGCGGAAATGCACATGAGTTAAAACAAGCTCTTCTACCGTTCGCTAAGTCTCCAATCTATTTAACAATAGATTTAGATTGGTTTGATCCCAGTTTATTAGCAGGGACGGGCACTCCAGAACCGGGAGGATTTTTTTGGAATGATTTTGAAGAAATACTGAAAACTTTAAAAGACTTTAGAATTGTGGCTTCAGACATTGTGGAATTATCTCCAGAAATTGATAAAAGCGGAGTAAGTAGCATAGTTGCAGCCAAAGTACTTAGAAGCTTAATTTTGTCATTAGAAAATATGCAATAAAAAATTTCTAAACTACAGTGTAAAAATACTAAATACAAACTAAATATTTCATGGATTTGCTAAAAAGTCCTCTTTATTCAAAATATGTTGAAGCCAATGCAAAATTAGTGGATTTTGCAGGTTGGGAAATGCCCATATCATTTTCAGGATTAATTAAAGAGCATGAATCAGTTAGATCATCAGCAGGATTATTTGATATTTCTCACATGGGGGTGATTTCTATCAAGGGAATCAATCCAAAGGATTATATTCAAAAACTTTTTCCTACTAATTTATATTCATTTTCTGAAGGTCAAGGGCTTTATACAGTAATGCTCAACGATAAAGGAGGAATAATAGATGACTTAATAATTTATGACCTTGGCATACAAGAAAATGACATATCAGAATTATTATTAATAGTTAATGCAAGTAGATATGAAGAAGATTTTCAGTGGATAAAAAATAATTTAAATCAATATGAAATTTCGATAACAAACTTTAAAAAAGACAAAGTACTTTTAGCACTACAGGGAAAAAACTCATTCGATTTATTTGAAGAATGGATTGAATCTTCGATCTCACATATCCCTAACTTTGGATGCGAATATAAAATTTTTGAACATATTTCGCCTAAAGAAAAAATTTTCTTTTCAAAGACAGGATATACAGGGGAAAATGGTCTAGAAATACTTTTATCTAAAAAAGCAGCAATTAATTTATGGGATTTCTTAATTTCCAAAAATGTTGCACCTTGTGGTTTAGGAGCTAGAGATACTCTTAGACTTGAAGCAGGCATGCATCTTTATGGTCAAGACATAAATGAAGAAACTTCTCCATATGAAGCAGGGTTAGGCTGGTTAGTACATCTAGAAAATAATCACGAATTCTTTGGCAGGAGATTTCTTGAAGAACAGTCAAGATTAGGTATTCAAAAAAAGTTAGTTGGTCTCTCTATAGAGGGTAAAGCAATAGGAAGAAAAGGTTGCTCAGTTCTTAAAGGTGAAGAAAATATTGGGAGTATAACAAGCGGCAGTTGGTCTCCAACTAAACAACAAGCTATAGCTTTTGCATACATAGATACTTCGCATGCCTTAATAAATAATGAAGTTCAAATATTAATAAGAGGCAAAAAATTCAAAGGGGTTATAACAAAAAGAGCGTTTTATAAAAAAAATTATTAACTAAATTTACCCTTAAAGAATTATTATAAGTTATTGATAAATAAATCATACTTAGATGAGAAACAAAATTTGCGAAGAACTCAATAATACAGATATTGGTAAATTAGTTAATTTATGCGGATGGGTAGATAGAAGAAGAGATCATGGTGGTGTCATTTTTATTGATTTAAGAGACCATAGTGGATTCCTACAAATAACAATTAACCCCGATGATGGTGCAGATCTATTTAAACAGGCAGAAACTCTAAGAAATGAAACAGTAATAATGGTTAGCGGAATTATTAACGAAAGGCCAAAAGATTCAATAAATAAAAATTTAAGTACTGGAGAGTTAGAGCTTAAAGTTAAAGATTTGCAAATTCTCAACCAAATTAAAAAAAACCTACCTTTTCCAGTATCTATACATGATTATGAAAATACAAAAGAGGAACTCAGATTAAAATATAGATACCTTGATTTAAGAAGAGGTAAATTACTAGAAAATTTAAAAACAAGACATAAAATTATTAAAATTGCTAGAGAATTTCTTGATAATTTTGGATTTACAGAAGTAGAGACTCCATTACTTACAAAATCAACTCCAGAAGGCGCTCGCGATTTTCTTGTTCCTGCTCGTCTTTCGAATGGAGAATTTTTTGCTCTACCTCAATCCCCACAATTATTTAAACAACTTTTAATGGTGGGAGGCTTAGATAAGTATTATCAAATCGCAAAATGTTTCCGTGATGAAGACTTAAGAGCAGATAGACAGCCAGAGTTTACGCAATTAGATATTGAAATGAGCTTTATTAGTGAAGAAGAAATAATCTCTTTTAATGAAAGTCTTATAAAAAAAATATGGAAAGAAGTATTAAATATTGATTTTGATAATGCTTTTCCAAGAATGTCATGGAAAGCAGCAATGGATAATTACGGTACTGATAGACCAGATACAAGATATCAAATGTTATTAAAAGATTTAGGAGAAGTATTAGGTGATATTGGCTTTAATATTTTCACCAAGGCAATTAAGTCTGGAGGTTCTATAAAATCCATAACAGTCAAAGGAGGTAATTTAAGCATTAGCAACGTAAGAATTAAACCCGGAGGTGATATCTTCCAAGTAGCTCAAGATGCAGGAGCGGGTGGTTTGGCCTTTATAAGAGTCAAAGGAGATGAGCTTGAGACTATTGGGGCAATTAAAAATAATCTAAATGAAGAGCATATAGCTGATATTTTGAGAATCACCGAAGCGCAAGATGGAGACTTAATTCTCTTGGGTGCTGGAGATAAACAAATTGTCAACCAGTCATTAGATAGAGTGAGACAATACATCGCAAAAGACTTAAATCTCATAGATAAAAGTAAATGGAATTTCTTATGGGTAACTGATTTCCCGATGTTTGAGAGAAATGAAGAGGAAAATAGATATGAAGCTTTACATCATCCTTTTTGTTCTCCAAAAAATATAAAATCTAAAAATCCTGAAAACTTGCAAAAAGAAATCGAGGACTCTATAGCAAATGCTTATGACTTAGTTCTTAATGGCTTGGAATTAGGAGGTGGCTCTTTACGTATTCATGAAGCAAACTTGCAAAGAGAGGTTTTGAAAACGGTAGGACTTACTGCTAAAGAGATTAATGAAAAATTTGGATTTTTAATTGAAGCCTTAGAAATGGGTGCTCCTCCTCATGGTGGAATAGCGTTTGGATTAGATCGTATTACCATGCTGATCATAGGTGCAGATTCAATTAGAGAAACAATTGCGTTTCCAAAAAATCAACAAGCAAAATGTCTTCTCACAAATGCGCCTTCAAATGTCTCAAAATCACAATTAAAAGAATTAGATATTGAAATAACAATTGATGAATAAGAATATATATGGATGTTCTAAAAGTTTTTTGTTTAAATAAAATATAAGGAGGCAGTGCTTAATTAAAAATATTTAATGTCAAAATTTGTTTTTGTCACCGGAGGAGTAGTTTCTAGCATTGGTAAAGGAATTGTTGCTGCAAGCCTAGGTAGATTATTAAAGTCTAGAGGATATACTGTTTCAATATTAAAACTAGATCCATATCTAAATGTTGATCCAGGCACAATGAGCCCTTTTCAACATGGGGAAGTATTTGTAACCGAAGATGGGGCTGAAACCGATCTAGATTTAGGTCACTACGAAAGATTTACTGATACAGCAATGACTAGGTTGAACAGTGTAACAACGGGATCTATTTATCAAGCAGTTATTAATAAAGAAAGAAGAGGGAATTATAACGGTGGAACTGTGCAAGTAATACCTCACATAACGGGAGAAATTAGAGAAAGGATTCATAGAGTAGCCGCTAACAGTAATGCAGATATTATTATTACTGAAATTGGTGGAACAGTTGGTGATATTGAATCTCTTCCTTTTTTAGAGGCAATAAGAGAATTCAAAAATGATGTCAATAGGAACGATGTTGCATACATACACGTAACATTACTTCCTTACATCAAAACCTCTGGCGAAATAAAAACTAAACCAACACAACATTCAGTGAAAGAATTAAGATCAATTGGAATTCAGCCAGATTTACTTGTATGCCGAAGTGATAAATCTATCAATGAAGCTCTTAAAAAAAAGCTGAGTGGTTTTTGCGGTGTCAGTATCAACTCTGTAATTGAAGCTTTAGACGCAGACAGTATTTATTCTGTACCTCTTTCTTTAAAAAAAGAAGGTTTATGCAAAGAAACCCTGAAGTATTTAGACCTTGAAGATAAAAAATGTGATTTGAAAAATTGGGAACAACTAATACACAACCTAAGAAATCCTGGAGATCCAATAAAAGTTGCCCTTGTAGGCAAATATATTGAACTTGGAGATGCATATTTATCCGTTGTTGAAGCTTTAAGACATGCATGCATTGAACAAAAGGCTTTATTAGATTTACATTGGGTAAGTGCTGAAATGATAGAAAAAAATTCAGCAGAAACTTACTTAAATGAAGTTCATGCAATTGTCGTACCCGGGGGATTTGGCAATAGAGGAGTCAATGGAAAAATTGCGGCTATAAAATTCGCAAGAGAAAATAAAATTCCTTTTTTAGGTTTGTGCCTTGGTATGCAATGTGCAGTTATAGAATGGGCCAGGAATGTAGCTAATCTTCCAGATGCATCTAGTTCAGAACTAGACCCAAACACTCCAAATCCAGTGATACATTTATTACCAGAACAGGAAGATGTAGTTGATTTAGGTGGGACAATGAGACTTGGAGTTTATCCATGTAGATTGACAAAAAATACAACTGGAAAAAACTTATATGATGAGGATGTTATTTATGAGAGACATCGACATAGATACGAATTTAATAATTACTACAAACAAAGTTTTTTAGATTCTGGATACAAAATTAGTGGCACATCACCAGATGGCAGATTAGTTGAGTTAATTGAGTTAGAAAATCATCCATACTTCTTAGCCTGTCAATATCATCCTGAGTTTTTATCACGACCTGGCAAACCTCATCCTTTATTTAAAGGATTAATAAAAGCCTCTCAAGATAAGTTAACTCAATCAAATTAATATTCTTTATTTTTTTGAATGAAAATGACAAATTTTTTACCCTTAGTTGAACAATTTCATTCATTACAAGGTGAAGGTTATCACGCTGGAAAAAGTGCTTTTTTTATAAGATTAGCCGGATGTAAAGTTGGATGTTCGTGGTGCGATACTAAGAATTCATGGGATGAAAAAAAACACCCTTCTATATCAATTGAAAAAATAATAGATCGCATAAAAATTGCCAGAGAAAAAGGAGCATCTTTTTGCGTTATTACAGGTGGAGAACCTTTACAACATAACTTGGATAATTTTTGCAAAGCCATAAAAAAAATGACGATGGGAGAAGAACAAAAGCCAATGAAGATACATATTGAGACAAGTGGAGTTAATTCGATATCAGGAAGCTATGACTGGATTACTTTATCTCCTAAAAGACACTCACCTCCAAAAAATTATTTTTTAAAAAACTGTAATGAAATCAAAATAATCATAAATGAAATAGAAGATATTGAATTTGCTATTCAAATAAAAAATGAAACTTTAAAACAATATCAACTTTCTAAAAGCGAAGATGGCTTAAAAAAAGAAGATAAAATTTTTTATTTACAGCCAGCATGGAATAATGCAAATGGTTTCTCTCTTGCTATTGATTTCGTAAAAAATAACCCCGATTGGAAATTGAGCCTTCAAACTCACAAATACTTAAAAATCAATTGAAATCATATGACTCTTAAAAATAAATCGATAGTAGTTTTATTATCTGGAGGTTTAGATTCTTCTACAGTTACTGGTATCGCCAAAAAATCCGAAGCTAAAATTTTTGGCCTTTCATTTGACTATGGTCAACGCCATAAAAAAGAATTAAATTCTGCATCAATAATTGCAAAACACTTTGATATCGAAGAATTTAAAATAATTAAGCTTGACTTATCTTTATGGGGAGGGTCGTCATTAACTGATACTCAAAAAAATATTCCAATAGAAGGAGTACAAACTAATCAAATTCCTAATACTTATGTTCCTGGGAGAAATACTATATTTATTTCCGTTGCACTAAGTTATGCCGAAGCAATAGATGCTGATTTTATAGGATTAGGAGTTAATGCACTAGATTATTCTGGCTATCCAGATTGCAGACCTGACTACATTAAAAAATTTCAAGAATTAGCAGATTTAGCCAATAAAAGAGGAAGAGAAAATAATCCAATAAAACTTTGGACACCACTATTAGATTTAAATAAAGAGGAAATTATTAAATTAGCTTTTGATAATCATGTCCCTTTAGATAAAACATGGAGTTGTTATTCGGGTAATTCAAAACCATGCGGTAAGTGTGATAGCTGCAGAATTAGAAATACCGCTTATGAAAAATGGCTTAATAACAATAATAAAAAATGAAAATAAAAAAAATAATTCTAGAAAAATGGATAGATCCAGCATTGATTACGCATCATCTAACAAAAAAATTCGGTGATAAAGGATTAGCTTGGCTAGACAGTGATGGCAAAGAAAATGGGGAATGGTCAATAATAGGAATTAAACCTAAAAAAATAATCCAATCAAGAAATATCAATAACTTAGACAAAACTAATAATCCATTTAACAACTTAAAAAATATTGAAAAAGGATTTTGGATCGGATGGTTAAGTTATGAAGCTGGAGTATTCATAGAACCCAAGAACCCATGGCGAAAATCTAATATGGCAACTTTATGGATTGCATCATATGATCCAATCATTAAATGTAATCTAATAAAAAAAGAAATAATTATCGAAGGCACAAACTCATCCGAACTGATGAATTATAAAAACATAATCAATAATATTAAAAATATTGAAGAAGAAATTATTAAAACAAATTTGAATTTTGATTTTTCAAAAATCAATTTGGAAGAAATGGCTGAAAAATTTCAGAAAAATATTCTAAAATTAAAAAAATTAATTTCCTTAGGGGATATATTTCAAGCAAACCTAACAACTAAATGCGAAATTGAATCTTCCAAATACTATAATCCTCTAGATATTTATTTGAAAATAAGAAGAAAATTAAGAGCTCCCTTTGGAGGAATAATAATAAATAATGATAATTATAAAGAGGCTGTATTATCTACCTCGCCAGAAAGATTTATAAAAATAGATAATAAAAATTTTGTAGAATCAAGACCAATCAAAGGAACTAGATCCAGAGATAAGGATTTAAATCAAGACGCACTTAATGCTATCGATTTAATAACGAACGAAAAAGATAGAGCAGAAAATATTATGATTGTTGACCTAATAAGAAATGATTTAAGTAAAGTTTGCGAGACAGGAAGTATTATGGTGCCAGAAATATTAAAGCTTGAAAGTTTCTTAAAAGTTCATCATCTAACTTCAGTAATCAGAGGCAAATTAAAAAAAGATAAAAACTGGATTGATTTACTAAAAGCTTGTTGGCCTGGGGGCTCTATAACTGGAGCACCTAAATTAAGATCATGCCAGAGACTTTTTGAATTAGAAGAATATGATCGTGGACCTTACTGTGGCTCTTTTTTAAAGCTTGACTGGAATGGAGAGTTTGACAGCAATATACTAATAAGATCATTTTTAATTAAAGACAAAAAAATTAATATATATGCTGGTTGCGGAATAGTTATTGACTCAAATCCTGAAGAGGAAACTAATGAACTAAAGTGGAAACTTTTACCGTTAATTGATTCACTCAAATGATTGAAACATTAGGCTGGCACAAGGATCAATGGTTGGATATTGAAAGAATATTTATTGCTGCTAATAATAGAGGATTAAAATTTGCTGATGGTATATTTGAGACCATTTTGATAAAAGAAAACAAACCTATTCTTTTTGATGAACATCTGAAAAGGTTAGAAAAAAGTAGCAAGATTTTAAATATTAATCTCAAAATAAATAAATTAACTTTGAAACAACTTATTCACGATGGAATTAAAAAGTTATCGCTTAAAAATGATCAATTTGCTTCAGTAAGAATAAACTATAGTCGAGGAACTAATGAAGGTCGAACCCTAACAATTGATAGCACTTCAGAGACAAAAGATTTGGATAATATATGGCTTGAGTTCTATAGAATCAAACCAAATTTTAATCCAATAAGCGTTTGCATTAGTCAAACAGAAAAAATAAATGAATTCAGTCTTATAAGTAAATGCAAAACATTTTCATATAATCAGGCAATACAAGTTTTGACAGAAGCTAATGAAAAATCATTTGATGATTCTATCCTTTTGAATACGTCAGGTGAACTTTGTTGTGGAAGTACATTTAATCTTCTAATTAAACGAAATAATCAATGGATTACTCCTAGAAAAGAGAGCGGCTGTTTAGAAGGGATTATGATTTCTAAAGCTTTAAAATTGAAAATTGTAAAAGAAGAATTAATTCCTCCAAATTTTCAAAATGATGACATAATAATTGCAATTAATAGCTTATCTTGCAGACAAATTAATCAAGTTAATGATTTAAAGCTTAAACCTAAATTCGATCCAATTTATTTTTGGGATTTATTATATAGTTGAACTTTATTAATATCTGGTAAATAGACATCAGAAACTTTAGTTATATTGTTATTAACCTTAAATTCAACAATTTTTCCAATAATGATAATTGATGGAGCTAAAAATTCTTTATCTTTGATTTTAGCTGGAAGATTATCTAATTTCTCAATCAAACATTTTTGATTTTTTAAAGTAGCTTCTTGAATCACAGCGCATTTGGTATTCTTATCTAAACCACCAAGAATTAATTCTTCCACGATATATTCAATATTTTTTATACCCATAAAAATTACTAAACTATCTGATGATTTAGCTAAATCTCTCCAATTCACTGTCTTTTTTTCCTTATCTACGCGCTCATGTCCAGTGACGAAAGTTACGGAACTAGCAGCATCTCTATGGGTTAGTGGAATACCAAAATATGTGGGGGCAGCTATCCCAGAAGTAATACCAGGAACGATTTCAACTGAAATTCCATTTTTTTCTAAAATCGATACCTCTTCACCACCTCTAGAAAAAACGAATGGATCTCCTCCTTTAAGCCTTACGACATTTTTGCCTTCTTTTGCCAATTTCAAAATAAGATCATTAGTTTCAGCCTGAGGTACAGAACACTTCCCAGCTCTTTTGCCTACATGGAAAATTTCTGTATTTTTTCCTGCCTCTTTTGTTATTTCATCCGGGATTAAAGCATCATGAACTAATGCATCACAGTTTTTTATTAGACGTAAAGCTTTAAGAGTCAAAAGCTCAGGGTCGCCAGGACCTGCTCCAACTAAATAAACAATGCCGGGCACAATAATCTCCATTAACAAGTATGGTAGTAAAAGTTAATCGCAATGAAGGTAAATATTGTGAAAGAAAGTTTATTAAAACCAAATAAAAAATTTACTCTACTTAGTGCGTTTATCACTCTTCTAAATGATCGTTTAAGTGAAAGTATACTGTTACCCATATTACCCTCTTTTGTTTTACTTTTTGACTCTAAAGCAAGTACATATGGTTTATTATCATGCACTTACCAATTAGCTCAATTTACAGCTTCTCCTTTTATAGGACTTATGAGTGATAGATATGGAAGAAGACCTGTCACTCTTTTTTGTATTACTGGTTCAGTAATAGGAATATCAATATTATCTTTTACAGTTCTTTTTAATTGGTCAAATTCAATAGCCACTATCCCGTTATTTTTATTATTTTTAGCGAGACTTATTGACGGTTTAAGTGGAGGGACTGCAGCTACTGCAACAACAATTCTTGCAGATATTTCAAGCCCTGAAAAAAGAGCAAAAACATTTGGTCTTATTGGTGTAGCTTTTGGCTTAAGTTTTTTCTTAGGTAATATTTTTGTTGTAATTTTTGCAAGAAATACAAATAATAATTTTATTATTCCAGTTTTGATAGCCTCAATTATCCCAATAATAAATTTTCTTCTTGTATTTTTTTACTTACCAGAAACCAAGCCTAATAGTGAAATAAATAAATCAAAAACTGCTTTAAAAAACCCTTTAAAAGCTCTATTTACAGTTTTCAAAGAAGAAAAGATTAAAAAATTATCATTAGCTTTTTTTATTTACTTTATTGCTTTTACTGGATTGACAAATATCCTTATATTTTTCCTCCAAGAATCTTTAAACTGGACGACCAAAGCATCAAGCGGAACTCTTGTTGTAGTAGGAATCATTGCGATTATCGTTCAGGGAGGATTAATTGGGCCTCTGGTAAAGCAATTTGGCGAAATGCGATTAACACTTATCGGATCAGGCTTTATTCTTGTGGCGTGTGCTCTTTTAATAACTGCTCCAAAAGAAAATGCGACAATTAATATTTATTCAGCTGTTTCATTTTTAGCTGTTGGGGCAGGATTAATTACGCCCACGTTAAGAGCACTAATATCAAAGAAATTAGACGTTGATAAACAAGGCTCAATTCTAAGTAACCTTCAAGGTCTGCAGAGTCTTGGAGGAGTTTTAGGAATTGCAATGGCAGGAAGGGTTTATGATAGTTTTGGTCCTAAATCACCTTTTATAGCTGGTTCCATTATCTTACTTTTCATGATATACCTTATTGCAGAGGGTAAAAACAATAATTCTTTTAGCAATCAAAATTCAAAAGTATCTTAATGAAAAGCCAGGTTGATGTTTTTATTAATAGAGAATTAAGTTGGATTGAATTCAATAAAAGAGTACTCCTAACTGGTATGGAAAAGGAGTACAAAATCCTAGATAAAGTAAAATTTTGTTCAATTTTTAGTAATAATCTTGATGAATTTTTCATGGTAAGGGTAGCTTCGTTAAAGGCTCAAGTTGAAGCAGGTATTACAAAAAAAAGTATTGATGGACTGACCCCTCAAGAGCAGTTAACAAAGATAAATAAAGAAGTAAAGAATTTAACTAACCTACAAGAAAACTATATAAATAATGAATTAAATAATGAACTAAAAGAAAAAGGTGTAATTTTAAAAAAATATAGGGACCTAAGTGAAAATCAAAGAAATTGGTGCAATAACTACTTTACTTCATCTATTTTCCCTTTATTAACTCCATTAGTTGTTGATCCAGCACATCCATTTCCTTTTATAAGTAATTTAAGTCTAAATTTGGCAGCTCTAATAAGGGATGGGGAAGATTCCAAAAATCAGTTTGTAAGAGTAAAAATTCCAACAAAAAATATAAATAGATTTATACAAATTCCTAATGAAATTATTCAAGATGGTGATGAAAGTACTTATTTTTTCATAAGTGTTGAAGATTTAATTGGGAATAATATAAATACTTTATTTAGCGGAATGGAATGTATAAATTACTCTTTTTTTAGAGTGACAAGGGATGCAGATTTAGAGTTAAAAGAACTTGAAGCTGATGATCTTCTTTTAGCAGTTGAACAAAGTTTGCAAAAGAGAAGATTAGGTGGAGACGTAGTTAGATTAGAAGTTGAATCTGATATGCCAGAAAATATTCTGAAATTACTCATTGAAAGTATCTCAATACAAAAAGAGTATATTTACTTTTCCAAAAGTTTTTTAGGCCTTGACGATTTAAATCAGCTTACGAAAATTAATAGAGATGATTTAAAAGAAAATCTGCTAATTGGGAAAACTCACCCAAAATTAAAAAAGTTAGATTTATCTTCAGACAAAAACCTCAATTCTATTTTTCATATACTTAGAAAAAAAAATATTCTGCTTCATCATCCATACGACTTATTTAGAACTTCAGTTGAAGAATTTATAAACAGAGCAGCTGATGATCCACTTGTAATGGCTATAAAAATTACTTTATATCGAGTTTCAAAGGATTCGCCTATCATTGCAGCTTTAATGAGAGCTGCAGAGAATGGGAAAGAAGTTATGACGCTTGTTGAGCTAAAAGCAAGATTTGATGAAGACAATAATATTCAATGGGCAAAACAACTTGAGCAAGCTGGAATACATGTTGTATATGGAATCATAGGATTTAAAACACATACAAAAATAGCTTTAATAGTAAGAAAAGAAAAAGGACGATTAAGGAATTATTTCCATATTGGAACAGGAAATTATAACTCTAATACTTCAAAGTTTTATACAGATTTAGGTTTACTTTCAACTGATCCTGATATTGCCTCAGATTTACTTGAGTTATTTAACTACTTATCAGGTTTTTCTAAACAAAAAAGTTATCAAAAGTTATTAGTTTCTCCCTCCTCGATGAGGGAAAAATTTATATTTCTGATAAAGAGAGAAATTAAAAATGCAGAGGAAGGCAAAAAAGCCGAAATAATTGCAAAAATGAATTCTTTAGTAGACCCAGAAATAATAAAACTTCTTTATTTAGCTTCAGACTCAGGTGTAAAAATTAGCCTTATCATAAGAGGTATTTGTTGCTTATATCCCCAAAGAAAAAATTTAAGTGAAAATATTAAAGTTATAAGCATTATTGGACATTTTCTTGAACACTCAAGAATTTTTTGGTTTTCTAATAACGGAGAAAATGAGGTTTTTATTGGGAGTGCAGATTGGATGAGAAGAAATCTTGATAGAAGAATAGAAGCTGTTACTCCCATAGAGGATTATGAATTGAAATCTAAAATATACTCACTTTTGCAAACATACATCAAAGATGATTACTTTTCTTGGATAATGAAGGACGATGGTTCTTATTCGAAATATAAATTAGATTCATCGGATAATCGTTCGCAAATTGACCTCATAGAAAAATAAAATTATTATTGATTTTTACAACATTTAAAAAATTAGTTAATATTTTAAATTTTTTTTAATTTTTATAAAATCCTTTCATATCAATGGATTTCAAGAAATAAGCTTTAAAAAAAAATTTTTTGTCTTTAAAATTTCAACGTAAATGTAGTTTTTATTTCAATTTCAGTGCTAGCTTTTTAAAAAATCCATTATTTAGGAGGCCAGGGTGATGGGGATCCCTCTGGAATCTGGGAAAAGCTCTTCAGATAAAAATTTTGATGAGCCAAGATTACCAAACACTGCGGGCAAATCTCGCAAATCAAAATCCAGTCTTACTGCAAAACAAGGCCAAAAAAAATCTGGCAGACTCGCTTCAGATTCTATTGGCTATTACTTAAGTAGCATTGGAAGAGTACCTCTTTTGACTCCAGCAGAGGAAATAGAGTTAGCTCATCATGTTCAAAACATGAAAAAGTTGCTACAAATTCCTGAAACTGATAGATCACAACGAAATCTTTATCAAATTAAGATTGGCAAAAGATCCAGAGACAGAATGATGGCAGCTAATCTAAGGCTTGTTGTATCCGTTGCAAAAAAATACCAAAACCAAGGACTAGAATTATTAGATCTTGTCCAAGAGGGAGCTATTGGCCTTGAAAGAGCTGTAGATAAATTTGATCCTGCTATGGGATATAAATTCTCAACTTATGCTTACTGGTGGATTAGGCAAGGAATGACAAGAGCTATTGATAACAGTGCAAGAACAATCCGTTTGCCTATTCACATAAGTGAAAAACTATCCAAAATGAGAAGAGTTTCTAGAGAATTATCACATAAATTTGGTAGACAACCTACCAGATTGGAAATGGCAACTGAAATGGGAATTGATCAAAAAGATTTAGAAGATTTAATTTCGCAAAGTGCTCCTTGCGCTTCCCTAGATGCTCACGCAAGAGGCGAAGAAGATAGAAGTACTCTTGGTGAACTTATACCTGATCCAAACTGTGAAGAACCTATGGAGGGTATGGATAGAACTATTCAAAAAGAGCATTTAGGAACTTGGCTTTCCCAATTAAATGAAAGAGAACAAAAAATAATGAAGCTTAGATTTGGCTTAGATGGTGAAGAACCATTAACACTCGCAGAAATAGGCAGACAAATTAATGTTTCACGAGAAAGAGTTAGGCAGCTAGAAGCTAAAGCAATATTAAAACTTAGAGTAATGACAACTCATCAAAAAGCAGCTTAACCAAATTGATAAAATTTACTGTAATTTTATTATATTTATTCTCAATTTTTTTAATATCAATAGTTTTTAAAAAATATAATAAAGATAGCAGAGAAGTCGTCAGAAAAATAATACATATTGGAATAGGACCTTTAATACCAATTGCTCAATTTTTAAAAATTAATCAAAACTCGGCTCTAATTTTTACAGGAATTGTATCATTAATGGTTTTCATCAATTATACGTATAAATTATTTCCAACAATTGAGGATGTTGAGAGAAAGAGTTATGGAACATTGTTTTATTGTCTAAGTTTATTTATTTTGATTTATCTTTTCTGGGATAAAGATCCATATGCATTAATTAGTGGATTTTTCATAATGACTTTTGGTGATGGATTCGCTGGGTTAATAGGAAAAAGCTTTGACTCGAAAAGTTGGATTTTTTTTAAACAAAAAAAATCTTTACTTGGTACTATGACAATGTTTTTAACAAGTTTGATAGTAGTTTGCTCAATAGGATATTCTCAACAAAATAGTCTAAATTTAAATTATTTTACAATAGCTTTTATTGCGACTTTGCTCGAACAATTTAGTATTCTAGGAATAGATAATTTCATTGTTCCAATCTCTTCAGCATTATTTTTTAATTTTTTAATAACTAGCTAAGTGAATCGTATAAAATAGCGATTAATTCTTTTGTTGTCTCTATATCTATACATGCATCTGTAATGCTTCTGCCAAACTGGAGATCTTCTTTTTTTAAAAGTTTTTGGTTTCCTTCCTTCAAATGACTTTCAAGCATAACTCCTAAAATATTTTTTTCACCATTACTAATTTGAGAAGCTACATTTTTTAGCACTTCTGACTGTTTTCGGAAATCTTTATTGGAATTTCCATGACTACAATCAATCATCACTTTATGGGGAAGATTACACTGCCTCAATTCTGCTGAAATTCTTTGTACATGATCACTTTCAAAATTTGGGCCTTTTGAACCGCCCCTTAAAACTATATGTCCATCTGGATTTCCTGTAGTATTAACTATAGAAGCCATTCCATTTTCATTTACACCTAAGAAGTGATGAGATTTTGAAGCTGACTGCATTGCATTAATTGCAGTAGTAAAAGAACCATCCGTTCCATTTTTAAAGCCTATAGGCATTGATAATCCTGATGCCATTTCTCTATGAGTTTGACTTTCTGTGGTCCGCGCACCTATAGCTGTCCAACTTATTAAATCGGCAATGTATTGAGGAACAATTGGATCTAGTAATTCTGTAGCAGAGGGTATGCCTCGAGTTGCTAAATATGAAAGCAAACTTCTTGCCCTTCTTAAACCAGTATTAATATCATAAGAATCATCTAGATGAGGATCATTTATCAATCCCTTCCAACCAATAGTTGTTCTTGGTTTTTCAAAATATACTCTCATGATTATTTCTAATTTATCGTTATACATTTCTCGGAATTTTTGAATATATTTTGAATATTCCTTTGCCGCCTCAAGATCATGAATTGAACATGGACCCACAATGACTAAAAGCTTCTGATCATTATGATGCAAAATATTTTGTATCGATCTTCTTGTTTTAGATACTGTATTAGCAGAGTCGTGATCTAAGGGTATATCATTATGTAATCTGCTTGGAGGTATTAATGGACGTGTTTCAAGAACATGTAAATCTGATGTCTTTTCTAAAGCTGAATTATTTGATGATGTCGTCATTGATTCATTAAGAAGTTTGAATATTTAAAAAAGCATTTATGAATACTCTCCTTTTCAATATTAAAAATAACAATAGATTAGGCATTAAACCTTACTAATGAAGAATTTGGAAACATTGCTAAAAGATTATGCAGATCATGTAGCTGAAAGAGCTGCCAAAGGTATACCACCTTTACCTTTAAATGCTGAACAAACAAATTGTATTACAAAATTATTGGAACAAGATAGTACTTACGATTCATCTTATTTACTTGATTTACTAATAAATAGAGTACCCCCAGGAGTTGATGAGGCTGCTTACGTAAAAGCAAGCTGGCTTACGGCTATTGTTAATTCCGAAAAATATTGCAAATCAATTAATCCCGAAAAAGCAATTGAAATACTAGGAACAATGATAGGCGGATACAATGTAAATTCTTTGGTTGAAATCCTTAAAGGAGAAAATAGTTTACTCGCAAAAAAAGCGGCAGAAGTTTTAAAAAATATTATTCTTGTTTACGACTCGGCTAATGAAATTTATGAATTATCTCACAGTAATATTTATGCAAAAGAAGTTGTAAATAGTTGGGCAAATGCAGAATGGTTCATAAATAAAAAAGTTCTGGAGAAAGAGATTACTTGTTTAATATTTAAAGTTGAAGGTGAGACAAATACAGACGACTTATCTCCAGCTGTACATGCAACAACACGCCCGGATATTCCGATGCATGCATTAGCTATGTTGGAATTTAAAAAACCTGATGGACTAAAGATTCTTGATAATTTAAAAAAACAAAATTTACCGATAGCTTATGTTGGAGATGTTGTTGGAACAGGGAGTTCTAGAAAATCTGCTATTAATTCACTCATTTGGCATATAGGAGAAGATATCGCTTTTGTTCCCAACAAAAAAACAGGTGGAATAATAATTGGCAGCAAAATAGCCCCAATTTTCTTCAATACTGCACAAGATTCAGGAGCTTTACCTATAGAAGCTGATGTATCTCAAATGAAAACAGGAGATGTTATTAAAATATATCCTTATAAAGGCATTATTAAAAAAATTGAAAAAGATTCAAATACTGAAGAATTAATAAGCAAATTCGAGTTGTATCCATCAACTCTTACTGATGAAATTCAAGCTGGAGGAAGAATAAATCTTATGATTGGAAGATCTCTTACGGACAAAATTAGAAACAAATTAGATTATCAACCAAGTGAAATATTTACTAGACCACAAAATCCAACCGAAAGTAATGCCGGCTTTACTCAAGCTCAAAAAATAGTGGGCAAGGCATGCGGTTTAGAGGGAGTAAGGCCAGGAATGACCTGTGAGCCAATTATGACCACAGTTGGTAGTCAAGATACTACTGGGCCAATGACTAGAGATGAACTAAAAGAACTAGCTTGTTTAGGATTTACTGCAGATTTAGTGATGCAAAGTTTTTGTCATACAGCTGCGTATCCTAAACCAGTAGATCTAGTTACCCATAGAGAATTACCTGATTTTATATCTCAAAGAGGTGGAGTAGCTCTTAAGCCTGGAGACGGCATAATTCATAGCTGGCTTAATAGAATGCTTCTCCCAGATACTGTTGGCACTGGCGGAGATAGTCATACTAGATTTCCTCTTGGCATTTCATTTCCTGGAGGCTCGGGCATTGTTGCCTTTGCCGCTGCAATAGGATCAATGCCATTAAATATGCCGGAATCTGTGCTGATTAAATTTAAGGGAGAATTATTACCAGGAATCACTCTTAGAGATTTAGTAAATGCAATCCCTCTCTTCGCAATTAAAAAAGGACTCTTAACTGTTGAGAAAGCAAATAAGAAAAATATATTCAACGGGAAAATTATGGAAATTGAAGGATTACCAAACCTAAAACTTGAACAGGCTTTTGAACTTACTGATGCTACTGCAGAACGCTCATGTGCTGGTAGCACAATACTTTTATCCCAAGAAACTGTTCAAGAATATTTAAAAAGCAATATTTGCCTGCTAGAAAAAATGATCGAGAGTAATTATGAAGATTCAAAATCGATTTCAAGAAGAATAAATGATATGAAAAATTGGTTAAAAAAACCATCATTAATTCAACCAGATTCAAACGCTCAGTATGAAGAAATCATTGAAATTGATTTAGCAAAAGTAACACAACCTATAGTTGCTTGCCCTAATGATCCAGATAATGTAAAAGAAATCACTGATGTTGCAAATACAAATATTGACGAGGTTTTTATAGGTTCTTGCATGACAAATATTGGTCATTACAGAGCAGCTGCAAAAGTTCTTGAAGGAGTACAAAATTTAAAAGCTAAATTATGGATTTGTCCACCAACAAAGATGGATGAAGAAACTTTAAAAGCTGAAGGTTACTATAAAATTTTTGAAGATTGTGGTGCAAGGTTAGAGTTACCGGGCTGTTCTTTATGTATGGGAAATCAAGCCAGAGTAGATGAAGGTTCCGTAGTATTTTCTACTAGTACAAGAAATTTTGACAATAGACTTGGCAAGAATGCACAAGTCTTTTTAGGCAGCGCTGAATTAGCAGCAGTTTGCGCACTGCTTGGCAAAATACCTGAAGTTGAGGAATATCAGGATATTACTAAAAATAAAATTAATCCATATTCAGATGAACTTTATCGCTATCTTCAATTTGATGAAATAAACGATTTCAGCTTGACAAAGTAATCATGGACTATGCCAAACTTTATAAAAGATAATATTCAAAAAACAAGTAATAATTCGTCTCGTAGCATCAAAAAATTATTAAAACAAAGATCTCTAGTCGTTGCATTTTCGCTCTTATTAACAGGTTTAGGAGCCTCAATTACAAGCATATCTTTTAAAACTGGAATCTATTTTATTAATAATTGGAGATTAGCATTATTAGACCAATTCCCATCTATTGCGGTCTTACCTATTTTTGGAGCTCTAGGAGGAGCTATTGCAGGATATTTGATCAAAAATATAGCACCTGCTGCAAAAGGTTCAGGAGTTAGTCAAATCATGGGTTTTTTAAGACATAAAAAAGTTCCAATGAATTTAAAAGTAGGCTTAGTAAAGCTAATATCAGGAATTATTGCGATTGGTAGTGGATTCCCTTTGGGACCGGAAGGTCCATCCGTTCAAATGGGAGGATCCGTAGCTTGGCAAATGGCCAAGTGGCTCAAAGCCCCTACAGCTTTCAGAAGAGTAATAGTAGCAGCAGGTGGTGGTGCTGGAATAGCTGCAGTATTTAGCGCTCCATTAGGAGGGTTTATCTATGCAATAGAGGAGTTACTAAACTCTGCTAGACCAGTAATTTTATTATTAGTCGTAATTACAACTTTTATTGCAGATTCATCTGCTGATATTATTCAAGCCTTGGGTTTAGATCCTAAAGCAGGAGGCTTTGATTTTAACCTCGGATTTTTGATTCAAAAAGAATATGACCCATCAGTTTTTTTCTTACCTATAGATTTTATTTACTTAGTTTTACTAGGAATAATTATTGGGATATTTGCGGAATTGTACAGCAGATATGTTTTGTTAATGCAAAATCTCGGGAAAAAGTGGTATAAAAATAAATTTATTTTAAAAATGAGTATCTGTGGACTTATTTTAGGAAGTATCTACTCTTTTTTACCCAGTACATTTCATAATTTAGATGAATTACAGAAAATAATAGTTGAACAAAATACAAGTATTGGAATTGCTTTATTAGCAGTTTTAGTACTATTTATCACGACTGGTTTAGCTGCAGCATCCGGAGCTCCTGGAGGATTATTCTATCCAATGCTTACTTTAGGAGGGTCAATCGGACTAATAATGGGGAGCTGGGTTGAAATCGCTACAGGACATGCACCGAGTACATACATTTTTGCGGGAATGGGAGCTTTCGTAGCAGGATGTTCGCGAACGCCAATAACAGCGATGTTTTTAGCTTTTGCTTTAACAAAAAATTTATTAATAATGAAACCTGTGTTAATCAGCTGCATTGCCAGTTTCTTGATAGCAAGAGCTTTTAATGAAGAATCAATTTATGAAAGACAAATACAAATAGAATTAGAAGACTAAAAAACTATCTTCAATCAAAAACAGCAGTTTTGCTGTTATAAACAAATACTTGATGATTCAGATGCAATCTAACTGCTCTTGCTAAAGCTATTCTTTCAATATCTCTTCCTTTTCTAATCAAATCGTCAACTTCATCCCTATGACTTACATTAACTGTGCATTGCTCAATTATCGGACCTTCATCAAGATCTTCAGTAACATAGTGAGCTGTAGCGCCGATTAATTTAACACCTCTCTTCCAAGCTCGATGATATGGTTGCCCGCCCTTAAATGCAGGTAAGAAAGAATGATGAATATTTATTATTGAAGAAAACTTTTTTAAAAAAGAGTCACTCAAAATTTGCATATATTTGGCTAATACAACGAGATCAATTTCATATTCTTTTAGTAAATGTAAAAATTGATCTTCAACAATAGATTTATCAGTTTCAAAGGTATCAACATGAACAAATTGTGCATTAAAGTCATTTGCAATATTTTCAAGATCAGAATGATTTGAAATTATTAACGGGACTTTCATGTTTAGTTCTCCATTTCTTACTCGCCAAAGTAAATCAATCAAACAATGATTTTGTTTACTCACGAAAATAGCAACATTTGGAATTTCATCTGAATAATTTATGTTAAATATTCCATTAACTTCATCTGCAATTTTTTCAAATTCTTTATAAATTTCATCTCTATTAAAAAAGGCATTTTTACTATTCCATTCAATTCGACTAAGAAACAAACCGGCATCTTGATCTGTATGATGATCAGAATGTTTTATGTTTCCACCGTAATTTGAAATCCAACTTGTAAGTAAACTCACAAGGCCAGGACGATCGGGACAAACAATTTTGAATATAATTGAAGGATGTTCCAAAAAATCTCTAACTATTAAGTCAAATAAGTAAGTATATCTAATATATCAATGAAAAGCTTAAAAGAAAATTTTCAAAAAGCACACATAGTTATAATTGGATCAGGGATTATTGGAAAATTTAACGCCTTAGAATTATCAGAATTAGGTTTCAAGGTAACGATAATAGATCCAACTCAACTCCAAAATAGTAGCTATGCAGCCTTAGGCTTACTAATGGGTAATATGTATCAAAAAAGGAGAGGTAGAAGCTGGGATCTCAGGAAACAAAGCATTGAATTATGGCCACAATGGATTACATTCCTGCAAAAATATAATAGTGAATTAAATATCAATAAACCATTAATACAACTAACTACTAATGACGAAAAGTTTAAAAAATTAGAGAAATTTATTTATGAAAATAATGATCAAAACTTACGAATTTTAGAAAGAGACTCAATATTTATCAAAAATATAAATAAAGCCTTCCAAACAAAAAATATAAAAGGAATGATTTCCTATAAAGATGGAAGAATAAATCCTTTTTCTTTACTTCAAACATTAGATAAATATCTAAAACATAAAAAAATCAATTTTTTAGAAGGAGAAATAATAAAAATCAAAAAATCAAAAAATCAATGGATTTCTACAACCAGAAACGATGAAAATATCGAATCTGATATGGTTATTTTGTGTAATTCACTAAAAGCAATTGATTTAATAGATGGCATATCTCACAACATCACATTAAAACCTGTCTTGGGTCAAGCTATGGAAATTGATATTAATGATGCAGAAGTTGATTTATTATCGCTACCAAAACAATTCAATATAAATGGTAAAAATATAATTCCAAAATCAAAAAAAAAGCTAATTATTGGATCAACTGACGAATATAGTACTAGGCCAGAAGAAAATACTTTTGAAAAACTTACAAATTTTCTCGATAAAAAACCAAATTGGCTGATGAAAGGGAAGATTTCTAAAAAATGGTACGGAATAAGGTCAAGACCAGATGGTGAGCCTTCACCAATAATGAAAAGTCTTGAAGATGGACTAATTATATGTACAGGTTTCTATAAAAATGGGATTTTACTTGCTCCAGCTTGTTCTAAATGGGTTGCTAATGAAATTAAAAATTACTTTTCTTAATCTTTCGTTTCAGTAAAATCTGCATCAATTACATCATCTCCACCTTTTTCGTTTGGATCACTCTGTTCGGGACCGCCCGCCGGGCCAGGTGACGGGGGCTGATTGCCAGGCTGCTGATAAACAGATGAACCAACTGCATACAGTTCTTGCTGGAGTTCTTCAAGAAGTTTTTTCATTAATTCATAATCTTCTTTTGAAGTGGCTTCCTTTAAAGCATTACTTTTTTGTTCAACTTTAGACTTTGCTGCAGCATCAATTTTGTCGCCTAACTCACCAAGTTGCTTTTCTGTCTGATATACGAGTGTTTCAGCTTGATTTTTTAAATCAATTTTTTCTCTTTTTTCTTTGTCTGCAGATGCATTTGATTCAGCATCCTTTACCATTTTTTCTACTTCATTATCAGATAGAGTTGAAGCACCAGTAATAGAAATACTTTGCTCTTTACCGCTTCCTTTGTCTTTAGCAGTAACACTAAGAATACCATTTGCATCAATATCAAATGTAACTTCAATTTGCGGAACACCTCTTGGTGCTGAAGGTATACCATCTAATCTAAAAGTTCCTAGGCTTTTGTTATCAGAGGCCATTTCTCTTTCACCCTGTAAAACGTGTATTTCAACATTTGTTTGACCATCTACGGCAGTTGAATATGTTTCAGATTTCTTCGTGGGTACTGTAGTATTTCGATTTATCATTTTTGTCATTACTCCCCCTAAAGTCTCTACACCTAAAGAGAGTGGAGTAACGTCTAGCAGCAATATATCTTTAACTTCTCCTGCTAAAACTCCTCCCTGAATTGCAGCTCCAACAGCTACTACTTCATCAGGATTAACAGTTTGATTTGGTTCTTTACCAATTATTTTTTTAACTAAATCTAAAACAGCAGGTATTCTAGATGAGCCTCCAACCATAACAACTTCATCAATTTCACTAGTAGAAATTTTTGCATCACTTATAGCTCTTTCAACTGGGGTCTTACACCTATCAATTAAAGAAGCTGCTAATTCCTCGAACTTTGCTCTAGTAAGGTTCAAATCCAAATGCTTTGGTCCTTCCGGCGTCGCTGTAATAAAAGGTAAATTTATTTCACTTTGCGTAGCATTTGAGAGCTCTATTTTTGCTTTTTCTGCGGCTTCAGTCAATCTTTGCAAAGCTTGCTTATCTTGTCTGAGATCAATTCCCTCATTAGATTTAAAAGTATTGGCTAAGTGATCTACAATGCATCTATCAAAATCATCACCACCTAAATGTGTATCACCAGATGTAGATAGAACTTCAGTTACTCCATCACCAGCTTCAATAACTGAAACATCAAATGTACCTCCCCCTAAATCAAAAACAAGAATTTTTTCATTTTCTTTATCTAAACCATATGCTAAAGCGGCAGCAGTTGGCTCATTAACGATTCTGAGAACTTCTAGACCTGCAATCTTTCCAGCATCTTTCGTAGCCTGTCTTTGCGAATCATTAAAATAAGCTGGCACTGTAATTACAGCCTGTGTAACTTTATCCCCAAGATATTTACCAGCATCATCTGCTAGCTTTCTTAAAACTTGAGAACTCACCTCTTCAGGAGAAAACTGTTTATCCAAAATAGGACATTTTAATTTGACACTAGAACCAGATTTTTCAACAGAATAACTAACTTCTTTAGATTCTTCATTAACTTCATCAACTCTTCTACCAACAAAACGTTTTGCAGAATAAAAAGTATTTTCAGGGTTCATTACAGCTTGTCTTTTAGCTATTTGTCCAACAAGCTGATCTTGATTTTTTGTATATGCAACAACTGATGGAGTAGTTCTGAAACCCTCAGCATTTGCTATTACAGTAGGCTTACCACCTTCCATAACAGCGACACAACTATTAGTTGTTCCTAAATCAATTCCTACTACCTTACCCATGGGTAAATTCTTAATATTTGTTATTCTCCATAATCGGTCATTGACGTCATTATTGTTACTCAAAGACGGGGTGTGGTTCCCGAACAGACCATTCCTTTTAGGGTTAAAATTCTAAACATGATTTCAAGTAAGACATCTTTCATCGCACTAATTGGCAATCCAGTAAGCCACTCTTTGTCTCCAATTATGCAAAATGCTGCCCTTCAATATTTAGGCTTAGATTTAATTTATATTGCTGTACCCTGTAAAGATGAAGATCTAGAATTAGTTCTCAATTCTTTTAAAAAGATTAATTGCAAAGGTTTAAACATTACAATTCCACACAAAGAAAAAGTATTTAACCTTTGTAGTGAAATCTCCCCTATAGCTAACAAACTTAAAGCAATTAATACCCTGAAATTAAATTCTGAAAAAAAATGGAGCGCAACTAATACCGATGTAGAGGGATTTATTTATCCATTAAAAAATTTAAACTTAGCAAAGAAAAAAGCAATAGTTCTTGGGTCCGGGGGTGCAGCAAGATCTGTTATTCAAGGTTTAATAAATTTAAATCTTTCAACAATTTCAGTAATATCACGTAACAAATCATCATTAGATGAATTAATAAAAAACTTTGATAATCAAATTCAAATACAGGGTTTATTGAATAGTGATGATCAAGCTCAAATTTTAATTCGTGAAGCAGATTTGATTGTAAATACAACGCCAGCCGGGATGAAAACAACTAAATATGATAATAATGTGATTCCATATGGCGAAGCATTTTGGAGATCTCTTAACTCGCAAACAATTGTTTACGATTTAATATATAATCCTGCCCCAACTACTTTATTGAAATTTAGCGCCAATAAAGGATGCATGACTATTGATGGTTTGGAAATGCTTGTTGCCCAAGGAATAAAATCATTATCATTTTGGACAGATGGTTTAGAAGTACCTTTTCATGTAATGAATGACGCACTAAAAAAATATCTTTAAAAAAATAATCCTACTTGTCGAGAAATTGCCCATCGTAATGTATCGTAAGTAATGAACAGACGCTCATCACATCAATTTATGAGCCAAAGACCTTGTCTGAAACTATGAACGATCAACAATCTTATTACGAAACCATGTATATCCTCCGCCCAGACATTGCGGAAGATGAAGTAACTAATCATATTGATAAATACAACAAACTTTTAGAAGAATTTGGCGGAACTATTCTTGATAGTCAAATGAGAGGCAAGAGGAGATTAGCCTATCAAATAGCAAAACATAGAGAAGGTATTTACGTACAACTAAGTCATCAAGGTGATGGGCAACATATCTTCAAAATTGAAAAAGCAATGAGACTAAGTGAAGATGTTATTAGATACATGACTGTTAAACAAGAGGGCCCTTTACCAACCCCAAGGCCTTCGAACAAGAATACATCTCAATCAGAGAATAAAGATAATCAAGATGTGAAAGTTGAATCTAAAGAAAAACAACCAGTAGCAACTGCAGATACTTCAACTTCTAGCAAAGATGATGCTGAAACTAAAGAAAATGCTGAATCTTAAATGTTAATCATTTGTTTTCGAATTTAACTCAGCCCATATTTTATTAGACATACCCCACATATAAATGAAACCCTCTGCTAAAGAATGATTAAAAATATCCTCTTTGCTATAAGTTGCCAAATCTTCCCTGTAAAGTGAATTTTTTTCCGACATTCTCCCAATAACTATTGCGTTCCCCTTATAAAGTCTAATCTTTACTCTTCCATTAACTGAAGTTTGAGTCGATGATATAAATGCATCTAAACTTTCTTTAAGAGGTCCAAACCAAAAACCTTGATAGACTAATTGACCCCATTTTTTTTCTACTATTCCTTTAAAATCAACAACATCGGGATTTAATGTTATGCTCTCTAATTCTTTGTGAGCTTTGATTAAAAGTGAGAGACCAGGTGTTTCGTAAATCTCTCTGCTTTTAATTCCTACTACTCGATCTTCAATCATATCTATTCTTCCAAAACCGTGGATACCTGCAAGATCATTAGCTTTCTGAATAATCTCTACTGGAGTTAAAAATTCATCATTAATTCCAACTGGAAACCCATTTTTAAAAACAATTTCTATATCATGATGGGAATCAGGTGAATTATCAATTGATGATGTCATCGAAAATATATCCTCAGGTGCTTCTTGCATGGGGTCTTCTAATATGCCTGCTTCAATACTCCTACCAAGTAAGTTAACGTCTATTGAATATGGCGATTTTTTTGATACTGGTGCAGGTATACCAAATTTTTCTCCATATACTATTGCCTCCTCTCTACTCATATTCCACTCCCTTGCGGGAGTAATAATTTTTAAATCTGGACCTAAAGCATTAATTGCTAAATCAAACCGAACTTGATCATTCCCTTTACCCGTACATCCATGAGCTACTGCATCAGCATTAATCTCTCTAGCAATATTCACGAGATTTTCAGCAATTAAAGGCCTAGCAAGGGCTGTTGATAAGGGATATTTATCAAGATATAGTGCGTTTGCTCTTATGGCTGGAAAAGCATATCTCTCAACAAAACTATTAACTAAATTGCCAACGATTGATTTAGATGCACCAGAATTTAAAGCTTTTTGCCTAATAAGTTCTAAATCCTCGCCTTGTCCAAGATCTGCTACAAAAGTAACAACTTCTGAAATTCCATATTCATTCTTTAAATATGGAATACACACGCTCGTATCTACCCCACCAGAATACGCTAGTACAACTTTTTTTATCTGCTGCATCTAAATTTGCTCCATAAATTAAAATTTTTGAGGTAGTTAAGAATTTGAAAACTTATTAAATAATAATATTATTGTAACTAAAAGACCTGGACCAAAAACCAGTAACAAGAGAAGAAAGTTATTAATTATTAAAACATTGGGGTATAAGTATCCAATAAGCTTAAATAATCCAGACAGCAACAATGAAATTAGCCAGATAAAAAAGTATTTTAAATTTGCTTTATCAAACAAAGTTTTTCGTGTGCATCATTATGTATTATCTTATATATAGAGAATAGCCTTTAATGGATTCAAATAAATTAAAACTTAGATTGGACGACATTTCTGAAGTCAATCCAGCTTTAACTTGCTATCACAGAGATGATCCAGCTCCTGTATTGCCATTAAGAGAGGAACCTGACCTTCTATCTTGGCTTGAAAATACAGGTAGGCTTGTTGCAGAAAAAGATGGAGATTCACAAGAGATTAGTACAATAGAAGAAGAAGAACTTTCAGCACTTATGGGAGAAAAAGAAGATTATAAAACTGAAGAAGATCCTTCATTAGAAGATGATTGGGAAGATTAAAAACTTTAACTTTGAATCTTTATTTATATTAAATACTTTTGCTTTAATAGTTACCTCCTATTTTTTTAATAATTTTATTTTTACAGGAGTTTACATACTATTCTTCTTTATTTCTATTTTTACAACGAAAAATGGTCTAAAGATTATCAAAAAATTTAATTTACTTCAAAATATTAGGAATGAGGGCCCAGCTAATCACTTTAAAAAAAGTGATACTCCAACAATGGGTGGGGTTTTTATGATAATCCCTTTTTTAATTTTTCTTTTGATAATAACTATCAATTTAGGTTCTCTAAAATTATTTCTTTTATTCATTACTATTTTTGGTTTCTTTATTACAGGATTTTTAGATGATTATATAAGCATTAAAAGAAAAGAGAACACAGGTTTAAAAACAAATGAAAAATTTTTCTTACAAAGTGTCATCTCAATAATTTTTATATTTTTAGCCTATGAAAAAAATTTAATCAGTCCATTAATAACAGTTACTGACTCATGGGGAATAAATATGAATATTTTCATTTTGCCAGTTTCTTTTTTAGTACTTGTAGGCATAAGTAATTCAGTGAATTTGACTGATGGACTAGATGGATTAGCAGCTGGATGCAGTGGGATTGTCTTTTATGGATTAGGAACTGAAATATTACTGAAAGAACAGCAAGAACTTTTTGTTTTTAGCATTTTATGTTTTTCGATGTGCGGCATATGCTTAGGATTTCTAAAATATAATAGATATCCTGCAAAAATATTTATGGGGGACACAGGATCTCTAAGTATTGGAGCAATTCTGGGTTCTGTAGCGTTATTAACCAATAGTGTTTTTACCTTATCTATTTTCTCAGGAATATTTATTATTGAATCGTTATCAGTAATGATTCAAGTAGGGTTTTTTAAGATTACAAAAAAATTATTTCATAGAGGTAAACGCATATTTTTAATGGCTCCACTACACCACCACTTTGAAATTAAAGGAATGAAAGAACAAAAAATAGTTGAAAATTTTTGGAAAATCAACATTTTACTTGTAATTTTAGGTATAGTTTTAAAAATCAATCTTTGAAAAATTTGTTATGAATTTTTTTACATGGAAAGATAATGGATTAACAAGTGACTGCTCAAGTCTTGATGCGATGGCATCAAGATTTGAAGAAACTGCTAACTTAATGAAAAAACTTTCTAAGAAAGGCTTTAAACTAAAGAAAACTCAAAATAATCAACTAATTCTTCATCCTGATCCTGAGGTTTTTGATCAATGGGGTTTTATAAGTGAGGAAGTCCCTTTTAAACAACTTTGTCTAATGTCAGATGAAGAATAACTATTTGAATTTGAAAATTCTTCAGTAAGTACTGATAAATAATTGCGTACATGAGTGTTCCAACTAAAGTGCCTGTTAACACCCTCAATTCCATTTCTGCTCCATAATTTCCACTGATTATTATTTGATATTCCTTTTTCAAGAATAACTTTCAACTCATTAATATCAGTAACATCTACTAAAAGTCCATTTTCACATTTTGAACGAATTTCTTTTGGCCCTCCATCATTTGTTGATATTATTGGCAATCCACATGAAGAAGCTTCAAGAAGAGTTAAACCAAAAGGCTCTGTTAAAGCTGGATTTACAAATACACCACCTCTGCTAGCAGCCCACCTATATAAAGCAGGAATCTGACTTGGAAGATGTTTTTTTGGATAAGCTACCTTTCCATACAAATTATATTTATCAATTGTTTCAAAAATTTTATTGAAAACATCTTTTTGTTGAGGGTCAAGTTTTGAAGTATTCTCTCTACAACCTAAAATCAGAATTAAATTAGTTTTTCTTTTTAATTTTTCAGATCTTCCATATGCTTCAATCAAAGATGGAATATTTTTTCTTCGTACAGCTCTAGAAATAGTTAAAAATGGAGGTTTAGTAGAATCCTTCAGAAAAGGTTTCATCATGTTATCAATTTCGGCTGTCTCGCTTGTTGAGTGAATATGGTGAAATTTATTGTGATCAACACCAGGAGGAATAACTTTAGCTTTGTGAGGTGAAAAAGAAGAATATTGGGAATATTGATAAACTGATTCTTGTTTAGTGCTTGTAACGACAATATCTGCAGACTTCAATGCTTTTTCTTCTGCCTCAATTCTTTTACTTATAGAATAAAGTTTTTCTATTTGATTATTTTTTAAACCAGTATCAAGCAATTTCCTTTTTTTCTCTCTTCCTAAAGAATGACCAGTAAAAATAAGAGGAACGTTTAAGGATTTACTTAGTTTAACTCCTACATATCCAGCATCTGCATAATGTGCATGAATGAAATTAGGCTTTTTGTTTTTTTTATAGTAAGAAATTAGTCTTTCAGTTAAAAAATCTAAATAAGGCCAAAGTAATTCCTTTCTTAAATATTTATTAGGTCCAAATTTGAATCTTAAAATTCTCACTCCAGGTTCTACAAATTCTTCTTCTTGAGAATATTCATCGTCTACTTTAGGATCGTTTATTAAACGAGTAACTAAATCTACTTGATCAACTTCTGAAGTATTAGCCAAGCTTTTAATTAACTCTAAAACGTATTGTGTTTGCCCTCCTGTATCTGCATCCCTGCCTAACTCAAGATTTTTAGAACGTATAAGACCATGTAAATGTAAATGTAAAAATTTCAACCTCATTCAGTAAAACCTCCGATCAACGGCCTTTAATACAAATAAGCTGAATTTTCTAAGGAAATATTAAGAAAGCATTATGATTTGAAATTTTTTTAATATGAAAGTTTTCAAAAAAGCAGTTATAGAAAAGTTTTATGCCCCTTTAAAAAAGAATTTCGTATTGCTGAAATAATTAAAATAAAAAGAAATACAACAAAGATTTCTTATTTCAGAACCTTTTTAAGATATTTTGCTGTATGACTTGTAGGATTTCTAGCTACATCCTCGGGAATACCTTCTGCAATGATTTCTCCTCCTTTATCCCCTCCATCAGGTCCTAAATCGATAATCCAATCTGAACATCTAATAACATCTAAATTATGTTCAATAACAATTACTGAATTACCTTTATCTACCAAACGTTGTATTACATCCATTAATTTATGAACATCATAAAAACTTAACCCTGTAGTTGGTTCATCAATCAAATATAAAGTTTTTCCAGTAGCCCTTTTTGACAATTCCGTGGCTAACTTAACTCTTTGAGCCTCTCCACCAGATAATGTAGGAGCTGGCTGGCCTAATTTGACATATCCTAAGCCAACATCGACCAATGTAGATAATCTATCAGCAGCTTGAGGTATGGCAGAAAAAGTTTCTGCAGCTTGTTCAACAGTCATCTCTAAAACATCAGATATATTGAAACCTTTATATTTCACCTGCAGAGTTTCCCTATTAAAACGAGCTCCTTTACATACTTCACATTGAACATACACATCAGGTAGAAAATTCATTTCAATTACATTGACTCCCTGACCTTTACAAGCTTCGCATCTTCCTCCTTTCACATTAAAGCTAAATTGACCAGCCTGATAACCTCTTGCTTTTGCTTCTACTGTGGCAGTAAATATCTGCCTTATAGGATCAAAAGCACCAGTATATGTAGCAGGATTTGATCTTGGAGTTCTTCCTATTGGAGATTGATCAATAACGATAACTTTATCAATTGCCTTTATACCCTTTAACTCTTTTACACCTTGAGGAAAGGGGACTTTTAATCCTAGAGAATGACATAATGCAGGATGAAGTAATTCATTTATCAAAGTGCTCTTTCCACTTCCACTCACACCAGTTACAGAAACTAATCTTCCTAAAGGAAATTCAACAGAAATATTTTTTAAATTATTTTTAGAGCAATTATTTAAAATTAAACTTTTTTTTACAGATGATCTACGTTCTTTTGGAGTAGGAATCGATTTCCTACCACTAAGATAAGCTCCAGTTAATGACTTTTCTGAATTTAAGACATCTTGATAAGATCCTTTAGCAATAATTTCTCCACCATAAACACCTGCCCCTGGGCCAATATCTACTAAATAATCTGCGGATTTCATAGTATCTTCATCATGTTCAACTACAACCAAAGTATTTCCCAAGTCTCTTAAGCTTTTTAATGTTTCTAATAATCTGTCATTGTCTCTCTGATGCAAACCAATACTTGGTTCATCTAATACATATAAAACGCCAGTAAGACCTGCACCTATTTGTGTAGCCAATCTAATACGCTGAGCCTCACCACCAGACAAAGTCATAGCTGGTCTATCTAAAGTCAAATAATCTAAACCTACATTAATTAAAAACTTCAAACGTAAACGAATCTCTTTTAAAACCAATTCACCTATCTGCTTTTGTTTTTCTGATAAAGATATATTTTCTTTCCTTGTCTTACCTAATCCCATGATGCGCTCTACGTGATTTAGGGTTTCAGAAACGCTTATAGAAGTTAAATCAGTAATGTTGTATGGACCAAGTTTAACTGCCAAAGCCTCAGGTCTTAATCTTTTTCCAGAACATGTCTTACAGGGAACTAATTCTAGATACTTTTCTAACTTTTGTTTAACTGATTCTCCATTGGCTTCATTCAATTGCCTTTCTAATATTGGCAAAATTCCCTCAAAAGGTCTTTCAAAACCACTAGAAGTTTTAAAACGACTATCAGCTTGAATTAATATTGGTTTATCTGATCCCAAAAGTAGAACTTTTTTTTGCAAATCACTTAAATCTTTCCAAGGAGTTTTTAATTCAAAACCATAAGCTTGTCCTACAGAATAAAGTAAAGAGAAGTAATAAGTATTATCTTTTTCACTCCAAGGAGCTATTGCAGCATAAACAGGTAATGTTTTATCAGGTATAACTCTATCCGCAGTAAATTTTTTTAAATAACCAATCCCATGACAATCTGGACAGGCCCCATATGGGCTATTAAAAGAAAATAATCTAGGAGAAAGTTCTTCAACAATAGATCCATGTACAGGACATGCATAATTTTCTGAGTAAAGTTTTTCTCTTTCTAAGTTAGAAGGTAGGTTTTCTCCTTTTTTTGGAACAACTTCTACTATTGCTAAGCCATCCCCTCTTTTGAGACAAGTTTGTAGAGAATCATTTAATCTTTCTTGTATGCCTTCTCTTGCAATTAATCTATCGACTACTACCTCAATATTATGAATTTGATTTTTATCTAATTCAATACTATCAGCAAGTTCTCTTACCTCTCCATTGATTCTTACCCTGGCAAATCCTTCAGCAGCTAGTCCGCTAATTAGTTTTGTATGTGTTCCTTTCTTACCTCTTACAACAGGAGCCAACAATTGGTACCTTGTTCCTTCTGGTAAAAGAAGAATTTGATCCACCATTTCATCAATTGTTTGAGGCGCAATTGGAATCCCACAATGGTGGCAATGAGGCTCACCAGCACGACCAAACAATAATCTTAAATAATCTTGTATTTCCGTTACTGTTCCAACTGTTGATCGAGGATTATGACTTGTAGATTTTTGATCAATTGAAATAGCAGGTGATAAGCCTTCAATATTGTCAACATCCGGTTTATCTACTTGACCCAAAAATTGCCTTGCGTATGCAGAAAGACTCTCAACATATCTTCTTTGACCTTCAGCAAAAATAGTATCAAAAGCCAGAGAACTTTTACCACTTCCACTCACACCTGTAAAAACTATAAATTTATTCCTAGGTAGAGAAAGATCAATATTTTTTAAATTATGCTGACGAGCCCCCCTAATATTAATTGAGTTATCTTCTCCAAAACTACTATCAACTTTATTAACCATGTTTAAATCTAAATTATGATTTAAAAAGGTTATTATAGTAGAATTTTTTTTATTTTACGCAGCTGAGCGATCAAGAAGTCTAGAAGCATATTCGTTTACTTCACTTGAACCTCCACCTATAAGTTCTATTAGTTCATTTTTTCTTTGATTTTTTGTAGTTAGTTTTGCGATTGAAGTGTAAGTTATCCCATTAATTACGTTTTTATTAACTTTGAAATGAGCTGATCCCCTAGCAGCTAGGAATGGCTGATGTGTAATACATAAGACTTGTTGATTTTTAGAAATTTCTTTTATAAGCTCCACCAAAGAAAATAGAGATTTACCACTTAAACCACTATCAATTTCATCTAAAAAGAAAGTATTGGATTTTTTAGAAATACTAGATTTAATAGCTAACAAAAATCTTGACATTTCTCCGCCAGAAATAACATTTGATAATGGAGCAAGCTTCTGATCAGGATTAGCCGAAAACAAAAAATTTATATCGTCAATTCCATAGCCAGAAGGGTTGCTCTCAGAAAATTGAATTGAAAAATTTGCATTTTGTAAACCTAGATTGCTTAAAATTGACATTACTGAATTTTGTAACTGTTTAGCAATTTTTTTTCTTTCAGTAGATTGAATAACAAATAAAGAATTTAGATTACTTTGTAAATTCTCAATTTGAGCTTTAATCATGGAAATCTCATTACCTTGATCATTTTGTTGAAAATACGTTTTTAATTGATCGCGCTTTTCAATTAATTTAGTTAAATCCAATGAAAAAGTTCTCTCTAAGTTTTTTAAAAAGAATAATCTTTTTTGTATTTCTGGAAGATTAGATTCATAATTTTCTATTTCTTGCAAATATGATTTTAGATCAAAAATTAAATCTTCAACATCAGCATGAATATTTAATAACTTATCTCTAAAATTTTGAATCTTTAAATCGAAATCTGCTGTTTTATTTAAAATCTTTAGTGATTGATTTACAAAAGAAGTTACTGACGGTTCATCATCACTGAAATTGTTTAAGTTTTTTAATGATGATTTAATTGAATTATTAATTTCAAGATTATTTACAAGTTTATTTTCTAATAACTGTAGTTCTAAAATTTCTTCACTTGAATTTAAATCAGCTTCTTCTAAACTCTTCAACATATGTTTAATTGCCAAATTTTTTTCTTCTTGCTTCCTAGAAAATTCTATTTTTTCATCCATTAAGCCTTTTAAAACTTTAGTTTCTCCCCATATACTTTTAATCCTTTCACTAGTATCTTTTGACTCTTGGGAACATAAATCATCAATTATTAATCTTCTCTTCTCTTGAGAATCAAAGATAAAAGTGTCAAATTGACCTGCAAAATCTATTAAAAATCGTCCAAGTTGTTCTAAGGATTGTTTATTAATCGGTAAATCATTAAGGCTATATTTGGATAAGATTTTATTATTTTTTTTGTAAGATTTTCTTTTAATTTGTAGTTCTGAAGAAGTTATTTCAAACCCATTACTAATTAACCAATTATTAATTCGAGAAGAAGAAGAAAATATCGCCTCGATAATGCAAAAATCTTTTCCTGGACGTATTAAATGTTTTAGAGGTATATTAGTTCCACCAAATAAAGCATTTAACGAATCCAAAATTAATGATTTCCCTGAACCTGAATCCCCAGTTATGATATTCAAACCTTTTTCGAAATTAATTTCTATAATTTCTATTAAGGCAATATTTTCTATTTTAAGTTGTATTAACATGATAAATCTTCCATATAAAAAAATTAACTTCTTTTTTAAAAAAATAAAGGTTTTAAATATATAAAGTTATGAAAGAAGAGTTTACTGATTTTATTGAGGTATCTGGACTCTTAAATTATGATCCAGATACAATTTCTAGAATTTACAAAAAAAATCCTAAAAGACTTTTAAAAAGACTTTGGCAAACACTCCTACCTATTTTTGCTTACATTTTTTCCGTTGGATGGGATAAATTAACTGGAAGACTGAAAAATGAAAAGCAAGCAAGATTTAGAGCAAGAGAATTAACAAATTTGTTAGTAGAACTTGGACCTGCATTTGTTAAAGCAGGCCAAGCTTTATCAACAAGACCAGATATAATCCCAGGTATTCTTCTAGAAGAATTATCTGAATTGCAAGATCAGCTTCCTGGTTTTGATGGAGATAAAGCTATGGAATTAATAGAAGAAGATTTAGGAAACAAAATAGATGAGATTTTTTTAGAAATTGATAAAGAGCCAATTTCTGCTGCTTCTTTAGGTCAAGTACATAAAGCTAAATTAAAAAATGAAAAGATCGTTGCAATAAAAGTACAACGGCCAGGTTTAAGAGAACAAATAACCTTAGACCTTTACATCGTAAGGAATATTGCTTATTGGCTAAAAAACAATATCGGATTGATAAGAAGTGATCTAGTTGCTTTGATTGATGAATTAGGTAAGAGAGTTTTTGAAGAGATGGATTATCTAAACGAAGCTGCAAATGCAGAAAAATTTAGAGATATGCATAAACATAACAAAATGATTGCCGTACCAAAAATTTATAAAGAAATAACGTCAAGAAGAGTTTTAGCAATGGAATGGATAGACGGTACAAAATTAACAAATTTAGAGGACGTAAAAAAATTAGGAATTAATCCTGATGAAATGATTGATATAGGGGTGCAATGCAGTTTAGAACAGCTTTTAGAACATGGTTTTTTTCATGCAGACCCGCATCCAGGTAATTTATTAGCCTTAGAAGATGGAAGATTATGTTATCTAGATTTTGGAATGATGAGCGAGGTTTCTAGAGAATCCAGGTCAGGATTAATTCAAGCAGTAGTTCACTTAGTAAATAAAAACTTCGATAAATTATCTCAAGATTTCGTAAAATTAGGATTTTTATCAGAGGAAGTTAATCTAGAACCAATTGTTCCAGCATTTCAAGATGTTTTCATTAATGCCGTTGAACAAGGAGTTTCCAAAATGGATTTTAAGAGCGTTACTGACGATATGTCTGGTGTTATGTATAAATTCCCTTTCAGGCTACCCCCGTATTATGCTCTTATAATTAGATCATTACTTACATTAGAAGGAATAGCTTTAAGCGTAGATCCAAAATTCAAAATATTAGGCGCAGCTTATCCATATTTTGCAAGAAGATTAATGGAAGACCCTGATCCACAATTGAGGGAAAGCCTTAAAGAAATGCTTTTTGATAATAAAAAATTTAATTGGGATCGTTTAGAAGATCTGCTTTCTAACGCTGCAAAGCAAACAAATCTCGATTTAGAAAAACTTTTAGACGAAGTTATAAATCTTCTCTTTTCTCCAAATGGAGGATTTCTTAGAAATGAAATAGTTGAAAGTTTAACAAATCAGATAGATTTACTTAGTCTAAAAATATTGAAAAATTTAAATAATTATCTTCCACAATCAATTAAATTAAATACTACTAACGAAAATAATAACTTGAGTGAACTTATAATGTATGTTGCGCCATTAAGAAACTTTTTAGAGATTTTACAAAAAGTACCAGGGTATTCAATTGACATTTTTCTAAAAAGAGTGCCAAGACTTATTAATGAGCCCTATACAAAAGAAATGGGTATAAAAATTGCAAAAAAAGTAACTGAAAAAGGAGTAGTGAGACTTGTTAAGATTGCCGCTGGTGCAAATATATAAATGAAGTTTAGTAAATTTTTAAAATTTAAATTATTCTTTATTTTAGTAATTTCTCCATTATTTTTTAATGTCCCAAAAGCTTATACTGCTGAAGAAATTAAAATCACGTACAGCATATTTTCTAGAACAATTAAAGTAAATTCTTTAAAAACTTTTGCTAAAGAAGGTAAATCTACAAGACAATTAAAAAGAATTTTAAAAGCAACTGGGTCTCCAGATGAAGAAATTAGAAAAGTTTTAAACAAAGATTTTGAAGTTCCTATTACCATTGCAAGCAAACTGGTATATTCTGAGATAGGAAATGTTTTTTTAACAAGACTTTCATCTATTATCCACCCACCCAGAGCAACTGATGAAAGAACAGGTATGTTGGCTCTTAGAGCAAGCGTAATTCAAGGAATTAACATAGGAAATGGAAAAATAAATCTAGTAAATTTTTTTGAAGGATATCCAACTAAAACTGTAATTTTGGATGTCAGCGCTTTGAGCAAAGTTATGAATAAAGTAGAATCGATTTCAGAATTATTAACGTTTTTCACCAATTCCCCTCTAGAAAAAATCAAAACAAATTAAACAATCATGGTGTTATTAAATAAAATAAAAAATAAACTGCGTATTAATTACAGAAAAAAAAGGTGGCCAGGTCTAATAGAAGCTTATAAACAATATCTTCCAGTTACAAAGAAAACTCCTATTATTTCCCTGAATGAAGGAAATACACCACTAATTCTAAGCGAGTCAATTAGCAACTTAATTGGAAATGGAACAAAAGTTTTTTTAAAATATGATGGCCTTAATCCAACAGGATCTTTTAAAGATCGTGGAATGACTATGGCAATTAGCAAAGCAAAAGAAGAAGGCCGTGAAGCAGTAATTTGTGCAAGTACTGGAAATACCTCTGCTGCTGCTGCTGCATATGCTTCTAGAGGAGGATTAAAACCTTATGTTTTAATCCCAGAAGGTTTTGTTGCACAAGGAAAACTTGCGCAAGCATTAATGTATGGCGCTGAGATAATATCTATTAATGGAAACTTTGATAAGGCTCTTGAAATTGTTAGAGATTTATCCTCAGAACATCCTATAGAACTTGTTAATTCTGTTAATCCATATCGAATACAAGGACAAAAGACGGCAGCTTTTGAAATAGTTGATGACTTAGGTTATGCTCCTGATTGGCTTTGTATTCCAATGGGTAATGCAGGAAACATAACTGCTTATTGGATGGGATTTAAAGAATATTCAAAAATAAAAAGGAATTTTAAATTACCAATCATGATGGGTTTTCAGTCCGAAGGCTCTGCTCCATTAGTAAAAAATATAATAGTGAAGGATCCAGAAACAATTGCAACTGCAATAAGAATTGGAAATCCTGTAAATAGAGAAAAAGCAAAAAAAGTAAGGAAAGAGAGCAAAGGAGACTTTCAATCTGTTACAGATGAAGAAATAATCAATGCTTATAAAATACTTGCTAAAGAGGGAGTATTTTGTGAACCTGCCAGTGCAGCATCAGTTGCTGGACTGATTAAAAATAAAAATAGAATTCAGAAAGAATCGACTATTGTTTGTGTTTTGACTGGAAATGGATTGAAAGATCCTGATTGCGCTATAAAAAACAACGATGCTATTTTTAGGAAAAATATTGAACCTTCATTAAAAAATATAACTAAAATCTTAGGATATTAAAATCCAAAAAAAATAGTGTCTGTGGAAATCAGTTAAAAACAATCCTCATTTGTTGAAAAGTACATGAAAAATAATTCTATTTGTTGAATAAATTTGAAATTTTCGAAAAAAGTAAAAAATATTTAACAAATAAAAAATTTTTTACACATATTCGTTTCTTCGAAAACTAAATAGACAAGCTGTTAAATTTAAGAATTCCACAGTTCCCACAAAAACTACTACTACTAAACTTTTTATTTTATTATTTATTTTTCTATTAGAAAAAGAGTGAAAAATAAATTGATTGAATTTAATTTACGAAAAAAGTATATTGTATTTGTAAAAAGTTCCAAATTCTGATGGAAATTATTTGTAATCAAAATGAACTAAATAATGCTATACAACTAGTAAGCAAGGCAGTTGCTTCAAGGCCAACGCATCCAATTCTTGCAAACATACTTTTAACAGCTGACGAAGGCACTAATAAAATTAGCGTCACAGGATTTGATTTAAATTTAGGAATTCAAACTTCTTTTGATGGAACTGTTAAAAATAGTGGAGCTATTACTATACCTTCAAAACTCTTATCAGAAATAGTAAACAAACTACCTAATGAAACTCCTGTTTCTCTAGAAGTAGACGAGACTTCAGATAGTATCCTAATAAAAAGTGACAGAGGTTCTTTTAATCTAAAAGGGATCCCCTCTGATGAATATCCTAATTTACCATTTGTTGAAAGCGGTACTTCTTTGAATATTGATCCTAGTTCTTTTTTAAAGGCTTTAAAATCTACCATTTTTGCAAGTAGTAATGATGATTCAAAACAACTACTCACAGGTGTCAATTTTACTTTCAAACCAAATTATCTAGAGTCTGCTTCTACAGATGGCCATAGATTGGCTGTTGCTTTAATTGGTAATAAAGAACATATTGAAAATAAAGAAAACTTATCTTCAAATTTTGATGATTTATCGGTAACTATCCCAACTAGATCATTAAGAGAAATTGAAAAACTAGTATCTTTGAGAAGCTCAGAAAGTTCAATTAAGCTTTTCTATGACAAAGGTCAAGTAGTATTTATATCTTCTAATCAAATAATTACTACAAGAACTTTAGAAGGTACTTATCCTAATTACTCACAATTAATCCCTGATTCTTTTTCTAAAATTCTAAATTTTAATACAAAAAAATTAATTGATGCATTAGAAAGAATTGCTGTTTTAGCTGATCAGCAAAGTAGTGTTGTAAAGATTAAATTAGATGATAAAGATTTAGCTTCAATCAGCGCAGATGCTCAAGATATTGGAAATGCAAATGAATCAATACCTGTTTCTTACTCTGGAGAAAATTTTGATATTGCATTTAACGTAAGATATCTTCTAGAAGGTTTAAAAGTGATTGCTTCTGAAAATGTACTTTTAAAGTGTAATATTGCAACTACTCCAGCTGTTTTTGTGCCAGAAGATAATCTTAATTCTTTTACTTATTTAGTTATGCCTGTGCAGGTTCGTTCTTAATTTGAAATTACCTAAAGAAATTTTATTAAGTGAATTACTAAATTATAGTGTTAAGGGTAATATGGTCCTTAATTATGGAAATGGTGAAAATGTTTGGATGCACCCTCCAGTACACCGGATACTAGGATGGTACTCTCGTCCTTCCAATTTTGATTTAAAAAGAAATGTTTGGCGATTAAATCAAATTACTCAAATAATAGATAATGAAATTTATGTCAAAGGCGATCCAGCTATTTCGGATTTAGCAACTTTAAATAGGTTCCCAACTTTAATAGAAGCTAATCTTATAAATATAAATGGATCAAAAATAGGAGTCATTGCAGATTTTTTATTTGAAGTGAAAACGGGAAAAATTAAATATTACTTAGTTTCTAGATCTAATCCTAAGATTCCAGGTTCTAGTAGATGGAAATTAACTATTGATAATATCAATGACCAACAACCGGGATTGGTATTCTGTCAAAGTAATTCTTTAGATGATTTATCTTTAATAAAATCAAGTATTAAAAATGAATTTATGCAAAAAGGAAAAAAAATTTTTGATAGATTTGATGATATGAAAAATATTGCTTCTAACAGATTAGAGGATTGGCTTGAAGAAGATGAAGATATTAGCCAAAACTTAGATTTTAAACAAAAAAGTTTTTATAATAATGACAGAACATATATACCTTCTAGTGAAAAAAAAGAAGATGACCCTTGGATATAAAGAATGATAAATCAAGAAAATCATGATCTTTATGATCTTAATGAGGCACTGAAAGTTGAAAATCTAACAATTAATGATTATGAAGAAATTTGCAATAGATTAAAGAGAACACCTAATAGAACAGAATTAGGCATGTTTGGCGTTATGTGGTCTGAACATTGTTGTTATAGAAATTCAAAACCTTTACTATCTAAATTTCCAACAAATGGCAAAAATGTTTTAGTTGGGCCAGGAGAAAATGCTGGGGTTATTGATGTTGGAAATAATCAAAAACTTGTTTTTAAAATAGAAAGTCATAATCATCCTTCTGCTATTGAACCCTTTCAAGGTGCTGCAACAGGTGTTGGAGGGATTTTAAGAGATATATTTACAATGGGTGCAAGGCCAATTGCAGTATTGAATTCATTGAGATTCGGAAACCTTGATAAATCATCAAATGTTGATTTATTGCGAGGAGTCGTATCAGGTATTGCTCATTATGGCAATTGTGTAGGTGTGCCGACTGTTGGAGGGGAAATTGACTTCGATGATAGTTACTCTGGAAATCCTCTAGTGAATGTTATGGCTTTAGGACTTTTAGAGACTGAGGAAATCGTTTGTTCTGGAGCTAAAAATGTAGGATCACCAGTGTTATATGTTGGTAATACAACTGGGAGAGATGGTGTTGGTGGTGCTAGTTTTGCTAGTTCAGAATTAACTGCAACTTCATTGGATGATAGACCTGCTGTTCAGGTAGGTGATCCATTTGTTGAAAAAAGTCTTATTGAAGCTTGTTTGGATGCTTTCAAAACAGGGGATGTAATTGCAGCTCAAGATATGGGTGCTGCAGGTTTAACATGCAGTAGCGCAGAAATGGCCGCAAATGGAAATTTAGGGATATCTATCGATTTAGATTTGGTCCCTTCTAGAGAAGATGATATGTCCTCATACCAGTATTTATTATCTGAATCGCAAGAAAGAATGTTGTTTGTTGTTAAAGAAGAAAAAATTAATGATCTTATTGAAAAATTTAATAAATGGGGATTATATGCCATTGTTATTGGTGAAGTGATAGGAACTAATGAAGTAATTATTTCTCATAAAGGTAAAATTGTGGCCCAAATACCTACTTCTGCCTTATCTGATGATACTCCTGTCAATTTTCACAATGTGATTAATAATCCACCAGATGATCTTTTAAATAAATGGGAATGGAAAGAAAATGATTTACCAGAAATTCATCAGCAAAAAATATTTTCATTGAAGGAAAATAAGAATTTTTCTTTTTCAGAAATCATTTTAAAACTACTATCTAATCCATCAATAGCTTCCAAACGATGGATTTATAAACAATATGATTCTCAAGTTCAGGCAAATACAGTTTTTAAACCTGGAAAATCAGATGCAGCCGTAGTAAGACTAAGGGAACAAAATAAAAAAAATAAAAGTAAAGTATTTTCTGGTGTCGCTGCTTCAGTTGATTGCAATAGTAGATGGGTTTCGCTTGATCCTTTTAGAGGATCAATCGCTGCTGTTGCAGAGTCCGCTAGAAATGTTAGTTGTGTTGGTGCTGAACCAGTAGCAATTACAAATAATTTAAATTTTTCTTCCCCTGATAATGAAATAGGATATTGGCAACTTTCATCTTCATGTAATGGAATTGCTGAAGCCTGTAAAGCTTTAGAAACTCCTGTTACAGGAGGTAATGTATCTTTATATAATGAATCTAAAAATAAAGATAATCTAATTACTCCTATCAATCCTACACCTGTTATTGGGATGGTGGGAAAGATAGATAATGTCGAAAAAGCTATAAGTAGTGAATGGAAAAATATTGAAGATGAAATCTGGTTAATTGGTTCTTCCAAATCAGAAACAAAAATTGCAGCTAGTTCTTATTTGGAATATTTTCATGGAGAAATTACAGGTCGGCCTCCAAAAATAGATTTGTTGGATGAAAAGTTTTGCCAGAGTTTTTTAAGAAATGCGATTTTTAATAGTCTTGTAGTTTCTTCGCACGATATCAGCGACGGAGGTTTAGCTATAGCCATAGCAGAGTCCTGCATTTTGTCCTCAAGGGGTGCAACTATAGAATTAGAGAAAGACGTAAATAGAGTTGATAATTTATTGTTCGCCGAAGGGGGGTCAAGAATTATTTTTTCAATTAGTAAAATTAAACAAAATGAATGGTTTAATTTTTTAAAACAAAATCAAATAAAATTCCCATCAAGTGTTTATGTTAAAAAAATAGGATACGTATCTAGTGATACGCTGAAGATAAAAATCAACGAAAAAAATATTTGCAATATTAGGGTTGAGGAATTAACCGAAAAATTTAATAATAGTATTTCAGATCACTTTTAAATATGAAAAACATTTCTCAACTATTAATCATTTTAAGATATTAAGTTATGTGCGGAATAGTTGGAATTGTTTCTTCAAATGATGTAAATCAACAAATTTACGATAGTCTTTTGCTTTTGCAGCATAGAGGTCAAGACTCAACAGGTATAGCAACAATGGAAAATACTGTTTTTCATATACATAAGGTTAAGGGGCAGGTTAATACTGCTTATAGAACTAGAGATATGAGGAATTTAATTGGCAAAATTGGATTGGGTCATGTTAGGTATGCAACAAAGGGATCAGCAGAAAGTGTAGAAGAAGCACAGCCTTTTTATGTTAATGCTCCTTATGGAATTGTTTTGATACATAATGGAAATTTGACTAATACCAGAGATTTAGAAAAACAGTTATTTAATGTCGACAAGCGGCATACAAATTCTTCAAGTGATACTGAAATGTTGTTAAATGTATTTGCGACAGAATTACAAGAACAAATTCATAATCAAGAATTAGAACCTGATATTATTTTTAATGCGGTCAAATCTTTACATAAAAGAATTCAGGGGTCATACGCTTCAATTGCGTTAATTTCAGGACATGGTTTATTAGCATTTAGAGATCCTTTTGGTATTAGGCCTTTAGTCATAGGGAAAAGACTTTCATTAACCACAAAAAAAGAAGAATGGATGGTTGCTAGCGAATCTTTAGTACTTGAGAATAATGATTATGAAGTAGTGAGAGATGTAGATCCAGGAGAAGCTGTTTTTATAAATCTTGATGGGGAGTTTTTTTCTGAGCAATGTTCTGAAAATCCAATGTTATTTCCCTGTGCTTTTGAATATGTTTACTTAGCTAGGCCAGATTCAATTATGAATGGAATTTCCGTCTATAAAGCTCGTTTAAAAATGGGAGATTATTTAGCAGAAACAATAAAAGAAACAATCAATTCTGGAGATATTGATGTAGTTATGCCTATTCCTGATTCTTCTCGACCCGCGGCAATGCAAGTTGCAAGACAGTTAGGAATAGAATATAGGGAAGGTTTTTTTAAAAATAGATATGTTGGCAGAACATTTATAATGCCTGGTCAGCAAAAACGTAAGAAATCTGTAAGGCAAAAATTAAATGCCATGAGTGCAGAGTTTAAAAATAAAAATGTATTAATTGTTGATGACTCGATAGTAAGAGGTACTACTTCAAAAGAAATTGTCCAGATGGCTAAAGATGCAGGAGCAAATAAAGTTTTTTTTACATCAGCAGCTCCTCCTGTTCGTTATCCTCACGTTTATGGAATTAATATGCCTAATAGAGATGAATTAATAGCTCATGATAGAACAATAAACGAAATTGCTGCTCATCTTGAAATTGACAACCTTGTTTATCAAAGTGTTGAAAGTTTGCGTAAATCTATAATTGGTGATTCTCCTATTAAAGGTTTAGAGATGAGTTGTTTTACTGGTGATTATGTAACTGGAACAGTAAATCAAGAATACTTAAATTGGGTTGAAAATGAATATAAATCTTAGTCGAGAAAGTTTTCAAGTCGGAAACAATTTTCAAGGTATTCATCATTATCTAATTTTAAAAAATCAATTAAAAAGTTTGATTTATTGGATTTGAAATTTAATTTATTTAGGTCTAATCTTGCAGATTTATTTTTATTAGTTTCAATATCAAGGTAATGGTTACTTGCCATTATTTTAAGGAAGTAATCGTTTTTAAGTTGGGTTTTTTCATTCAAATATCCCAAACTGTATTCATTTGAGGAGTAAATTTCATTACTATTTATGCAAAAGATTTTTCCTTGTTTAGATATTAAAAAAATATTTTCTCCATCATTAAATGTGCAACAAGATACGATTTTTTCAGATGGTAAAAGTTTTGCAATGATTAATCCTAGGGATTGTTTAGAAGTTGGCGTTAAAAATTTATTTGATAAATTAAATTTAAAAATTCTTCCTATCGAGGTTAATATTATTAAATCTTTCTTTTCATTAGAAATAAAAGAATCAATTGTTTTTAAATTATTTTTTAATTTTGTAATAGTGAAAGATCTATTGCTTTTAATCATATCTTCATCAAATAAAACTTTTTTAAATCTTCCATCTGAATTTAATATGCATAAATAATTTTCAATGTCTTTTTTAATTGAGTGAAAATTTATTATTTCACTAGGATGAATATTTCCAAGAATTTTATTATCTAATTTATAGTCTTTATTAATATTTGATTCCCAATCAATGTTGAATACTTTTCCCGTATTTGTTATTCCAATTAATTTTATATTTTTTTCAATATTACATATAAATTTTTGAATATTTTTATTATCTATAATTTTATTTACAACCTCAAATGATTTCTTGTAATTACCTAAAATCATCCTTTTTAAATAAAGTCTATTGTCTACGTACAATTTTGTTTTTTTATTTATAAAGTCTTCTAATATCTGATTATTAAGCGTTTCTAATTCTTGATTTTGATTTAAATTTTTAATTATTTTTGTTTTACGTATAACGTTGTATTTTTTCTTTAATATTAATAATTCTTCTATAAGTAATTCAAGTAATAATTCTCTTTCGTTTAACAATTTTTGAAAATAATTCTTTTTTTCTTCTAAATTTTTTATATCGTTATCAATTTGATTTTTTTCTAGATTTGTTAATTTTTTTAGCGGCATATCCAAAACTGAATTTGCCTGTTTTTCACTTAAGAAAAAATTTTCTATTAATTTTGTTCTGGCTTGCACAGAATTTTCTGATTCTTCTATAATTGCGATAACTTTTTTTATGTTTTTTGTAGCTTTAGATAAACCTTCTGATATTTCTAGTTTATCAAGAGTGTTTTTTAGAAAATAAAAAGTTCTTTTTCTAATTGTTTCTTCTCTAAATTCAAGAAAATAGTTGAGATATTTTTTCAGATTTAGTTGTATAGGTTTGCCTTTAATTAAAGCTAAGAATATTGCGCCAAAGTTTGTTTGGAGAGTTGTTTTTTTATATAAATTAGAAATAACAAGTTCAGAATTAGAATCTTTTTTTAGTTCTATTACAATTCTCATTCCATCTCTGTCGCTCTCATCCCTAATATCAGAAATCCCAATAATCTTGCCTGAATTAACAAGTTCCGCGAGTTTTTCAATCCAACCAGCTTTATTAATTTGGTAAGGAAGTTCCGTAATGATTATTGCATTTTTTTTATGTTTCCCTTTGCCTAAATTTACCTCTTCCGTATTTACAACTCCTCTTATCGTTATAGATCCTTTTCCAGTTTGATAAAGTTCTTCTATTGCATGACTATAAATTAATTCTCCGCCTGTAGGAAAATCAGGTCCTTTGATAATGTTAGAAAGTTTTTTATCACTAATATCTTTATTTTTAACTAAGGCAACTAAACCATCGACAATTTCGCCAAGGTTATGAGGCGGAATATTTGTTGCCATGCCAACAGCAATACCTGATGAGCCGTTCAACAATAAAAATGGAAGTTGAGCTGGAAGAACATCTGGTTCCTTTTGAGAACCGTCAAAGTTATTTGAAAAGTTTACTGTTTCTGATGAAATTTCTTCAAGAAATCCTTTATGAGCTATTGGAGCTAACCTGGTCTCTGTATACCTCATTGCTGCCGGCGGATCATTATCCACAGATCCAAAATTCCCATGCCCGTCAAGAGTAGGATATTTAGTTGAGAAATTTTGTACCAGCTTTACCAATGCATCGTAAACTGCTTGATCTCCATGAGGATGGTATTTTCCAAGTACATCTCCAACAACTCTTGCACACTTCCTGAATGGTTTATCAGGAGTTAAACCCAATTCATACATCGCGAATATGATTCTTCTTTGTACAGGCTTAAGACCATCCCTTGCATCAGGCAACGCACGTCCAACTATAACGCTCATTGCATACTCCAAATAAGAACGTTGCATTTCTTCTTGAAGCGAGATGGAAGTGAAGTTTTTCTTATCCATTAGAGCGCATACTTAAATAATTATTAATTAACTAAATTAAGACTAATAGGTAAAACAATATTTACCAGTATTGAACATTAAGATGATTCAATTATTTTGGATTTTGCCATTATTACATCTTTTTTTAGTTGTTCATTTTGTAAAAGAATTTCTGTAGAGGCTTGTAATTTTTCTCCCCATAACTGTTCTTTTCTATAATCATAATCGACATATTTGGGATCTTTAGCCAAAGCCTTTTTTGCTAGTTGAATTGCTAATTTATTATCTTGGATATTTACACATGAGGCTAGGCCTAGTAATGGTTCAGCATTTTCCTCAATTGAGATTGCACTTTCAAAAAGTTTGATTGAGAGATTTATATTGTTTCTCTCGAAATAAGCTAAACCTTGATTATTGATTGCTTGCCAGAAATCAGGTTTAATTTTTATTGATTTGTCAAACAATTTGATAGCTCCCAAATAATTTTTTTCCATTAATAAAATATTTCCTAATTGAAAAATAGCTTTATGGTTATTAGGCTCAATCTTTATTCCTTTTTCTAAAGCACTCTTTGCTTTTGTTTGTTGTGAAGTTTTTAGATAAACATTACTTTTAGCAAAATATATTTCGCTTATGCTTGAATTGATCTGTTCTGCTTTATTTAGAGAATTTAATGCGTTTTTGTATTTTTTGTTAGCCATTTGTGCTTCAGCCAAAATCAACCATAGTTTTTCATCTTTTGCATTTATTTTTACTGCTAATTTGGCTAAGTTAAGGCTGTCTTCATATTGACCAAAATACATTAGTTGATATGCATTTTTGCCAATATATAAACTTTGTTTTTGTAAATTTTTTATTGTTGGGAAATAATAATAGGGAACTATTGCTCTAACTACTTCTGTTTGAAAAAAGTAAAAAGGGATAAAGAAGATCCAGATTGTTTTTTTAAAAAACTTTTTCATATTTTAATTTTTTAATTATTTATATTTGCTTGAATGTTTCTTTTCCACATCCATGGTTTAATTCTTTTTAAAGTAGATCCTTTAAGATTTTCTTGCCACGTTTTATCGTCCCAATTGAGGGACTCAATATTAAGATTTTTAATCCATTCTTTTGGTGTAGTTTCATGATTATTGTTGTGTGGCACTGATTTATTCCATGGACAAACATCTTGACAAATATCACATCCTGCAACCCATCCACCTAAATTTTTTTCTATTTTCTTTGGAATAGTTTTATCTTTGCTTTCTATTGTGTGATACGCAATGCAAAGATTTGATTGTATTACAAATGGTTCTACGATTGCCTTTGTGGGACAATGTTCAATACAAATATCACATTTTCCACAAAGTGATTCATGAGGTTTATCTGGCATTAAATCTTTTGTGAGAATCATAAAACCCAAAGTAAACCAAGAACCATTTTTTTTGCTGATTAAATTACTATTTTTACCTATCCAACCAATCCCTGCTTCCTCTGCCCATGCTTTTTCAAGAAGCGGCGAGGTATCAACACATATTTTCCATTTGCAATCAGGAATTTCTAGGTCGATCCATTTACCAATATTCTTTAATTTTTTATTAATTACTTTATGATAATCCTCACCTTGACCAAATTTAGCTACCTTGAGGAAATTGTTGTTGCTGGTTTGTGAATTAATGTAAGTAAATCCAACGCTTAAAACACTTTTTGCATCTTCAAAAAGTGAGCCTATATTTTTTCTTTTTTCTGCTTCCATCCATTTCATTTCAGCATGATAGTTATTTGATAACCATCTTTCTAATGCATTGGTTCTTAATTTTAGGCGCGAACTTCCTGGTAATGAAGCTATTCCGGCAACTGTAAAACCTTCAAAAATAGCTCTTTCTTTTAATTTTTTACTTATTTCTTTTTTGTCTTGAATCGTATTAATCATTTCTTTTTTTTTATAGCATTTCTTTTAAAAGTTCTTTTTGTAGAATAAACTTATAAATAAAATAGATATATTTAAGAAAAATATATCCTAACTTAGTAAAAACAGTTAAATTATTAGTAAAGTTAATATAGTTAAAAAGTTATTTTGGTTGAATCTAATCAAAATCAAGATTCCAATCTAGGATCTAGGCTTCAACAAGATCTCAAAAATGATCTTATTGCTGGGCTTTTAGTTGTAATACCCTTAGCAACAACAATCTGGCTCTCATCGCTAGTTAGTAAATTTGTTCTAACGTTAGTTACTTCAGTCCCAAAGCAACTAAATCCTTTTATTACTTTAAATCCTTTATTACAAGATTTAATTAATCTCACTTTAGGTTTAACTGTTCCTTTATTAGCTATTTTGCTTATTGGCTTAATGGCAAGAAATTTTGTAGGAAGATGGTTGTTAGAATTTGGAGAGGGTACTTTATCAAAAATTCCAGTAGCTGGAGCGGTTTATAAAACTCTTAAACAGTTGCTAGAAACTTTTTTAAGCAATAAATCTAATAGATTTAGACGAGTTGTTTTAGTCGAATATCCACGTGAGGGACTATATAGTGTAGGCTTTGTAACTGGAGATGTAGGACCTTCTCTACAGCCAGAATTGGAAGAAAAGTTACTTAGTATTTTTATCCCTACTGCACCAAATCCAACTACTGGCTGGTATACACTCGTTCCTGAGTCTTCTGTTAAGGATTTGGATATTTCTGTTGAAGATGCTTTTAGAACAATAATTTCTGCTGGGATAGTTAATCCAGATGAGAAAAATAACACTACAAATCCAACATTTTCAAAATTGTTTTCTCAATTACGAGCTTCCAGTAATACTTCTTCTTAATTGATGCATAATAGATCCCTTTCTAGAGAATTATCTTTAATTTCTCTTGGCCTTATAAAAGATAAAGGTGATTTTAAATTAAATAAATTTCAGATAGAAGAAATTTTTGAATCTGCTTTGGATTCTCTAATAAATCATTGCAGAGAAGAATTAGATAATTGCGAGTCAGAGTTAGAAAATGCTTCACAAAAAATATTAGATAGTGAATTGCAAGAAGGTGTTGATTCCTCTTATTCAAATGTTCGAGATGAGTTAAAAAAATCTCTGACAAAAATTGAAACCGTAATGAATACTCTCTCTGTCACTCTAGATTTTCCAAAATTAATTGTTTCTAGCGGTCAAATTGATATTAGAGAGGATGTAAATCAAAGGATTTGTAATATAATCAATAACCTTAAAAGTATTGACTCAGATATCGATCAAGTAATGGATGGTTGGAGATTAAAAAGATTACCAAGAATTGATAGGGATATTTTGCGTCTAGCTTACGTGGATATCAATTTTTTGAACACACCTGTCGCTGTTGCTTGTGATGAGGCTGTAAATTTAGCTAATAAATATAGTGATTTGCAAGGAAGAAAATTTATTAATGGAGTTTTAAGGAGATTACAAACAATTTAATTGTCATAATTATTTGATATAAATAAATAGTATTTAGAAAAATTTTAATTACGAACTATAGATAATAATGACTAATACTGATTCTGATAATTCTCGAGAATGGGCTGCACAAGCTTATGCACTTTTAAAAAAACGACAGGAAGAGCAAAAGCAAGAATTAGAGAAACAGGAAGAGCAAAAGCAAGAATTAGAGAAACAGGAAGAGCAAAAGCAAGATTCAATTGATATTCCTAATAAAGAAAATATTGCTGAACAGTCTAAAACTAATGCTGAACCAGAATTAGGAAAATTTGATGATAATTTTACTTGGTCGGCAATGGTATTAGCTGCTCAAGGAAAAAAAATAAATCAAATATCGATTGATGAAATTGATTGGTTAACTAAATTACGGAGAGGATTAGAAGAAACCCGAAAAGGATTTGTTACTGAATTATTGGATAAATTGGGAGATGATCCTCTTACCCCTGAATCTCTTGATGATTTAGAGACTCTATTAATAAGAGCTGATGTAGGGATTGATTCAACCGATAAAGTTATAAGTTCTCTTAGAACAAAATTAAATGAGGAAGTCGTGGGTGGAGAAGCAGGAATAAAATTTTTGAAGAAGGAATTAAAATTAATTATCGATAAACCAATAAAAAATTCGGGTTCTGATCTTTTAGTTCCCCAAAAGGGTAAATTAAATGTCTGGTTATTAGTGGGAGTTAATGGTGTTGGTAAAACCACTACATTAGGGAAATTAGCATATTTGTCATCAAAAAGTAATTATAAAACTTTGATTGCTGCTGCTGATACTTTTAGAGCGGCCGCAGTAGAACAACTTAAAGTGTGGGGAGATAGAAGTAATGTTGACGTTATATCTAATCAATCAAAAAATGCTGATCCAGCTGCTGTAGTTTTTGATGCAATTAATTCTGCAAAAAAAAGAAATGTTGATTTATTACTTGTTGATACAGCGGGTAGATTGCAAACAAAAAATAATTTGATGGATGAATTAGCAAAAATAAAAAAAATTATTGATAAAAAGGTTCCAGATGCACTTGTCGAATCATTATTAGTTTTAGATGCAAGTCAGGGACAAAATGGCTTAAAACAAGCAAAAAGTTTTGCTAAATCAGCAGATTTAAGTGGAGCAATTATTACTAAATTAGATGGCACTTCTAGAGGAGGTGTCTCTTTAGCAGTATCTCAAGAAGTAAATTTGCCAATAAGGTTTATTGGAGCTGGAGAAGGTATAAAAGATTTGAGACCATTTAATAGTTATGAATTTGTAGAGGCTATGCTTGCAGATAAATAAAAATTTAATTAATTTTTTTTAAAAACTTAAATTTAATGTTAAAACATACTTATCTATTAGATTTGTTTTGGTAAATAATCAAAAAGAAAAAATATTTTCGAATAAAGTTGTACAAAATTTTTTAGAAAATGATCCTAATTTCACCCTAAAAAATAAAAATAAATTTGCTGAAATTGCATCTTCTCTAGCATATTATTTAAAATCATTTTCCAACATCAATAAATTACTGGATTATGTTTGCTTAATTTTTAAACATATTTTTTCTGACAATATAATTTTAATTATTCCTTTAAATTACGAGGGGGAGATATGGAATGAAAATATAAAAATTTCTGTTAATTATGAATATTCAACAATTCAAGAAGAGATTAATAATTTTTTGGATCAATTTCATTTTTCAAAAAATTTTAAAATAAAAGAAATTGTAACTTTTGAAAATGCTTTAAAAAATAAATTTAAAGAATATAAAATTGAAGCAAAAAAAATAATATCCAGAGGCAAATGTAGAGGATTTATTTATATTTTTAGCGAAGATATCTCTAGACAGTCGATTACTGAAGATAGTAATTTTAATTTTATTGAAAATTGTCTAGCTGTTGGGTTAGAAAATTATTACTTAATTAAAACAAAGAAAAAGCATGAGAATGTAGATAGAGAAATTTCCACTGGTGCTGAAATTCAATCTCAATTACTCCCGGATTATTGTCCAACTATCCATGGTATAGACCTAGCTGCACATTGTAGACCAGCTCTTCAGCTCGGTGGAGATTACTATGATTTTATGTGCTTAAAGACTAATATTTCTGAAAAAAGGAAAGAAAAATCAAGATGGGCCTTTGTAATAGGTGATGTCATGGGTAAAGGGATTCCAGCCGGTCTTTTAATGACTATGTTAAGAGGTATGCTTCGTGCAGAGGTTCTTACAGGTCTTCCTCCAGATAGAATTTTGCATGATTTGAATCAACTAGCAATAAATGATTTAGATCAATCGCATAGATTTGTGACATTATTTTACTCAGATTATGATCCTAGAACTAGAAAATTGAGATTCGCTAATGCAGCACATAATCCTCCTCTGCTTTGGAAAAGTTCAGATCAGAAAATTATTAGACTAGATGCAAAAGGATTTGTACTGGGACTACAAAAAGATGCTGAATATCATTGTGGTGAAATCAAGCTTAATCAAAATGATTTAGTTCTTTATTACACAGATGGAGTAATTGATACTTCTAATTCTTTAGGCCAAAGATTTGATGAGGAAAGATTAATTAAAACTCTTACAAAATTGTGCAAGCAGTCTTATACATCCCAAGAAATATTAAATAAAATATTTAAAAAGCTAGACGATTTTACAGGTCAAAATAGACATCTTGAAGATGATGCTTCAATGGTTATTTTTCAATTGAAATAGATAATTTTGTCACTTATATAAAAAAATGCTTTAGTAGAGATACTTAACATTATTAATTGATATGGCGAAAGTTTGGAGTAAAAGGTTTGATAATGCACTTGACCCTTTTATTGAAAAGTTTAATGCCTCAATTGTTTTTGATAGAAAGCTTATTTTAGAAGATTTAGATTGCTCGATTGCTCATGCAAAAATGCTTGGTAAAACTAAAGTTTTATCCTCTTCTGAAGCTTTGCAAATTATTAATGGATTACAATCAATAAAAGTTGAGTATTTGGAGGGTAAATTTAGTCCTGGCCCTCCTTCTGAAGATATTCACTATTGTATAGAAGAAAAGCTTATAAGTTTGATTGGTGAAACCGGAAAAAAATTACATACAGGTAGAAGTAGAAATGATCAAGTTGGCACAGATATACGATTGTGGCTAAGAAAAGAGATTGATAATATTGAAATTTTAATAACTGATTTACAAAAATCCTTCTTAAATCTTGCGAAATCCAATATTTATACCTTAATTCCTGGATATACTCACATGCAAAGAGCTCAACCTTTATCTTTGGCCCATCATTTATTGGCTTATATAGAAATGCTCCAAAGAGACCGTGAAAGGTATAAAGAAGTACGCTCAAGAGTTAATATTTCTCCGTTAGGAGCTGCAGCTTTAGCTGGAACAAAAATAAAAATAGATAGGCACTTTACAGCTGCAGAATTGGGTTTTGAAAAGATTTATAAAAACAGTATTGATGCAGTTAGTGATAGAGATTTTTGTATAGAGTTTGTTTCTGCCTCTGCTTTGTTGATGTCTCATTTAAGTAAAATTTCAGAGGAAATAATTTTATGGGTAACTGATGAATTTTCTTTTGCAAAATTAACAGATAAATGTGCCACAGGAAGCAGCTTAATGCCGCAGAAAAAAAATCCTGACGTTCCAGAATTGATAAGAGGTAAGACAGGAAGAGTGTATGGGCATCTCCAGGCGTTATTAACGATGGTCAAAGGCGTACCACTTTCATACAATAAAGATTTTCAAGAGGATAAAGAGCCAATATTTGATACAGCAGAAACAATATCTTCTTGTATTAAAGCGATGACTATTTTAATTAATGAGGGTATTGAATTTAATGAAAAAAATCTATCTGATTCTGTAGAAAATGACTTCTCTAATGCTACTGATTTAGCAGATTATTTAGTTGGTAAAGATGTTCCTTTTAGGACCGCCTATCAAGTTGTTGGTCAAATCGTTAAATATTGCCTAGAGAGAAAAGTGTTATTTAAAAATCTCAAAATTGATGAGTTTAAAAATTTTCATCCCGAATTTGATGAGGATGTTTTTGTGGACCTTAAACCTCTGAATGTCGTTAAATCAAGAAATAGCGAAGGTGGTACAGGTTTTGATCAGGTAGAAAAAGAGGTAAATAATTGGCAAAAAAGATTGTTACTTTGAATCTCAATTATTTTTCTACAACAAGGGTATGCTTTGAAGTAGAATAGTAAAGCAACGTTATGAAACTACTCAGTGTAGTTTTTTTATAAGGAAAATTTTTTGTTGAGTTTAAAGTGAGTATTTTTGTTGGCAATTTGCCGTTCCGCGCAGAGCGTGAAGATGTTATACAGTTATTTGCCCCTTTTGGCGAAGTTTTAAATTGTTCTCTTCCCCTGGAGCGGGATACTGGAAGGAAAAGAGGATTCGCTTTTATTGAAATGGCAGATGAAGCGATTGAGTCAAAAGCTATTGATGGTTTGCAAGGCACGGAACTTATGGGTAGACCATTAAGAATTAATAAAGCTGAGCCTAGAGGTTCTGGTGGATCTCGTAGAGGAGGAAGAGGCGGTAATAATGGCGGCTATGGAGGTGGCGGTAATAATGGCGGCTATGGAGGTGGCGGCTACGGCGGCGGTAATAATGGCGGCTATGGAGGTGGCGGCTACGGCGGCGGTAATAATGGATCTAGTAGCTCTAATGCTAATAAATCTTCTGGAGCAGAAGGTTGGGAAGACAGAAGTTATGGAAACTCTTCTGATAACTCTGAATATGAGAATGGTAGGAGCAGAAGAAAAAGGGGAGTCTCCAATGAGAGCAATCCTTCAAACGAGACAAATTAGTAACCCATCTCTTCAAGCGCTGTCGTTAATTTAAATAGATATTCAATATTCAATTCTTTTTTTATAGATTTGTTTGAAATTTGATTTCTCCAAATTTTAGCTTTTGGTATACCTTCAACTAAATTTATAAGATGTTTACAAATATCCCAAGATTTTCCTCCGTTACTTAAATGCGCTTCTATGTAGGGAATTAAGGAGAAAATAATATTTGAAGCAGATTTGGCTTTTTTATTAATTCCATAAATCTTTTGATCAATTTCAGACCATCTCAAGGGATGTTTATAAATTGAGCGTCCAATCATGACCCCATCAAAATCATTCAAGGCTTTTAATGATTCATTGATATTTGTTATACCCCCATTGATTTCTATTAATAAATCTGGATTTGATTTTTTTAATTTTTTTACTATATTAAAATTTAGTGGAGGTATAGTTCTATTTTGTTTTGGATTTAGACCTTTTAATATTGCTTTCCGTGCATGAACTGTAAATCTGTCTGCACCCGCATTTGCGATAATTTTTACGAAATTATTCAAGTTTACGAAACTATCATCATTATCTACACCGATTCTGTGTTTGATCGTAACCGGTAAGTTGCAATTATTTTTTAAGGATTCTATACATTTTGCCACTTTTTCAGGGTCTTTCATAAGTGAAGCGCCAAAATTTCCTGAACTGACTCTTGGACTCGGACAACCAACATTAAAGTTTATTTCGTCATAACCCCAATCCTGTGCCATTTGGGCTGCTTCTTTAAGGACTTTAGGATCGTCCCCTCCAAACTGAATTGATATCGGATGTTCTTCATCATTAAAATCTAGAAAATTTTCTTTTTTATTTGTAAAAACTAAACTCTGGGCCACAATCATTTCCGTATACAAAAGAGCTTTAGAACTTATTTTTCTCATTATCATTCTGAAGTGTTTATCAGTACAATCCATCATTGGAGCAATACTTAATTTATGAATATTTTTAATAGAATTAGGCTTAATGAAATCCATTATTTTTTTGTGATTTAAGTATATGAATCAATTTCTATCAAGAAGAACTTTTATTCTAATTCCTACCATGTCAATCTTAAAAAAAATCTTTAATCCCATGCAAGTATTAGCATCTTCACTGCCTTCTAAAGAAGAGTGGAATTTATCAAAAGATGAATGGAAGGCTAGGCTTAGTCCAGAATCATATTATATTTTGAGGGAGGAAGGGACTGAAAGAGCTTTTAGCAGCCAATTAAATAATGAGAAGAGGAAAGGGACTTTTCATTGTGCAGGATGCGAATTGCCGCTTTTTTCCTCAGATAAAAAATTTGATAGTGGTACAGGATGGCCAAGTTTTTGGGACTCAATTCAAGGATCAGTAGAAACAAAAGTTGATTTCAAGTTAATTGTTCCTAGAACAGAATATCATTGCTCTAGGTGTGGAGGTCATCAGGGACATGTCTTCAATGATGGGCCACTTCCCACTGGTAAAAGATACTGTAACAATGGATTAGCATTAAGGTTTATTCCTGAATAAATATTTGTGCGGCCTTCCGCAACTTGTTTTGTGCATCACTTTATTGGACAATAGTTTTATTAAATTTTAGAAAAATGATTGAAAATCAATCAGACAATATTGATAATAAAGAAAATGATGATTCTAATCAGGACAATGCTCCAGATGATACATCATCTACCCAAAATTCAACTACCGAAATTGATGAATTATCTTCTCAAAAAACAGAAGAAATAAATACTGAAGAATTAAAAAATACTATCTCAAATAATGATGCAAGATTAGAACAATTAGAAAAAGAGCATGAAACATTAAAAAATCAATATGTAAGGATTTCAGCAGATTTTGATAATTTCAGAAAAAGGCAGTCTAGGGATCAGGACGATTTAAAAATCCAACTTGTTTCAAAGACTTTAAGTGCAATACTACCTATTGTTGACAATTTTGAGAGAGCAAGACAACAACTTAAACCAGAAAGTGAAGAAGCTCAAGCTCTTCATAGAAGTTATCAAGGATTGTATAAACAACTAGTAGAAGTTTTAAAACAACAGGGAGTTTCACCCATGAGAGTTGTTGGTCAGCAATTTGATCCAAACTTGCATGAAGCTGTATTAAGAGAACCTAGTGAAGAGTTTGAAGAGGATTTCATTATTGAAGAATTGCAGCGAGGATATCATCTAGAAGGTAAGGTTTTGAGACATGCATTGGTTAAGGTTTCTATGGGACCCGGCAAACAAAATTCACAACAGGAAGTAGAAAAGGATACAGTTGAAGGGGATGTTAATTCAGAGGCAAATACTTCTGAAGATGTATAAATTCCAAATTCTTATTTGAGCATTATCTAATGGCTGATTTTTACCAAATACTTGGAGTTTCAAGAGATGCTGATGCGGATACCTTAAAAAGGGCTTATAGAAAATTAGCACGACAATACCATCCTGATGTTAATAAAGAACCTGGAGCGGAAGATAAATTTAAAGAAATTGGTAAGGCTTACGAAGCATTAGCTGATCCTGAAACTAGAGCAAGATATGACCAATTTGGAGAGGCTGGCCTTGGAGGTGCAGCTGGAATGCCTGATATGGGAGATATGGGTGGCTTTGCAGATTTATTTGAAACTTTTTTCAATGGCTTTGGAGGGCAAAATCCACAAGGAGGAAGAACACAAAGAAGAGGTCCTCAACAAGGAGATGATCTAAGGTATGACCTTAATGTTGACTTTAAAGATGCAATTTTTGGTCAACAAAGAGAAATTAAAATTCCTCATCTGGAGACATGTGAAGTCTGTAGGGGAACAGGTGCAAAACCAGGAACCGGACCCAAAACTTGTTCAACATGTGGTGGAAGTGGACAAGTTAGAAGAGCTACAAGAACACCTTTTGGTAATTTCACTCAAGTAGCTGAATGTCCTTCATGTAATGGGGTTGGCCAAATAATTGCAGATCCATGTGTAACTTGCGGCGGCAATGGCGTAAAGCAAGTCAGAAAAAAATTAAGAATTAATATTCCTGCAGGAGTTGATACTGGCACTAAATTAAGAGTTTCTGGTGAGGGAAATGTTGGTTTGAAAGGAGGTCCACCTGGAGATCTTTATGTTTTTATAAAGGTTAAGAATGATTCAAAACTTAAAAGAGATGGTGTAACTATTTACTCAGAAATAGCAGTAAGTTATTTACAGGCTATTTTAGGTGACACTGTAAAAATCACTACAGTTGATGGAGATGTTAATTTAAAAATTCCAAGTGGTACGCAGCCAAATACAACCCTTTCACTTGAGAATAAAGGTGTACCTAGACTTGGTAATCCTGTTGCGAGAGGAAATCATGAAGTCTTAGTAAAAGTAAAATTACCGACTCGTATAACCGACGCAGAACGAGAGCTTTTAGAGGGTTTAGCTTCTCAATATTCAGATAAAAATATTAATTCCAGTAGTGGACTTTTTAGTAAATTATTTGGTAAAGAATCTTAATGACTTCCTTAAAGCATTTGGATCTTAAATCTGTTCCATGTCCTTTAAATGTTGTCAAAATTAAATTGGCTTTGGAGAAGTTATCTAAAAATGAGCAACTTATTGTTGAACTAGATAAAGGAGAACCAGAAGAAATGGTATTAAACAATTTAAAAGAGATGGGATGTTTCTTTAAACAAATTAAAGAAAATGAAAAATTTATAAAAATAAAAATATTGAATGAAAATTAATAGTAAATATTTAGGTTTAGTTACGAAAAAATTTAATGATTTTTTTTTAGTTGATTTAAAAAATCAAGAAAACTCTGGCAATAGCGAGAAATTTTTATGTAAGGTGAGGAAGTCTATAAATTTTAAGAATCAATTAATTTATGTTGGAGACGAAGTAGTAATTGAAAATATTGATTTCAAAAGCAAACGCGCAGTAATAACAAGTCTTAAAAAAAGAAAAAATTTATTAGTTAGACCATCAGTTGCCAATATTTCTAACATATACATCACTTTTTCAGTTGAAGAGCCAACGTTAAATTTATCTCAAGTTAATAGGTTTTTGATATCAGCAGAATCTATGGGTGTTGAAGTGTCATTGGTATTGACAAAATGCGATTTAATTTCAGATACAAGAAAATCTTCATTAGTTGATAAGTTTGAGAAATGGGGTTATCAAGCAATAACTTTAAATTTAGAGAAATCTGATTACTTTAATAATTTATTAGTTGAGTTAAAGCAGAAGAAGTGTTCAATTTTGATGGGCCCATCAGGTGTTGGTAAAACTACTTTGCTTAATATGATAATTCCAGGTCTTCAAAATAGTACTGCTTCAGTTTCCAATAAAATTAAGAGAGGTAAAAATACTACTAGAAATGTTGAGTTATTTTCTATATCAAATCAAAGTTATATTGTTGATACGCCTGGTTTTAATATGCAACCTCTAGAGGTTGATATTAGGTTGTTGCCAAATCTTTATTCAGAAATATACAAACAGGTAATCGATGAAGAAATTAAGTGTAAATATCGTAACTGCTTACATTTAAACGATGAGGGCTGTAATTTAAATAAATCCTTCGAAAGATATTCTTTTTATAAAGAAATGATTGAGTCTTCTAAGAGTCACTATTATCAAAACCAGGAAGATTAAGATTTAATCCACCAGTTAAATCATTCATCCTTTCTTTCATAGTTGTAGTTGATAATTCATGAGCTTTTTGAATAGCTTGTAAAATGTTTTGCTCTATTTTTTCTTTATCTGCATTTAAAATATTTTCTTGTACTTCTACCTTTAAAGGAAGTTGGTTCCCACTTATCCACACTTTTATCATTTCATCATCACTTTTTCCTTCAATCTCCATATTTTCAAGTTCATCTTGTAATTTTTGAGCATCTTGCTGAATTTGTTTTGCTTTTTTAAAAGCTTCTGTAAGTTGTCCAAAGTTTGGAAGTCCAAAACCCGCCATTTTGTAAAAAAGTTTCTTTAGTCAGGATAGTCAAAACCAATCATTCTTACTTCCGGTTGCAAAAAAATTCCTTTGTTTTGTAGTACTTTTTGTTGAATTACTGTTATTAAGTCATAAATATCTTTTGAACTTGCTGAAGAAGTGTTTACTATAAAATTTGAATGTATTGTAGAAACTTCAGCGCCGCCAACTTTTAATCCTTTTAAACCTATATCTTCAATTAATTTGGCTGCATAATGATTTTCAGGATTTTTAAAAACACTACCAAAACTTGGTTGATGATATGGTTGTGTTTCTGTTTTTAATTTAAGGTTATTTTTGGTTGTTCGAATTAGTTGTTCTAGATTCCCATTAGGCTCAAAATGTAGTCTTGCACTAATAATTGTCAAATTATTTTTTTGAAAAGAGCTAAATCTATACTCAAAATTAATATCTTTTTTTTCAATTTCAAATTTTTGATGAGTTTTATTATTTATAACTTTTACGGAAATAAGATTATTTGCTAGCGATAAATTACCTGTGCCAGCATTCATATAAATTGCTCCTCCTAATGTTCCTGGAATTCCGACAGCCCATTCCCCTCCTTGTAATCCATTTTTAGCAAGGCAACTCGATAATGTTGGGAGCATTACACCTGCTTCCGCTTCAACAATTCCTGAATATGGCTCTACCTTTAATGATTTCAATTTTTTTGTACACATAACTAAGCCTTTTATGAAAATATTATTTATTAAAAGATTTGAACCTGCGCCAATTATTTGACATCTTAGTTTGTTTAAATTAGCCCATTTCATTAGATATGAAAGTTCTTTAATGCTTCTTGGCTCAGCAAAATATTCAGCTACTCCTCCCACTTTGATGGTTGTATAACTACTTAAATTACAGTTTTCAGAAAAAATCTTTTTATACATAAATTAGTTATTTTAATTCTTTTTTGCATTTAAAATTGACCAGAAATTATGACAATCACCAGCTCCCATATTCAAAATTAAATCCCCTTTTTGAGTTAATTCGTAAAAATTCTTTGTAACTTCATAATAATTATTTATATAACTAACATTTTTATTTTTTTTATAAATCAGATCAGTGATAATTTTCGAACTAATTTTATTTTCGTTTCTTTCTCCTGCTCCATAAATACTGGTTACATAAATAACATCTGCTTTTGACAATTCTTCAGCGAATTCTTTGGTAAATTGTTTTACGCGAGAGTATCTATGAGGTTGAAATATAGCAATTAATCTACTTTTTTGACATTCATCATTATTTTTTTGCTGAATAAATAATCTTCCTAATTTAATCGTCTCTTTTATTTCGTTTGGGTGATGCGCATAATCATCATATAAACTTCTTTCATCTATTTGGCCTCTGAATTCAAATCTTTTTTTTGGTAGTTTCAGATATTTTATATTTTTCTTAATTTCTATAAAATCTACTCCGATCATTCTTGAAGCGGCTATTGCTGCAGTGATATTCGATAGATTGTGTAATCCTGGAATTGGAATATTTAAACTACTAATAAACTTTCCATTTTCATAATATTTGCCAATCGTATATTTTGAATTAATTTCAGTAGGGATTATTGCATAAGCTACGTTTTTAGCTGTAGTGTTTGACCACTTACAATTAGAATAAAAATTATTTCTTGAAGTTTCACAATCAAAATTAAATAATAATTTTTTAGAGTTTGTAGCGAAACTTTTAAAAGAAGATATGACTTCACTTAAATTAGAAAAGTGATCGCAATGATCAAAATCAATGTTATTGATTATTCCAATATCAGATTTATATTTGTTAATTGTTCCATCAGATTCATCAACTTCAGCCACTAAGTATTTTGTATTTTCTAAATAACAATTAGAGTTGTAGATAGGAATTATTCCTCCAGTTATTGAAGAAGAATTATTTGTACATAACTCAAGTATCGTAGAAAGAAATGTACTGGTTGATGTTTTTCCGTGGCTGCCTGCTACCGCCAATGCAGTGTAAGTGCGCATTAGCATCGCAAGTATCTCTGAACGATGTTTTATTGATAAATTTTTCTCTCTGCAGTACGAAAATTCTTCATTTTCTGGCTTGATCGCGGAGCTTACAACAAAATTAATCAATTTGTTGGTGAATTTTGTAATAACAAATTCGATATTTTGTCGAACTTGAGAAGTAAAGATTACTGCACCTAATTTCTCTAATTTATTAGTTTCATCATTTTTAACTAAATCAGATCCCGAAACTGAACAACCTTTTTTAAGTAAACCCATTGCTAATGCTGACATCCCAATACCTCCAATCCCAATAAAGTGGAAATGACTTTTCAACAGTAATTCTTTATCCAATTTTTATCTTTTACTTAAATCAAAATAACTTCTAGGTAAAATTTTGCTATTTTTTCTTAAAAAAAAAATGTTTTTTTTCCTTGAATTAATACAAAACTAGACTTATTTGCTTAATAAATCAAAAAAACCTTACGTTATTGCACAAAATTCAGTATGATCAGCAACTTAGGTAAATCATTCAGAAATTATTAGTTATGACTTTGCGTGTTGCAATTAACGGCTTTGGCAGAATTGGTCGAAACTTTATGCGTTGTTGGCTAAGTAGAGGGGCTTACACCAATATTGAAGTAGTTGGAATTAACGTTACCTCAGATCCTAAGACTAATGCTCATCTATTAAAGTATGATTCAGTCCTTGGACAGCTAGATGGTGTTGATATTCAATATACTGATGATACTTTCGTAATTAATAACAAGACAATTAAGTGTTTCTCTGATAGAAACCCAATGAATCTCCCATGGAAAGATTGGGGTGTAGATTTGGTTATTGAATCTACTGGAGTATTTAATACAGACGTTGGTGCAAGCAAGCACTTAGATGTTGGAGCAAAAAAAGTCATCTTAACTGCTCCTGGTAAAGGTGATGGAGTTGGTACTTATGTAGTTGGAGTCAATGCTGATACATACAAACATAAAGATTATGATATTTTGAGTAATGCTAGTTGTACAACAAATTGTTTAGCTCCAGTTGTTAAAGTTTTAGACCAAACTTTTGGAATTAACAAAGGTTTGATGACTACAATTCATAGTTATACAGGAGATCAAAGAATTTTAGATAATAGTCATAGAGATCTAAGAAGGGCTAGAGCCGCAGCTACAAATATCGTTCCTACTTCTACAGGAGCTGCAAAAGCAGTAGCCCTGGTATACCCAGAAATGAAAGGTAAATTAACAGGAATTGCAATGAGAGTTCCAACTCCTAACGTTTCAGCAGTAGATTTTGTTTTTGAATCTTCTAAATCTGTCACAACTGAAGAAGTTAATAATGCTCTCAAGCAAGCATCTCTAAGCTCAATGAAAGGCATTATTAAGTATGGAGATGAACCATTAGTGTCAAGCGATTATGCAGGCACCAATGAATCATCAATTGTAGATAGTGACCTTACTATGTGTATCGGAGATAATCTCGTAAAGGTTCTTGCATGGTACGACAATGAGTGGGGTTATAGTCAGAGAGTTGTAGATTTAGCAGAGATTGTTGCTAAAAATTGGGAGTAATTAAAAGTGTTTGAAAGGTGTGTTGTTAAATAATTTGTAGTTTTTATTACCTTTAAATTCTATTGATGGCACACCATCTGAAAAAAAACCAATCTCGTTAATATCTTTATTAAGTTTACATAAATTCTTTGCCCATTTTTTTGGCAATGAGAAAACTAATTCATAATCTTCACCTCCAAAAAAATAATATTCGTCCCATTTTTCTCCATTAGGCCAATCTTTATCTTTAGGTATTTTTTCATAATTTATGATTGCTTTACAGTTGCTAGCAATTGCTAAATCTTGTAAGGCTTGAAATAGACCATCACTGCTATCAGTACATCCAATTCTCTTTATTTTTTTATTGGTACGAGTTTCGAGGAGATTATTTAGAAAATTTGGGTAAACTCTAGGGCGACAAAAATGTTCAATGGACTTAATGATTAATCTTTCATTAAGAGAAAATTCATTATCGAAATTAATTTTATTTCGTATCAAAAATCCCAGTTTGCTAAGACCATGAATTCCTGTAGTTAAGATTATATCTCCTGGTTTACATGCGTTTCTTCTTAATTCAAGTTCACCTTGAATACCAAATGCCGTAATTGAAATGATTTTTTCATTCCCCTTTGAGCAGTCTCCCCCTAGAATCACCCCGCCATATTCTTTCAATGCTTTATTTATTCCTTCGTATAATTCTTCAACCCAAATCCACTCAGTTTTAGCAGGTAGAACTAGGCTTATTGTAATACCTAGAGTTTTCTTACTTCCACTGGATAATAAGTCAGAGATGTTGCTAATAACTGCTTTCCACCCAAGATCCTCAGGACAAATAGTGATGTCATTGAAATGAACATTTTCTACCAAAGAATCTGTATTAATAAGTAAATTCCCATTTTTAGTTTTGATTAAAGCGCAATCGTCTGAAATTTGGTTTCTAGGCATAAATTTTCCTAGCCTATTTATTAATTCTTTTTCCCCTATATCTTCTAATCTTTCTTTATGCATTTAATTTGAGGTTTTCAATCCCTTCTAAAACATCAATTGAAATTATTTTGTCATCTTTAGTAAGCTCTTCTAATACATCAAATCCATCTACAACGTAACCAAAGGCAGCATTTCTCCCATCAATTAAATTACGACCTGCTGGATTTAATTCTGCTTCATATAAAAAGAAGAAAAATTGGGATGAGCCATCATCAACTGCAGTATTTGAATGGGACCATCCTAGAGTTCCAAGTGTTGCAAAAGGTAATGTTGGTGTCTCTGTGTAAAGACCTAAATCTTCAAAAGTTTGATTATAAAAAGTATCTTTTTCATTAGGAATTCTGATTTCTAATGGCACGTGACGTTCTTTGTTTGTTTCAGGATCTACGTAACCAATATCTTCACCAATTGGGTCACCTGTTTGTAGTACAAAAAATTCTTCTGCTCTATTGATGGGTAAATCTTTGTAGAAGTTTTTTGAAGATAAATCTATAAATGCTCCTGCTGTAAGTGGGGCGTTAAATCCATCCACAATAGCTTGCATATCTCCTTTGGAGGTTTTTATATTGACTTTTGATCTGCCTAGTAATCTTGGCAAATTATCAAATTCGTGAGGAATAGAGTATGGAAATTCATTTGGTAGAAAATATTCTTCTAATCCACCTATTTTATTTAATGCATCTTTTCGGGTCGCTATAAATGAATATTTATCCTTTGATTTAGAGTAATCTTGAAGACTATCAAAATTTTCTTTGAGTTCTAAAAATGTTTTTTCAGCAATGTTTTTTTTATCTTTTGGTAATTCTTGGATAATTTTACTTTGGTATTTTTTTAGTAAAGATTGACATTTTGTAACAGTTTTCGTAAGAGCTGGCCATCTTCCTCCTCTTACAAGGTCACTTGTTTCTTCCAATTTGTGTTGAAGTTCTTGTAACTCAACTTGTTTGATAGGGAGTGCGTTTCTGAGGATTGCACTAGGGTCTTTTACTGCATTTCCAGTAGGTAAATCAGCTAGTACTTGAATCGGTTTTAAGAGAAAAACCTGTAAAATTACAATCGGTAGAATTAAGAAAAGTTTGTTCTGATTTGATAAGAATTTTTGCATAGCACTCTTGCAGGTTTATGATCCTTGGGGATGTAATACAGGAATGATTTCCAGTAACGATTTTCGCACAGGTACTACCATCGAATTGGATGGACAAGTTTGGCGTGTTGTAGAATTTCTACATGTCAAGCCTGGTAAGGGTTCTGCTTTCGTGCGAACAAAATTAAAATCAGTTCAAAGCGGCAACGTGGTTGAAAAAACTTTTCGAGCCGGAGAATCACTACAGCAGGCTATCCTTGAGAAGTCTAACCTGCAGCATACTTATGTGGAGTCTGGTGATTATGTTTTTATGGATATGACAAGTTTTGAAGAAACAAGACTCACCTCTGAACAAATCGGTAAAGGTGCAAAGTATTTGAAAGAGGGAATGGAGGTTAATGTAATTTTTCATAATGGTAAAGTTTTAGAAGTAGAACTTCCAATAGCTATTACTTTGAAAGTTACAGAGACTGATCCTGGAGTTAAAGGTGATACTGCTAGTGGGGGCACGAAACCAGCTATTCTAGAAACAGGTGCTCAAGTTATGGTTCCTTTATTTATTTCTGTGGGAGAAATGATTAAAGTTGATACTCGTAATGATAGTTATCTTGGACGTGAAAATTAATGGCTATGAAATTAGATCATGAAGACTTAAATCGCTTAATAGAGAAAATCTCTACAAGCGATATACAAGAGTTCTCGCTAGAGGGAGAAGATTTTAAACTTGAAATAAAAAGGAATGTATTTGATCAGAACCAAGTTATTAATAATTTAGTTTCTAATACTTCATTTGATAAGAAATCAATTGCTAATCAAAAAACTATTAATAATAATATACCTGTGGTCAATGAGCCTGAAGCGCCTCAGATGGCACCCCCAGGACGTTCTGATCTAACTGAAATTACTTCTCCTATGGTTGGAACATTTTATAGGGCTGCAGCGCCTGACGAGGAGCCATTCGTTGAAGTAGGAAATAACGTTAAGGTCGGCCAAACTATTTGTATTTTGGAAGCAATGAAGTTAATGAATGAAATTGAATCTGAATTTAATGCTGAAATAGTAGAAATTCTTGTTGAAAATGGAACACCAGTTGAATTTGGTCAAGTTTTAATGCGTGTTAAGCAGTCTTGAATAGTTAGTCATTTCTGCGGCAGTCTTAATAGCTTCAATCATGCTCTGAGATTGAGCAATTCCTTTGCCAGCAATATCAAATCCTGTTCCATGATCAGGAGATGTTCTTATAAAAGGTAAACCTATTGTGGTATTTACTGAGTAATTAAGGGCTATCACTTTCATTGGTATTAAACCTTGATCATGATACATAGCAAGAATGCCATCATGCTTTTCAGCATTTTTTTCATTCCAAGCTTTTACAGAAGAATTCCAGCAACTATCAGGTGATAAAGGGCCTAATAATTCAATACCTCTATTCTTTTCATTCCAAGTAATTAATGCATCATTGAGCCAATCTTTCTCTTCATCACCTAAAATGCCTTCTTCGCCGGCGTGAGGATTCAATCCTGCTACTTTTAAAATAGGTTTATCAGAATAGGTATTACAAAAATCTTTGAAAAGATCCAATTTAGAGTGGATTAATTCTGTAGTTAATTTCTTGGGAACCTCAGAAAGGGCTATGTGGGTTGTAGCTAATAAAGTATTAAATCTCCAACCTGTAATTGGTGATTTAGCTGTGAATAACATGCCAACGTTTTTTACTCGACATGATTTTGCTAGTACTTCAGTTTGACCAGAGAAATAATGACCTGCTAGAGACCATGATTTCTTGCAAATTGGTCCAGTTACAAGTGCTGAATTGGGAGATTGCTTTACAATTTCTATTGCTTTTGTTAAATATTGAAAACTTGAATTACCGTAACTTGATTTAGGATCATTATCTGATGAAGAAATTTCGAGATCATGTATCTTTAAGTTTTTAGGATTTGCAAGGTTTTCTAATCCTAAGGATCTAAGATATTTATATGTATTTTGTAGATTTTTTTTTGATCCAACTATTATAAAGTCAATATTTTTTGGAATCTGATTAGAACAAAGCGCTTTTAAGATTATTTCAGGTCCAATACCTGACTCATCTCCGACGCTTAATACTACCTTCAACATTTTATCTGTATTTTGAAAATTCATAAAAAAGTTTTTAAGTTTATTTTTTAACTATTCAAATAGCAATTTTTTAAGCCTATTTTATAGTTTTTATAAATAAGTTTATATCCGAGTGTTTCGCACAAAAGTTTGTTCGAAATTCTTCTATTTTCCATCCAAAAAGATTGCGCGATAGGTGATAATTTATCTTTTGCATCATCAAATAATATTGGCTTTGGCATTGATAAACCGAGTAAATCGTAGCAATACTGAATAACTTCTATTTGAGAACAGGGTTCATCATCTGCAATATTAATGATTTGGTGAAACTTTAAACAATTTTTATTCTGTAATAAATAAATAATCGCATGTGTAATATCCGCAACATGAACTCTTGAAAATACTTGAGCTTTTTTTAAAATAACTCGAATTTTTTGATTTTTGATTGCTTCAAATGTGGATCTTCCAGGTCCATAGATACCAGGTAATCTAAAAATTTGCACAGGCAAACTAGATTCAATCCATTTTTTTTCGCAATTTAATCTATTTTGACTTCTTTTTTGAGAAGGATTAGGCTGATCTATCTCAGAAACCCAACCACCTTCAGTGTTTCCATATACTCCTGTGGTAGATAAATATCCAACCCATTCAAGGGGTAGATCTTGTAGTTTACTTTGAAGGCTTTTTAGTACAGGATCATTACCATTTTTGTCAGGAGGTATGCTACTAAGAATATGCGTGACTCCATCAAAAATTTCTTCATTAGGAACGATACCGTTTTCACTGTTGAAAATAAAACTATTTGGATCTTTGCTTTCAGATCTTGAGCTTGTTAAAACAGTGCACCCCAATTTTCTAATAGTTTTTGCAAAAAAACTTCCGCTGAAACCGCATCCCAAGATTAAAAATTTATTTTTGTTTCCGAGTAAACTTGCAGGTTTTTTCATGCTAGGTTAAAGTAGTACATATGTATTAATAAATGATGAAGACAGCTTTTGAGCCCTATTTAAAATCAAAAACTTTCTGTATTAGCAAAAGTTACCCTCGTATTGTAGAGAAAGCAGTAAGTTTAATTAATTTTAAATTCTACCAAAAGTTATTTGTCTTTCTTATTGCATTTTCGACAATTTTAATATTCCCAGAATCGCCAAAAGAATTAGAAAATATATGTGAGAGTTATAACTCTAGAAAAATATGTAATGTTTGGTAGTCAAGCTGCTTTATATTCTGATTCACCTTTCATGTAATTTTGATTTTTTACTTTAAAATTTGGATTAGCCCATTGTAGTAATCTAATAGCTAATCTTAAATCTCCTTCTAACCAAGCTCTTATAGCCATTGCTCTTCTGGGATCATAAAATTTTTGCCTTCTGTACCAATACAAAGCATTTTCATCTGATTTATCCCCATTACATGAAAGACATGCAGGGACGCAGTTTTCTGTTGTACTTAAGCCTCCTTGGCTTTGTGGTATTACATGATCAATAGATTCAGATGGTTTTCCGCAATATATACAACTTTTTCCTGTAAATTTATGAATAGATTTTCGCCATTGTCTTAATCTGAACTTAGGACATAAATCCTCTAAAAACACCGCATCATTAATATGCATTCAGAATATTTAGTTAAATAAATAATGGCTTGAATATATTAAAAGTCAACATTCAATTTGTGCTTTTTAGACTAAATTTGATAGTAAAAATATGGTTTAGTGTGTTTAGATACAAAATAGAATTTATTAACTTTAGAAAAATTTATTTTCTTTTTGAACCCTTTATTAATAACTATATCTATCAAGTGTTTCATCAGTAAATTCTTCATTAGTTTCATCTAATGCTTTTTCTAACTCTTTTCTTTTCTTTTCTCTATCTTTTTGTTCTTTTTCTTTTCTTTTCTCTTCTTTTTCTAAATCTCGTATTAGTTTTCTATTTGGATGAAGATTATCTAAATATTCAATGCAATAACTAAATTTTTCTCTTTCTCTTATAACTGTTTCAGTAATTTGCGCCGCTGCATTTTTAGGCGAAACTTTGAATAATCCTCCCTTTTGTTTTTTTATATACGTATAAGCTGCATCCCAACTACTTTCATGATCATTCCCTGCATCTCTCATAGCACAAAAAATTTCTGCTCCAAATGTACTTGCATTTATCTTTGGAGCAGTAAGAATTAAAGGAGATACAATTCCCAACGTTATTAGTATTAGTTTTTTCTGCTTTAATCTTCGCATTAAACTTTTACCTTCTATTTAAAAATATCTTTTAATGTAAATATGTCTATAGCAATTTAAGATTTAATCACTCCAAATATATTTAAGCATTTTACAACTAATGGAAGTATTAAAAGTACAGTAATTAATCTTACTGCGTGTAAAGTTGCCACTGCAGGACCTACTCCGTATTCAGACCCTACAAGACTCATTCCGCTAATTCCTCCTGGAGCAGCTCCTAGAATTGTTGTAATGATATCTATATTTAGTAATCTGCTTGTCCATAATCCAATTGCTAATCCAGTAATAACTAAAGTGAAAGTTATTAATATGGCTGGCCTCCATAAGTTTTGAATATCGACTAATGAGTCTTTTGTTAATGATGTACCAATGACTGTTCCAATGCCGATTTCTAAAATTGTTCTTGTGCCTATTGGCCACTCTGCGATATCGACTTTGCCACTTATGCTAAGTATGCTTGTGCCTATTAAAGCCCCTGCTAATGGAGCCGCAGGAATACCTGTTTTTAGAGCTAAAGCTCCAAAAATACAACCTGCAAAAAGATAGTAGATTAAATTTATGTTAGGCATAAATTTTAAGGATGTATGAACATAATATTAGGAAAATTTTTTTTTGTTTAAGTTTATAGTCAAAAAATATTTTTAGTTTCCTCTCGTAATGTCCCCTTTTGTTGGCATAATATTAACTAAAGCATGAATTTTTATGTCTTCACAAATTTCATACAAAGATAATAAAAACCGCATAAAGAAAAAATTATCTTTTTTTGAGGGTGGTCACCAGCTTGAAAAATTAGAGTTTGCTCTTGCTATAGCTCAAACCAATGGTGATCAAGAAAAATCAATTGTTCTTAGAAAAAAGATTGTTGAATTAGGCGGAAATGTTGAAGAGCCAGGCACTTAACTTAATTTCACTCAAGATACCTTGATACTACAACTAATGCTTCACCAGCTTGTTGGGATGTAATCTTACCGAGTTCAAGAAGTGTATTACTTATAGCCGAAACCACCGTAATAATATCTCTGTCATTGACATAACCTAAATGTCCGACTCTAAATATTTTCCCCTTCAGATGATCTTGACCACCAGCAAGTAGAATATCGAAATTATTTTTTATTTTCTTTCTAAATTCTTCAGCATCTATTCCTTCGGTTTTTATTGCAGTAATAGAAGGACTTAAATATTTTTCATCAGCAAATAATTTTAGATTTAAAGCCTTTACTGCATTGCTCATCGCTAATTTATGTTTATTGTGTCTGAGGAAAATGTTATTTAAGCCTTCTTCTCTCATCATTTTTAAAGCTTCATCTAAAGCAAAAACCAAATTAACTGCTGGGGTGTAAGGATTACTGTTACTTAAAAGACTTTTTCTGTATGCTTGTAAATTTAAATAAAATTTTGGTATGTTAGATTTTTCTGCAGCTTCCCATGCTTTTTGGCTAATTGCTATAAAGCTAAGCCCTGGAGGTATCATATATCCCTTTTGTGATCCTGAAGCAACGATATCTAATTTCCATTCATCAACTGGGACATTACAAGCTCCAAGACTTGTAACGCAGTCAACAATTGATAAAGCTGTGTTGTGTGCACGAATATATGAACTAATAGTTTCTAGATCATTAATTACACCTGTTGAGGTTTCAGAATGAGTCAAAATAACCGCCTTTATTTCTTTTTGTTTATCTTCTTCTAAAACCTTTTTGAATTCTTCTGGATCAAGTGGTTTACCCCATGCGGAATCAATTTTTATTACTTCTAGACCAAATTCTTTAGCAACTTTTACCCATCTTTCGCCAAATTTTCCATTTTCTCCACAAATTACTTTATCTCCACTACTTAAAGTATTTATTATTCCAGCCTCCATTGCGGCTGTACCACTACCAGTGATTGTTAGAACATCATTTTGAGTTTGATGTAGCCACTGTAAATTTTTAGTTGTACTTTCTACGAGATCTTGAAATTCTTTACTGCGATGGCCTATTGGATGCTTACTTAATGCTTGTAAAACTTTTTCTGGAACTGGTGTGGGTCCTGGAATCATCAATGATAATTTTTGTTGTATGGCCACTTTTTATTAAATAGGTCATCCTTAGATTAGTTCTCATTATATATTTTTCAATTACTTGATTTGAAAAAAGGATTTTCTTTACCTTTGTGGGTTACTGGCGCTGCTAGGTCAGCATTAAAAAAACTAGTAGGGTTACCATTTGAGAATTATGAATTAATAAAAATTCCTAATGAAAAAAAAGAAATAAAAATCGAGATTCATTCTGTTGGCTTACTTAAAGATGACTCGCATGCATTAGGAATTACCTTTGCAAAGTCAGGATTAGATCTTGACATTACACAAAACTTAGAAATATGGACAATAGCCTCTTTAGAAAAAATTTCTTTTAATAATCCTGCGCATGCAACTCCAATAAATATTATTGCAGGATCTGGTGTAGGCATAAAAGAAGATACATCAGAGATATGCATGTCTAATTTTGCCAAAGAAGTTTTGTATGAAAATTTATTAGATAGTATTCCTGCAGGCTTTAATTTGAAATTAGAAATTATTTTCCCAAATGGGGCTTTTTTAGCTGAAAGAACTAGTAATAAGTCATTTGGTATTGTTGATGGATTATCTATTATTGGTACTTCTGCTGAGACTTATTCAAGTGCTTCACCTGATCAATTAGAAGAGGCTAAAAATAATCTAGCAAAGCTAATTCATAATGATTTTAAAGGGGAAGTTGTATATGTTATTGGTGAAAATGGGTTAAATTTGGCCAAAACATACAATTTTAATTTGCCAATTATCAAAATTGGAAATTGGATAGGACCATTATTAGTTGATGCTGCAATAAAAAAAGTTAAAACTGTAATTCTTTTTGGTTATCACGGGAAATTAATAAAATTAGCAGGTGGTATTTTTCATACACATAATCATTTAGCTGATGCAAGAATTGAGATACTTGTTTATTTAGCTGTTCAAGAAAAGTTACCACCTGAAATAATAGTTGAATTATCTCAGTTAGATAATCTTGAGAATGCATTAAAACTTCTTGAGGGATTTAATAAATCTTTAGCTGATAAATTATTCAAGAATTTATCAAATACGATCGAAAAGCGTTCATATAATTATGTAAATAGGTATGTAAAAACCGATATGGAAATCGCATCAATCATTTTTGATAGAAAAAGAAAAATAAGGTGGGCTGGAATTCATGGCAATAAGTATATTTCTTATTTTCAATGAGATTTATTTGTAATTCATTATGCTTTTGTAAATAAATTGAGTTAACTTTTATACATGAGTCAAACAATTTTAAAAAAAGAACGAGATCCTTCAATATTAATTCTGGATTTTGGATCTCAATATTCTGAATTGATTGCAAGAAGAATTAGAGAAACTAATGTTTTTTCTCTTGTAGTAAGTAATTGCATTTCAATAAAGGAAATTAAAAATATAAATCCAAAAGGGATTATTTTGAGTGGAGGCCCAAATTCTGTCTATGAACAAAATGCTCCAAAGTGTGATAAAAAAATTTTTAATTTAGGAATTCCTATTCTCGGTATATGTTATGGAATGCAATTAATGGTCAAAGAACTTGGAGGATCTGTTATTTCAGCAACCAAAAGAGCTGAATATGGTAGAGCACCAATAAATATAGACCAAAAATCTGACCTCCTTTCTGATGTAGAAGATAAATCTATTATGTGGATGAGTCATGGCGATTCTATTAATTGTTTGCCTGATGGATTTAATAAAATTGCTCATACCGAGAACACACTCCATGCAGCAATTTCAAATGATATAAAGAAATTATTTGGCGTACAATTTCACCCTGAAGTTATTCATTCAGAGTTTGGGATGACAGTAATTAAAAATTTTGTTTATAAAATTTCTTGTTGTGCGGCTGATTGGACAACCGAAACCTATATAGAAGAAACTATTCCCAGGATAAGAGAGCAAGTTGGCAATAAAAAAGTTTTGCTTGCCTTGTCTGGAGGAGTTGATTCCTCAACTCTTGCTTTTCTTCTCAATGAAGCAATTGGAAATCAGCTTACATGCATGTTCATAGACCAAGGTTTCATGAGAAAAGGTGAACCAGAATTTTTAATGAATTTTTTTGATGAGAAATTTCACATAAAAGTTGAATATATTAATGCAAGGGAAAGGTTTATTGCCAAATTAAAAGGTATTACTGATCCAGAACAAAAAAGAAAAATTATAGGTGAAGAATTTATTAGAGTATTTGAGGAAGAGAGCAATAGATTGGGACCTTTTCAGTATTTAGCCCAAGGTACTCTTTATCCTGATGTTATTGAAAGCGCAGGTACTAATATTGATCCTAAGACTGGTGAAAGAATAGCTGTAAAAATAAAAAGTCATCATAACGTGGGTGGATTGCCAAAAGATTTACAATTTAAATTAGTTGAGCCATTAAGAAAACTTTTTAAGGATGAAGTCCGAAAAGTTGGCGCTGCTTTAGGTTTGCCTAAAGAAATTATAAAAAGGCATCCATTTCCAGGCCCTGGATTAGCTATAAGAATTTTGGGAGAGGTAAATAATGAAAAACTTGATTGTTTAAGAGATGCAGATTTTATAGTAAGAGATGAAATTACAAATGCAGGTATTTACAATGATATTTGGCAAGCTTTTGCAGTATTGCTACCTGTTAAAACTGTGGGAGTGATGGGAGATAAAAGAACTTACGCATGGCCAATAGTTTTACGTTGTGTATCAAGTGAGGATGGTATGACAGCGGATTGGTCAAAAATTCCTTTTAAGATTTTGGAGAGGATTGCAAATAGAATCGTAAACGAAGTAGATTCTGTTAATAGAGTTGTTTATGATATAACAAGCAAACCTCCTGGAACTATTGAGTGGGAGTAAGTTAATAAATTTAATACTTCTTTTATGTAAGAAATATTTTTAAATTAGATATATAACGTAATGAACGAAATTATTAAATTAAGTCGATCTACTGTTGAGAAATATCTTAGTTGTCCGAGATGTTGTGTACTTGACAAAAAATACAAAATAAAACCACCATCATTACCATTCACTTTAAATATAGCTGTAGATAATTTATGTAAAAATGAATTTGATTATTACAGAAAAATTCAGAAGCCGCATCCTTTATTTATTGAATATGGTATTGATGCTCTTCCTTTTAAACACAAAGATTTAGAACGTTGGAGAAGTAATTTTCAAGGGATAAGATATGAGTCAATTGAACATAAATATGATTTTGGTGGAGCTGTGGATGATATTTGGCAGAAAAAAAATGGTGATCTTATTGTAGTTGATGTAAAAGCAACATCTCGAAATAATTTTGATTGGTCTGAAACTTTTAATAAATACGAATACGCAAAAGCTTACAAGAGACAATTAGAAATGTATCAGTGGCTTTTTAAGAAAAACGGTTTTCAAGTAGCTAAAGAAGCTTATCTTTTATATTTTAATGGCAAGAAAAATGAAGAGTTATTTAATAATCAATTAAATTTTGATTTGCATCTAATTAAATTAGATTGTTCTACTTCATGGGTAGAAAATAAGATAATTGATACGGTTAATTTATTACGTTCGGATGTTTTCCCAAAACCTTCCTTAAATTGCGAATACTGTAATTATTTAAAGAAGCGATGGCAGTTATCGATAACTTAATATTCATGAGATAATTTTTTTATATTTCTGGAAAAATAGTGAATAAAAGATAATCTTTAATTAGATTATTAATTTAGACTTTTGATAAAATCGAAAAATTCTGAAAGAAAGATAACTAATCATCTTCAACAAGATGTAGTCAAAGTATCTGGTAAAACAATTTTTATTAATCCTTTTTTATATTGGCGAAGATTTGACGAAAATACTAATAGATGGCTTAGAGAACCCGGTCAAATGTCAGAGGCTCAAATTTCACCCAACAGAAACCGTTTTTATCCAGAAATAGAGTGGGCTGATTTAAGTCATGAAGAAAAGCTCATAAAAGATGCAACTGTTGAGATGTTTTTAAAAACTCTTGAATTGATAAGTACATTTCATCCTCATCTTAGTTCGGGACAACTTTTAGAAGTGGAGAGAAAAATGGCGATTATAAAAAAGATTCCTTTCGAAAAGTGGGTAAGAAAATCTTTCGCCAAAAAAGCGAGATTATTAGAAAATGAAAAAAGAAAATTTCAAAGAGAAAGATTTTTTAGTAGTTGGAAGGAATGGTTTAGTCTCGTAAATACTCAACAAGCAATTATGCCGGTGATCATCACAATATTTATTTCTTCATTTATTGGATGGACTTTAGGGATATCAAAGAATAGTTGTAATCCTTATTTTGAACAAAATATAGATCAATTAAATTAATTTGTTTTTGATATTTTTTAAGTATCTAAGTTAATATAATTTTGAAAAAATAAATTTCTTATTTAAAATTATATTAAATGGAATAATTGCTTAATAAAAGTAAAAATTTTATGAATGGAAATTTGAATTCAAATAATATTGAAAAGGATGAGTTTAATGAGAACACTCAAGATAGTGATTATAAAGATTTAATTACAAAACTTAAAGAGATAAAATTGACCTTTGCGTTATTGAAAAAAACAATATTTAAATAAATTTTATATTTTTGACAAAAACAATTTCTAATAAAAAACTTATTTCATTAAAGAGACAACCTTTTGTATTACTTATTTTCTCTTCTATATCATTTTTATTGATTCTATGTAGGTTAATTTTTTTACAGCTTTTAAATTATGAATCTTTTAAGAAGATGTCAGATGAGAATAGGATCAGACTCATTGCTTCACAGCCAATACGAGGAAGAATACTTGATAAAAATGGTTATGTTTTAGCAGATAGTAGAGTTAAATATTCTTTAATAGTAAAGCCTCAATCTGTTAATAAAAGCAATTGGGAAAAACATAAATCAAGTATTTCTAACTTGTTAAATATTGATAGTAATGTAATTCAAAAAAAATACTCTGATGGGCTAAAAAATCAGAAACTTTCAGTAATTATTCTTGATGATTTAAATGTAGATCAAATAATAAAATTTCAGGAGAATGAAAGTACTTTAATTAGTTTTGAAATAGCTACCAAATTAATTAGAAATTATCCTTATAAATCCCTTGCTGCCCATGTAATTGGTTATACTCAGCCAATTACTAAATCAGAATATAAATTCTTATCTAAGGATGGTTATAAATTAAATGACTTAATCGGTAGAACTGGTATTGAATATGTTTACGAAGATTTTATAAGAGGTGAATGGGGTGGAGAAATGGTTGAAGTAAATTCATTAGGAAAATTTCAAAGATCATTGGGTATAAGATCTCCAGTACAAGGTAATGATATTGAACTAACACTTGACCTTAATCTGCAATTAGTTGCTGAGGAAGTTCTTAAAGATAAAAAAGCTGGAGCCATAATAGTTATGGATCCAAGAGATGGTGCAATAAGAGCAATGACAAGTAAACCTACATTTGATTTAAATTTTTTTTCAAAGGATTTTAAACCCGAGAAAGAATATAATAAACTTTTTAATTCTCCTGAAAAACCATTATTTAATAGAGCATTAAATGCTTATGATCCTGGGAGTGTTTGGAAAATTGTAACGGCTTTAGCTGGCTTGGAAAGTGGAAAATTCCCTAGAGAAACCATGTTAGATACGAAACCATGTATAACTTATGGGAGCCAATGTTTTAGAGAGCATAATGATTTAGGCTTTGGGTTAATAGGCTATGAAGATGCTTTAAGAGTTTCTAGTAATACATTTTTTTATCAAGTAGGTTATGGAGTAGGAGTTGATGAAATTCATAAGGTCGCACGAAAGCTTGGTTTTAATTCTTTATCTGGAATTGAAATTTCTGAACAAGAAAATATAGGATTAGTAGCTAGTAGTGAATGGGCTAAAGAAGGCAGAGGATGGGGGCAACCAGGAAGAACCCCTTGGGTTCCAGAAGATATTGCGAGTATGTCTATTGGACAATTTGTTGTGCAAGTTACTCCTATTCAAATAGCTAGAGCATATGCTGCAATTGCAAATGGAGGTTATTTAGTTACTCCCTATTTAGTTAAAAAAGATGAAGAAAATCTTTCAGATAAAAAACCTATTAAAATCGATATTAATTCAAATGATATTCAGTTGATAAAAAGTGGTCTCAGAAAAGTAGTCGAGTCTGGCACAGGAGTATCAATTAATTATGGAGTTTCAAATTTACCTCCAGTTTCAGGCAAAACTGGAACTGCTGAAGATGGTGAAGGCGGATTAGATCACGCTTGGTTCGTTTGCTTTACTCCCTCTGAAAAAAGTGAATTACTTATAGTTGCTTTTGCACAAAATACTCCTGGTGGAGGATCTGTTCATGCTCTGCCTATGGCTAGAGAAATTTTGAAAGTTTGGAATGAAAAAGAATGAAATTTTATTCGGTTTTAAATGTTTATGTTTTTAACTTTTTCATTTGTAAAAGTCTTTGAATAATATCTTCAATAGTTTTTGTATCTATAGGTTTACTATATGAGGACAAAAGTTGTCTTCCTAATACTTGACTTCCTAAATGCACTAATTGAATACGTAAAGAGGTCAGTAGTTCTAACCCTATGCCACCAGAAAATGTTGCGATTGCAATCGGTTGACCATTAAATAAATTTCTAAAGTCATCTCCAGAAATAGAAAGCCATGCTATAAAGTTGGAGAGAATGGGAGGTATAGATCCATTATATTCAGGCGCACAAATCACCCACCTTTCAATCTTGAAAAGCTTTTTTTTTAAATCTTTTATTTCATTCGGAATTTTTTCTTTGCTGTGAATTCTTGGATTAAATAATGGAATATCTAGAGTGGTAAGATCTAAAATTTCAGAACTTACTTTAAGATCATTACTTTTTTCAAGAAATTTTTCAGAAAGTTCTAGATTTTTACCACAACTAGCCGTAATGATTATTAGATCTTTTGTTTCAGTCATAAATAAGATAAATAAATTTAATAGTTTGCACCTGTTTTTCGGTGATGAACTGCTGTTAGACTATCGGATTTTAGTATATTACCGTGTAGTACTTCGGCGTAAATGACCCAATGATCTCCACATTCCATTCTCTCTTTTACAGAAGCATCTAACCATGCGAGCGATTCAGGAATGATTATCTGTTCATTAGGAGTATATTCAATATTTATTCCTTCAAATCTATCTTCTCCAGGTGCAAAAGGCTTTGTGAATCTTTTTAAAGGTTCTTTAAAATCTTTCTCACTAAGAATATTTAATGCGAATGAATCTCCTATTTGCAAAAGAGACTCTACTGATCTATCTTTTGCTACTGCAATACTTAACCCGGGCGGTGAAAAACTTGCTTGACTAACCCAAGATGCAAGCATCGCTCCTTTAATATTATTCTCATCTTTGCCTTTAGAGGCTGTCAGGACACAAAGTGACCCAATTACTCTTCCAAGAGCTTGAAGCTTTGGATCCGTTTTGCTTGTAATCATTCCAGTATCTGATTTTCTTGGCTTTTTCTTTGCTTTTTTTATAATTTTTCTTCCAAAGTGAGTTCCTATTTCTTCTAACTCTTTAATCTTTGGTTTATTTGGACTGAATTTAATCCTTACAGGGTCAAAACCAAACTCAAAACCACCGTCTTTTAATTTTGTTTCAAGTAAATCTATAGCTTCGCCGCTCCAGCCAAAACTACCAAAAATTCCCACTGGCTTATCTCTGTTCCCCTCTGCTAACAATGTTCCTAGTGCACTAACTATTGGAGTTGGGGCGTGACCACCCAATGTGGGTGATCCTATTAAATAACCATCAGCATTTTGGATAGATTTTACGAGTACATCATTAGGTGTAAATTCACAATTAATACTTTCAACTTCTACAGAGGTTCTATTTATCCCTTTAGCCAATGCATCACCTATTGAGGCTGTATTTCCATATGCACTTGCATATATCAGAGCGATCTTAGGATTATTTGTTGAGAGATTCTCTCCCCATCTAATGTAGTCATTTAAAAAGCTTTTTAAGCTATATTCGATCGCTGGACCATGTAATGGTGCAATAGTTTTAATATCATAATCTGCAATTTTTTCAGTTATTGATATTACTTGATTAGACATTGGTGCCATTAAGCAATCATAAAAATGTTTCCTATCAATTTCTGTACTAATTCGATTTGTTTCAGACCAATATTTAGATGCAATGTGTGCAGAGAAAATTTTTTCACTAAGTAGTATTTCTTGGTTACGTTCATAAATTATTAGGCCACCAGGCCAACGAGCTGTTGGAATAGGAATTAACTCTAGTGAAACGTTATCTAATTCTAAATTAAGTTCTTTTTTGATTATGTTTATTTCAGGTAATTGAATTTCAATATAGTTTTCTAAGGTAGGGTTTCTTTGATTCCAAAGTTCGCTTATAAGTTTATAACCTGGATTAGAGCAAGTAATAGTTGTGTTTTGAAATTGGGTACTTATATGTTTTATAGTTTCAATAATTTGGGGATTAATATGACCAGAAATGAAGTTGATTTTATCTAATTTAAATTGATCACAAAACCTAGAAATTACTTTATTAAGTAAATTTAAATATTGTTTTTCAGGTGGATGAATAATAAAAAGTTCCTCATGACTTCTAATGAAGAAAGTATTAAAAGAGGTTCCTTTTTCAAGATTAAATTCAAGTTCAAATCTTTCTTTTTTTTTGTCTAAGAATCTTACACAAGAAAAATTGTCAGTAATTTCAAATTCTGATAAGTTTTGATTCTCTGCAAGTAAGCCTATATTAATATCTGACATTTAAAAGACTTATTTTCTAATAGTGATTAGCAACTTTTCTGTGATGAACTGCTGTCTTGCATGATAAGTCAGAAACATTCCCATTTTCAACAATTCCGTAAATTATCCAATGGTCTGGAGTCTCTAGCCTTGAACTAACTTTACAATCTAAAAAGGCGAGTGAATCTGAAAGAACTGGCCCGCCTTCAGCGATGTTGCTAATTACATCTACATCTGCGAATCTATCAGCTCCAGGGGCAAATCTTTTTAAAAAATGTCTGAACATTTTTTGATAGTTATCTTCTCTCAGAATATTTACAACAAAACCTTTCCCAACTTGCATATATGATTCAATAGCTCTATCTTTTGCTACTGCAACTGTAATACCTGGTGGAGAAAAGCTTGCTTGACTAACCCAACTTGCGACCATTGCACTTTGTCTAAATGTAGATCCCTCCCCCTGGCTTGCTGTAACTACATACAATCCTCCACTTAATCTCCCTAACGCTTTATCTAAATTTGAATCAAGGCTCTTCATAGAGGCAATATTCTTCTTTTTATTGATCAATTGACCCAAGTCAGTTCCAGCTTCTTCAAATTGTTGATAAACAATGGGATCTGGAATATTTTTAACTCTTAAGGGAGAGAAAGCTTCTTTTTGACCAAGTTCTCTTAATTTATTTGCTAAGGCATCTATTGGTTCATCATTTCCACCAAATGCATCATAAACTGCAGTAAATTGTTTTGGTTTTAGTGCTGCAAATAAAGTACCGAGAGATTCTTTTAATTCATTATCTGAGTCTACTGACCATGTGGGAATGACTACTGCTTTTGATTCGGAAATTAAACTTGTTAGTTCTTGCGGGTCAGAAGATCTTAAATCAATTAATTGAACCTGTGCATCTGCTTTGCTTATTCCATGAGATATCGCTTGACTTAGTCGATCACAATAACCATAGTCGCTTATGTAGCAGACTGACACAAAATCATTGCCTTTGCTTTTATTACTACTCCATTCTAAATATTTTCCTTTCCAAAAATTGACTTGATTATGGAGCAAAGGCCCATGACCAACAGCTATTGTTTTTAATTCAGGTAGCTTATCTATTCTTTTAATTGCCTGTATAACGCTTCTAGCGTTTGGACCCATAAGGCAATCGTAATAAAAACGGAAATCATCGTATATTTCTTTTTGATCAGTGTCAAAAAATTCGTCAGAACAATAATGGAGTCCAAATGCATCGCATGTGTAGAGAACATTTGTGCTGTGATCATATGAAAATATAGTATCTGGCCAATGTAAATTTGGTGCACTTATAAATTCAATATTATGTTCTAAACCACTATTAGAATTAGTTCCGAGATTTAAAAACTCTCCACTTTTAACCTCTAGATGTTTAAAGGGAATATGTATTTGGTCTTCAATAAATTTAAGTGCTAATTTTGATCCAACTATTGTGATATTTTGATTTAATTCTAAAAGATTACCTATTAAACCAGAATGATCAGGTTCTGTATGGCTAGTAATTAGATAATCAACTTCTTGCGGGTTGACCTTTTTCAGTAATTCTTCAAACCATAATTCTTCGAACTTTGCGTGACTAGTATCAATAATTGCTAGTTTCTCGCCTTTAATAATAAAACTATTATAAGTAGTTCCATTTCTTAAACCAAATTCAATATCAAATCTACTGCGATCCCAATCCAAAGATCTTATGGCACAAGAATCATCAGCAAAGTTTTGAGATTGAACCGTCAACTTGTTATTTGTTTGTGCCAATTTAGAATTACTTGTTTGCGCAGAGGCTATCATAGAATAATTAGCTTTATAAATTAACTTTAGTTATATAGAATATAAATCCGCGTGATTATTTTTGCGAAATAACCGAAATTACGCTTTTCTTTAATTTTTAATCTTCTTATTCTGGATAAATGACATCTCAACTAATTAAAAAAATAGTTACTGGAGATGAGATAAGAAATGCTTTTTTAAAATTTTACAGTGAAAAATTACATAAAATCATTCCAAGTGCATCTTTAATTCCAGATGACCCTACGGTTATGCTCACAATTGCTGGAATGCTGCCTTTTAAACCAGTTTTTTTAGGTTTAAAAGAAAGACCATCAAAAAGGGCTACATCTAGCCAAAAGTGCATCAGAACAAACGATATAGAAAACGTTGGAGTTACAGCTAGACATCACACTTTTTTTGAAATGCTAGGTAATTTCTCTTTTGGAGATTATTTTAAACGAGAGGCTATTCAATGGGCTTGGGAATTAGTTACCAATGTTTATCAACTTTCTGTTGAAAATATAATTGTCAGTGTTTTTCACAAAGACGAAGAGTCTGCAAAAATTTGGAGAGATGAAATTGGTATTCATCCAGATAGGATAGTGAAACTAGGTGAGGAAGATAATTTTTGGTCATCTGGCAAAACAGGTCCATGTGGACCTTGTTCAGAACTTTATTATGATTTTCATCCTGAAAAGGGTCTGAAGAATATTGATTTAGAAGATGGAGATCGTTTTATTGAATTTTATAATCTTGTTTTTATGCAATACAATCGTGATCCTCAGGGAAAATTGACAGATTTAAAATTTAAAAATATTGATACAGGAATGGGTCTTGAAAGGATGGCTCAAATACTACAAAAAAAGCAAAATAATTATGAGACAGATTTAATTTTTCCTATCATTCAAAAAATTTGTGAGATTGCAAAGATTGATTATTTTTCTTCAGATGATAAAAACAAAATTTCTTTAAAAATCATAGGTGATCATACAAGAGCTGTTATTCATTTAATTTCTGATGGGGTAGCAGCAAGTAATCTCGGCAGGGGATATATATTAAGAAGGCTTATTAGAAGAATGGTCAGACATGGGAGATTATTAGGTATAACAACTGAATTTTTACCTAATGTTGCTACTGTCGGGATCAATTTAATGCAAAATAATTATCCTGATTTAAAAAATAATAATGATTTAATTGTGAATGAGATAAAAATTGAAGAAATAAGATTTAGGGAAACTCTTGAAAGAGGAGAGAAATTACTAGATGAGTTAATTTCTTCGGGGCAGAAATTAATTTCTGGTTTTAAAGCTTTTGAACTTTATGATACTTATGGATTTCCTCTAGAACTTACTGTAGAAATTGCTGAAGAAAATAGTATCAGTGTAGATGTAAAGGGTTTTGAAGAAGAAATGAATGCACAAAAAGAGAGAGCTAAAGCTGCTTCAAGTAATATTGATTTGACATTAGAGGGATCATTAGAGCGAGAAATAGATCTTTTTAACCAAACTGTTTTTAATGGTTATAATTCACTTCTTTTGGAAGCTGAAATCAAGGGTATATTCTTGGATTCAACATTAGTTAAGCAAGCAAGTGAAGGTCAGAAAGTTTTAATTGTTCTTGATCAGACAACTTTTTATGGAGAATCTGGCGGGCAAGTTGGTGATATTGGAACGATATTTTCAAAAGATGTAGAGGTCTTAGTTGATAATGTTATGCGAAAGAAAAATGTTTTTTTACATTATGGAACGATCAAAAAAGGAATATTAACTATTGGGCAAAAAGTTAAGACTAATGTTTGCTCCTCTAATAGAGCTAAGGCTGCTGCAAATCATACAGCTACTCATTTATTGCAGTCTGCACTTAAATCAGTTGTTAATGAAAGTGTTGGACAAAAAGGTTCTTTAGTAGCCTTTAATAAATTACGATTTGACTTTAATTCCTCTAATCCGATTTCTAAAGATCAAATTTCTAAGATTGAGACTTTAGTTAACTCTTGGATTATGGAAAATCATGCCATAGAAATAAAAAATATGTCTAAGAGTGAGGCTCTTGAAAAGGGTGCAGTCGCTATGTTTGGAGAAAAATATGATGATGAAGTGCGTGTTGTTAATGTACCAGGAGTTTCAATGGAACTTTGCGGTGGCACACATGTTAAAACTACATCCGAACTAGGTTCTTTCAAAATAATTAGTGAGGAAGGAATCTCAGCCGGAGTAAGAAGAATCGAAGCATTATCGGGCCAATCAGCATTAGACTATTTTAGTGATAGAAATGCTTTAGTAAATCAACTAAGTGATTTGTTAAAAGCAAATCCTAATCAACTTTTTGAAAGGGTTAATAATTTGCAAGCAGAGCTTATTAATAAGAATAAAGAGATACAAAAAATGAAAGATGAAATTGCATATTTTAAATACTCATCTATACAATCATCAGCAGAAATAGTAAATTCTTTTTCAATTTTAGTAAATCAGATTGATGGCTTAGATGGGAATTCTTTGCAATCTGCAGCACTTAATTTAACTTCTCATTTGGGAAATAAAGCAATAGTTGTTCTTGGGGGAATACCAAATCCAGAAAATAGAAAGTTGTTATTTGTAGTCTCTTTAGGTAATGATGCAGTAAAAATAGGATTTCATGCAGGTAAATTAATTAATGAGATTGCTAGAATTTGCTCGGGAGGTGGAGGAGGAAAGCCTAACTTCGCTCAAGCAGGTGCTAAAGATATTGATAAGTTAAGTGATGCTTTAGATTATGCTAAAAATCATTTGCAAAAAACATTAGATAGTCATTCTGATAAATAACTACTTTTTCTTAGACTAATTTCGATTTGATCCATTAATTTTCTTGCTTCTTCGATAGTTAATTTTTTTTGATCAATTGCTGTTTCAGTATTAATTCTTATAGATTCAATCAAAGAAGCTGAACTGTAATCTAATAATTGTAAAATTTCAGATTTACTGTCTTCTTTTATAATATTTTTGACCTTATAAGATTCATCTTGATTTATATCTATATGAACAACGTTTGTATTGCCAAATAAATTGTGAAAGTTTCCTAATGCTTCTTGATAGGCTCCAGTCATAAAAATTCCAATTAGATAATCTTCATCTTGTTCTGGCTTATGTAAATTTAGTAAAGATTTGATTTTTCCATCATCAAAAAAATTATTTAGTTTCCCATCTGAATCACAAGTTAAGTCTGCAAAGTTGCCTTTGCAGAATGGCTCCTCTAAGTGTCTATGTATTGGAACTATTGGAAAAATCTGATTTATTGCCCAGCTATCGGGAATAGATTTAAAGATAGATAAATTTGCATAATAAGTGGATGCAAGAGTTTCTGTAATTTCAGATAAATCAGGGTGATTGATTTCATCATTATTCAAGTTATTAGAAATTTCTTTTGCGCAAGCCCAGGTCAGTTCTTCTGCATAAGCTCGTTCGGCTAAACTTAAAAATCCTAATCTAAAGGCAACTAAGCAATCATCTTTAAATTTTTTTGCATCATTCCATAGTTCAATTATTTGAGATAAATTTATTTTTTTATTTCTAAGTTTTTTTAATTCATAGAAAGTTTCAAGTAAATTTGAAATTATTAATTGTTGATTTTTTTTATCAAAAATTTGTAGTTTGGAACTAACATGGCTTGTTCCTAAGACATTAAAAATTAAAACTGAACAATGACTAATTATAGCCCTTCCACTTTCTGAGATTATTGTTGGATGATTGATATTATTTAATTCACATGAATCTTTAATGGTTGCAATTACATCGTTAGCATAATTTTGAAGAGAATAATTAGTTGAGGTGTTTGAGGAGGTTTTAGTTCCATCAAAATCTATTCCTAATCCTCCCCCAACGTCGATATATTGCATCGGTGCTCCTAATTTGCATAGTTCAACATAAATTTGACTCGCTTCTTGTAATGCGTCTTTGATCACAGCAATATCACTTATTTGACTGCCTATATGAAAATGGAGCAATTTCATTTCGTTGATAAGATTTGCTTCTTTTAGTTCTTTTATTGTCAACATAATTTCTGGGATTGATAATCCAAATTTGGAATTATCTCCAATAGATTTACCCCACCTACCACTACTTTTACTTGATAACTTTGCTCTAATTCCTATCAATGGAGTCGCGTTAAGTTCTTGAACTGCTTGAATAATTCTTTTTACCTCATCTCGTTGTTCAATAACTATTATTGGATTTTTGCCGAGTTTTCTGGCCAAGGTAGCAATCTCAATATATTTTTTATCTTTATATCCGTTGCATATTAATAATGAATTTTGGTTTTCAAGAAGTGCAAGGCCAATTAATAGTTCTGATTTACTTCCTACTTCTAAACCAAAATTCCATCGGCTACCAAACTCTATTATCTTTTCTAGGACGTTTTTCTGTTGATTACATTTGACAGGAAAAACGCCTTGATAAATGTTCTTATATTTATAGGTTTTTATTGCTTTTAAAAAAGAGTCATGTAATGCATTTATACGATCTTTCAAGATATCATTAAATCTTATGATTAATGGAGGATTTATTTCTCTACTCTTAAGTTCTTTGACAAGCTTAAAAAGATCAATCTTATTTTCAGATTTTATATCTTTAGTTACTGATATATTTCCTTTGGTATTTATGGAAAAATATTTATCTCCCCATTTGTCTATGTTATAAGTCGAAATACTATCTTCAATAGTCCAAATATTCTTTAATTTTTTCGGCTCAAAATTGGTCAATTTATGTTTTAGTGATTAATAAATGTTTTTGAAAATAACTCAAAACAATATCTTTTATTTTAATGATTACTTGCCAAGTTACCACCCAAAAGTTGAATATACATAGAGTGATTATTAACTAAATGACCAAAGAGAGAACCTTTATTGCAATTAAACCAGATGGAGTTCAAAGGGGATATGTTTCTGAGATTATTAGCAGATTTGAAAAAAAAGGATTTAAATTGGTTGGATTAAAGCAATTAATTCCTTCAAAAGAACTTGCCCAAAATCATTATGGAGTACATAAAGAAAGGCCCTTTTTTGGTGATTTAGTGGACTTTATTTCAAGTGGTCCAGTTGTAGCAATGGTGTGGGAAGGCGAAGGAGTTATTATGAGTGCTAGAAAACTAATTGGTGCAACAAAACCTCTTGAAGCAGAGCCTGGAACAATTAGAGGTGATTTAGCTATTGATATTGGAAGGAATATCATTCATGGTTCTGATGGAGAAGATACAGCAAAATTTGAAATTGATCTATGGTTTAATGAAGATGAATTATGTGAGTGGGAAACTTCTGATTCGAAATGGCGATCTGAAAATTAAAATTTAAATCTCAAATCTATCTAAACTAAATTTTTCTAAAAAGCTTTTTTCTATTTCTTTTAGATTTTTATTTTGAACTATTTTCAAAAGAAGATCACTTGTTATTGCAGAAAATAACACTCCATTTCTGTAATGTCCTGTAGCTATAAAAAGGTTTTCAATTTTTGATTTTCCAATTATTGGTTTAAGATCTGGAGTACAAGGTCTAAATCCCCACCAATGTTCCATTTGTGGCCAATTAATAGCTTCTGGTAGTAAGGAGCGAATTCCTTCTTGTAGTTGTTTTATTCCATTAGGAGTATTACCCTGATTAAATTTTGCCTCTTTTTCAACTGTCGCTCCAACGATAATAAGTCCATCATCACGAGGAACTAGATAAGTTTTTGGACCAAAAATAACTCTTTTCAAAAAATTTGTTGGACCTTGAATTGAAAGCATTTGTCCCTTTACAGGAAAGACTGGAATCTTATTAAAAATTTTTTTACTCCAAGAACCACTGCAAATAATTGCTTTTTCGCAGTTAATTTTTTTTAGTTCCCCAGTTGCACATAAAACTGTTGCACCAGTAATTTTGTTTTTTTCTAATGTCAAATCTTTTACTTCTGATCCTTCTTGAAATTCGACTCCATGCAAGGAGCATGCTCTCTCAAGAGCACGCATCAGTCTTCTTCGGTTATCTATTTGACCATCTTGTTCAAAAAGTAAACCATGTTTCCAAATAGAATTCATTCCATTAATTTCAGTTTGAAGATCTTTGTGATTTAAATATTTTCCATATTCATAAGTGGGAAACTCTTCAAGATCTTCTTTATTTTTAAAAGGAACTACTATGCCACATTTTTTTAAACCGCATTTGATATTACTATCTTGTTCAATACTTTTTATCCACTTTGGAATTAGATTTTGACTTTGTTGGCCAAATTTTAGTAATTCATCTTCGAGACCTTCTGCATGAGTAGCTAACATTCCTGCAGCAACAAATCCAGCTGATTCATTTCTGTTTTTGCTTAAAACTAAAACTTTGAAGTTATTTCTAGAAAATTCATAAGCAATAGATAAACCTACAAGTCCACCGCCAATAATTAATATTGAATTTTTTGTTTCTTGTGTCATTTAATATTTAATATTTTTATTTGTTTTTTGGTCCTCTTTTCCTTTATATCCAATAATATTAATAAAGAGACTTTTGATAATGAACAATTTGGAATCTTGGGAAGCTGTGATTGGTTTGGAAACTCATGTACAGCTTAATACGAAAAGTAAAATATTCACATCTGCGTCAACAGCTTTTGGTGATGCACCTAATACGCATATAGATCCAGTAGTTTGTGGGTTACCAGGAACCCTTCCAGTTTTGAATGAGACTGTTCTTGAATATGCTGTAAAAACTTCTTTAGCATTAAATTTAAATGTTGCAAAACATTGTAAATTTGATAGGAAACAATATTTTTATCCTGATCTGCCTAAAAATTATCAAATTTCACAATTTGATGAGCCACTAGCTGAAAATGGCTGGTTAGAAGTTGAAATAATTGAAAAGGATAAAGAACCTTATATCAAAAAAATTGGAATTGAAAGGCTACATATGGAAGAAGACGCCGGAAAACTAGTCCATTCAGGTAGTGATAGATTAGCTGGTTCTAAGTATTCTTTAGTTGATTATAATCGTGCAGGAATAGCACTTTGTGAGATTGTAAGTAAACCAGATATTCGATCAGGTAAAGAGGCATCTGAATATGCTTCAGAGATTAGAAGAACAGTTAGATATCTAGGAGTATCGGATGGAAATATGCAAGAGGGTTCTTTGCGATGTGATGTCAATATTTCAGTTAGAAAAGGACCTAATGCTCCTTTTGGTACCAAAGTGGAAATAAAGAATATGAATTCATTTTCTGCTATTCAAAAGGCTTGTGATTATGAAATAGCTCGACAAATAGAAGTTTATGAAAATGGAGGAAAAATTTTCCAAGAAACAAGGTTATGGGACGAATCTAAGCAATTAACAAAAAGTATGAGAATGAAAGAAGGCAGTAGTGACTATAGATATTTTCCTGATCCTGACTTAGGGCCAATTGAAATAACAAAAGCCCAAAAAGAAATATGGTTAAAAGAACTTCCAGAATTACCTTCAAAGAGAAGAAATAAATACGTAAGTGAATTTGGGTTATCTGCATATGATGCAAGGGTAATTTCTGATGAAATTAACATGGCAAACTTTTTTGAAGAAACAGTAGCTAATGGTGTTGAGGCCAAATTAGCTTCAAATTGGGTAACAAGTGATATTGTGGGTTATTTAAAAGCAAATAAACTTAGTTTTAGTGACTTAAAACTAAGTCCTGAAAATCTTGCTGAAATGATTAGCATGATTTCAAATAACACTATAAGTGGAAAAATAGCAAAAGAAATTTTACCTGAACTAATTCAAAAAAATATTTCCCCAAAAAAATTAGTTGAAGAAAAAGGGTTAGCTATGATATCTGATTCCTCAAGTATTACACCAATAATTGATGAACTTATAACTGAACATCCAGATGAGGTTCAAGCATTTAGAAATGGCAAAACTAAATTACTTGGTTTTTTTGTTGGTCAATTAATGAAAAGAACAAAAGGTAAAGCTGATCCTAAACTTGCAAATAAACTTCTTGCAGAAAAATTGAATAGCTAAAGCTTCAAAGAAGTTCTCTTATTATATCTATCCACTTATTTTGATCATTTGAATTATCTAAAATAATGTCTGAAAATTTTCTTTTTTCTTCAAAGCTTAATTGAAAATTTATCATTTCATTTGCTTCTTTTTCGCTAATTTTATCTCTTGTTATAAGTCTTTTTATTTGGAGTTCTCTAGGACATTTAACTAACCATATTTCGGTGCAAATATCTTCAAATTTTGCTTCAAATAATAAAGGAATAACCAATACTATAGTTTGATTAGTTTTGTATTTTCTGCATTCTTCTATCATTTTTTCTTTAATTAATGGGTGAAGTAGTTTTTCAATCCATTCCTTGCTTGCTGAATGTTTAAAAATAATGTTTCTTAAAAGTTTTCTGTTTATTTCTCTTTCTGAATTGCTTTTATTATTAAT
>QCPX01000004.1:0-107633 GCA_003209675.1 Prochlorococcus sp. AG-442-N07 | reverse complement strand
TCATTAAAACTACTTTCAAGAAAATTTCCAATCCTCCCTCCAGAGCATGATTGCAAGAAAATTAAAAAAATTAATAAAAAAAATTCTTTTTTTTTAAAAATCATATTTTTTCTAACTTTTCTTTTTCCTTGTAGTTTTTTTATTACTAATCTTTGTTTTTTTTAAAATTGCGCCTTTTTTATCTTTTAGTTTTTCTTCTAAAAGAGATACTGCTTCATCTATGGTAAATTTTTCTATGTCAGTATCTTTCGCAATCGAAACATTAGTTTTGCCACATTTTAAATAGACACCATATCTTCCATTTAATATTTGAATTTTTTCTTTAAAATCTTTCGGTTTTCCAAAGTCTTTAAGTACCTCTTGACCACCTCTACCCATTTTTGGCATCGCAAGAATTTCTAATGCTCGTTTTATATCAACTGTAAAAACATCATCCTCTTTCTTTAAGGATCTATTTTCAGATTCAGATTCATTTTTAATCCATTTGATGTAAGGGCCAAATCTTCCTCTATCAGCTTCAACAACTCCTCCTTCAGGATGAACTCCTAACAATCTAGGTAAACTTAAAAGTACAAGCGCCTCATCTAGAGTTAGATCATCAGTTTTCAACTCTTTGGGTAATGAAGCTCTTCTTGGTTTAGCTTTATCTTGATCATTATTTCCCAATTGTACGTAAGGTCCATAAGGGCCAAATCTTAAAAAGACTTTTTCCCCAGTTTTCGGGTCAGTGCCAAGATCTGATGGGCCACTTAAAATTTGATCAACTTGCTTTATATCTAAATCTCCAGGAGTAATATCCATTGGAAGATTACCTTTAGCCTGAATTTCATTACCAGATTCATCAATTTTTGTACCTTCTAGCCAAGGTCCGTTAGAGCCTATTCTGACTACGCAAGGAAGGTCTTCGAAATCAACTTGTCTATAAGCTTTACCATCAATATCACCCTCTGTTTTCTGAACTTTTACCTCCAAACCATTTTTACCTTTATAGAAAGTTTCTAGGTATGGTAGCCACTCAAGATTACCAGAAGATATTTCATCCAATGAAGATTCCATTTTTGCAGTAAAAGTAGTATCAACCAGATCAGGAAAATGTTCTTCTAATAGAGCAGTAACAGCAAAAGCTGTAAACGTTGGAGCCAAAGTATTGGAAGATATATTCGCATAACCTCTATCAACTATGGTCCCAATAATGCTGGCATAGGTAGAAGGTCTCCCAATCCCTTCTTTTTCAAGAACTTTAACTAATGCAGCCTCTGTATATCTTGCAGGAGGTTTAGTTTCATGAAAAGTAGATTCCTTATTAGTAACTTCAAGACATGTTCCAGTTGTTAAGTTTGGGAGAATAATTTCTTGTTGTTCAAGGGATGAACTTGGGTCATCACTTCCCTCGACATAAGCTCTGAAGAATCCTGCGAAATCAATACTTTTCCCGCTCGATTTAAATAATCCATCCCCTACGCTAATTTCAGCATTAATCATTGTTAACCTAGCTTCCGCCATTTGACTAGCTACAGTTCTTTTCCAAATTAAATCGTAAAGTAATAAGTCTCTACCAGTTAGATTAGTTTCCTTTGGTGTTTTAAATACCTCTCCTGCCGGCCTAATAGCTTCGTGTGCTTCTTGAGCATTTCTTGCAGTTGAATTAAATTGTCTTGGTGAGTTAGATAAATATTCTTTTCCATACATAGAACTGACACATTCTCTAGCAGCTCTTGTGGCTTGTTCGGAGAGATGAACTGAATCAGTTCTCATATATGTTATGAAGCCTCTCTCATATAGACCTTGTGCACATCTCATAGTTTCTCTTGCAGACAAACGGAGCTTCCTATTTGCTTCTTGTTGTAATGTGCTAGTTGTAAATGGAGGAACTGGCTTACGAGTGGATGGCTTTTTTTCGATTTTTGAGACTAACCAATCCTCTGAGGAAAAAGTCTTCAATAAATCATTTACTTGTTCTTCTCCAATTATTAAAGATTTGTTTCCTTCTTTTAATTTACCGGTTTGTTCGTCGAAATCGGACCCGTTAGAAATTCTTTGACCGTTTAAACTGAATAATTTAGTTTCGAAAGTAATATTATCTTTTACTAGGGAAGCTTTAATCCCCCAGTAACTAGCTTTTTTAAAGGATCTTCTTTCTCTCTCTCGCCTAACAAGTAGTCTTACAGAAACTGATTGGACACGACCAGCAGATAGTCGGGGGGCTACCTTCTTCCAAAGTAAAGGAGATAATTCATATCCAAAAAGCCTGTCCAAGATTCTTCTTGTTTCTTGAGCCTGAACGAGTTCCATATCAATTTCTCTTGTTTGGTCTAAAGCTTTATTAATTGCCTTTTTTGTGATTTCATGAAAAACCATTCTCTTAGTTGGTATTTTAGGCTTAAGTATTTGCAAGAGATGCCAGCTAATACTCTCTCCCTCTCTATCTTCATCAGTTGCCAGTAATAGCTGGTTCGCACCTTTCAATGCATCTTTTAACTCTTTAACAACCTTTTTCTTATCTTTTGGAACTATATAAAGTGGTTCAAAATCTTCTGTTGTATTAACTCCTATCCTTGACCATTTTTCCTTTTTAACCGCAGCAGGTATTTCAGCAGCTCCTTTTGGAAGATCTCTTACATGTCCCATTGAAGCGAGAACTTCATAATTAGGAGGCAAAAACTTTCTTATAGTTTTTGCTTTGGTGGGACTTTCAACAATAACAAGTGTGTGATCCAAGGTTTATTTCAAAAATTGGTGTTTTTGTTCTGTTAGGGCATATTATGATTATTTGAAGCTTTTTCAACTATTTTCTTCTGAAAATTTCAAAAATCATACCCACAAATTATAATCTAGTTAAGATTAACTCTTAGACCCTTACAATCAAACATCTAATTTAATCCAATTTAATAAAGTGCCCAACGAAATCTTTACAATTAATTTAAATGCTCAAGCCATTATTCCAGAGGCTTTTATTTTATTAGGTATTGTTGGAACACTTCTTGTAGATTTAGCTGGAGAAAAAACTGCATCAAAATGGGCACCAATAATTTGCTATTTATCAATTGGCAGCTCTCTCGTTAGTTTGGCATTGCAATGGAGTAATCCTGTAGAAAGCGCATTCCTTGGGTCCTTTAATTCAGATAATTTGGCAATCGCATTTAGAGCAATAATTTCTTTATCAACCTTAATATCTTTACTTATAAGTTGGCGGTATACAGAACAAAGTGGTAGCCCAATTGGCGAGTTTGCTGCGATAGTTCTTTCGGCCACCCTTGGAGCAATGCTTTTGTGTGGATCTACTGACCTTATTAGTGTATTTATATCTCTGGAAACTTTATCCGTAGCAAGTTACTTACTTTCTGGTTACCTCAAGAGAGATCCAAGAAGTTCAGAAGCGGCCTTAAAATACCTCCTTGTTGGATCAGCTGCTGCTGCGGTCTATTTGTATGGATCCTCTTTTCTTTATGGATTAAGTGGTTCAACAAACTTAACGACCATAGGTTTAGAAATTATCAATAAGCCATCCTTTATTACTTCACTAGCTCTTGTATTTGTCTTATCAACAGTTGCCTTTAAAATTGCTGCTGTTCCCTTTCATCAATGGACTCCTGATGTATATGAGGGTTCACCTACACCTGTAGTAGCTTTTTTATCTGTTGGTTCAAAAACAGCGGGCTTTGCATTTGCAATAAGAATATTAAGCACAACTTTCTCTTCTTTTGACGAAGAATGGAAACTTTTATTTACTATTTTGGCAATATTGAGCATGGCTCTAGGAAATGTTGTAGCTCTAGCTCAAACCTCAATGAAAAGGATGCTAGCTTACAGTTCTATTGGTCAAGCAGGATTTGTAATGATTGGAATAGTATCTGGCACACAAGATGGTTTATCATCTGCTGTTTTATATTTAGCTGCATATTTATTTATGAATTTGGGTGCTTTTTCTTGTGTAATACTTTTCTCATTAAGAACTGGTTCCGACAGAATTCTTGATTACTCAGGACTTTACCAAAAAGATCCTCTCATTACATTAGGCTTAAGCCTTTGTCTTCTATCTCTTGGAGGGTTACCTCCAATGTTGGGATTTTTTGGAAAGATATACTTGTTCTTTGCAGGTTGGGCGAATCATCAATATCTACTAGTAATTGTTGGATTAGTAACTTCAGTTATATCTATTTATTACTACATTTCAGTGATAAAAATGATGGTAGTTAAAGAACCACAGGAAGCTTCTGAAATAGTCAAATCATATCCAGAAATTAATTGGGAAATTGTAGGATTACCTCCCTTGAGAATTGCACTTTATACTTGCGTGGCGGTAACTGCTCTTGGAGGGATCCTATCTAATCCTCTTTTTAAATTAGCCAATACCGCAGTTTCAGAAACTCCTTTCTTACAAGATATTATTGCTACAGCAAACAATATTTCCTAGAAAAATTATTCAATAAATGTCTAAGAAAGTCGCTAGTTTAGAAAATATATCTAAAACATATGGGAAAGAGGATCTAACTGTTAAAGCTTTAGACAGCATAAACTTAGAAATTTATAAAGGTGATTATTTAGCTGTAATGGGAGCTAGTGGCTCAGGAAAAAGTACAGCTATGAATATTATTGGATGTCTAGATAGACCATCTGAAGGTATTTATAAATTAAATGGTATTCCTGTTGAGAATTTATCTGATGATGAGCTCGCAGAAATACGTAACCAAAAATTAGGCTTCGTTTTTCAACAATTTCATCTTCTATCAGACGCAACTGCACTTGAAAACGTAACTTTGCCAATGATTTATGCTGGTATTGATCCTGAACAAAGATTAGAGCGAGGTAAGAATGCATTAAAAAAAGTTGGCCTTTCAGAAAGGATGAATAATCGTCCAAACCAATTATCCGGAGGTCAACAACAACGAGTTGCTATTGCGAGGGCTATTATCAACAACCCTGCAATTTTGTTAGCAGACGAGCCTACTGGAGCACTAGATTCAAAAACCACTGAAGATGTATTAGATCTTTTTGAAAAGCTGCATGAATCTGGAATAACTATAGTTTTAGTTACCCACGAAGATGAAGTTGCGAATCGCGCAAAAAAAATAGCCAAATTTAAGGATGGAAGAATAGTTGAATTAAAAGTAAATTAAACTCAAAACCTTCTAATTACCTTCAGTTGAGTTTTATTTTCAATTCTTAAATTCCCATTCGAATCAATATCTTTAATTTTCCATGTATGAGGACAATAACCACTTGGCAAAAAACTTTTAATCAGAAACTTATTTGCAGATTTAATCACATATTCTTTATTCTTATTAGATTCAATTGAATCATAAAAAGCTTTAAGAACTTTGGCTGTCCAATAATATTGATTAATATTCTTAGTTTGAAGTACTTTTGATAATGAAATACCCTCTGATGGAGTGCAATTTAAAACATTCATGCCAAGTCCTACTCTTACATAGATAATTTCTTTGCCTCTTGTTATCACCCTTGGTAAAAATCCAATCAACTTTTTTGAACCAAAAAAAATATCATTTGGCCATTTCAAACAAACATTAATATTCTCTTCTCTAAGCATTTCACATAACTTAATACCTAAAGACAAATTAAATATTTGACTTGCAAATTGTTTTGAAAATATTGGGTAAGCGGCACTTAACCAAATTCCGCCATTTGGAGAAACCCAAGTTTTTGAGTTTTGTCCAAACCCTGAGAATTGTTCTCTTGCGATTATCGCTACTGGCTGGTTTTTCTTTATTTCAGAATATCCAAGCAGGTTTGTTAGCTCATTTTCGGTACTTTTACATTTTATTTTGTAAAGAAGTCTCCAGCTTGGATATTGACCCTGAATTTTTTTTAAATGAAAAACTGTCTTAGCTGCAGACCCAATAACTTTCACAAATTCTTTATTAAAACAACGAGCATCTTTTTGAAGATTAGATTAACTTTAGTCTTAATAAGTAAATTTTACAAATTGGACAAAAAGTATTTGCCAATAGTGAATAAAAGGAATCCACATCCATTAAAAAATTGTCTTGATAATTTCAAAAAATCATGGGGAGATTTAGATAAACTTTCCAAAATTAATGAAAACTGGAAAAACTTAATCGGTTTGGAACTATTTCAAGAATGCAAACCATTAAATATTGACAAAAAAATACTTACTATTGCAGTAAATCATCCACAGTGGCGCCAAGCTTTAATTTACAACAAGCATAAATTAAAAGAGAGAATCGAGAAAATTGGAATAACTTTAAATGAAATAAAAATAATACAAAATTATGAAATTAAAAATAAAAATATTAAAGCTAATAATGCAAAGATAATTTGGGCAAATCATCCAAGCAGAGTCCATCAAAATAATATGTGCATTTGTACCCTCTGTAATTCCCCAACTCCTGAGGGCGAAATCAAAAGATGGGGAAAGTGTTCTTTTTGTTGGAGAAAAATAAAAAACTAAATTCTTTATTTAGTTAAAATTAGTATTCCCATTTGCCCCCCCAAAATAGTCCTATATTCGGCTTTTTTAAATCCAACTTCCATAGCAATATTTATAAGTTCTTTTTTCTTTGGAAAATTTCTAATACTTTTCTCAATATATGCGTACTCTGGACCTAAATTAAAAAGTCGCGAAATGGTTACCACAATTAATCTCAAATAAATTTTCTGAAAAATATTGGATAAAGAATTTTTTTTTGAGTGATTAAAATCCAAAAATCCTGCCCTTCCTTTATCCTTCAAAAGATAAAAAACTTTTTTTATTCCTTCTTCAACATTATTCAAGTTTCTTAGTCCATATGACATGCAAATTCCATCAAATTTTTTTGAATGATCATTAATTTCCAATACATCTTGAATTTCCCACTTAATAAATTTATTTTTTTTTTGCTCTGATTTTTTCTTTGCAACATTTAAGATATCCCCAGCACTGTCAATTCCAGTTATTGAGCCCATTGGACTAACTCTCTCAGAAATTAAAAATGCTAAATCTCCAGTCCCACAGCATAAATCAGCCCAATCTTCACCCTTTAAAGGTTCCAATAAATCAACTAATTTCTTTTTCCATAATCTATGCAGCCCAAAACTTAATAGATTATTTAAAAAGTCATATTTATAAGAAATTTTATTAAATATATTTTTGACTTCGATAGTTTTTGTGAATTTCATTTTTAAAGTTTTAACTTATTTGTTTTTGTATTAAATTAAATTTTTATTCATATGGTCTAATTGGAAGTTTTTTTTCGAGGAGGAAAGTCTTTATTTCTCTTAAAGAAAGTTTCTTATCATGAAGTAATGATGCTAAAAGTGCGGCAGATGCCCTGCCCTCATTGAAAACATCATAGATATCTTCTAAAGAACCCGCTCCTCCAGAAGCAATCAATGGGATGTTAACAATATTGGTAACAGATTCAGTCAGATGTAAATCATATCCATTCTGCGTGCCATCACCATCCATTGAAGTAAGCAAAATTTCCCCTGCGCCTAACTCCTCAACTTTCTTTGCCCAACTTAATACATCTATTCCAGTATTTTCTCTCCCTCCTTTTACATATACCTCCCATTCATCAGTCTTATTAACTTTTCTTTTAGCATCAATTGCTATCACGATACATTGATTGCCAAATTCTCTAGAACTTTCAGAAATTAAATCGGGATTTCTTACGGCTGAGGAATTCAAACTCACTTTGTCCGCGCCAGCTCTTAAAAGATCATTAATTGAAGAAACAGAATCTATTCCACCACCTACTGTAAATGGGATTTTTACTGATTTTGCGGTCCTAGAGACAAGGTCAACTAATGTATTTCTATTTTCTACACTAGCTCTAATATCTAAGAATACTAATTCATCTGCGCCCTCATCAGAATACCTACAAGCCAATTCAACAGGATCGCCTGAGTCTCTCAAGTTAACAAAATTTACGCCTTTAACCACTCTGCCATGGGCGACATCTAAACAAGGAATTAAACGAAGAGCTACCATTTTAGTAAAAATTGTCCAAATGCTGTTAATCTTGCATAATAGCTTCCATTTTACCTCTTATGGCTGAAACAAAATTATTACCCAAAATCGGTAGTAAAATCAAAATTAACATTAACAAAGTAAAAGATAGACTACCAGCTAAATTAATCGATCAAATATCCTCGAATCCTAAAGCCGTAATAACAGGCTATAAAATGACAGATGGCAGAAGTATTGGGATCACCGCAAAATTTCAGAATGGTGAGCAAAATTGGTTTTTCCCAGAAGAAATTGAGAAAGGTTAAAGAGTAAAGTGAATGATCCAAAACAACTATTAGGAATTAAGGGTGCCTCTGAAACATCAAGTATATGGAAACTCCGTATACAATTAATGAAACCCATAACGTGGATACCTTTGATATGGGGAGTTATTTGTGGAGCAGCTGCAAGTGGGAATTTTGAATGGACATATAGTAATGTTTTAGCTTCATGTGCATGTATGTTGATGAGCGGACCACTTCTGGCTGGTTATACCCAAACCATAAATGATTTTTTTGATAAAGAAATTGATGCAATTAATGAACCAAATAGACCAATTCCTTCTGGGAAAATTTCAATTAAAGATGTAAAAATACAAATCTGGGTATTACTTATAGCGGGTTTAATAGTTGCTTTTTTATTAGATTTATATGCTAATCACAGCTTCCCCTCCGTCTTACTTTTGGCATTAGGAGGTTCCTTTGTTAGTTATATATATTCTGCTCCACCACTCAAATTAAAACAGAATGGTTGGCTTGGAAATTATGCATTAGGAGCATCTTATATAGCTTTACCTTGGTGGGCAGGACAAGCCTTGTTTGGCAAATTAACTATCGTGACGGCGATACTAACACTTGCTTATAGCCTCTCAGGACTTGGAATTGCTGTTATTAATGATTTCAAAAGTGTTGAAGGAGACTCAAAGCTAGGCTTAAATTCTCTACCAGTAGTATTTGGAATTAAAAATGCAAGCAGAATAAGTGCAGGACTGATTGACATTTTTCAATTAGCAATGGTTGTAGTATTAGTCATTATCGGTCAACATTTAGCCTCAGTAATTTTGGTTTTATTGATAATTCCACAAATTACATTTCAAGATATGTGGTTACTAAGAGATCCTCTAAAGTTTGATGTCAAATATCAAGCAAGTGCCCAACCGTTCCTTATAACTGGAATGTTAGTTACAGCTTTAGCGATAGGACATAGTTTTTTAGTTGCTTAAGGTGCAAAAGATTAAATTCAAATCTTTTGTTTTAATAATTCCAATATTAATTTTTTCTGGAATTTCTTTTTATTTTTTTAGTCTAATATTTAGTACCTTAAAATTTGACGTTTCTAAAAATAAAAAGTCTCGAGAAAGCAAATATTCTTACGTTATATCATCTTCTGATAATAAGATACTAAGCAAATTAAGCCGCAAATTTGAAATAGATAATAGTTATCATAAAATTCCATTTTTGCTTAAACATTCTTTTATATCTTCTGAGGATAAAAGATTTTATAAACATAATGGAATAGATTTAAAAAGTATTTCACGTGCCCTTATTCAAAATATTAGAAGTGGTTATGTTAAAGAGGGAGGGAGTACGATCACACAACAAGTTGCTAGATTACTTTTTCTAAGTAATGATTTAAGTTTTCAAAGAAAAATCAAAGAAATATTTATATCACTCATACTTGAATTTAGATATAACAAAAATCAAATTTTAAAATTATATTTAAATAATATTTATCTAGGATCAGGAGCATACGGGGTAGACGAAGCTGCACAAGTTTATTTTGGAAAATTTATAGAAGAATTGACATTATCAGAGATCGCATTAATTGCAGGATTAGCTCCAGCTCCATCAATTTATTCACCTTATCAAAATTTTGAACTAGCTACTAAAAATAGAAATAAAGTTCTTGAATCAATGTATGTTGATGGATATATTTCCCTTGCAAATAAAAATAAGGCTATTAAAGAAAAAATAAAGTTAAATTATCAAACAGCTGATAATTTTTTAGATGATAAATTACTAATAAACTTTATTCTTCAGGAAACAGATAAAAAAATTGGAAGTAAAAATGATTATAAGTTTTTAAGAATTAAATCTTCTATCAACAAAGATTGGCAAGAAAAGGGTCAAAAAATATCAAGATATTCAGGGCCTAAAGAACTTGAATTTGGTCTGTTATCTATTGAATCAAACACAGGACTAATCAGGACAATGATAACCAGCAAAAATCCATCAATTAATGAATACAATAGAGTGATTTCATCTGTAAGACCTTTAGGTTCTACTTTTAAAATAATCCCTTATGCTGCTGCATTAATAGAAGGAATAAAATTAAGCGATAAATTTGAAGACTTACCAATATGCTGGGAAAGTTATTGCCCAAAAAATTTTTCAGAAAACTATAGAGGTTCAATATCTTTGATTGAATCATTTAAAAGTTCATCAAATATCGTTCCAATATCAATAACAAAAAAAATCGGCTTAAAAAATATTATTAATTTAGCGAATTCATTTGGACTAGGTTACGAGCAAGAGTTTGAGGAATTCCCATCATTAGCTATTGGCGCCTACGGAGATAATCTTTTAAACATCACAAATGCATATTCTGCAATAAACAATAATGGGAAGATTCAAAGCGCTGAAATCATAGAAAAAATAGAATCATTTAAAAAACAACCCATTTGGGAAAATAAATCTATTTCCAAGAAAATATTAGATTTAAAAATAAACAAGAAAATAAATAAACTTCTTGAAAAATCTGTAAAAGAAGGTACTTCAAAAGCAGCCTCTATAAAAGGAAAGAAAATTTTTGGGAAAACAGGAACATCTGATGGTAATAAAGATCTCTGGTTTATTGGTTCCATTGATAACCTTACAACAGGGATCTGGTTAGGTTACGACGATAATAAGGAATCTGAATTATCTAGTGGGAACGCAGCTTATTTATGGAAAAAGTTCATATCTGAAATTTATAAAATTCCAATTAAAAAATAAATTATATTTTTAAGATTTATAAGAAATTATTGCAGAATAAAATCCATCACCAGGATAATTCAAGCTAGGTAAAATTTGCTTTTGGCTAACCAATTTTAAAGTTTTGTTTTTTTCAATAAATCTTTCAATTAATAGATTATTTTCATCGGGACAAATAGTACAAGTTGAATAAACTAAAGTGCCATCTTTTTTCAAAAGAGGGAAAATACTCTCCAAAAGTTTTTCCTGTAATAAAGTTAAAGATTTTATTTTTTCTTTACTTAAAGACCATCTAGAATCTGGATTCCTGGAAAGGGTTCCAATGCCCGAACATGGAGCGTCTAATAAAATCTTATCAAAATAAGATATAAACTTAGGATTTAATTCAATCAAACTCGTAGCATCAGCCTTAAGGGTATTAACAGATTTCAAATTTAACCTTTCTAAATTTGATTGCAGTATTTTCAATCTTTTTGCTGATCTATCTACGGCAATGATTTCAGCACTATCATTTGTTAATTCTGCAAGGTGGGTAGACTTACTTCCTGGAGCTGCACAAGCATCTAAAATCTTTTCACCTTCTTTTGGATTTAAAAGAGGTGCTATCCACTGCGAAGATCTATCTTGAATTGTCCAAAGTCCATCACTATACCCTGGTAAATTTTTTATAGATCTTGGATTAGATTTTAAAGTAATTCCATTATGTAAATCACTAATAATTTCAGCATCAATATTATTTTCATGAAGTACTTTCAAAAAGTTATCTAAATTAGTTTTTAATTGGTTAATTCTCAAATCAATTGATGGTTTTTTATTAAATGCCTTAATGATATTTTCACCCTCGCTATTGCCGACCCATCTATAAAGATCCTTCACAAGCCATAATGGAAATGATTCAAGATATGCAATTCTTTCTTTTTTATCAGAAGATAATTCCGGAAAGATTTTTTGATCTAATTTTCTTGATGCATTTCTCAATATCGCATTAACAGTTCCCGCTAAACCATTTAAATCTGTTTTTTTAGCTACTTCTACAGTGGTAGAAATAGCAGCAGGAAATGGAATTTTATCCATTTTCAATAGTTGATACAAACCTATATGTAGAAGCCATCTTAACTTTGGAGGCTGCTTTTTATGAGTAATTTTTGATGTATGATCCGTCCAAAGATCAAGAAATTTTCTATACCTTATGCATCCAAAAGATAATTCCGTAATAAAAGCTATATCAAGAGGATTAAATTGATAATTTTTTAAAACCTTTTCAAGAGCATGATCAGAAAAATCACCAGAACTAACTTTTAATAAAATTTCCCAAGCTGCCTTTCTTTGTAAATATCCTATGCTCAAAATATAATTAATTTTTTAAATATAACTTTAATATACAAAAAATTCAAAAATTTAAACTACTTTTTCAATTGCAGAATTAAACCAAATAAAACCTAAGATAGAAATAAGTGAAAGATTAAATCCTAAAAAAAGAAAGATATTTAAAGAATGGATTCTTTCCCGAAAAAATATTTTTTTCTCTTTTTGATACTTCATTATTAAAATAAAAACTTATTCAGGATTTCAAACGGCAACCAATATTGATAGATCCTGCATCAAGCATTCTGCCTAATTTAATTGCTATGGATTCCTCCAGCCTAGTGAAATTAGATTGATGGGTAGTTATCCAATCTAATTCAGAAAAAGTGATTATTCCCGTCGAATTACTTTTTAAAAAAAGTGTTCCAATTTCCATTAGATAAATCTAATTTTTTCTAAATTAACATCCGTACTTAGTATTTCTTCATAACATAATATTCTTTTAATTTTTCAAAGACAACTGTAGGTTATTACTCTTAATTTATTGTATATCTCTTAAAAATTTATCGGCCGTTTTTAAGTGATTATTTAATTTTTCCTCTGACATTTTATCGAGATTTCTCGTTAACATTGCCAGACGATACTGCTTTCTAAAAAAGCTTTCATTATCTTTAATAAATTTCCAAAATAAGCCATCCCATATTCCACACCATGGGCCACTTTTGAAATTAGACATTTTCTTTACATAATTAGAACTTGATATATATGGCTTTGTTGAAAAGATACCTCCATCACTAAACTGACTCATTCCGTAAACATTTGGGACCATAACCCAATCATAGGAATCAATAAACATTTCCATAAACCATTTATAAACTTGGTTGGGGTGAATTCTACATAGAAGCATAAAGTTGCCAACAATCATTAGCCTCTCTATATGATGACAATAACCAAATTTAATAATATTTTTTATAACAACGTCTACTGGTTCAATTCCTGTATTTCCTTGATAAAAAGATTTTGGAATTGGCTTATCTTCAAAATTCCAAAAATTACTATTTCGCATCTTTGTTCCGTACTTTTTATAGACGAGGCAAATAAATTCTCTCCATCCAATAATTTGACGAATAAAACCCTCTAGAGAGTTAATAGGAACATTATTATTTTTTGCAAAAAGTAATGCTTTATTTACTACTACATCTGGGGTTAATAAGCCGCTATTTAAAAGAGGAGAAAGTAAACTGTGCCATAAAAAAGAATTTTCTTTAGAAATAGCATCCTCATAATCTCCAAATAAGAAAAATCTATGTTTAAAAAAATCATTTAACCATGCATCTGCCTCTTCAAAATTAGTTGGATATAAAAAGTTATTACTTTCTCCAATAAACTCAATATCAAAATTGGCTAATGACCTTTCTGCATTAACTACAAATTTATTTTTTTGTAATTTAGGTGTATCGGGTATATTTATTTTTTTTGGTAATTTTTTTCTGTTCATTTCATCGAAACTCCATTTACCACCTTCAGGTGTATCATCAGGATTAACTAATATCTTTTGGCTCTTTCTTTGATTCTCATAAAATCTCCCCATAAGAGGTTTTTTTGTATTTGATGCAAATAAATCTTTTAAATCTTCACTGCTCATAAACATAGGAGAAGGCAAAATATTTAAAGCTAAATTATTACTTTCAACAAAATTATTAATCCTCTTCATTATTAAAAAATCATGAGGGTCAATGAGATTTATTTTCTGATATTTATTTTTAATAAGTTCCGATAAGTGATCAACTGTAGAAACATTATTCTTGTTTTCGATATATAAAACTTTAAAGCCAGATATTTCTAAATAATTTTTATAAGCGATCATAGATGCTCTATGAAAAACTAACTTATTTTTATGGTTAATTAATTTATGAAATTTATCATTTCCAAAAAATAATGAGTCTTCCAAAATCAAAACTTCACAATTTATTTTTAAGATTGGGCTTTCTCTAAAAAGTTGATTGGGGAAAATAATTGATATTTGTTTCATCTTTGTGACTTCCTGTTACTGCATCTTTTTGAACAGTAGATAACATCATCCCAACAGTTTTTCCATTTTTTACGCCACTCAAATGGCCTATTGCAAACAGGACAAGTTTTAGTAGAAAGATTTTTCAAAATTTATAATTTTCTTTTATGAGTAGATTTAAATCTAGTTGAATCTTTAAGGGCCATATGTTTTGTATTTCTTCCCGAAACTCTCTTTCTCCAGACTTTGAAAGATTTGGGTTTAAGATTTTGACGCATAATTTTTATCGCATCTTCCTCTTTTAAACCAAATTGATACTCGATAGCTTCAAAGGGTGTTCTATCTTCCCAACACATTTCTATTATTCTGTCTATATCGATACTTTCCATATTTATTGTTCACATTGTGAGGTACAAAGTTTTTCAATATCGGATCTACCTGTAATTTGAAGTCTATATTTTGCCCAATATCTGTAAACCAATCTCAATAATGGAGATAAGAGCTTAATCTTCAAGGGATAATAAACCCAACCTAAACCAACCAATTCATAAGAATATGCAAGTACATCTAGTCCCCTAATAATTTCACCATTTTCAATAATCCCATGCAGGTTTGACATAGCTTCAGAATATGAGATGTCATTAAAAAGACTTTGATCATAATCCTTACTATTAATATCTATAAATGCAATTTGATTTAAGGTATCTCTTTTTTTAAGAAAATTTGTTTCCCTCAAACAAAGTGGACAACCACCATCGAATAAAAAGGTTAATTTATTTTTCATATTTTTATTCAAATATAGAAATTAAATAACTTTTTTGTGGAATAAAAAAATTTTTTTAGATTACAAGCTTTATAAAGCCTTAATAATTGCCAGTTCTAATTTAGTGAAATTATATTATCTTATTAATTAATAAACCATTGATTAAGGGATACATCAATGGTTTAACACTATTTATGATCAGTCATCTAGAAGATGAACTCCTTCTCCTACGTCAGGAGTAAATTTACAATATTTTTCAAAAATAAGTCCAACACCTCGCATTTTTTCTCCTAATTCATCGTTAAATTTATTCCATTCTTCTGATTCACGATCAGGTAAATCCCACCCTTGTTTTTCTACCATGCTTGTTATTAATGTATAGTCCCATTCTATGTATGCCATTGAGTTAATTTAAACTACCAAAATATTATAAACCAAGAGATTTAATAGGTAATCAATATTTTTTGAATATAATTTAAAGGTGTGAAAAAATTATAAATGTCAATTTTGCCGAGAAGATTTGAACGAATCAAAAATGTTTTAGATTGCAGAATGAAAAACTTGACTGTTTTAGTTGAGGATGTCAATAAACCACATAATTTATCGGCGATATTAAGGACATGTGATGCGGCAGGAGTTTTCGAAGCAAATTTTATTAGCAAAACGAATGCCGTTAAGACTTTTAATAGTACAGCTCAAGGAAGTCAAAAATGGGTAAAACTGAATAATCATGAAAACACTATCACTGCAATATCTGATTTAAAGAATAAGGGCTTTAAATTATATGGAACGAATCTTAATAGTGAATCAGTAGATTATAGAAATTTTGATTATTCTCAAAATACATGTTTTGTTTTAGGAGCAGAAAAATGGGGACTAAGTAATGAACTTATATCAATGGTTGATCAATCAATTTTTATACCTATGAGAGGTATGGTTCAATCTCTGAATGTTTCAGTGGCTGCTTCTATATTATTATTTGAAGCTGTTCGCCAAAGAAAAAATAAAGGTATATTGCCCGCTAATGGAGAAGGGTTAAATATGGATGAATATCAAAAAACACTTTTTGAATGGTGTTACCCAGAATTAGCTGCGGTGTATAAAAAATCAGCTAAAGAATATCCAAAGTTGAATGATCAAGGAGAACTTGATCCTGTTACAGATAACTAAATTTATTCAGAATTTTGACTATCAAAAATTTCTTCAAGGTCCTCTCCGATAAAAGAAAGACCTAAAACTAAAAAAAACATTGCCAAACCTGGGAACAAAGCCGTCCACCAGATACCTGTAGGTAAAGCGGCAAGAGCCAGATTTAAATCACTTCCCCACTCTGGGACATCCGCAGGAACGCCAAGGCCTAAAAATCCTAAACTTCCTAATACCAAAACAGCATCTGCAGCATTTAGGGTAAGCAGAATAGGCAATGGTGTTATTACATTAGGGAGAATATATTTAAAAATAATTTTTTTAACATCAGCTCCTGCAACTTGAGCTGCCTCCACATAAGTTTCGGATTTAACCAATATTGTCTGATTTCTGATTAATCTAAAATATTGAGGAGAGTAAACAATACACAATGCCAAAGCCGCGTTAAGGATACCCTTACCCAATACAAAAGCCACAACAACTGAAAGTAAAATTACAGGTATTGAAAAAATAGTATCCATTATTAGTGATAAGCATTTATCAAAAAAACCACCAAAATATCCACTTAATAATCCCAATGGCAAACCCAAACTTAATGAAAAAAGAATAGCTAAGAATACAACTTCTATGGCTAATGATGATCCTTGCAAAGTTCTTAAGCAAACATCTCTTCCTAATCTATCTGTGCCACAAAAATGATTAAGAGAAGGAGGGGCAAAGATATCATTGCTTAACATTGAAAATGAATAACCAAAAAAATTATTGGCCTCTAAAAATTTCATTATTAAAACAACAAGAAGATAAAAAAGTACAATTAAAAATCCAGCTTTTCTGATATTTGCGCCGACACGATTAAATGAGTTAATATCCAAAATCTTTTTTAAAGATATAAATGAAATATACCCAATTCTTTTAAAAATAAATAGCTATAAATTTTAAATTAAAAGAAATTACTGGTTTAATTTCAAGACTGCCATAAAAGCTTCTTGAGGGACTTCAACTTTACCCATTGCCTTCATCCTCTTTTTACCTTTGGCTTGTTTCTTTAAAAGTTTCTTTTTCCTAGAAATATCCCCGCCATAACATTTAGATAAAACATCTTTTCGCAAAGCACTTATGCTTTCACTTGCAATAATCCTGCTACCGATTGATGCTTGAATAGGTATTTTAAATTGTTGTTTTGGAATAAGTTCTTTTAATTTCTCAACTAAACTTCTGCCAATTCCATAAGCCTTATCTTTATGAACAATAGAAGTTAATGGATCTGCTCTTTCTGAATTTATTAGAACATCTAATCTAACAAGGTCATTTTTTCTATAGCCAATCAAATGATATTCCATTGATGCATAACCTTGGGTTCTACTTTTCATTTGATCAAAGAAATCTGTAACAACTTCTGCTAATGGAATTTCATAAATCAAGGTAACTCGATCTGTTGTTATGTATTTCATATCTATAAATACACCTCTTCTTTCCTGACATAAACCCATTAATGTTCCATTAAATTCATTGGGAGCATAAATTTCCATTTTCACATAAGGCTCTTCTATTGATTCTCTAAGTTGTGGATCAGGAATTGTAGAAGGATTATCAATAAAGATATGTTCCTGCTGATTTAAATTAACTTTATAAATAACTGATGGTGCCGTTACGATTAGATCCAAGTCATATTCTCTTTCTAATCTTTCTTGAACAATCTCCATATGAAGAAGTCCTAGGAATCCGCACCTAAATCCGAAGCCCATTGCGCTACTTGTTTCGGGCTCATATTTTAAAGCTGCATCAGATAATTGTAATTTTTCTAGTGATACTCTTAAATCTGGGAATTGATCAGCATCAGTCGGGAATAAGCCACAAAAAACCATAGGATTTGCTGTCTTATATCCAGGCAAAGGATCATTGGCAGGTGAATTTAAAAGAGTAATCGTATCTCCTACTCTCGCATCAGCAACTGATTTTATAGAAGCAGCTAAATAACCAACTTCTCCTGCATGTAATTCATCAACTTGCTGCTGATCAGGCGCCATTATTCCTATCTCATCTAGTTCATAATTTTTCTTACTTGCCATTAATAATATTTTTTCTCTCTTATTTAGAGACCCAGATATCACCCTGAAATAAACAATAACTCCCCTGTACGGATCATAATAAGAATCAAAAATTAGTGCCTTTGTAGGAAGTTTAATTTCATCTTGAGGAGGAGGTACTCTTCTCACGATTGCTTCCAAAATATCTTTAATACCAACTCCAGTTTTTGCTGAACAATTTATTGCATTAGATGTATCAAGTCCAATAATTTCCTCAATTTCTTGTTTTATTTTTTCAGCATCAGCCCCTGGTAAATCAACTTTATTTAAAACAGGAATTATTTCAAGATTATTTTCTAAGGCAAGATAAACATTAGCTAAGGTTTGAGCTTCTACTCCTTGACTTGCATCAACAACAAGTAAGGCGCCTTCACAAGCTTGAAGAGATCTACTAACCTCATAAGAGAAATCAACATGCCCTGGAGTATCTATTAAGTTCAAAACATATTCTTGGGAATCGTCAGCTTTATATTTCATCCTTGCGGCTTGTAACTTGATAGTAATTCCTCTCTCTCTTTCAAGATCCATACTGTCCAAAAATTGTTCTTGCATATCCCTTTGCTGCACAGTACCAGTATCTTGAAGTAACCTATCTGCAAGGGTAGATTTACCATGGTCAATATGAGCGATTATGCAGAAATTTCTAATTTTTGAAACCGATATATCAGTCATATAGAAAGAAAAATTCTCCTCTTATTACATCTTGATTAATATTAGCTAATTAGAATTATGGATGGAAACCAAAAATGGAATTATTTCTTTTTTTAATTTCTTTTATGAAGGTACTGTAATTTTCAGAGACTGATAGTTCTGGATAAATTAAGTCATTTATTTTTTTCTTAAGATTATACTTATCGTTTAAAAATAAAGCAGATTTTTCAAGAACCTTAACCATAATTGAAACCGCAGTACTTGCTCCCGGAGAGGCTCCCAACAAAGCAGATAATGATCCATCAGATGAATTTACAATCTCAGTTCCAAATTTCAAAGAACCACCACCTTCAGTTTTTTTAATTATTTGGACTCTTTGACCAGCATTCTTTAAATACCAATCAGAAGGATTAGCTGATGGCATCATATTCTTTAAATTCTCAACTCTTGAGTTATGGTTCTTTAATGATTGTGATATTAGGTAATTAATTAAATCGTTGTTCTTGAAACCAACGTCTAACATAGAAAAAATATTATTCTTTTTAATTGAACTAAATAAGTCAAAGTATGAGCTTTGTTTTAGAAATTTCGTTGTAAATCCAGCAAAAGGTCCATATAAAAGAAGTTTTTTATCATCAATCCATCTGGTGTCTAAATGAGGCACAGACATTGGTGGCGATCCAATATCAGCTTTACCATAAACTTTTGAGTTATGTTTTTCTGTAAGATCTTTTTTCTCGCAAATAAGCCATTTCCCACTAACAGGAAATCCACCATAACTTTTTGCTTCTGGAATTTTTGATTTTTGTAAATAATTAATTGTTTTTCCACCAGCACCAAGAAAAACGTAACCAGTTCTAATTGAAGTTTTTCTACCTTCAGAACTGATTTCTAGTTCCCATTGTTTTTTATCAATTTTCTTTAAATCTAATAATTCTGTTTTGTATCTAATTTCAACATTTTTGTTTAAGGAAACTAATGACAAATACTCTTTAGTTAAAGCCTCAAAATTAATATCAGTTCCTCTCCCTATTCTGGTAGCAGCAATTTGAGTAGATTGATTTCTATCTTTTGTTATTAGAGGAGCCCATGATGAAATTTCATCAAAAGATGTAGAAAATTCCATATCGATAAATTCAGGATTTTCGGTCATTTTCTGAAATCTTTTTTTTAAAAAAGAAATATTATCCTGGCCAGACACAAAGCTAATATGAGGAATAAATTTTAGAAACTTCTTAATATCAATTTTCCCTGCTTCATACAATGAGGCCCATAAAGACATGGATGTTTCAAAAGAACGATTTATTGAGAGCGCTTTATCTATTTTTAGATTTCCTTTTTCATCTAAAGGGGTATAGTTTAATTCGCAATTAGCGGCATGTCCTGTACCTGCATTATTAAAAGCGCCAGTACTTTCACTTCCTGGAGCATTTAATTTTTCTATAATAAGAAATTTTATATCTGGTAAAACTTCTGAAATTAGGAGGGCTAAAGTACTACTCATTATCCCTGCTCCTACTAAGACTGCATCAAAGTAACTATTGTCATTAGTGGGATTTTTAGATGAAGTCACAACAGAAAATTATCTTTTTTGCAATTAATCAGATTTCTTTCTAGGCTTATTATAAAGTTAATACAAAATTATGAGTACTGAAACACTCTCGCTGACAAACGAAAATGTAGAAAAAGTCCTTGACGAGCTAAGACCTTTTTTAATTTCTGATGGAGGTAATGTGGAGATTGCAGAAATAGATGGTCCAATTGTCAAAGTCAGACTTCAAGGAGCATGTGGGAGTTGCCCAAGCAGCACTATGACTCTCAAAATGGGTATTGAAAGAAAGTTAAAAGAAATGATTCCTGAAATAAGCGAAGTTGTCCAGGTTTTATAAAAATTTTTAACTGAAATATATATTATTTAGTTTTTAATTCCTTCAACAAAGATGATTGCATATCAAGGCAATCAATTGGAAGTCCTTGACCAATCGCGATTAAAAGAGGTGCAAGAATTCCTAAAGTAAAAACTAAATTTGATTGGCTTACATCATATTTACTCAAAGTAAAAGTTATCAAATAAATAATTAAAAAATATGCATGTAGTGAAAAAAATTCTTTTGGCTTTAGAACTGGCCACCTTAAAGTATTTCCCAAGAAATATAAAAAACCTGTCATAAATAAATAGTTACATGAAGATTAAACCAAATATAAACATAATCCTTTTTAGAGACTATTTATAAAAAAATTTACCTAAGATAATAATTAAAAAAATATTAAATCTTCGTTTCTATTTGTAAAAGCTAGACATGCAGTTCAAAATACGCTTATAATAATTTTGTAGCAATCGCTACTTTTTCGTTCACCCTCAATTGAGGGCGCAGTTCGAGTCATACCATGGAACGGGGGATGGCCGTGTTGTCACATCGAAACATGACTACTTTAACTTACAGAGGTAAAAACTACGTTCAAAACAAAGAAGCTGCTAAAAAGCAACTTGTTGAACTTACCTACAGAAGAAACGTATACACCAATAGAATGGATGACGCTTCTTCAAGTAATGAAAAAGCAGAATTAAATTATAGAGGTGTTAATTACACTAAATAATTTAATTAAACAAATTAAAAGCCCCTTTTCAGGGGCTTTTTTTTTGGGCTATATTTATCGAGAGTCCTTTAAAAAATATGTCTGAAAGTTGCTGTAATACAACCACATCTAATAAAGCATCTAATCAATTCGATCATAAAGATGCGATTCAAAAAAGATATGGTTCAGCCGCACTAGAAAAAGAAAGTTGTCTTTGTACACCAGTTGGGTTTAATCCCATTTTACTTGAAGCAATTCCTCAAGAGGTTATAGAAAGAGACTATGGATGTGGGGATCCAACTAAATATGTTCAAAAAAATGATATAGTCTTAGATCTTGGAAGTGGTAGCGGCAAAAATGCTTTTATTTGTGCCCAAATTGTTGGGAAAGAAGGGAAAGTTATTGGAGTTGATCAGAATACTGATATGCTTTCTTTATCTAGATCAGCCTCTAAAGAAGTTACAAAAAATATAGGTTTCAATAATACAGAATTTCTAGAAGGTTCAATTGAAAAACTTGATGAATTAGATAAAGATTTAAGTCCATTAATCGCCGACAAATCAGTTGATATTATTTTAAGTAATTGCGTTTTAAACTTGGTAAGTCCAGAATCTAGAAAAAACCTTCTAAGAAATATAAAAAGAGTTTTAAAAGATAATGGAAGAATTGCAATTAGCGATATTGTCTCTAACAAAAAAGTTCCTTTAAGATTGCAAAATGATCATGATCTATGGACAGGATGTATTAGTGGAGCATGGTATGAACCAGACTTTATAAGTGACTTTAACGAACTAGGATTTAAAAATTTAGAATTTGCAGAAAGGAGTGCTGAACCTTGGAAAGTAATTGAGGATATAGAATTTAGAACAGTAACTTTAGTAGGCAATATTTAAAAAATTCAAGAGTTTAAAAATATAACTTAAATTTCCATGAGAAATAATCTAAGAGATCAAATACCAGCATTAAAAAATAAGTATTATTTCAACTATGGAGGTCAAGGACCATTACCAAAATCTTCTTTAGAAGCCATAGTTAAAACTTGGGAAATTATCCAAGATTTAGGACCATTTACTAATAATATGTGGCCTTTTATTTACAAAGAAATATTGACTACAAAAAGGCTCATTGCACAAAAATTAGGTGTAAATTCAAAGAATATAGCTTTAACCGAGAATATCTCTTCCGGTATGATTTTGCCCTTTTGGGGAATAAAAGTAGAAGAGGGAGAAGAGCTGTTAATAAGTGACTGTGAACATCCTGGAGTAGTGGCTGCAAGTCGAGAATTTTGCAGAAGAAATAAATTAATATTCAAAATTTTGCCGATCCAAAAATTCAAAAATCTAAACGACGAAAATATAATTTTAGAGATTTTGAAAAATCTAAATAGTAAGACTAAGATACTAATTATTTCTCATATCTTATGGAACTTTGGATATAAAATTCCTTTAAAACAAATTTCTGTCGAATTAAAAAATAATCGAGCAGATTCTTATTTACTTGTTGATGGTGCTCAAACCTTTGGGCACATAAATATTGAAAAAGAAGTTTTTTATTCTGATTTATATTCAATAACTTCTCATAAATGGGCATGTGGACCAGAAGGACTTGGAGCCATTTATGTCTCAGATAGATTTATTCATGAAACAGATCCAACAATAATTGGTTGGAAATCATTAAAAAAAGAACAAGGCATTTATGAGCCTTCAGATAATCTTTTTCATGATGATGCAAGGAAGTTTGAAGTAGCTACATCTTGCATTCCTTTACTTGCAGGGCTTCGTAATTCTATAGATCTTTTGGATAAAGACTGCCATGAAAAAGAAAAAAGCGAAAATATCAAAAGATTAAGTGAGAAACTTTGGGATGAATTAAATCAATTAAAGGGTGTTGAATTAGTTTTAGAAAAAAAGTACTTAAATGGGATAGTTAGTTTTAATATCGAAAATATTAAAGATAAGGATAAATTTGTAAATAAACTTGGAGAAAAGAAAATTTGGATTAGAGTTTTAGAAGATCCAAAATGGTTTAGAGCATGCGTACATCAAATGACTACAGAAGCCGAGATTAATTTGCTTTCTGAAGAAATTAAAAAATTACCAGGGTATTTCTGAGCTATCCCAAGCAATAAATTTTCCAGTACATTCCGGGGATTGATTTTTAATAATATTGATCAAAAATTGGGAGGATTTTTCTTTACTAAATAATTTATGTTCTGGCACAAATTTATGAAAAGGTCTAGATAAATCAGTATCTACTGTTCCTGGATGAAGCAATGTGATAGTAGCCTTTGGGAAACGTCTAGCCCATTCAATACTTAAAGATTTAAAAAACTGATTTTGCGCAGATTTTGCAGCTCTATATGAATACCAACCTCCAGTTTGATTATCTCCAATGCTACCAACTCTTGCACTTATACTTGCAAAATTAAAATCCAAATCTTTTGGTATAAATTCTTCAATCGCTTTAGCTAATAAAATAGGAGAAAAGGCGTTTATTGAAAAACTTTCCATCATATTTTTTTTATCAAGATGTTGTAATCTTTTTTCTGGTTGAAGAGAATCACTATGAAGTCTACCTGTAGCATTAACAACTAGCCTTAATTTTGAAGGCTGATTTGATATTTTATTTTTCAACTGCAAAAGGGATTGAGAATCCTCTATATCTAATTCCCAAAAAGAATTAAATTCACTTTTTCTTCCGCACAAAACAACTTCTAAATCTTTTTCACTTTCACTCAGATCTTTAGCTATTTGGGTTCCAATTCCACCTGCGCCTACAACTAAGGCTAAGCCCTTCATTTTTTTAAAAATAACTCAATCAATTCTAAGAAACTTTTCCTGTGATTTGCGTAAAGATCTTTCTTATTTGAATAGGAAATTTTATTGAGATTTTCTTTTTTCTTTTAATAATTTATAAGCTATTTTTCTATCATCAAAATTAATAACTTTATCATTGAGAATTTGGTAGTCTTCATGTCCTTTTCCTGCAATTAAAACAATATCTTCTTTATTGGCAAATTTAATAGATTCATTTATTGCTTTAAATCTATCAATCTCAATTGTTATTTTTTCTCTTTTTTTTATACCCATCAAAATATCATTTACTATCTTTTGGGGTTCTTCTGATCTTGGATTATCTGAAGTTATAAAAAGTTGATCAGAAAACTCTTCAGCTATTGATCCCATTAAAGGCCTTTTACCAAGATCTCGATCTCCTCCACAGCCAAAAACAGTAATGAGTTTTCCCTTACAAAGTTTTTTAATTGATTGCAAAACTTTTTTTAATCCATCAGGAGTGTGGGCATAATCAACAATTACTGTTGGAAGTGATCTTGAAACGTCATCATTATCAATTTCTATTTTCTCCATTCGCCCAGGAGCGCCAGGGAAAGATCGTATTAACTTTGATAGATCTTTTAAAGAAAAATTAAGTTTATACAAAATTGTTATTGCTTGAATCGCATTCATTAAATTAAATTCTCCAACGAGTGGAACAAAAAGTTGAATTTTTTCCTTGGGTGTATGAAAAATGCAGGTTGAGCCATTTTCAGTAAATTTTTTATCTGTTACGAAAAAAAAATCATGATTTTTAAATTCACTTTCAGTAATCTTTGTAGACACTAATGAAGATCTTTTTTCAAGATCAGATGATAATTTAGATATCCAAGGGTCATCGTGATTTAATACAGAAATTCCATCCTTTTCTATTAAATAAGGTGGTAAAAACAATTTTCTTTTTGTTTGAAAATAAGATTCCATATCTGAGTGATAATCAAGATGATCTTGAGTTAAATTAGTAAAAATAGCCGCCTCAAATTCGCATCCTGATATCCTCTTTTGAGCAATAGAATGAGAACTTACTTCTAATATCGCAAATTCAGATTCTGCCTCAACAGCAGCATTTAATTTCTTTTGAAGTTTATCGGCGAAATCAGTTGTATGAGAAGCAACTTCTGTGAAGCCAGGCCATCTATTAAACAAGGTCCCAAATAATGCAGTCTTTTTCCCTAATTTTTTTAAAAGGTATTCCAATAAGAAAGTAATTGTCGTTTTTCCATTTGTACCAGTAACACCAATAAGTTTAAGTTTTCTTGAAGGCCTATTCCAAAACTCAGCGACTATTTGACCAAAAATATAATCTAAATTATCCTCTATAACCAAAATCCTTTTTCGATCAATAGATCCAATTTTCTGTTTTGCAGCAGGCCCAATAATGGCAGCCTCTGCGCCATTTTCAATTGCCTCAATACAAAATTTTCCTCCATCAACATTTAAACCAGGCATTCCTAAAAATAAAGTTCCTTTTTGTACTTCTTTAGAGTTAAAAGAAATATTATTGATATCTTGATCGATAAGATTTGATGAGGGAATAATTCCTACCAAATCTAAAAGTTTATGTAATTTTATAGATCTCATATAAAAAAATTATTTCTCCAGAATGGTACTAATATTTTTTTGAAACCAATTCTTTAATTGATCATCTTTTAATCTTGGAGAAATGCGAGGCAATTCTATGATCTCCTCGGACCTAATTCTTTCAACAGCAATAACAGGTACTTCATAATCATATTTTTTAAATTTATCTTTATATAAATCGACCCTATCAATATCAATTTCTTTAAGCTCCTCTAGATTAGGGAATAACTCATTAAGATTTATTTTTGCCAGTTTGTTTTTTAATGAATCACAAAGGCAACATCCCTGCCTAACAAAAATAAATATTTTCATTCATTTAGTCAGGCACAGGGTCACATCCACAGGGAGTTAAAGGATGACATCTGCTTAATCTTTTTAAAGTTAACCACCCTCCCTTCCAAGGACCATGTCTAGTAATTGCCTCATATCCATAAGAGCTGCAACTTGGAATAAATCTGCATCTTGGTCCAAAAAAAGGAGAAAACCACTTTTGATAAAACGAAATCATAAAAAGAAGTATAGAAGTAATTGATTTATTAATAGTTTTGAACACTTTAATGATGTAAAATAATATTTCCAGTAGTAATTAGTTTAATTGAATTTAATCAATTATCCAATTTATTGCAATTTTCTATTTAATTTAAAATTATGTCAAGATACCGCGGCCCCAGATTAAGGGTTACGCGTCGCTTGGGAGAACTACCAGGTCTCACCAGGAAAGCTTCAAAGAAGTCTAATCCTCCAGGTCAGCACGGCCAAGCCCGTCGCAAGCGATCAGAATATGCAATTCGTCTAGAAGAAAAGCAGAAACTTAGGTTTAATTATGGAGTTTCTGAAAAACAACTAGTACGTTATGTGAAAAAAGCTAGAGCTCAAGAAGGATCTACAGGTACTAACCTACTAAGACTTTTAGAAAACAGACTTGATAATGTTTGTTTTAGATTGGGTTTTGGAGGTACCATTCCAGGCTCAAGACAATTAGTAAATCATGGCCATGTAACCGTTAATGGAAAAGTTCTTGATATTGCTGGTTATCAATGCAAATCAGGCGATGTAATCGGAATTAAAGAAAACAAAGCAAGCAAAAAACTTGTAGAAGGTAATATAGAATTCCCTGGCTTGGCAAATGTCCCACCTCATCTTGATTTAGACAAGCCTAAATTAACGGGAAAAATAAATGGAAAATGCGATAGAGAGTGGGTGGCTCTTGAAATAAACGAACTACTAGTTGTTGAATATTATTCAAGAAAAGTTTAATACTACTTTTCTTTGGATTATTAAATCTCTCTTTTAAAAAATGAGAGATTTAATTTAATTCTTATTTTTAAAAAATAATGGGAAATAAGGAAAATAATATAAAAAAGCCAGGTTTTAAGACCTTATCTATTCACCATGGGGAAACATTTGCTGAAGAAACTGGATGCGTTATGCCTCCTATTTTTTCTACATCTACTTTCAAACATGGAAATAAAGATAATTTCGACTACACCAGATCAGGCAATCCCAACTTTAGAATTCTAGAAAACATCCTTAAATCAATAGAAGATTCTAAATACTGTACAGTTTTTGGATCTGGAATTAGCGCGGTAACTGCAATTTCATCAACACTGAAATCAGGTGACAAGATACTCTGCGAGTCAAATCTCTATGGTTGTACAGTGAGGATGTTCGAAAAAGTTTTCAAGAAATTTGGACTAGAAGTTTTATACACAGATTTTACAAACGAAAATAATGTCAAAAAGATTTCAAACTTCGAGCCAACCTTGATATGGCTAGAAAGTCCAACTAATCCACTTTTGAAGGTACTCGATATTAAGGCGATTTGTGATGAAGCGAATAAACTCGAAATACCAGTAGTTGTAGACAATACCTTCTCTACTGCACTTATTCAAAAACCATTGGACCTTGGTGCAACACTATCGCTTGTAAGCACCACAAAATTCATTAATGGACATAGTGATGCACTTGGCGGAGCAGTACTTACAAATAATGAGGAATGGAATAGTAAGATGCTTTTCTCTCAAAAAGCTCTCGGGCTTCAACCATCTCCTTTTGATAGTTGGCTCATTACGAGAGGAGTAAAAACTCTTCCTTTAAGAATCGAACAACAAACTAAAAGTGCAGAATTTATTTCTGAAGAATTAGGTAATCATAAAATTATTAGTAAAGTAATTTACCCTTTTAATCAAGAACATCCGCAATTTAATTTAGCAAAATCGCAAATGAAATCTGGAGGTTCAATGATCACCCTAAAATTAAATTTAAATAAAGAGGATACTTTTAAATTTTGCAAATCTCTCAAATATTTCTCTCTAGCAGAAAGCCTTGGAGGAGTTGAAAGTTTAATTTGTCACCCTGCAACGATGACTCATGCTTCTGTTGATGACAAAACAAAAAATTTACTAGGGATAGATGATGCTCTTGTCAGATTATCAATTGGATGTGAAGATACAAACGATTTAATCTCGGACATTTTATTTGCTTTAAATAAATTCTGAAAATTGAGAGATTTACTTAAAAAACCTATATGGGAAAATTTAGAGTTGGGATATGCAATTCCTGATAGTATTCATGCTGTTTCTGTAGCATTACCAACTTGGAATGATGTAATAAATTACGAGGAAAAAGATCAAGAATGTATGAATTTATTAAAGTCCATTTACCCACGATTCGGGCTAAACCCCATAGTGAAAAGATTATGCGAAAAAGTAAAAAAACAAAATTACTACAGCAATAAAAGTATCTGGCCATATCCGAATGAAAGAATAGCTTTTAAAGCTAAAAAATACATTGATAGAAATACTTCTGAACAATTCTCGTTAATAGAAAAAAGAAATAATTTAGCTTTCTTAATAACTGAAAAAGAAGGAAGTATTTTTGCAAAATATTTTTGGCAACATACTGGTCTTGGTCTATCTTCAAGAGCTGCCGCTATAGAACTAGGTCTTGAAAATTGCCCTCCAAAATCTTACGTAAATGAATGTTCTCAAAGAATAAAAAATAGAATTTCTAAATCTACAAAAATTGACTCTAATGATATTCACTTAACTTCATCTGGAATGTCTGCATTGCATACATCATTAGAAATCATATATAAATTATTTCCAGCTAAACCAACACTCCAAGTTGGTTTTCCATATGTAGATGTACTTAAATTACCAATGAAAATCTTTCACGGAGCAAAGTTAATTACAGAAGAAAATTGCGCGGATATTGAATTAGAAATCAAAAGAATAAATCCATCAGCATTAATTATTGAACTTCCAAGTAATCCAATGCTCAAATGTGTAAACATTAAAAAAATTTCAAAAATTGCAAAAAAGCTAAATATTCCGTTAATTGTTGACGATACAATTGGTTCGAATTTAAATATAAATTCCATAGAACATGCAGATATAGTTTTTACTTCACTTACAAAAATTTTTTCAGGTAGTGGTGATATTCTTGCCGGATCATTAATACTAAATCCAAAAAGCAAATGGATTGATCAGTTTAGAAATGCATTAAACGAGATTAATATTCCAATACTTTCCGATGGAGATATAGTTTATCTAGAGAAAGTTAGTAGAGATGTAAATCAAAGAGTTTTTGAACAAAATAAAGCATGTTTAGAATTAAAAAAAAGATTAGAGACTCATAGTGAGATTAAGAATATTTTCCATCCTGAAAATTGTCCAAATTTTAATTCTTTACTTACTTCTGATGGAGGATACGGCTGCTTATTATCATTTGAATTAAATGGAGGATTGAAAAAAGCCAAGAAATTTTATGATTCTCTACAAGTATCTAAAGGACCTAGTTTAGGTACAAAATTTACTCTAGTTTGTCCTTATGTTTTACTAGCTCATTATGACGAGTTGGATTGGGCTGAAAGTTTTGGTATACCCTCGCACCTTATTAGAGTATCAGTTGGATTAGAAGACCAAGATCAATTATGGAAAAGCTTTTCTGAAGCACTAAATAATTTCTAAATTCCTAGTATTTACCGTATAGAAACTTATATACTCTTTTTCTGAATAATAGTTAGTATTAATATATATTTTCTCAATATATAAATGGCAAAAATTTATGAGGACAACAGTTTTGCTATTGGAAACACTCCATTAGTAAAATTAAAATCAGTTACTAAAAACGCGAAAGCTACAGTACTTGCAAAAATTGAAGGTAGAAACCCCGCTTATAGTGTCAAATGTAGGATTGGCGCAAACATGATTTGGGATGCAGAGAAAAGTGGGAAACTTACAAAAGACAAAACTATTGTTGAGCCAACTTCTGGAAATACAGGAATTGCTTTAGCTTTTACTGCTTCAGCAAGAGGTTATAAACTGATCCTTACAATGCCAGAATCCATGTCAATTGAAAGAAGAAGGGTTATGGCAGTGTTGGGTGCTGAAATTGTTTTAACAGAGGCATCTAAAGGTATGCCTGGAGCAATAGCTAAGGCTAAAGAAATTGCAGAAAGTAATCCTTCTCAATATTTCATGCCAGGTCAATTTGATAACCCAGCGAACCCTGAAATTCATTTCAAAACTACTGGACCAGAAATCTGGGATGATTGTGATGGCGAAATTGATGTCCTAGTTGCAGGGGTTGGAACTGGCGGCACAATTACAGGAGTTTCAAGATACATTAAGCAAGAGAAGGGTAAAAATATCACTTCTGTAGCTGTTGAACCATCACATAGTCCTGTTATTACACAGACAATGAATGGAGAAGAGGTTAAATCCGGACCACATAAAATACAAGGAATTGGAGCAGGATTTATTCCTAAGAACCTTGACTTATCAATTGTTGACAAGGTTGAACAAGTAACAAATGACGAATCAATAGAGATGGCTCTTAGATTAGCCAAAGAGGAAGGTCTATTAGTAGGAATATCTTGTGGAGCCGCTGCTGCAGCTGCGGTTAGATTAGCTGAACAAGATGAATATGCTGGAAAGACAATTGTAGTAGTTCTACCTGATTTAGCAGAGAGGTATTTATCATCAATTATGTTTACTGAAGTTCCAAGCGGAATCATTCAAGAACCAGTCAAAGCCTAAATCAATTTTTTCTCCAGTAGTGAATCTGGTGAAATATACATCGCATCGCCATAAGAGAAGAATCTAAATTTTTCTTTTATGGCTTTTTTATATAGATCTAATAATCTTTCTCTACCAATCATTGCACTTACTAAAAGTAATAATGAACTTTTAGGGAGATGAAAATTAGTTAATAATCCATCAACTACCTTAAATTTATAACCTGGCTTAATTACTAAATCTACGTATTTAGCTATGGGAATAAAGTCATTAATTTCGTGAGAATAACAACTTTCAAGAGCTCTTACGCTTGTTGTACCAATAGCAATTATTTTTCTATCTGTTTTCTTTATTCTTTTTATTTCCTCCACTACTTCCTTATTAACACTTACCCATTCTTTATGCAGTTTTAAGTTACTTAAATCTTCTTGATCAATTGGTTTGAATGTTCCATAACCCACGTGCAAAGTTATCGGTAAGATTATTACGCCTTTTTTTTTTAGATTGGAAATAAGACTTTTGCTTAAGTGTAAACCAGCTGTTGGCGCAGCAACTGCCCCCGGATTTGTTGCATACTCAGTTTGATAACTTTTCTCATGAAAAGATTCTTCTTCGGAATTTTTTATATAAGGAGGAAGAGGGATTTCCCCATATTTATCAAGAAGTTCATTCATTGAATTGAGACAAGTTATATTTTCCGGAAATTTAATAAATCTCCCTCCAGTTTCTTCATCAACTCCATCAACAATCAAATTAATATCTTGTGCTAATGGAGATTTTAATTTTAATTTTCTATTTATTTTTAACTTTTTCGCTGGCTTTGCCAAACATAACCAAACACATTCATGGGATCTTTCTAAAACTAATAATTCTACTAATGTCTTATTTTCTAATTCAACCTTTAACCTAGCTTTCATAACTTTAGTATTATTTACAATTACAAGATCCCCTTCTCTAAATTCATCTAAAAGATTCTTGGTAAATTTATTAGTTAAACAGTCTTCTTCTAAAAAACTATTTCTAACTATCATCAATCTTGATTCATGCCTAATTGCAGAAGGTTTACTAGCAATTAATGAAGGATCAAGTAAATAATCATAAGCTTCAAGCTTATAATCTCTTTTTTCATTATTAATTTGAGGAATCAATTAAATTTAGGAGACAAGAGTCTCTGGCTCATCTTCAATTAGGGAAGCCAAGTCTTTTAAGAATGAAGCTCCATCAGCTCCATAGATCACTCTATGATCAGCTGTTAGATTTACTTGCATTATTTTTTTAACAGATATTGAACCATCACTATTTGCAACAACGGTTGGTTTCGATGATGCTATGGCTAAAATAGCACCAGTACCTGGAGGAAGAATTGCGTCAAATCTATCAACTCCAAACATCCCAAGGTTAGATAAAGTGAAGGTTCCTGTTGAGTATTCATCAGGTTCTAATTGTTTTGATCTTGATCTTTTTACGAGATCTTTCCATTCCCTAGACAATTCAAATAAATCAGTATTGCATGGTTCTTTTAAAACTGGAGTTATTAGTCCACCATCTTCCATCGCAACAGCAACAGCAATATTTATATTTTCTGGATAAGAAATTCCATTTTCTGAAAAACTTGAGTTAACTTGAGGATGTTTTTTTAGTGTCTTTGCAACTGCCTTTACTAGTAAAGCAGTCATAGTAACTCCGTTCTGTTTTACTTTTTTGTAGAAATTATCTAATTTATCTGTATTGATAGAGTAACCCACCCTAAAACATGGAACATCTAAACTAGATTCCATATTTTTATTTACCGCTTTTTGAAGAGTATTAAATTGAACTGTTTCTCCAGGATTACCAAAACTATTTCCTGAAGTTTCTGATTTACCTTCAACTCCCAAATTTGCACCGGGTATACTTGCAGGAGAACCACCTTCACCTATCCATGGTATAGAGACTGGTTGGCCATTAGCTTTTAAAATATCATCGGCTTGAATCCTTCCGTGAGGTCCGGATCCATGAACCTTTGCTAAATCAACGCCCATTTGAGAGGCAAGTTTTTTAGCTCTTGGAGATGCAATCACCCTCGAAGAAACATTACTCGTAGCAGCATTTATTTGATCACTATTAAAAGATGAGGCTGCCTTTTTACTCATTAATACGACTTCTTTTTCTTGTTTTTCAACAATTTCACTTTGAATCACAGGTTTTTCTTCCGTTTTATTGCTTACCAATTCAAGTTGATCCGAACTAGAAACTTCGGGTTGTTTTCCTTTATTTTGTTCTTGAACAGAAGCTATCTCATCCTCATTTTCTACAATAAGACCGATAGTCTCTCCTACTGGTGCAGTGCTGCCAGCAGGCATTAAAACAGCTGCAAGATATCCATCTTGAAAAGATTCAACATCCATATCTGCCTTGTCAGATTCAACAACCAATACAGATTCACCTCTTTCAACTTTATCTCCTGGATTTTTCAACCATTCCACAATCTTGCCCTCTGTCATAGTAGAACTCAAGGCAGGCATGAATATTTCGTGAGACATAGCAGGTTAGTATTTGCAATGGTTTTGGACATGGTGTCTACGAAAGTGTCTACACTTTTTGACGTTTGTCACCCTTATCCTTTCTAATTTAATTATACAAAAGTATGTAACCTACGGAAACAGTGGAAGATTAAGAAAGTAATAAATAGGATAAAGAGTTACAGGTAGGTTAGAGAGCATTTACATAAAGCATTAATTACTAATTATTTTTTATTGACAGGGGATATAAGATAAATTGAAAGATTATTGAATTAATTTAGAAAAATTCTGATATTACATTTATGGAAGGAAGTGTTTACGTTCTAACTAATCCAGCAATGCCAAATATGGTGAAGATTGGGAAGACCACAAGAAATGTAGAACTTAGACTCGCTGATCTATATTCGACTGGTGTTCCCCTGCCTTTTGAATGTGAGTATGCAGCGAAAGTGAAAGATGTAGATAAGACAGAAAAAGCATTTCATACTGCATTTTCACCGAATAGAGTTAATCCTAAAAGAGAGTTTTTTAATATTGATCCAGAGCAAGCAATCGCTGTTTTAGAACTCATGGCGATTGAGGATGTCACTCCGACAGTTCAAAAAGAAGCAGAAAGTGTGGATGTTGAAGCGAATATATCTTCTGAAAAATTCAAACAAAAACATAGACCAAATATGAATTTTATTGAGATGGGTATGGAAGTTGGTGAAATATTAACCTTTGAAAGAGATCAAATTGAGTGTTCAATTTATTCACCAAATAGAGTTAAATATCTCGATGAAATTTATTCACTTACAGGTTTAACCAAAAAATTACTTGGAGAGGATGGAACTCGCAGAAGAAGGCGAGGAACTAAATGGTGGTTCTATAAAGGAAAGAATCTAGTAGATATTTATAACGAAACTTACTCATTTGAGTAGATCAGAATTTTAATTATTAGAAAGCATTGTTAAAGATATCTTGTTGGAATTCAGATTGGGCAACCCCTTCTTCCAAGAGAGGTAAGTTTTTTATTGATCAATTTGATTCAGATATTATTTGTCTTACAGAAGGATATACATCTCTACTCCCTCAGGATGGATATATAATTTCGTCACATGAGGATTATGGTTATAAAACTAAAAACGGTCGTAGAAAAGTAATTCTTTGGTCTAAAAATAAGTGGACAGATATTGATCAAATTGGTTCAAAGGAAATTCCAACAGGAAGATTTATATCAGGTGTTACAAACGGAATTAAAATTATTGGTCTTTGTATCCCTTGGAGATTTGCTCATGTCAGTACAGGGAGAAAAGATCGCAAACCATGGGAAGATCATCTTTCTTTTATTCAAAGTTTAAGTTTTTCAAATCAGAAAACTATTATTCTTGGAGATTTCAATCAGAATATTCCCAAAAAGAATCAACCAGAAATAGTATTTTCTTCTTTAAAAAATATGATCGATGAATTTAATTTATTGACTACAAATATGGGTCTTATTCACATTGTAATTTCAACTGATTTAAAAGCAGATAATATACAAAAAATTGCCACTGGCAATAATAGTGACCATGACGGAATTAATTGTTCAATTAAGTTTGCTTGATTTCTATATCTGATTACTAACAAGACATGATCAAAAAATGTCTACCTCTCTGTCTAGTCAAGAAAACAAGAATACAGATTATAACTGGAACAATGATTATTATTCTCTAGTGTCTAAGAAGTGTCTAAAGAACAAATACCTTACTTTCACTAAAACCTCAATATTTCGTGAGACATAAGAAAATTGTTATTGCATAAGTTTCAAGGGATTTCTACCAAACTTCCTAAAGTTTTTATGGTTAAGAACCCTTTAAACTCTTGTTTTAATTATACGAAATCATGTTCACAGTGGGAACTCTTAAAACTTAAGAAAGTAATAATTTAGATCGATTAGAAATTAAAACTTTTCGAAATTAAGATTTACTTATATTTATCAAAAACACTAAATCTTCTCTTTAATTATTATCTATAGATTGAATAACTCCATCCTTAACCGTAATGGATACTTGCATTTTTTCAATAAGATTGTCTCCCACAGTGACATCACAGAAACTATCCACTTGCCCTTGATCAACAATTTCGTCCATTTTTAATTCGCGAACTTGACTCTGTTGTTGAAGAAGATTTCTTTTTTGTTCTTCAATTTCATTTCGTTTTGCTGCGACTTGTTGTTGCACCTGACTAACCTGTTCTTGAACTCTTGGATCTAGGGGATTAACCGATTGGGATCTAATATTATTTACTATTTGCTGCCCCTCTTGCTCCAGTTGCGATAATTGCTGATCAATGTTTGAAATTGCTTTACTTAATTCTTTTTCAGCATCTTCCTTCCAAGTTGGTGTAACTACAGCTTTAATAGCTATTGAGCGCTTTATAGATATTGAGTTTTTTGTTTCCATAAAAAATTAAATTACCTTTTCAATATAGATAGAAAAATCAAATTTTCTTACTAAATTTGTTTTCATACATATTTTCTATTTGTAATGAATACTTTTTTTCTATTTCTTTTCTTTTTTGTTTAAGAGTTTGTGTTAATAACCCATTTTCTAGAGTAAAGGCATCAACAAAATAACAATCTAATATTTGTTCTTCTGATCTTGCTCCTAATCGACTTTTAAGCAAATTATTAATTTGTGATTTGAAAAATGTACCAATTTTCTTATTAGGGTTTAATTTTGAAAGGTCTTCTTCCAAAAACTTGCTTTTAACCAATTCGACATTAGGAACTACGAGAGCTGTTAAACATTTCTTATCTTGTCCTACTAATTGAATCTGATTAATAAATTCTGAACTAAGAATTTCAGTCTCTAGGGGATTCGGTTCTATATTTTCACCACTTGATAGCACTATTGTATCCTTGGCTCTTCCGGTTATAAAGAGAGAACCATTTGGTATTAGAAAACCTAAATCACCAGTATCAAACCAACCATCCTTGGATAAAACATCATTTGTAGCTATTTCATTATTAAGATAACCTTTCATTACTTGCGGCCCCCTAACAAGAATTTTCCCGACTTCTCTGAACTTCAGAATCTTTTTTTTATCATCATTCACTATTTTGATTTCAGTAAATGAAAGAGGCTGCCCAGATGATCCTCTAACATTTAATTCTCTTCTCCTACAAGTTAATACTGGACTAGTTTCTGTGAGTCCATATCCCACCAAAACATCTACGCCTAAAGATTCAAAAAAAAGATCTACATGTTCTGGCAATGCACCTCCACCGTTGATAGGAAATTTCAGTTTTTCTCCGCATAGTTGTCTAAGAATATTCGGCCATAAAAAAATAGTAGACAATTTATGTAAAGGGTATCGGCTAATCACAGAACCCAGTAAGGGGATTTTTGATTTAAAAGTTATTTGATTTATATCTATATTTCTTATCTTTCTAAGACTTCTTTTAAAAACCGAACTATTACTTATCAAAAACTTAATAAGTTTTTGCTTTTTGGAAGGCATTTTTTTCAAAGCCTGAAAAAAACCATCATGTATTGCTTCCCATAGTCTCGGTACAGTAGCCATGACAACAGGTTTTATTTGTGTAATATCATCTTTAAGAAATTTTGGAATTGTATAGTATTGAGAACAACCGCATGAAAAAAAGAAGTATTCAGCACTTCTCTCATAAGAATGCCAGATAGGCAAAACGCTTAATACAGAGGTCCCTGGTTCTGGATCAGCAATATAGGCTAAATTGATTATTTGATGTAAAAAATTTGCATGAGTCAAAGGCACACCTTTAGGTTTTCCTGTCGTCCCAGAAGTGTAAAGAATAGTAGCGACGTCATCAATTTCTGGATTAAATTTTTCAAGATTATTATTTTGTGAATTTTCTTTTTCTACTGAACTTATGAATGTACTCCAACTTATTAAACTTTCAAATTGTTCATCTTCTAAATTGATTATAAATTTCAGTCTTTTTTTTAATTCTTCTTTGTTGTTTAACTTTAGCCAAATTTCCTTAGATTGAACTATTAGTCCTACTGAATTAGAGTGCCCAATAATATAGTCTAATTCTACTGAAGGAGAATTAATACCTCTCACTGCATTTATAGCTCCTAAACGCATTAAGCCTTGATCTACTGCTAGCCATCTTGGAGAATTTTCAGATATTACAGTAACTACATCCCCCTTTTTTAAACCATAATTTTCGAAAGAAAAAGAGACTTTTTTTATTAAATCAGCCAGCTCAGAATAAGAAAATTTTTCTTTGTATTTCCCTCTTAAATCGCAAACAGCTAAAGTATCACCACATTTAAATTTTAATTTTTCCCAAATTTGATCTATATGATCAAGGTTCTTAATAAAATCTCTATTTTTGGCAAATGTATTTTTTTTAGAAAGAGGTTTGGCTGCAGGCCAATAGGCTAAATCACCCATATTAAATTGATTTTGAAATTTTAATTTCTATTTTGATATAAAATCAAAATTAAATTCTTCCTCGATGGTTTTTTTAACAATTCTCTTGACTTCTTGAATATTTAAATTTTTGTTGTAATCAATCATATTTGCCATAAGACAATTTTCTATTCCGCAAGGAACAATCTTATTAAAGTTTTCTAATTCGCAGTCAATATTGATTGAAAATCCATTTATCGTAATCCATCTTTTACACCCAATTCCAATTGATGCGATTTTCTTATTTCCTATCCAAACACCAGTAAACCCTTTTCTAGAGTGACAATCTATATTAAAAGCTCCAAGGATTTTTATAATAATTTCTTCAATTTTTCTTAAGTACCAATTTAAATCTTTATTAAAATTTTTCAAATCTAAAACCAAATACGTTACTAATTGTCCTGGCATATGACAAGTTACCTCACCACCTCTATCAATCTTAAAAACATCATATTTAGTGTCATTTAGAGAAAATAGTAAATTATCGTAATTAGATCCTCTCCCCAATGTATAACAGAGTTGATGCTCCCCTATCCAAATAAAATCCGGGTTAGAATTATCTAAAATCAATGCCTCTTGATATTCTTTTTGTAATTTATAAACATCATTAAAAGAAGCAATATTATCAGGTTGTTTAATTATTGCTGTTCTATTATCCATATTTAAGTAGATTTAGAAAGTAAGTAAATATTTTTAGATTTGTTATGAAAATTTTAATCCATGGAAAGAATCTTGAGCTCACTGGACCATTAAAAGAATATACTGAGGCAAAGATAGAAAAAGCAACACATCACTATAAGGATATCGTTAAAGAAGCTGACATACACCTTTCAATTGAAAAGAATCCAAGAGTCTCGTTCCAAACTGCAGAAGTTACTATTTTTGCAAATGGTACCGTAATTAGAGCTGAAGAAAAAACTGAAAATCTATACTCAAGCATTGATTTAGTTTCAAATAAACTTTGTAGAAAATTACGCAAATACAAAGAAAGAAACAATAAAACAATTCATAATAAACAATTTAAAAATAAAGATTCTTTACCAATTGAAAGTATAGAATCAAATTTTTTAGATAAAGCTTTATTTAAAAAAGGAACTGAAGCTAGTCTGCCTGAGCCATCTATAAAAAATAAATACTTTGAAATGAATCCAATTTCATCAGACGAAGCAAGAAAACAATTAGATCTAATTGATCATGATTTTTATGTTTTTCGAAACAAGAAAAATAATGAACTTCAAGTTATATATAAAAGGAATCATGGAGGTTATGGACTGATTCAATCTAAATAAGTTTTAAATGCCAAATATTGAATATAAATTAAACGAGAAAATTCATGCGATTATTATTAACCCTTATTTATCATGGGAAGATTTCTGTGTGAATTGCGATTTAATAAGAAAATACAATATCAAAAATATTTCTACTTCACTAAATTATTTAACTGATCTTAAAAACTGTTTGGGTAATTACAGTGCGGATATAAACGCACTTATTTCCTACCCTTTAGCAGATTTACCAGTTTCATTTATAGAAGAATTAGTTAATTTTGCCAAAGATAAAGGTGCAAACGGAATCGAATATATCCCAAACTTTATCAATTTATCCAAAAGAAACTTAGAAACTTTCGCTGCTGAAATTGAGCAAGTGAAGTTATCTGGATTACCAGTTTCAATAATCATGAATAAATCAAAACTGCAAAAAGAAGTTTTGTACAATGCGATAGAAATATCTTTGGAATTAGGAATAAAAAATTTTCAATTCGGGGACGGGTTTGGACCTCCTATTAAATTAAATGATGTAGCAGAAATATTAAAAATAACGGGCACCCAAAATCACATCAAAATTGTAGGTGGAATAAAAAAACTGACACAAGTTATTGATTTATTTGATAACGGAATTAGTTGCGTTGGAACTTCTAATTTTTGTGAGATTTTTCAAGAATTAAAGGGTTTTTAAATGTCTGGTTCTGGTGAGTGCAGACTAGAGGGTCTCTGTATTAAAGCTTCTCCATTAGGCGAGAATGATAGATTAATAACTATTCTTACTGATGAGCAAGGGATTGTTCGATTAGCGGTACCTGGTGCTAGACGTCCTAAAAGTAGTCTTGCCGCAGCTACTCCATTAACATATTTAAGTATGCAAATTTTTGGGAAAAGAAATCTTAAATCTGTACGTCAAATTAAAATATTAAGAAGCTATTCTGGTCTAGGAAAAAATATTGAATGTCTTGCAGCTGCACAAGCAATAACTGAATTAACTTTTTTATTAGTTGGTAATAATGACAAGCAACAAAACTATTTATCTTGTGTTCTTGCACATCTAGATAGGATTTATTTGTACGAAGTATCTAAAGAAGAAGATATTAAAATGCTCTCAATGAGTATTCAATCTTTAATCCATTTATTAGCCATTGGAGGTATAAATTTACCAATTCATCATTGCTGTAAAACTGGAAAACCTATTGTTCCGCCTTTAGGAAATTGGGAATGGAGTTGTTATTATTTGCCAAGTGAGGGATTTTCTTCCATGGAAGATCCTCAAAGTAATCTGAAAATAAATGCATCTGAAGTTGCTCTATTACAGAGACTACTTTTTCCTGAATTACCAATAAAATCAAATGGAGAGTTATTAGGACCTAAAAAAGTCTGGCTTAAAATATTATTTATTATTGAAACTTGGATCTCTACTCAACTAGAGAAAGATCTATCTTCACTAAAAATGTTGAGAGAAATATATAGTTAACATTTTATAACAGATGAATAAATTTTAAAATTATGATCTTTGGTGCTCTTACTGTTAATTTAATAAATAGTTAATTCAATCAATGTGGTTCATGTTGCCTGGTTAGGTAAAAAATCCCCTTTTTGTGGAAATGTAACTTATGGCAATTCAACTACTGAGGAATTGAAGGCTAGAGGACATAAAATTAGTTTTATTCATTTCGACAATCCCTCTAGTTCAAATTTATCTAAACCATTATTTCTTGCAAATGATCCTGATGTAAGTCTTCCTTATTTAATTAAATCTCAAGTTTATACAATACCCTCTCCTAGAGCAGAAAAAGAGCTAAGACTATCATTGGAAAGATTAAAGCCTGACATAGTGCACGCAAGCCTAACTTTATCTCCTTTAGACTTTAGACTTCCAGAGCTTTGCAATAAAATTAATGTTCCACTTATAGGAACATTTCACCCACCATTTGATGCAAAAAATAGAAATTTAACCGCTAGCACTCAACAGTTAACTTATCAACTTTATGCTCCCTCTTTAGCAAAGTTCGATAAAATAATCATTTTTTCCGAACCCCAAAAAAATGTTCTTGAGAAATTAGGAGTACCTAAAGAAAAACAAATAATTATTCCAAACGGCGTTGATGAAAATATTTGGAAACCTTTTTGCGAAAAAAATAAAAAATATGATCAGGTAAAAAACAAACTTGGAAATGAAAGAATCTTCTTGTATATGGGCAGGATTGCCAATGAGAAAAATATCGAGGCACTTTTACGTTCTTGGCGCCAAACAAAAAACAATAATTGCAAGTTAGTTATTGTTGGTGATGGCCCAATGAAGCCCACTCTTGAAAATAGTTTTTCTAACCTTAGTAAAGAAAAATTAATTTGGTGGGGTGCCGAATTAGATTTAGAAACTAGGGTGGCAATAATGCAAATAGCAGAAGTATTTTTCTTACCAAGCTTAGTAGAAGGATTGTCATTATCGCTTTTAGAGGCAATGTCTACTGGTACTGCATGTGTAGCCACAGACGCCGGTGCTGATGGTGAAGTTTTAGATGACGGGGCAGGAATAGTGATTTCAACTGATAATGTGGCTGCACAATTAAAAACTATAATTCCAATTCTTGTAGAACACCCTTCATTTACAAAAGATCTTGGAGACAAAGCTAGAGAACGTATACTTAAGAGATACACAATTTCTAAAAATATAAATTCACTTGAAAAAGTTTATTTGAACTTAAAAGATAATTTTAAAAACTAACGAAACTCTTTACTTCGATTACTAGCTGAAACTATTGATTCAATTAATGCTGACCTTACACTTTTTTTTTCTAAAACCCTTAAAGCAGAAATAGTTGTTCCACCTGGAGAGGTTACTAAATTTTTAAGCTCAGAAGTAGTAAGTTTATTTTCCTTTATTAGACAAATAGTCCCCAGTATCATTTCCATGACAAGTTCCTCTGAAATTATTTTTGGTAATCCCCCGCTTAATCCTCCATCACTTAAAGCTTCTATAATTAAAGCAATAATTGCAGGTCCAGATGAAGTTAAAGCTAAAAATATATCAAGGTAATCTTCAGTAAATTCATAAATTTTACTAGTATTTTCAAATAATTTTTTTGTAAATTGTTTCTGATCTTCTGTTATTTCTTCTCCCCAAGAAATCCCTGTTAAACCTTTTCCAATAGTTATTGGAATATTAGTAACCACCCTAACGCATTTATGATTAGGAAACTTTTGAGTAAGTCTATTTAATGATACCCCTGCAAGAATTGAAACTATTAAATTGTCCTCGTCTTTTATATGATGAGCCTCACTTATATCGTTAAATTGTTGGGGTTTTATCGAAAGAAGTTTATATTGACAATCCCAAATTATTTTGGACTCTTTAGAATCTGATTTATAAACATTTATATTATATTTATAATTTTTTTTTATATTTTCTAAACTTTTTTCTGAATTTACAAGACAAAAAACATTGTCTGGCTGAATTAATTTATTATCTAATAGAGGGGTAATTATAGCACTTGCAATATTTCCAAAACCAATAATCGCAATTTTATCAGTCACAGATTAATCATGAATAAGCACTTAATTTAGAACTCCCCCATGCTGGTTCAGGAGTAGTATTTTTGCCCAAACTATATTGTGGTGTATTTTCTGTAGGCATAGAAGAAGGAGAAACTTCTTCTGGTGAAGAACTAGTTACATTTACACAACTTGGAGCAAAAAGAAAAATACTTTCACCGACCCTTTCTTGATGACCATCAATTGCATATGTGCCCCCAGCAATAAAATCAACGGCTCTTTGAGCTTGATCAGGATCCATCATAGTTAAATTGAGAATTACAGTTTTTCTCTCTCTTAATGCTTGTATAGCTTGAGGCATCTCATCAAAACTTCTTGGTTCCATTAAGCTTACTTCTGAAGATGAATTTGAGATCCCAGGCATACCAACTACTTTTGATGATCTATTGTTATTCATAAAATCGAATGGATTTGAATTTGCAAGGGCATTCGCATTCTTTGGATTTTGTTTGAAATTATTAATATCATTTAATTCATCCTCTGAAGTATAATCCAACTCATCAAAATCATCATCGAGATACTCATCACCTGCAATAACTGCCTTTAATCTAGAAATAAGTGACACCTTTTAAATCCTCTTGAAATTGATTACTAAGGTTTAAGAACCTTAAGTAATAGATCCATTTTTTAAATGAATAAACTACCTATACTTAAATAACGTTAGTTGAACTTTACTGCAAGTTTATATATAAAATTTTTATAAAAAAATAACTAATTAGCATCTACCTCCAAAAATCAATGATCCTAATCTTAACCAAGTTGATCCAGCATCAATAGCTTCCTCCCAATCACCTGACATCCCCATGGAACAATCTGGCAGTTGCAGTGAATCAGCGAGAGCACGGCATTTTTTGAACAACCTTGAATTTTCTTTAGAGCTAAGTCCTTTAGGATTGATAGTCATCAAACCGGTTAATGAAATATTTTTAAAATGTTGAATTTCTCTCCATTTCAACATCAAAAATTCAGGATTAAATCCTCCTTTAGTAGGGTCATCACTTAACTTAACCTGCAACATTATTAATGGATTTTTCTTCTCTTCTCGTGAAATATTAGAAATCTTTTGCAATTTTTCAATTGAATCTACTGAATGAATGTATTTAAAATTTTGAACTATTTTTCTTATTTTATTACTTTGTATTCTTCCAATAAAATGCCAATTTATTTGTTTAAGGTCTTTTAAGGTTAATTGTTTTTCAAACGCCTCTTGAACCTTACTTTCACCAAAATCGTTCTGACCTATATTTTGAATAGTCTTGATTTCTTGACTTTTAAATCCTTTACTTACAGCAAGAATATTTACATTTGATGGTATTTTATTTTTTATTTTTAAATAATTTGCAGGGTTCACCTTTTATAAGAAAGTTTGCGTAAATAAATTCTCCCATTTAGATAGTTCTTCAGATCCTTTTCTTCTAGCTTTTTGAAGGTTTAATTCTGCCTGATTACGAGCATCTAAGTAAGGTATAACTTCAAAAAAAACTTCTCTCTGTCGAACTTCTACCGAGAAAAACATTTTTTGAGCGTATAAAGTCGCATAAATATCTCTCCCATCATTTCCAGGAGAAACTTGGTACAACATACCAAATGTTGGATGGTTTAAATAACGCTCAGAACTCAAACCAAAATTTTTTGTTATTTATATTGCACCATACAGTTTTCTAAGGAAAATTGCTATGCAAATAAAACAAATCGATAATGTATTAACAATTACATTGAGAGATTTTGAAGGATAAAGAGTTCTAAATCTCTTGGTTTTTATAATAATTTTTTTCTTTGATAGTAATGATTCTGCTCCATGATCAATTCTCAGAAATATATTTTGAAATAACCTTTCCACCAAGATTAATAAAACATTAAAGGATTTCTTTAATCCTAAATTTCGAAAATTTATTGATCTAACTGATACTGATTTAATGATATTTTGAAATTCTTCCTGCACTAGAGGAATAAAACGTAGGGCAATCAACAACTGAAAAAGCCACTTACTAATTGGCAATCCAACCTTTCTTAATGGATACATAAACCAACTTAGTCCCCATACAATGTCTTCCTGCAATGTGGTTAAAAGCATCAAATTCACACTGTGAATAACGGTAAATATCAAAGTGGAGGTTTTTATTCCTAGTTCAAAGGCTTTTCTTGACAAGTTGTAGGGCCCAAAATTAATAAACAATATCTTCTTCGAAGGAATTTGCAAAATATTCCATTCTTTTTGACTTTTCAGTACTACTTGCAACTCATTTGGATTTCTTAAGTAGCCATCAAGAGATTGAATATCAGACGAGGCAAGTATTGATATACATCCAATTAATAGTGATAAACATGAGAGGAAAAATAATGATCGCCACCATACTCTAGATGGCAATAAACTTAAAAAAGTAATTAATAGTAAAAAACCAACTAAACTCAATCTCCATATTGGACCTGCCCAAATTGGAGTGATTAAAAATATCATTACGATAATTATCTTTAATCTACTATCTATAATTCTTAGCCAACTTCTATTACCATAAACGTATTGACCAACAGAGAATTTGGTTAGCAAATTCATTAATCTTTTTGAATTAACTCAATATTTTCTTTTTCGACTTCTTTATTTAAAGCTCTTTGCTGTTTTCCTCTCCAAAGTAAAGTAAGGGGTGTGCCTTCAAAGCCTAAATTTAGTCTAATTTGTTTTTCAATATATCTTCTATAAGTTATTCCGAATAATTTAGGGTCATTTACAAAAAGAGTAAAAGTGGGAGGTTTGTTCTTTACTTGAGTACCGTAATAAAGCCTACCTTGCTTACCGCTTCTTTTCGTTGGAGGACTTTTCCAACTGATTGATTCTTTAAGTACTTCATTAACTACTGAAGTTGTAACCCTTCTTCTATGTTGATTTACAGCATTGAGAGCATGCTCAAAAATATTATCAACTCTTTGACCAGTTAAGGCGGATATAAAAATCATTTTTGACCAGTGTAAAAAATAAAGTTTAGATCTAAGTTCTTTTTCTACTTGATAAATTGTTGAACTATTTTTCTCTACAAGATCCCATTTGTTAATAACAATTATACAAGCTCTGCCTTGTTCTTCTATGCGACCAGCCAGCTTCTGGTCTTGATCAGTTACTCCATCAACCGCATCTATAACTAAAACACAAACATCACTTCTATCTATTGATTTAAAAGCCCTATTAATACCAAAGAATTCAGTACCATATTTAACATTTTTCTTTCTTCTAATCCCTGCAGTATCAATAATTTTCCAGTGATGATCACCTTTTTTAATTAGCGTATCTATTGAATCAGTAGTCGTACCACTAATATCACTAACTATTGCTCTCTTTTCTCCACAGATTGAATTTAACAAACTAGATTTACCAACATTAGGCCTACCTATAATTGACATCATTATCTTTTCTTCATCATCCTGGATATTATTTTCAGGAAGTTCACCAATAACGAGATCTAAAAGATCTCCAGTACCTGAACCATGAATAGCTGAAACAGGGTTAGGTTCGCCCAATCCTAATTTCCAGAACTCTGAAGCTAGGGATATTCCTAGAGTAGTCGATTCGCATTTATTAACAGCAACAATTGTTTTACAGCTTGAGTTCCTTAACCATTTTGCTATTGATAAATCACCATCAGTCACGCCTTGATTTCCATCTACCACCAGTAACGCAAGTGAAGCCTCTTCTAGAGCCAAGAAGACTTGTGTCCTTATCTCTGGGAGAAATTCACTATCGTCATCAAAAACCAACCCTCCAGTATCAACTATTTGAAATTCCTTACCTCCCCATGAAGCATTTTGATAAGTTCTATCTCTTGTAACACCAGGCTTATCAAATACTATTGCATCATTACTTTGGCAAAGACGATTAACTAAGGTGGATTTCCCAACGTTTGGTCTTCCGATGATTGCTATTGTAGGAAGAATCAATTCTTCTCTCCAAAGAAATTAGTATCCATTACAACTATACCTTTAATAGAATCATTTACCTTTTTCAAAAAAAACTTATTTAATTTCTGGATCGCCAAAATGTCCTTTAACTGGATTAGCCGGAGGTGAACTTGGACTAGGCATTAATCCATTATCTTCTGAAAAACAATCATTTTCAGTCGCCCAATAAATTAACCAATTTACAGCCGTCGCTCTTCTAGTTCTTCTTGGATAAAGTTCATTAATCTTATAGCCCTTAAAATTTAGAAAATTTTTCAATCCCTGTTTATACTCTTTTGGAATTGATCGAGTCAAATGTACTGAGGCTGGTCGCTCTGAAATAATTTGCGGAGCTTTTTCAAATTTTTCTGACCAATAAGAAGGAGTTAATGAGCTAGAAACCCAATTATTTAAAGTTATTTCTCTAGTATAAAAAAGTCTTTCCCAAACTAATTCACAAACAAATACATCACTAACCTTATCTTCAAGAATAAGAAATAATAGTTTTTTACATATTGGCCATGTTAATTGATTTTCAACTAATTTTTCTTTTTTATACATTAATCGAACCTTATCAAAATTAAAGAAAAATAAGGCATAAATTCCTTTTTATATTGCGATGCATATTGAATAATTTGATCAGGCATCCCAACACTTAAAGCTATTAATGTTGTATTGATGATATCCTCTTTTTTCAAAATTTCCCTGACTAAATTCCATCTTTTGCCAACTTTCATAATGGCCAATACCGTTCTATTTCCCTTACTTTCCCTAATTAGGGTTGTTAATTCAGATTCTGAAGAAGAGCATTCTTTGATGATCAATGTCTCACCTTTTTTTACCAAATCAAAATCATTCAAAGCTGCAGCTGCTGAAATAGAGGAAATACCAGGTATTGTTTTGGAAATAATTTCAGCATGATTATTTTTTATTAACCTCAAAATATTAGAAGAACTTGCAAATAATGAAGTATCTCCAAGACAAAGTAAAACAACTGATTCGCCATTTTGTATAAATTTCACAATTTTTTCTACAGCATTAGACCATATTTCATCTGGATCAAAATCCTTCCTAGCCATTGGAAAGATGATAGGAATATGTTTTTTAAATTTGGTGTATTTCTTGACTATTTCCGCAGCGAAACTCTTTTTATTATCATCTGATATTGGGAAAACTATAACTTTCGCTTTTTTTATTGCATCCACAGCAGCAATTGTTAAAAGCGATGGATCTCCAGGGCCTACACCAACGATGGTGAATGTTGGTAAATCAGTTTTATCTCTATTAAGTAAACTTAAGAACTTGTTTATTATCATTTTTATTTTATTAACTTTAGCTATGTACCCTTGGCAATAAAAAAGTTTCAGCTAGAATTGTTGACTCAATTTCAGACAATTCCTCTAACCTTTTGAAAGTTTGATTTTTAGAGAATTTAGTTTGCGCTAGTTTCCAGTAAACTCCAAAATGTCTTGCCTCACTCTCAAGCAGAGACTCATAAAGGGATTTAAACGATTTATCTTCAGAATTCAACGCAAGCAAGCTTAATCTTTCATGACTTCTTGCTTCAATAAGTCCTGCTATTAAAAAACTATCAAGCATTCTATTGGGCTCTTCCTTTCTTATATTCTTGGACAATTCAGCTCCATATGGAGGCGGTTTTAAGGACTCAAGAGAATGTCCAAGGTCCTTTAAAAAATAAAGTATTTTTTCAAAATGCTCTAATTCTTCTCTCGCTATTGGACTTAGAACTTCTGCCAGATTTGGTTCTGATGGATATCTAAACATCAATTGAATAGCTACTCCTGCTGCTTTTCTTTCACAATGAGCATGGTCAATAAGAATATCGATTGGATTAGATAATGCGAGTTTGATCCACTCATCTGAGGTAAATGACGATAAATATTTAATATGTGAAGTGGGTCTTTTGAAATCGACTAGCATTTAATCTTTACTACTTAAATATCCAATGATTCCTTCAAGAGCTAAGGAATAACTTGATATGCCAAATCCACTAATAATTCCTATAGCTTTATCTGTAAGAAAAGATTCTTTACGAAAATCTTCTCTACTGAAAATATTTGAAATATGTAACTCTACAAAAGGAATTTTCGATCCAATTAAAGCATCACGAATAGAAATCGAGGTATGAGTAAAAGCACCAGCATTTATAAGAATTCCTTGGATACTTTTTACAGACTCCTGAATCTTATCTACTATTTCTCCTTCGTGATTACTTTGAAAACATTCAAGATTAATACTTTTTTCTTTAGCAACTTTAGTTAAATCTTTTTCTATATCACTCAATGTTTTATTACCATATATTTCAGGTTCTCTAGTTCCCAAAAGATTTAGATTTGGTCCATTTATCAATAAGATATTCATCATCAATAAAGTCTTTTCTATTAAATGCTATCTAGAAAGAAACAAAAAAACCAAAACATTTTCACACAAAGTGACCATTAACTGATAAGTTCAAATAGTGGGGGTCGGTGCCCGAGTGGTTAAAGGGGGCGGACTGTAAATCCGCTGGCTCTGCCTACGTTGGTTCAAATCCAACCCGGCCCACTTTAAATTTGCCCTTGTAGCTCAGCGGTAGAGCACTCCCTTGGTAAGGGAGAGGTCTCGGGTTCAAGTCCCGACGAGGGCACTTGAGCAATTGATTAATATAACTGAGATCTCGTAGATCAGCATTTTAACTTAAATTCAAATATATTTGATATAGTTTGTCTTTATTAATGCCACTATCGTCATACCGTATGCACCGAATTTATCTTGCAGCGACCATGAATTATGGTCTTGGTTCTGATGATCCGGAAGAGTTTGCTTACTACAACAAAATCAGAAAAGAAATGGATGATATGAAAAAACAACCAATTAAAAAAGGAATTTCTCTAAATTGGGATAGCTCTGAAGGAATGGATAAATGAACCTGAATACTTTTTTATTAATTGATGGGAGTCTGATGCTTATTGGTCTACCTTTATTGATGATTCTTAAAGGCAAAAATTGATCATAAATTCTCTACATTTTACCCATATTCAAATTCAATTGTTGATCCTTTATCCGTATATGGGAGTACCTCAAACCGTACATATTTATTAGTCGAATGGCCTCTCTAACTAGTTAGAACATAGATGTAGTCGTCATGAGCAAATGTCTACGAAATCCACACTAAAAGAAGATTATAAATCTGAGATTGAAGAAAGATCAGAAGAAGAACTTCTTGAAGAAGAAATCAGGAATCAGCAAACATTGGATAGCTTTGTTGAATCTGATAAAAACTGGAGCTGATTAAATTTATTTTTTTAGGAGAAAGTTATGAACTTAAAAAGATCACCATTCTCAATTCTGGACAAAGACAAAAGAGAAATGGACTATATCAAAGGAGTTTACAAGAGAAAAATTCAAGCTGAAATTGAATCTTATAAAGACCCCGAAGATGAAAATAAGAGAGATACAATCCAAGCTCAAGACATATTAATGCTTGATAGGATCTCAATCTAGTTATTCTTTTTTTTCTTCTTCTTATCCTTTTTTTTCTTCTTTACCTTTTCATAAAGCTTATCAGCCTTCTTTTCGATACTGTCCAGCTTACTAGAGATTTCTTTTATAGCTTCTGCTTTTCCTTCTTTAACTACAGTATCTTTTACCTCAATAATTTTAACTGGCTCTCCTTTGACTACAGTATCTTTTGTCTCTTCAGTTTTAATCCCAAACTTACCTTTAATAAAATTGGCTATAAAAATAAGAACAGGTACATGAGCTAGACCGCCTATTACTATTCTTGTTTCTGAATAAGCCATTTAATAGTTATGTGAACTGAGATATTTAAGCATAAATTTAATTGTTAAATTCCTTTTTATTAAGCCAATAAACATTTGTAATCATCTCTTGATTCGTAGATCAATAATCTTGCTATTAATTAAATAGAGACTTTTTTAGAAAATGCCATTAGACGTATTTCTAATGAACATGTGTGTTGTGGTAATAGCGTTGCTTATCAGAAGAGAAATCAAACTTAAGAAGGCGAGATAAATTATGAAAACACAAATTTTAAAAGAGCATTACATTCCAAATATCCATGCTATTACTCTTTTACTAATGCTTCTTCTATGCCTGTGGTTACCGCTTGCACTCAGATTCTTATTAATAATTTAGTCGAACTAATTAGTTAATATTCTTATCCTTAAACTCAGCTATATTTTAATCTAGTTTTTAAAGATATTATATAGAATTCCTGTTCCGCATTAAACTTGTATAAGTTTGCATAGTTACTTTTTCGACTAATCAGAAACCCAACTTGTGATTTTCGTTGTGCTATAAATATGTCCTCCAGATTCTATATTCTTAATGGTTTCAGGATCTGAAAAAACATGCTTAGCCACACCTTCTTCAGCTTGATGAATAACAATAACTTCTTTTGGATCAATTAAACTTTTGCCACGATATAGAGGAGTAAGTCCTACCGTTTTATGAAATTCATCTATTTCTGGACTATCAAACATTTTTACCCACTCCTCAAATGTATTTGAAAGTTTAAAGGTGAAAACAGTAGTTTCAATAGTCATAAAAAAAAAGCTTATTGCTATTTATTTTAGATCGACTGTCAATAATCAAGAAAAAACTGGTGGATAAGGTGTTTGTCCATTCATTAATGATATGTCAATTGGTTTACAGATATTCATCAATGCATCTTGTCCGAACCCTGGACCAGAGGGTCCATCTATAAACTCCTGAAAATCTTCAGCAGAAATACCCTCTTTTACTTCCCAAAAACAATATACAGGACCAGTTTTAGTTACGGCATTTGCAGAATGGTTAAAAAATCCTTTTTCTTTATTAGATGCTACCGCATCATCCCATCCACCACCTGGAGACATTGCCGCATAAGCTGTTTCCCACCATTTTTCAGATTTTCCTGCCTTAAATTCATGATGAACAATATAAAAAGTTGATGCCATAAAAATAATATTTAAGCTGACAATAAAGTTACTTGATAAAAGTAAAGGGAAGATTAATTTATTTTGAATTCCTAAATAAAAAAAGGGGGCTAAAAGCCCCCAGCGATCGACTGTCAATATATACAATCTAAATCAAAATCCAGATATTGCTTCATAGAAATCAGCGTCTGGCAGTATTTCCTTCAAGGGTTCAATCTCCTTGGCAGGGCCTTGGACCTGCACAGTAATATCTGACACTTCAAAAAGCTTAGGAATCATATGTCCCATATTTTTGAGATGAAATAAAGCGGCGGCACCATCTTTATATGCCTCTCTTACATAAGCCTTATTTGAACCGCAAGTAGTGATATTAAAAAAAAGACAGTCAGGTTCATTAGCTTTTGTCAGTACCAAAATTTCTTCTAAAAGAGCTATGCACTGGTCCATCTTCCCATCCTTGATTGTTAAGTGGGGATGAATAGAAACCATGGTTGTATCTAGAGACATTAATTTATAGATATTTCTCCTATCTTTCTAGCAACTAATCTTTATGAAAAAGTTAAAAATATGGATTATCTAAAAATTAAGAATGTTAATTTGGTATCGCTTGTACCGTTTATATGTTTTTTGAAAGCTATTAATTGGATATGAGTTATTTTGCTGAACCAAACCATATTGAATATGATGCATGGTTCGATGAAAACATCGACCCAGTGGATCTTGTTAATTACTCAGATGAAAAGGAGTTCAGTGATTCGGTACACTTTAAGTTCCATAAGATGTCCACTAGAAATTTAACGATTGGTTCTTCTGATAATTTTCACTGGTAAGTAAAAGATTTTTCACTCCATATATATTTATGAATCTTACGCAGAATATGTTCCATCACTTTCTCTTCTTGCCTTAGCTAATACAATTTCATCTACAACTTTTTCAATCATATAAGCACTTTTTTTACCAAAACATTTTTCTTTTTTAATACTCTCAAAATCATTTGGGATTAAATCATTATATTCACAACAGTCGCATTTAATATCAATTTTCTTACCTCTGAAAACCTCTAAAGCTCTAGAAAAAATCCATTGCTGAACTGAAATACTTTCCCAACTATCAAAATTCGACCATTCATTAAAATCCCTATTAAGGATGCCTTTTAAGCCATCAGCCTGATTTACATATACTAAGCATGAATCTTTTCTTGGTTCATCATTAATACCAATTGTTTTGACAGAATTTTGATTCATTAAATATAGATTAATTGAGTAGCCTTATAAATCTAAAGGATAATTTCAAAAATATAAACAAAAAAATAACTCAAATAAGATCATTAATTGCTTTATCCAATCTGGAAGCATGATTTGTATTTCTTAGTAATTCAAAATCCTTAAAATCAAAGCCCGGGCCAACACAACAACTCACTAAAGTAAATTCGCCTGTACTTTTTGCAGCTTGCCAAAATCCAGATGGGATCATTTCTACTGGATTATTGGAATCTAAAATTAAATTTCTTATTAACTTATTATCATTATCTAGGCACCATAAATTCAGAGGGGCCCCCCTTAGATAAATCCAAATTTCATCAGCATTTTTTACTCTGTGCCAAGCACTTTTTGCATCTCTCTCCAAAAGATAATAAATTCCTGTAATAAAGTTTCTACTTTGGCCATCTTCCCTTATTAGAGAATTCTCACTCCTTACTATCTCTCTAAACCATCCACCCTCAGGATGAGGAGATAAATTGAATTGTTTAATTATTTCTATGTTTTTTTTATTAGGATTCACATCACAAAATATCTTTTAAATTTCTCTTATATTTAAAAGCTAACTGAAATAAAATCAAAATTAACTATATTTTCTAAAAAATTAAGCACAAATAACTGACAAATCTACAAAATTTTTATTTTCATCTGCCAGTTCAGTAATGATTCTATTGAGCCATTCAGAGGTTGTTTCACAATAGCCTACATTTAAAATAGTTTTTTGCTTTAATGTTTCTTCTTTATTCATAGCTAAAGTATTTTTATATAAATTAGTCTTTAATTAAATCTATGTGAATAAGTCTTAATTACTATCTATTTTAAAAAGTTGTATTTAATACATATTTAAGAACTGCTAGTAAACAAATAAAATTAAATCGTTGACAAGAAAATGTATACAAGTAAGAGTAGAAAAAATTTATTATTTAACCTATGAATAACATCAAGATTGAGGAATTGATGAAAGTAAGGTTCGATGGTATTGCTAACAGAATGGGGCAATTAAGCAAAAGGGAAAGTGAGTCTTTATTGCTTGAGCATCTTGAGTGGCTGGAGGGAGGATGGGAGACTGAAGAAATATTATTTTTAAAAAAGCCCTACAGAAAATGGTGGTTCTAACTCCACTTCTATAAAAAATTAATGATGGCCTAAAGGACCAGGGCCAGAACCTATTTTATAAGAATTGTCTAAAGATTTCTCAACAAATAATTTCGCCTTTTGTATGGATTCAAATAGATCAAAACCTAAAGCCTTGTAACCACAAATAGCAGCACTCAAAGTACAGCCGCTTCCGTGGGTATTTTTTGTATTTATAAAATTATTAAATAACCACTCTTTTCTACCATCTAAGTCAAGGAAAAAATCCTTCCCTTTCATATCTTTTAAACCGCCACCTTTTATAAGTACCGCTTTAGCTCCAAGACCAATAATTTTTCTTGCTGAATTTTCGATATCTTCTTTACTTCTTATTTCTAAACCAGAAAGTAGATTTGCTTCATAAATATTTGGAGTTACCAAATCAGCAATTGGTAATAAGAGTTTTTTATAAGCATTAATAGCAGAATCTTCAAGTAATTTAGAACCAGTTCTTGTAACCATTACTGGGTCAATAATTTTGGTTATTTTGTATGTTTTTAATTTTGAAGCAGTATCAATAATTATCCTTTCATTTAATAACATTCCAGTTTTTAAGGCATCAATACCAAAATCAGCAAATAAAGTATCTAACTGATTTAATAAAGTATTCTTCTCTACTGGTTGAACGCATGTAACCTCTATACTATTTTGTGCGGTAATACATGTAATAACAGAACATCCATGTACTTTAAGGGCCATGAAAGTTCTTAAGTCAGCCTGTATCCCTGCTCCACCCCCGGAGTCACTACCTCCTATTGAAAGTACAATTTTAGAATACATAATTTATTAACTTGTTTTTGAAAGTACTATAAGTAAATTTTAATTTAAATCAGAAATCTGAATATGCATTAAAAAAATCTAACTCCAATTCCATAGCTCTCCTGTATAAATATTTGGCCTGATTAATATCATATGTTTCTTTATTAGTCTCAATAAGATTTTCAAGTGAATCTGCTAGCTTTTCAAAGCTCTCATCAGAATAAGTAATTATCCATTCTTTATATTTAATGTCAAAATCCTCCTCATACAAACTTTTTCCTATCCAGGAATAAAGTCGCATACATGGAGTCATTGCAAACATTATTTCAACGGAGCTAAGTCTTTTAGAAGTATCATCAAGAAAATCTGTATAATTTTTAGTGGCTTTTTTTATATAGTTATTAGACAAATCAATATCCCATTCTTTTGAATACGTCTCATGAAGTATTAACTCCTCTGAAACGCCCATTAACAGTTCACTTAACTTCCTTATTGAGTACTTATCTTTTGATTTGGAAACAGCAAGACCATAAGCCTTAGCAAAAGTCTCTAAAAAGAAATAATCTTGAGCTAAATATTCTTGAAATATATTTTTAGGGAGACTTCCATTCTTTAAACCTTGAACAAATTTTGTATTTAAACTTAGTAAAGCAATCTCATAATTATCCTGCCAAAGTTTTTTTGTTATTTTCATTTTTTTGATTTTTAGTTATTCTAAAATTTTTTATATTTTTTACTTACAAACTTAATCTTATTTTTCTAGGATTAATAGAAAAAATTATGAAAGAAATAAATATCTTATGGTTTAAGAAAGATTTAAGAATTTTTGATAACGAAGCTCTCTTTGAGGCTATAAAAGACAATGATATTTTACCTATTTATATTATTGAGTTAGATATTTGGAGCCAAAATACTCATTCAAATAGACAATGGCAATTTTGCAAAGAAAGTTTAATCGATTTAAGAAATGCACTTGCTGAGATTGGACAACCATTAATTATTAGGACTGGGAATGTTATTAATATATTTGATGAAATTAGTTCAAAATTTAAAATCAAAGGTATATATAGCCATCAAGAAACAGGAGATTGGCTTACTTATAAAAGAGATCAAAAAGTAAGAGAATGGGCTTTAAGCAAAAATATTATTTGGAAGGAATTTCTACAATTTGCAGTCTTTAGAGGAAATTTAGATAGGAATAATTGGTCTAAAAAGTGGCAAAAAAATTCTGAAAAAAACTTACTTAAAGCCCCATTAAGAATTAATCCTATTAACTTTAATATTGGAGAAATACCCTCAGACGAAATTTTTTCCTTTAAAAAAGAAACGTGTCCAGGAAGAATGCAAGGTGGAAGAAAGAAAGGTTTAGAGAGAATGCAATACTTCTTTAGTAATAAATTAGATTCTTATTCAAAAGATATATCTAGCCCAGAAAAATCATTTGATAGTTGTACAAGACTATCCCCATATATTTGTTGGGGATGCATTTCATTAAAAGAAATTTTTAAAAAGGCAAATATATCAAAAAACAATAATTCTACGATGTTAAAAAGCAGATTAACTTGGCATTGTCATTTTATTCAGAAACTTGAAAGTGAACCAGAACTAGAGTTTAGGGAATACCATCCTTTTTTTAAAAATATTAGAGAAAAAAATAATGAATTACTTCATTCATGGAGTTCAGGTAATACGGGCTTTCCTTTTGTAGATGCATGTATGCGTTCATTAAATTTCAATGGATGGATTAACTTCAGGATGCGAGCGATGTTAATGTCTTTTGCTAGCTATAATTTATGGCTACCATGGCAAGATTCAGGTTCTGAATTAGCAAATAAATTTCTAGATTATGAGCCTGGAATACATTGGAACCAATGCCAAATGCAATCTGGAACTACGTCTATAAATACGAATAGAATTTATAATCCTATTAAGCAGGGTAAAGATCATGATCCTCAAGGAAAATTTATAAAAAAATGGATACCAGAATTAAAAGATATATCACTTAATTTCATTCATGAACCATGGCTACTATCTAGATTTAATCAAGAAGAATATGAACAAATTAATTACATAAGACCAATAATTGACATCCCAATTAGCACTAAAACTGCAAAGAAGAAAATTAAGGAAATCACTCTAAAGGATGGATATTGGGATATCTCAAAAGAAATTTATTTAAAGCATGGCTCTAGAAAAAGGCCTAGAAAAAACATAAATAATAAAAAAAATGTTTCTAAGGAAAAGGAAAAACAATACGAACTGAAATTAGATTTCTAAATTTTATTGTCAGAAATTACAAGATTCCTTTTAGCGCCTAGGAAAGTTTTTTAAATTTTGAAATTAAATATATAATTCCACGATGAACTAATGCAAGCTTTAATGTATTTATTAGATTTTATTAATTATGTCTGAAAGATTTGAATGGGACGATACCAATAGTTCTGGTATATGGTGGAGTACTAATGTAAGTATTAGAGACGAGTGCATTTTGCTCAAAGAAGATACTCAATGCGAAGATTCTGATATCGTCGAACTTCTTAGGAGTATTGCACAAAATATTGAAGATAATGGCCTTTAATTTTTAAAGGAATATTCTCTCTTTTAGAGATTTTGAATTCCTTTTACAGCTTTTATTAATTCTTTAGTAATGCCATTTTCACTCATTGAATGACCAGCATCATTTATAATGATTAGTTCAGAATTCTTTAATTTCTTATTTAGATCCCAAGCGCTCCTAACAGGACAAACAACGTCATACCTACCTTGAATTATTTTTGTTGGAATCGATTCTATTGTTTTTATATTTTTCAAAATAAAATCATCTTCTAAGAAAATATTATTAATAAAATAATGACATTCGATCCTCGCAAATGCATCTGAAAAAGAATTAACTTCAGACTTATCAAAATCAAATTTTTTATTTATTAAATGACTTGTTGAGAGTTCCCATTTTGTCCAAGCTGCTGCTGCTTTTGATCTAAGATTCGCATCTTGAGACGTTAGATATTTATAGAAAGAACTTATTAAATCATTTCTTTCTTCTTTTGGTATTACAGAAATATATTCTTCAAATTCATCAGGGAATATCTCACTTGCACCATATTGATAGAACCATAACAATTCAAACTTTCTACATAAAAATATTCCTCGCAAAGTTAAGCTGATAACTCTTGAGGGATTTTTAATCGCATATATAAGTGAAAGTGTTGAGCCCCAAGACCCACCAAACAAATGCCAAGTATCTATTTTTAAAAGAATCCTTAATTTCTCAATATCATCAACTAAATGATTGGTCGTATTTTCTTTTAATTCGGAGAAAGGAGTTGAAGAACCGCAACCTCTTTGGTCAAATTGAATGATATCGAATTTATCTGGGTCAAAGTATCTTCTATATCTTGGTTGACTTCCTCCTCCTGGACCTCCATGAATAACAAGAATTTTTTTGCCATTTGGATTGCCAGATCTTTCCCAATAAATAGTATGAATATCACTTACTTGTAAAAAACCCTTTTCACGTACTTCAATTTTTGGAAACAAGACTTGATCTTTCATTTTGAAATATTTTTAATCACTTTATTAATCCATATTATCCAAAAAGAAGTCTAGTTTAGAAGAAATTTATTAAACAAAAAAAAGGACTGCTTGTACAGTCCTTTTTAATATTTGATTTCCTTCTTACAGGATATAAAATTACATATTTTAAAGTCTATTTACTCATAAACCTAGAATACGTGAATTCGGGGATTTCTCTCGATAATTTCAGTCCCTATTGTCGCTAGTAATTATAAAGCGAAGTCTTATCAGACTAATTGATTGAACTTTAATTTTCGAATAATCCCATTCTCAGGAATACGCTTCCTATATTTTGGAATTTGCTAAATTTCAGGCGGACTATCAATCATTTAGATTGCCTCCGAACTCAACATTTATAAATTACTCCTTTTTATATTTTCAGTAAATCCGTAAATATGCTGATTTACTTTTTTCTTAATTTGTAAGAGGATTTTAATGATCCTTTGTTTTTTATAGATAAATATAAAAATTAAAGTCTATAATCCCTGATTTATTCAGATTCATAGAGCAAAATAGATTCAATTATTCTTTTATCACTATCAGAAAGTTTATAATCTTCTAATTTCCACTGAACAAATTTTACACACTCATCAATAGAAGGATTCTTATCTCGGCACTTACGCCACTCTCTAATCCAATCTGCCAAGGCAAAAGTTATTTTTGTAGTAAGCATATTTACCAATCAGGGTAATTAAAATCTCCTCCAATAGGTTCTTCATGAAATTCCCCTTCTTTTATACCATTATCATATTTTTCAATTATCTTTTTATAAGAAGCTATTGAAGGAATTAAATCTCCTACATATATGGGTTCCATTGTAATTGTTATGATATTCTTAATTATTTATTATTTTATATAAGAATTTAATAAATAGATAATTAATATTAATTATGGATTTCATCAAAAAGAACAAGATCTTAACACTAATGGCTGTAATTGCAGTTTTATCATTTGCATTAGAAAAAGTAGGCATAATACACCCTTAAATTAATTAAGTTTATTTGTAAATACTTCCTAATTAAATAAGTAAACCGATACTATTACTGCAAAGATAAGCAATGGAGATAATAATGTAAAAACTAAAGTTGAAAGATTAATCAGCATAAATTTAAATAAATACACAAATTTAATAAACATCACTTTTAAGCATTTGCAATAAGTAAAATTTAAATTATTTGGATATAAAAAGAATTTGAATAAAGAAAGATATAAAGAGGAATATGAAGAGGGCTCAGACTTACTATGGCCTAGTGAGAAAGAAGATAAAGTTACTAGAAAATTTTATAGGGATTTATCTCGTTTAACAAAAAACGAAACATCAAATAATATAAAAAGATTTAACTTTTTTAAACTAGTATTATCAATAATAAAATTGAAAAAATTTTAAAATCAAACTATTTATAAATTAAAATTCCTATATAAATTTTTTCGCCTCATATCTCTTTTTCTCTCTTATTTCTTTAGCCGCTAATATTTGCTCTTTTCTTCTAATCTTATGATCACTAATAGGATTTTTATCATTATATACATATAATACTTCTTTAATAAACTCTTGCCGATCCCCTGCCATCTCTAACATTGGGAACATTATTGCCAAATCTGATGCAACAGAAAAATAATTACCCTTATGGGTAAGCAAATCACTTTTGTTAATAGAAAGCCATAAATCATGTCTAAAGGTTTTCAAATGAGAGGCATACCAAAAATATTTTCTATATAAATTAAGCTTTCTTATTAAACGAGGATATTTTTTTCCTTGAATCCCTTTAGATGATAGATGAGAACCATAAGTAATTAAGCAATTAGTATTTATATACTTTTCATATAAAATATCTAGAACATCACCGCTATAAAGATAGTCATCTCCATCAACTAATATATTAATTGTCTTAGATGGTTCTTTTATATTTAAACTAAGCAACTTATTAATATTATTTAAAGCACCAAGCTTCCTTGGGTTCTTACTTATATCAAAATTATCATGCCTATTACAAATTTCTAATGCTAATTCATAAGAATAATCAGTAGAGCAATCATCAATTACTTGTACTTGATAATTTTTATATGTTTGCTTAATAATTGAATTAAGACATTTTTTTATATATTTTTCTGCATTAAAAACTGGAACAATAATATTAAATAAAAATTGTTGATTTTCTTTATAAAAAAGCTTTGTTTCCAATGAATATCAGATTCCTGCATGGATTAAAATTATATAATTTTTTTAGAGATAAAAAATATAAAAATTTTTTTCTTAATTAAATTTATTAGATTTTGAAAATGCTTTTTTCTAGAATGGTAGGAGGATTGGGTAATCAATTATTTCAGACTGCAGCATTACTTAAATATAGACGCAACAAAGAAAAAGTTATTATTTCTTTTTTAGGAGATATTCATATACCTAAAAGAGTAAATTGTCTAAGTTCTATTTTTGAAATACCTAATTGGCTATATTTCGATAATTCTAGAAAACTAAATTTATTGACTAAATTATTTGCTAGAAGTTCAGCAGGATTAAGATTTGGGAGTTATTTACCTTTATTTGGAATAAATGATAGGAATTTCAATCAAAATAAATCTTATTTTTTGAGCCAAAAATTATTATTTTTAGACGGGTACTTCAACCAAAATTGGGACTATAATCAACTTCATTCTTTGTTCAGTGTATTAAAATTTAAAAAAATTAAATTTAATAAAGAACAGCTAAAAATTTGTAATCAAAATGTAGTGATTCATATTAGAGGAGGAGACTTTCTTTCAATAAATAACTTAAATATTTGCAAGCTTGCTTATTACAAAAACTCAATAGAATATTTTCTTTCTAAAGGGTCAAAAAATTTTATTGTAATTTGTGAAGATCAAAGTTATGGCAAGGAGTTAATAAAAGGACTCAAAAATTATTTTACTGATTTGCAAATATCAATTTTAAAATCAGATTCTATTAAAAATGATTTTAATCTAATTAGATGTTCAAAATTTGCAATTTTAAGCAATAGTACTTTCTCTTGGTGGGCATCTTTTTTATCAAATTCAAAGAAAGAATTTTTAGTACCTTCTAATTTCTCAATTAAAGAAAAACGTATAATTCTGCCATGCGAAACCACAATAAATTAAATATTAAATAATTTACTATTTTGTGAAATTATAATAATGATCAAAATTTATATTTTTGAAATTATCTAAAATAATAAAAAATTTTAGAATATTGATATGAATATATTTTATGAAAGGATAAAAAATACATATTTAGGTTTGTTTTTTTTAACTCCAAAACTATTATCAGCCATATTATTTATTCCTTTTTTGTACATTTGTGGTTGGATCTTGGCAACTCCTATTTTTTTATTAGGTGTTGACAAAGAAAATCTTTCTTTAATAGGAACAATTTTTACTTTCTTCATATATATTTTTTCTTTACCAAAATGGTTCGAATTGCGCTGGGGAGTTACCAATACTTGGAAATTACTTGGAATTGATAAAAATATAAATTTATTTATCTTTTTTTTAAGAGGTTTCTTATTATCAATAATCCTTATATCTCTAATTTTAATTCCAATAATTGGAACAAAATGGGGTTATTGGATAGGAACAATATCTACAGATACTTTTATAAATGCAATTTGTCTCATTTTAGGTGTTGGATTCGCAGAAGAGCTTATTTTTAGAGGCTGGCTTCTGGAGGAATTAAAAAAACAATTTGGATTAAAAAAAGCAATATTTGGACAAGCATTAATTTTTAGCATAGTTCATATAGGATTTGATTTGCCTTTTTTGCAGATGCTAAGCATACTTACTGGATTATTTTTGCTAGGTATTTTATTATCTCTTATAAGATTAAAAGATAAGAACTCTTTATGGGGTTGTATTGGATTACATGGCGGACTTGTGGGATTATGGTTTATTACAAATAATGGGCTATTAGAAATATCAAAAAATTCACCTAAATGGTTGGTTGGTCCAGGGACTATAAATACGAATCCCCTTGGTGGAATATTTGGAATATCTTTAATGGCTATTTTTTGTTTTTTGAATTTTAGGCTTTTGAGAGGAAAATCCAGGTTTTAAATAAAAGTTGTATGATGTAAAAAATTTCTACCATCTTGGGTATGTTTTTTGCCAACCTTCATTTAAAAATTTTTGCCATAATAATCTTGCTTCTTCAATAACAATTTTTTTTCTAGTTTTCATTAATGGAGGATTTTCCCCATAAATTCCCATAATGATCCCTTCTTCAATAAACATATAAGCAATAGATTTATCAGAATACTCTTTATCTTTATAAAAACGCATCACCCCTACAAAATTGGAGTCAATTAACCAAAAATCATTATTTGAATTCAATAAACCAAAATGAAATTAAATTAATCATATGCTTTCATTAGAATTTGTGAAGGAAATATTTATTTTTCTCATACTTGATATGTTTTTTCTTTTTGTCTACTTTTTTTCAATTCGCCACGTTTTTTCTTAACCTCAACTCTTTTCTTTTGTGATGCTTTAGTGGGTTTTGTAGATTTTCTTAATTTAAATGGTTTATTTAAAGCATTTTTTATTATTGAACTCAATTTCATTAAAGCTAGCTGCCTATTTAATAATTGATTTCTGTGTTCTTGAACCGCTAAATGAAAGCTATTATTCACTAATTTGTTTTTCAAGTTTCTCTTAAGAATTTCTTTCTGATAATCATTTAATACTTTGGAATCTTCTAAATTAAAAATAATCTCTACTCTGCTTTCAATTTTATTTACATTTTGCCCTCCAGGACCGGAAGATCTGGAAAATCGCCACTTAATTTCGTTGGATGGGATTACTAATGTTTTAGTAATTTTTAAATCCATTTTTAATTCTTTTTGATTTAGATTTTTGGAATCATCTCCTTAATACTTTAAAACATACCTTAAAATTCGATCGGTAAATACTGGGCGGTTATGTTAGGTAAACCGAAATTCGGTGTATTTGCCGTATCAATATCTTCGGTATTTATCCTTTCATATTCCAAAGAATTATCAGATATTGAACTTGTACTAATTCAAAGGTCACTTATGTATTCAATGTTTGATCTTCTTTTTGACACTCCTTCATATCGACCTGTATATGTTATTTCCGATAGTGAAATGAAGGAGTTAAAGAAAAACCAACATCAAGAACAGCTTGATGAAATTACAACACAAAAAGTAAGACTTGAAGATGCTTTTAAAGCTCAACTAAAACATCTTGAAGAGAGAGAAAAAGAAGTAAAAAAAGAACTTAAAGTACTCTCAGCCTCAAAAGATAAATAATTTATTTTTAGAGAAATTACTTTTTTCAAAGACGGTTAAAAAACCGTCTTTTTTAATTCTTCCAGTTTTAAGGTATCTATTAAATCCACAGATTTTAAAAATATTTTCCATAATTAATAAAATGAACAATAATAAAGAAAAAATAAGAATGTTCTTACCCTTTAGTTGGGTAATTTGTGCAGCAATATCTTTTGCTTATATAAATTCACATTTAATAAATACCTAACATAATGTCTTATCCCTCAAGAGACGAAATACTTGCATCTTCAAAAGGGTGGGTAGCATCTTTTTTAAATTTTCTACCTGGTTTAGGATCGGGTTACTTATATCAAAGAAGATGGAAACCCTATTTTTTTACCATCACTGCTAGTAGTGCATGGTTCGCTTTAGGTTTTTTTTTACAAGGAGATTCAGAACCCTCTCAAAGTGAACAAATAATTGGAATTTCTGGTCTTTTTTTTATATCAATAGTTACAGTTATAGAATCCAACTTGGCTTTCAAAAAAGCAAGTAATAAAACAAAAACTGAAAAAGAGAAAATAATTTCCATAAAAAAAGGATGGTTTAAATAATTCAAAAAATTAGATCTAAAAGCATATTTAATTATTTCTCAGTTGCTTAATTTAAATAAATAATTATCAAAAATAATTTTTAAGATAATTAAAAAAAATTTTTTTTAATTATAAAAAAATAAAATTTCCTTTTCTTTAAGACCTTCCCATCCCGAGTCTATTAATAATTGATTCAATGTTTCTTTATCAAAATGCTTAGAACCCGTTTTGACGCATCTATTTCTCATTGATTTTTTAACACCACTCCTTTGTCTTTTATTCTCCTCATCCATAATTCTATTGTATAGATCTAGCATTTTTTGAGGGATTGGAGTACCGTCAAGGTCCACTCCATTTTCAATAGCAAGATCAACAGCTTGCATTCCAATTTTATTCATATATTTAAAAAATCTGAAACCATAATAAAACAAAAGTTATTTATCTAAAATTCTTTGAATAATAATTTATTGATTTTGAATTTCTTTAAGTACTCTAATAGCCTCTTTTATGTGTTCGGGACCGTTCAATAAATCTCTAAAAATATGCCTAACTGTCCCTTTGCGATCGATAACGTAAGTTACCCTACCATCCATAAAACCTAATACTTTAGGTACTTTAAAAGTTTTCCTAAGAGCGTCATTCGTATCACAAAGTAATGGATATTGTAATTTATTTTTGTTGGCAAATGCTAAATGACTTGAGGCACTTCCATTACTTACTCCCCAAACTTGTGCACCTAATACTTTAAATAAGTCATATTTATCTCTAAATCCGCAAACTTCAATAGTGCAACCAGGCGTATCATCTTTTGGATAAAAGAACAAAACAAGGGGATTTTTTAATCCCTTATTTGATCTTTTAACTCCATTTTGGTCCAGTAAAGAAAATTCTGGAATTTTATCTCCAACCTGCACAACAGTTATCATAAAATTCCATATTAGAGGTTAATATGTTTTTATTGTGGCCTTAAAGTAAATAACTGATATTAAAGTCAGTTATTTTGTTTTAAAAGATACTTAAAAATTATTGAAATAAACTAAGGTGAATTTAACTAGTGTGAATTTATTAATTCAATAATATGGAATTAATAATTTATATTTTTTTATTTCTTATTCTTTTTTTGGGAGTTATTTTTAACTTAAAAATAACTAATTTTAAAAAAGTTAAGGAAATACGAAACAAAGCTAAAGATTATTCAAAAAAGAATAATTAAATATGTATTGCTAAAATTAAAACTCAATTTTTTCATTTGGAGTGAATACTGAGCAATATTTTTTTACTAGGTCCTTTGACTGACTAGCTGAAGAATTCGTTAATTTTAGTTTTTCTATAGCCTCATCAGCATTAATCTCGCCGAGTCGATATCTTGCACACGTATCCAATACTTTAAACATTTTTGTAGTAACGGCTTCAGCTGGATAAATTAGAAAAAAAAGGTAAAAAACAACAAATAAGTACTTCATTTTTTAAATAGCAGATATTTAGCGAATAGTTTCAAAAATTTAGAAAAAAATTAATTTAGAAAAAGATTAAATTTAATAGAATAATCTAATTTGAGTAGAATCTAGGGTTTCTATAAAATAATAACAAAAGAAATTAAGATAAAATAAGTGATAGTAATAAATAATCTCGGAAAAAAAAATGAGAAAATTAATAGATAAACATAAAACTCTTATAAATTGGTACCAAAAAAAATTCAAATTGAGTGATTATCAATTACTTTGGTTAGTTTTCTTTAAAGGAGTATTAATAACAATAATATTTTTCAAAATTTTTTAATATTAAAAAAGCTATTCCGAGAATGAAATTTTTACATGATTTGACTATATTTAATAGTAGATTTCCTAATTAGTTAAATAGTTATCAGTTATGAATATTTTTGGTGTAGGTTTACCTGAAGTTACTGTAATACTTATCTTAGCTCTTTTAATTTTTGGTCCAAAAAAGCTTCCTGAATTAGGAAAACAGCTTGGTAAAACTTTGAAAAGTCTTAAAAAAGCGTCGAATGAATTTCAAAATGAAATAGATCAAGTTATGAACGAAGAAGATAAAGATAAATCTCCTAAATCTATAGAAAGCAATCAAACCAATCAAATTAATCAAGAAACAGTAGATTCAGAAAACAGCAAAAAATAATATCTTGGATAGGCCCATAACCCCCATAGACGAATTTGAAAGAGCATTAGATAAAGCAGCTCTTACTAAAGAAGAATATGAATTGATAGACTACATCCGCTATACAAGTGTTTTTACACAACCTAGTCTTATTAAAGATTTAAAAAGGCCGTCAAAACCTCCTCTTTTGTCAGTTCTATGTCAAATTTGCAGAAAAATTGGTTCGGAGATGCCAGATCATTTCAAAAAAGTAATTGAGTGGTCAATTGAAATAAGTGATCACAATACAAAATGGGATGCTCATTTAATTTGCGCAGAAGCATTCAATATAGACAAAATCCCATTAAGTCCTATTCATGGAACAACTTTATTTGATGTTCTTGTTGTACACAAAGAATTATTTCTAGGTTTTGATTGAATTAAATTAAATTAATCATCTAAAGGCATAGAATCAGTATCTATAACTTCCGAATCATCATACTTATTTATTTTATTTTCAATCCAGTTATTTATATAACTAACTAAAGGCAATGAACCTCTAAAAATAAAAATAGAGGTAGGCAAAGCGCTTAATAAACCGACTACAGGACTTTTAAAAAGTAATCTTCCGGCTTTTATGTTAAATAAAATAATAAGCGCTGAGGGAACTATAACTTTAACTACTGTTTTGAGCGCCTCAAGCCAACCTACACGATATATCCACCATATTAAAATTATGCCAACTATATAGAGGAATAAATAAGTCATAAATTTAGTATAATGATTATCTATTTATCTTGTTCTTGCTAAGAAAAAGATTTTATAAATTTCTTTAACATCAATCAATCAAATTCTAGGAATGAGTTTTTCTGAAATAAGAAAATTTTTAATTAAGATGCAATCTGATGAAAAATTAAAAAAACAGGTTACGACATCCTCTACAGCAGATGATGTAGCCCTAATAGGTCAACGCTTAGGTTATGACTTTTCAGGAGATGATCTCTTAAGATTTAATGGACAAAAAGTTGATAAAGTTACCGTAAGAAAGGTAGATCATCCAGGAGAATACCACTAAATTAAGACTTAACCCATATTGCAAGCCCTCCGCCCCTGCCTCGAGCACATAACCAATTATCTTTAGTGCTAATTCCTACAAGTGAGAAAAAAGGCATTTTTTTATCTTCTGGTTTTTTTAATTCCTTATTAAGTATAGGAAAACTACTAATACTAATTTTCAATTCTTCAAAATAGAAAGCCAATAAAGGTCTAGTCCCTTTTAATTCTGCGCTGCCAATAAAAGTAATATTTAATAATCCGAAATTAATTGAATTTTTTATTTCATAATTTATTTGATCCTCTTTATTTTTACTTTTCAATTCGAGTCTTGCAGACAATACTTGGAGAATCGAACTGGGTATATTTTTGATTTCATCTGACTCCTTTCCCCATACATACTTAAAATTCCATATTCCTAATAATTCCTCATATACAATTCCGCTACCATTTTTTTGGGAATTTTTTTCTAATAGTTTTATCTCATTAATATCAGGGAAGTGCTTCATAACAGATTTTAATCTAAGAATCAAATACTAAGATAACTTCATAAAAAATGTTCTTAGTTAAAAAATCTCTCCAAAAAGATTTCTTTGTTTCAATATATTTCAAAAAAAATAATTTTTTGGCACACATAAGGAACAAGATCTCGTTAATATATTTACATAAAGTAACTAAATAGATGGATTTTATCTCTAAAAGCCAAGGATACGTACCTCTAAAAGTCGTCCCTTACATTTTTTTCCTTGCTGTTGTTCTAAGTATTACAACTTCAACTAATACATTTGTCTAAAACGCGTTAGTTTTACGAGAACAGTAAAGTAAATATTTAATGGATAAATTTGATGTTGTAATAGTTGGTAGTGGTTTAGGTGGATTATGCTGTGGTTCAATTCTAGCTTTATCAGGCAAAAAGGTTCTTATTTGTGAAGCACATACTCAGCCGGGAGGTGTTGCTCACAGTTTCAAAAGAAAAGGTTACACTTTCGAATCAGGTCCTTCATTGTGGAGTGGAATAGGTAAATGGCCGACAACTAATCCCCTGGGGCAAATTCTTAAATTACTTGATGAAGAAGTTGAACTATTTCAATACAAAGGTTGGCAAGTAATTGTCCCAGAAGGCAATTTTAATCTTGATGTGGGGGAAGAACCTTTTAAACAAATAATTAAAACTTTAAGAGGTGAGAAATCTGTTAAAGAATGGGAATCATTTATTTCCGGGATAAAACCTCTTAGCCAAATAATAAATGAAATACCTCTACTCTCATTTTCTCCCGAATCAATAAATTTCTTAGATCTAATAAATTTAACCTCAAAATTTTTACCTAATATCAATCAAATACCAAAAATTAATAAAGGCTTTGGGAATTTAGTAAATAATCATCTAGAGGATCCCTTTCTCAGAAATTGGGTCGATTTATTGAGCTTTTTGATAAGTGGCATGTCAATGCATGATACAAATACAGCTGCGATGGCTACTTTATTTAACGAATGGTTTGAACCAAATTCATACCTTGAATACCCCAAAGGAGGTAGTGAATCTATCGTAAAAGCCTTAATTAATGGATTTAAAAAAAATGGAGGAGAATTAATTCTTTCTTCGAGAGTAAAGACAATTAACTTCAATAAAAATTTAGCCACAGGAATAACTCTTAATAATGGTTCTAGTTATAGTTGTGAATCTGTTATCACGAATACTGATGTTTGGAATTTAAAAAAGTTAATTCCAAATGAAATTTCAAAAAAATGGAATACAAAAGTTTTGAACCCTAATAAATGTGATTCTTTCCTTCATATTCATCTAGGTTTTGATGCTGATGGTCTTGAAAATTTGCCAATACATGCGATACATGTTGATGAGTGGGAAAAAGGTATAACTGCAGAAAGAAATATAGCTGTATTTTCAATCCCATCTGTTTTAGATAAAAATATGGCTCCTGAAGGAAAACATGTTCTTCATGGGTATACTCCCGCAAATGAACCTTGGGAAATTTGGGAAAACCTAAATACAAAGGGATTAGAATATAAAAAGTTGAAAGAAGAAAGATGTTCAATATTCCTTAATGCAGTGCGAAAATTCATCCCTGATATAGATGAAAGGATTGATTTAAAGATGCTAGGGACCCCAATCACTCATAAAAAATTCACCAATACCTATTGCGGTAGTTATGGCCCTGCATTATCTGCAGCAAAAGGTCTTTTCCCAGGCTGCAAAACTCCAGTGAAAAATTTATTTACTTGCGGTGCAAGTACATTTCCAGGTATTGGAATTCCTGCTGTTTCAGCAAGTGGAGCTTACGCAGCTGAAAAAATTATTGGTAAAAAAGAATTTAAAACTCTTCTTAAGAAAATAAATTTATGAATCAAGTTCTTTTTTATAACTCTACAAATACTTAGTTAAGAAATAAGAATAAAGAAAGCAAAAACGTTCAACAATGATAATCTTTATCTGAACATAAACTTAACTTATAGCTCTTATATGTTTTTCTTATCGATTCCTCAAGCCTGGCATTTAGTTGGCACTTGGTCAGAACAACTTCCAAACGAGTCAAATCTTATAGGAATGGGCCAAACAGAATTAATGATGACTTTACATTCAATATTCGTTCCTCTCTTAATTGTAATTTCATATTACCTATTCAATAGACTTAATAAAAACGAATCAAAGAAAATTAAAGGATGATCGTTTAAGGTTTATTTAGCTGAACTTCTTCTAACTACTTTTCTGCCTGTAGAAGTATCAACTCCGCTTGAATCTTTAGTTTGTGAATTAGTTTCCACATTATCAACATCACTTTTATCCATTTCTGCGCAAACACCTACTACCATGGCAGCTTGCATTTGATCTGGTAAATCTCCAATAGTTAATAAGGCCTTTAAAACTAATTGAAGTCGAGTTTGCCGATCTATTTCAGGTCTTAGTTTTTTTACGGTATTCCAAAGTTCTTGGGTAACTTCTTTTAAAAGTTCTCGATCAACAGCCAAATTAAATCCTACTTGTATTTCTACTAATCTAACAAAAAATTGGATCTCGTAAAATAATATTCAATAAAAAGATTGTTAGTTAATATTTTCCTATCCGAATACAAGTTGCATTTGTTGGTGCAATTCATTCTTCTCTTGCAAAAGTTTATCTTTTTCAATCTTTTTTAAAGTAGAAGTTCTATAAATTTTTTTTTGAATCTTTATTGGAGTATTTTCAAACTTTACATTTTTGCTTATTAGAAAATTCCACTCTTTTAAATTAAAAGGGGCATAAGGAGAAGATGAAATCACTTTCATGTCTTAATAATACATCTGTACTAATAATAGTACAGATTTACTAGTATGCAACAATTGAATCGACTTTTTCTTAATTTTAAAGTGTCTTTGAGAATGGATTGATTTTTTTTATCTATTTTGCAAGAATTATAAGTTTGACAAATGAATAAAAGTATCATATGTAACTTATTGATCCCTTATTTTAGTGTCTTAAGACTTTTCTTGCTTAAAAACCTCTTAAAATAGCCAATTTGTTGAAATTAACATTGACAAGATATATTTAGTAATCCTTCCTATAAAAAGAATAATGAATTAATCCAAAAATGCTTCTTAGTAATGCAAAAAGACTAAAAATCCAAGGAATAATTAAAAGAATTGCTCAAGATAAATCAATTACATTAGAAGAAAGGATATTTGTTGAGAAATTTGCACACCATAATTCGACAATTTCTCTTTGGCTGAAAAAAGCTAACAGCTTTAGAAGGAATGGTACAAAAAATGATGGGGGGATTGATAACCTCTTACAATCATTTGGGATAGATGGACTAGATAAAGAAAATCATTTCAACCCTAATGAAGATGATATATCGGATTGGTTTGGCGGTGCTCCTGGTTGGTTAAGGAGAAGCTAGATCCATTAATTATTCAATTTACCCAGGCTATCTTACACAAATATAAACTCATAAAAGATATAAATACCCAAAAAACCCATGGTATAAATTTAATCGGCACTAAATATTTTTTTGAAAAGGTTTTCATATTTATTTTTCTTTTAGATTATTTCTTCCTTACCGTTTTTGAAAATAGGTTTAATTGCTCTATTTATAAATTAAACAATATTCGAAACCTCAAAGATATTGAATCACTTTAAGAAGATAAACTTAATTAGCCTTAATCATAACAATCTAAGCAACTTTATTTTCAATGTTCCTTGAAAAATTTACTATTTTTGCATCATCATGGTCTGAATCATTCCAAAATTTTATAAGTCTTTCTAATTCATCAATCCTCTTTTTGGCATTTGCAATTTTTTCAGTAGTTGTCATATAAAATTTTTATCTATCCAATTAATGCATGAAAAAAAAATATTTCAATGGAAATAACAAATTTTTGACTATAAATATTAATTTTTGGTTAATTACTTCAATAAATTATAGTCCTAGAGCGGCTGAGTAATTATACTTAAAGAAAACTAAATTCATGAAGAAATTAAACTCTTTGATTTTGAATAGTACAGTTAACTTCTTAGACTTCATATACTCTGGTAGATCTTTACAAAGATTTTGGGTTTTAGAAGTTATTGCTAGATCACCTTATTTTGCATTTCTTTCAGTTCTTCATTTTAAAGAATCCCTTGGAATTAAAAATGAGAAAACAATGATTTTAATGAAAGAACATTTTTATCAAGCTATTAACGAAACTGAGCATCTTAAAGAAATGGAGAAAAGAGGAGGAGATAGATTCTGGATTGACAGATTTTTTGCGAGGCACCTTGTGCTTGCCTATTACTGGATCATGGTTTTTTATTATTTCCTCTCTCCAGCTAATGCTTATGATGTCAATATAAAAATCGAAGAACATGCATTTGAAACTTATTCCAAATATTTAATAGAAAATCCAAATGATCAAAAAATAAAAGAAATTGCTCAAGATGAATTAAATCATGTCCAAGAACTTAACGAAGCCTTGTCAATGCTTACAACAGTTTAAATTAGTGCTGAGAAATCTATTAGCAATATTGATAGTATCACCGAAGAAGAAATTAATCCTAGGCTAATCATTAATGAGATATAACCTTTTTTTCTAGGCAATTTATAAAAAGATATTCCAATAATTAACATCATAATTAATGAGAAAAAAATTATAATTTTTTCATTTACTAAATTAAGATGTATAACTAAATTTTTTTCTTCAAAAAATTTGAGAAATTCAGACAAAACTAATTCTTCTTCTATTTTCTTAAAGTAGTCAAATGAGCTTATAAAAGCAGAACTTAATAAAGATAATGCAACCAGTGCAGTAACTGGTTTTGTTAACCTGTTAACTGTTCTGTTAAAACTTGCCAATAAAATAAGAATAAATAAAGAGGTTACTAAAGGTATTAAAGGTATAAGAGTTGTTGAATTTATGAAATTTCCCACGAAAATAATATGTATCTAACTTAAAATTTTATATTATTTCGACGCGTTATTTTATTAAATAAAATTTTTTAAAATCTAAAATGTAATTAGTACCTATTGCATTCTGTGTAAATTGATACCAAAATTAAATTAGAATTGAAAAATAAAATGTTAGCCATTTCTGAAATTATTATTGCAAGTGCTATCTTCCTTGGAATTGTATATTGGGAAGTTAAATTCCTATATGCCAAAACTACTGTAGCGAAATAACTTCGTTCAAAACAGGCATATTTAAAACGTAGAAAATTTAAATAAAATTTAAGAATTTAAGTTGACAAAAAAAGCTCTAAATATGAGAGAATAAACACAAATATTTAATAACTCTAATGAGCGAAGTCCAAAATTCTAATACTAACTCAACTCAGCAGCAACAACAGCAACAGCAACAATCCTACTCAGAAAGCAAAATTAATTCTGCTGAGAGCGAGAGACTTTATCTTGAGATGAAAGAAGCTTGGCTTTAAATCTAATTCGCGTTTGAAATAATATTTCTTTAATTTTTTTTTAATTTTGAAGTAATCAATACTTTTTTATTTTCTATACCCTTTAAATTTTGTTTAACCGCAAGAGTAATTTTTGAGAAAACTAAAGCAATTAGAAAAAATTAATGGAAGGCTCGCAATGGGAGGGTTAATATATTTAGTTTTTACAAAATTAGTTTCCAACCGTGCCGACATATTAGACCAGCTTAAATCTTATTTAATTTAAGAAATGAATTGGAAATATTATCCAGGAATATTTCTTTCTATATAAGCGTCAGTTAAAGCTAGAATTAACCCCAATAATGTTGAAAATATAGCAATTTCAGTTGATTCCATTTTATTTTTGAATTACCCCCAGTTTGCTAAATAATTCAAAGCTCAGCAACAAAACCAATAATTTGCTATAGTACGTATATACTATTAGTTATTTATTGTGTGCTCGGCAACTCCTGAGTTTCTTTTCGTTAGGCCTGGTGATTATGTTGCAATTAAAAAAGAAAATTGCGAAGGTACTAAAGAAAAGGGTGTAAATTATTGGGTTGGTCAAGTTATCAACTGTATTGGAGGAGCTAGAAATCCAAATTCATGGACCTTGTTCCAAGTTGCCAATATTGACAATGGAGAGATCACTATAATCAACGCCGATATTGTAGAAAAAATTTTGAAACCTTTTGGAAGTTAATCTTAATCAAACAAACTTCTTTCAGTATTACAGAAATAAAAGGGGAAATGAACGCTTTAAAGGAAATCACCCTAGTTCCAAGCAGGCAAGTCCGTATACTTGATTCATAGGGCAGGGAGGTTGAATGCCTTTATACATTCTGTAAGTTTTTGATATTTCCTCAAATCCCAAACTTGATAAAAGATAATTTGCATAAGGGTTCAGATTAGAGCAATCCAATAAGATTTGAGCATCTAAATCACCAACTAACTCCCTTATTAATAATTCAGCAAGTGGTGGAGTATCCGCTAAAAGAGGGCCAATTCTCCAGCCTTGCCCATTATCCTCCAATACACAAGGTCTTATCCTGCCAAATCCATGGCACATCCCATTATTATCGACAATTGCACTAACATTACCATGAGAATTTTTCAACCAGTCATTTAGAAAATGTGGTCTGGGACTAGGTTCTCTCTGATCATCATAAATTAAGACTGCTTCAGAAGAAATTTTATTACCCGGGACAACTTTAAAAGAATGAAATTGATCTTTATAGAAATTTCTCAATGGTAAATCTTGAGAACCATTTAATTTCCATCGATTTGTAATGGAAGATTTTCTAAACCCCCACTTTGCGTAATCATTTAATCTATCTGGGGCAGCCTCAAGACCAATACAATCAACATTTTTCAAATATTCGAGGGCATGTTTCCATAATCTCACTCCATATCCATTATTTCGGAACTCTTTTTTAACGATAAATAAACCTATAAAACCATACGAGGAATTATATTTTATACACGCAATAGAACCTATAGGATTATTGTCTAGACAAGCTACCCATACCCCTTGTTTATCTGTATTTCTATAAATTGATAAATCATCCATTCCAGGAGAAAATCCTTCTAACCTTGCCCAGTTTGTGACTTCTGGTATTTCATTTATAGATATCAATCTAATTGAAAAATTTTCCCTCATAGAAATATAGTAACTAAGAAAAATTTGAATTTTTAAAAGCAATATTAATAAATTTGATTATTTCTCATAAATCATTCGCTTTGATTTAACTGCCTAAAAACCTTAGTTATTTCCAATTTATCCTCTGATATATTTAATACTATTAAAAGGTAAAAAATGAAAATTTCTGATAAATTTCATTTAGAAGACATCTATAAATTAAAAAATACAGTTCTCACTGGTAAAACTGAAGATATAAAATGGCGAATCCATCATATCAATATAGTTTCTAAACTTTTGAATGAAAATAAAAAAGAGATAATTAAATCACTTTTTGTTGATCTCAGCAAATCTGAAATTGAGGGGCTTTCAGAAATCCTTTTAGTGAAAGAAGAAATTTCACTCATAAAAAAGAAACTCAATTCTTGGATGCGACCAAAAAAGATTGATACGCCTTTTTATCTATTTCCATCATCATCCAAAGTTATTTATGAACCTCTAGGATGTGTCTTAATTCTTGGTCCTTATAATTATCCATTACTTTATGTTTTAAAGCCATTGGTAAATATTTTCTCAGCGGGAAATACTGCAGTTATAAAACCATCAGAGAAATGTCCTGCAACTTCAAAACTTATTAAAAAGCTTACTTCCAAATATTTCAATAAAGATGTCCTAATGACAATAGAGGGTGACTATAAACAATCCATAAAATTAATTAAACAAAATTTTGACCACATATTTTTCACAGGAAGTACTGAAACTGGAAAATCCATAATGAAATTAGCTTCAAAAAACTTAACTCCATTAACTCTTGAGTTAAGTGGAAAAAATCCTGTAATTATTTTCAAAAATGCAAATTTAGAAGTAGCTGCAAAAAGAATTATTTGGGGAAAATTCTTTAATTCTGGTCAATCCTGCATGGCTCCTAATCATATCTTTGTAGATAAAGAAATTGAAACTATTTTTATAGAAAAATTAAAGAAATACATAGTAAGTTTTTACGGAGATAATCCAATTATTTCCGAAAACTTATCAAAATTAGAGAAAAAGCAATTTACATCAACTTTAAAAATTCTCGATCAATATAAAAAAGAAAAGAGAATTTTATTTGGGGGGAATTTTAGTAAAAAAAAGTTGAAAATATCTCCTACAATTTTGAGAACTAAATTAAATGAAAATGATATTTTGCAAAAAGAACTATTCAGTTCACTACTTCCAATAATTGGAATCAATGATAAAGAATCAGCTTTAAAACAGATTAGTCAAACATCAAAACCATTAGCAATCTACTTATTTGGAGGCAATAAAAAAATCCATAATCATATTTCAAAAGTTACCAGCTCAGGAACAATTTGTATAAATGATGTGATGTTACCAGTCCTTATTCCAAATTTACCGTTTGGAGGCGTTGGGCAAAGTGGTATTGGTAAATTTCATGGAGAAGAAGGATTTCGAAATTTTTCAAATCAAAAATCTATTACTTTTAAAGGTTTTTTATTTGATTCAAATCTGCGGTATCCTCCCTACGAAAGAGTAAAGAAATTTTTAAAGTTGATTTTTCAGGTTTAAATTAATTAAATTATTTTCAAAAACCTAGCGATTTTAAATTTAAAGATTATCTTTAAATAAATAGTGAGTTTTATGAAATTTGCATTTTTAGTAGTTGCCATATTTATTAATTTTTTTAATCATTCATTGGTAAAATCAGAAGAAAAAATATTTTCACCACAAAATGAAATTGAGAATATTGCTAGAAAAGAATCAATTACTGAAGAAAAAACTGAAATAAAAAAAATTCATATTGTAAAAAGTGGAGAAACATTATCAAGTATTTCAAAATTCTATTCAATAAATAAAGATTTAATTATTAAATTGAATAATTTAAAAAATGAAAATTATATCTTTGTTGGTCAAAATCTTGTTATCTCCGAATCTACTGATAATCTTACAAAACAATCAGATTTAATAAATAATTATCATATTGTTCAAACTGGTGAAAATCTTACTGCGATATCGAACAAATATAATTTAAAATTAATAGATCTGATAGAGATAAATAATCTAAATAATCCTGATTCAATAAAAGTGGGTAAAAAGCTCATAATAAGAAAAAACAACACAATTAATTCAAAAAACTATAAAACAACTGAAAATAAAAAAAGTAATCACTTTCATGAGTTAGATAAAAAAATTTATGGTCCTATAATTATCCAAAGTAAACCAAATAAAGATATTAAAGGTAGAAAAGTTTTAAACGTACTAAATCAAGAAAATAAAAAACTGATTCTTTCAATCAATTGTGATAAAGATGAATTAGATGTAAGAATACCGGGAAGAAAATGGATGGGAAGTAAGCCTGCTAAAGAGGAATTCGAAAATAATTTAATAAATGATTTTTGTTGAAACTTTTAATTAATATGTGTGAATAATTTGTCTAAGAATATTAATGATGGGTTATTCTACAAAGAGTTAAATTAATAGTAATGGCTATTTCAAGAGGAGATCTCGTAAGAGTAAAAAGACCAGAATCATATTGGTATAATGAAATAGGTAAAGTAGCTTCAGTTGATACCTCAGGTATTAAATATAACTGTGTAGTCAGATTCGATAAAGTAAATTACGCTGGAATAAGCGGAACTGATGGTGGAGCAAATACAAACAATTTTGCTGAAAGTGAATTAGAGAAAGCTTAAATAATTGCCTGAATTACCTGAAGTAGAAACTGTTCGAAGAGGTTTAGAGCAAAAACTTAATAACTTTATTATTAAAAAAGTAGAAGTCTGTAGGGATTCGACTGTTGCATTTCCAAAAAACAAAGAAGAATTCATTAAAGGACTTCAAAATTCACTTATTTATAAATGGGATAGAAGAGGAAAATATTTAATAGCTCATTTAAAAGAAGTTCAAAATGAGAATACTCAATTTCCTCTAGAAAATTCACAAAATAATGGATTTCTTGTAGTTCATCTAAGAATGACTGGATATTTCAAATTTATTGAAAATTCGACTCATCCTTGTAAACATACAAGAATAAGATTTTTCGATAAAAATAATAATGAGCTTAGGTACGTTGACGTAAGAAGTTTTGGTCAAATGTGGTGGATTAATAAAGGCCTATCGCTTAACAATATAATTAAAGGATTAGGCTCATTAGGACCAGAACCATTTTCTAAAGACTTTGATGCAAATTATCTTAAGAAAGTTATTTCAAAAAGAACAAAATCTATAAAATCTATTTTACTTGATCAAACAATAGTGGCAGGTATAGGTAATATTTATGCTGATGAAAGTTTATACTCTGCTGGCATCTCACCTTTTAGGGAAGCTCGAACAATAAAGAAGAATGAGTTAATCAAGCTCAAAGAATCAATTGTAACTGTATTAAAAAAAAGTATAGGTTCAGGGGGGACGACATTTAGCGATTTTAGGGACTTGGAAGGAGAGAATGGGAATTTTGGTTTACAGACAAATGTCTATAGGAGAACTGGAAAAGAATGTCGTAAATGTGGAAATTTAATTGAAAGACAAAAAATTACTGGAAGAAGTACCCATTGGTGCCCTAAATGCCAAAAATAAAAAAGGGCTTACTCAAAAAGAGTAAACCCTTTAAATATTTTTACCTGGCATTGAGCTATTTTCTCAAGGGGCTACCCCCTAAATATTTTCGCCGCTGATGCGTTTCACAACCGAGTTCGAGATGGATCGGAGTGGTTCCACATCGCCATGAACACCAGGATAGTGTGAACCTTGAGAACTGCATAGAAAATTATATAAATTAAAGACAATAAATTAAGTTTATTTGGTCAAGCCCTCGGTCTATTAGTACTCCTCCGCTGCACTTGTTACCAAGCTTCCACGTAGAGCCTATCAACGGGTGTTCTTCCCGTGACCTTACTGGCTTAAGCCATGGCAATACTCATCTTGAGGTGGGCTTCCCACTTAGATGCTTTCAGCGGTTATCCACTCCGCACATGGCTACCCAGCGTTTACCGTTGGCACGATAACTGGCACACCAGAGGTGCGTTCCTCCCGGTCCTCTCGTACTAGGGAGAAATCCTCTCAATATTCCTGCGCATACACCGGATATGGACCGAACTGTCTCACGACGTTCTGAACCCAGCTCGCGTACCGCTTTAATGGGCGAACAGCCCAACCCTTGGGACCGACTTCAGCCCCAGGTTGCGATGAGCCGACATCGAGGTGCCAAACCTCCCCGTCGATGTGAACTCTTGGGGGAGATCAGCCTGTTATCCCTAGAGTAACTTTTATCCGTTGAGCGACGGCCCTTCCACGCAGAACCGTCGGATCACTAAAACCGACTTTCGTCCCTGTTCGACTTGTAGGTCTCACAGTCAAGCTCCCTTCTGCTTTTGCACTCAACGACTGATTTCCAACCAGCCTGAGGGAACCTTTGTGCGCCTCCGTTACCTTTTAGGAGGCGACCGCCCCAGTCAAACTGCCCATCAGATACTGTCCGCTTCCCGGATAACGGGTAAGCGTTAGAACCCTAGCTCTGAAAGAGTGGTATCTCACCGATGACTCAATAGTACCCACAAGCACTATTTCAACGTCTCCCACCTATTCTGCGCATTCAGAGCCCGAGCACAATATCAAACTACAGTAAAGCTTCATAGGGTCTTTCTGTCCGGGTGTATGTAGTCCGCATCTTCACAGACAATTCTATTTCGCCGAGCCTCTCTCCGAGACAGCGCGCAAATCGTTACACCTTTCGTGCGGGTCGGAACTTACCCGACAAGGAATTTCGCTACCTTAGGACCGTTATAGTTACGGCCGCCGTTCACCGGGGCTTCAGTCGCCAGCTTCACTAAAAGCTAACCAGCTTCCTTAACCTTCCGGCACTGGGCAGGTGTCAGCCCCCATACATCGTCTTGCGACTTAGCGGAGACCTGTGTTTTTGGTAAACAGTCGCTTGCGCCTCTTCACTGCGACCAGCTCTCGCTGGCACCCCTTCTCCCGAAGTTACGGGGCCATTTTGCCGAGTTCCTTAGAGAGAGTTATCTCGCGCCCCTCGGTATTCTCTACCACCCCACCTGTGTCGGTTTCGGGTACTGGCATTTGTGTCTTAACGAGTATAGGGCTTTTCTTGGAAGCATGACATCACCAACTTCGCTGCCGTAGCAGCTCGTACTCACGCCTTAGCTCAAGATGTTTTCTCCATCTCTCAAAGCCTCGAACGCTTGAACCAGTAACCAACATCTGGCCTGGTTAGCCTTCTCCGTCCCCCTTCTCAAAACACATCTGGTACAGGAATATTGACCTGTTATCCATCGACTACGCCTTTCGGCCTCGCCTTAGGTCCAGACTAACCCTCCGCGGACGAGCCTGCCGGAGGAACCCTTAGGGTTTCGGGGCATGGGATTCTCACCCATGTTTTCGCTACTCAAGCCGACATTCTCACTTCTATGCTGTCCACGTCCGCTTACGCTAACGCTTCACCCTACATAGAACGCTCCCCTACCATAAATAAATTTATCCGCAGCTTCGGTATAACGCTTAGCCCCGTTCATTTTCGGCGCAGGATCGCTCGACCAGTGAGCTATTACGCACTCCTTTGAGGATGGCTGCTTCTAGGCAAACCTCCTGGTTGTCTGGGCAATCCCACCTCCTTTATCACTTAGCGTTAATTTTGGGACCTTAGCTGGCGGTCTGGGCTGTTTCCCTCTTGACTATGGAGCTTATCCCCCACAGTCTGACTGCCTAGTTACACACAGGGTATTCAGAGTTCATATCGATTTGGTACCGCTTTCGCAGCCCGCACCGAAATGGTTGCTTTACCCCCCTGCTGGAGCACTAGACGCTACGCCTCAACGTATTTCGGGGAGAACCAGCTAGCTCCTGGTTCGATTGGCATTTCACCCCTAACCACAGCTCATCCGCTGAATTTTCAACTTCAGTCGGTTCGGACCTCCACTTGGTATCACCCAAGCTTCATCCTGGCCATGGTTAGATCACCAGGGTTCGGGTCTATAAACACTGACAAACGCCCTATTAAGACTCGCTTTCGCTGTGGCTCCACCATTTCCGGTTTAACCCGCCAGTGCCTATAAGTCGCCGGCTCATTCTTCAACAGGCACACGGTCACCCGATTAGTCGGGCTCCCATTGCTTGTAAGCTCACGGTTTCATGTTCTATTTCACTCCCCTCCCGGGGTTCTTTTCACCTTTCCCTCGCGGTACTGTTTCACTATCGGTCACACAGTAGTACTTAGCCTTACGAGGTGGTCCTCGCAGATTCACACGGAATTCCACGTGCTCCGTGCTACTCGGGATACAGCTAGGTCAACTTATCTTTCGATTACGGGGCTTTCACCCTCTGTGGCACGCCATTCAAACGTTTCTTCTAGACTTGCTGATCCATATTGCTGTCCCACAACCCCGATAGTCAAGACTATCGGTTTGGGCTGTTCCCCGTTCGCTCGCCGCTACTGAGGGAGTCGTTATTTACTTTCTCTTCCTCCAGCTACTAAGATGTTTCAGTTCGCTGGGTTAGCTCGCACCAACCTATATATTCAGTTGGCCGTACATGGGGTTGCCCCATTCGGAAATTCCCGGATCAAAGTGTGCTTCCAACTCCCCGAGACTTATCGCAGGTAACCACGTCCTTCATCGCCTCTGTGTGCCTAGGTATCCTCCGTGAGCCCTTTGTAGCTTGACCAATAACTTCAAAAATTGAAGCATCAGCTTAATAGAATTGTTATTAATGCATTCGCACAAATAATAAATCTGCATCATTAAAGATGCTTATTGTCTTTAAAAATAATCTATGCAGTTGTCAAGGTTCTCTGAAAACAATGAAATTAATTCAATGAGTCCAGCATCTTAATGATTTCATTAGGAAGCTAGATTCGTTCAGAATAATGATCACAACTCAAAACATTTTCCTTTATACCGGTTATGGAAGAGGTGGTAATCAGTGGAGGTAAGCGGACTCGAACCGCTGACATCCTGCTTGCAAAGCAGGCGCTCTACCAACTGAGCTATACCCCCAACATAGAGATATGGGCCATCCTGGACTTGAACCAGGGACCTCACCCTTATCAGGGGTGCGCTCTAACCACCTGAGCTAATGGCCCAGGAAAATAATGGGTGTGACCTAGAAAAACTTAGGAAATGAAATTCTTAACAAATTAAGAACGTGAGATACCGATCGACCTAAGGTGACAAAATAATAATATTAAACATTTTGTTGTCTCCCTGTTAGGAGGTGATCCAGCCGCACCTTCCGGTACGGCTACCTTGTTACGACTTCACCCCAGTCATTAGCCCCACCTTCGGCGTCCTCCTCCACAAGGGTTGGAGTAACGACTTCGGGCATGGCCAACTTCCATGGTGTGACGGGCGGTGTGTACAAGGCCCGGGAACGTATTCACCGCAGTATGCTGACCTGCGATTACTAGCGATTCCTACTTCACGTAGGCGAGTTGCAGCCTACGATCTGAACTGAGCCACGGTTTATGGGATTTGCTAGCTCTCGCGAGTTTGCTGCCCTTTGTCCGTAGCATTGTAGTACGTGTGTAGCCCAGGGTGTAAGGGGCATGATGACTTGACGTCATCCACACCTTCCTCCGGTTTATCACCGGCGGTCTTTCTAGAGTGCCCAACTAAATGCTGGCAACTAAAAACGTGGGTTGCGCTCGTTGCGGGACTTAACCCAACATCTCACGACACGAGCTGACGACAGCCATGCACCACCTGTCACTGCATTCCCGAAGGCACCCTCAAATTTCTAAGAGGTTCGCAGGATGTCAAACCCTGGTAAGGTTCTTCGCGTTGCATCGAATTAAACCACATACTCCACCGCTTGTGCGGGCCCCCGTCAATTCCTTTGAGTTTCACACTTGCGTGCGTACTCCCCAGGCGGAACACTTAACGCGTTAGCTACGACACCGAAGGGGTCGATTCCCCCGACACCTAGTGTTCATCGTTTACGGCCAGGACTACAGGGGTATCTAATCCCTTTCGCTCCCCTGGCTTTCGTCCATGAGCGTCAGTAATGGCCCAGCAGAGCGCCTTCGCCACTGGTGTTCTTCCCGATATCTACGCATTTCACCGCTACACCGGGAATTCCCTCTGCCCCTACCATACTCAAGCCTTTCAGTTTCCACTGCCATGATGGAGTTAAGCTCCACGCTTTAACAGCAGACTTGAAAAGCCGCCTGCGGACGCTTTACGCCCAATAATTCCGGATAACGCTTGCCACTCCCGTATTACCGCGGCTGCTGGCACGGAATTAGCCGTGGCTTATTCCTCAAGTACCGTCATATCTTCTTCCTTGAGAAAAGAGGTTTACAGCCCAGAGGCCTTCGTCCCTCACGCGGCGTTGCTCCGTCAGGCTTTCGCCCATTGCGGAAAATTCCCCACTGCTGCCTCCCGTAGGAGTCTGGGCCGTGTCTCAGTCCCAGTGTGGCTGATCATCCTCTCAGACCAGCTACTGATCGAAGCCTTGGTGAGCCATTACCTCACCAACTAGCTAATCAGACGCGAGCTCATCCTCAGGCGAAATTCATTTCACCAGTAGGCATATGGGGTATTAGCGGTCGTTTCCAACCGTTATCCCCCTCCTGAGGGCAGATTCTCACGCGTTACTCACCCGTCCGCCACTAACCCGAAGGTTCGTTCGACTTGCATGTGTTAAGCACGCCGCCAGCGTTCATCCTGAGCCAGGATCAAACTCTCCGTTGTGTTCAAATCCTTTTGTAGATAAATCTACTCAAATTGAAATGCTTTATCCAAATTAAAAACTTCAGTTTTTGAATTTAGTTTCAGCCTCCTTAAATTTTAAGGATTACATTGAGTGCACATTAAAAATATTTTTAAAGTGACTTTCCAAGATCTCAGATCCGTTTGCATCAAAGCTAAAGTTAGCAATTGATGACATTTTTATATATTCTTGACGGGACCTCACACCTTTATTGCACATACATCTTGAAGTAACTAAAAAAATTTAGTTGCTCTTGACGCAATAAAAGCATCAGTTCCTAAGTTTTTAAATTTTCTAGGTGCAGAGTTAAACAACAAGTGGTCAACTCATTTCGAAGGTAAAAACCTTCTTCTGGCTGAAAATAATGATCGAAATCAAATCTCCAAAAAATTCATTCATTTACCAAAAATTAGATTTAAGGTAATTTCCTGAATAATGCAAAAAGTATATTTTTGCCCAGAAGAAAATACTAAACCATCCCACTGTAATTGTGCAACCTTTTATACAAAAATTTTTTATTAATTTTTTATTTGATCAAAGTCTCATTAAACAACTAGGCTTAAATAAAGGGATATAAATGAAATGGCAGAAAGATTTAGTCAAAAAAATTTAAGAGTAAGACCAAGTTCTGATGAGGAGAAAATTGTAACAAATGCAAAAAAACACTTCGAGAAGACTTTAGTTGAGATATCAGGCGAGTTAGTGGGAAGCGTCGCTGCACTAGAACACCCAACAAAAAATAAAAAATTAAATTATGGAGAAATATTTTTAAGAGACAATGTTCCTGTAATGATTTACCTCATTACCCAAAAACGTTACGAAATTGTCAAAAAGTTCCTAAGTGTATGTCTTGAGTTACAAAGCTCTAATTACCAAACGCGTGGTGTATTTCCTACTAGTTTCGTTGAAGAAAATGGACAGCTCATTGGAGACTATGGTCAGAGATCAATAGGGAGGATTACTTCAGCTGATGCAAGTTTATGGTGGCCTATTTTATGTTGGTATTATGTCAATAAAAGCGGTGATTATGCCTTTGGAAAAAGTCAAAGCGTTCAACGAGGTATTCAACTTCTACTAGATCTAGTTCTACATCCAACATTTGAGGGTACTCCGGTACTTTTTGTTCCAGATTGCGCATTTATGATTGATAGACCTATGGATGTATGGGGTGCACCATTAGAAGTTGAAGTTTTACTTCATGGATGTTTAAAAAGTTGCATTAACTTAATGGAACTAAGTAGAGCAGATCATGTTAGTAGACTTTTAGACCAAAGACTTATTCTTACAAATCAATGGGTTAAGGATTTAGGAAGTTTTCTTTTGAAGCATTATTGGGTTACCAGCCAAACAATGCAAATTTTAAGAAGAAGGCCAACTGAGCAATATGGTGATGACCAACACTTCAATGAATTTAACGTTCAACCTCAAGTGGTTCCCTCATGGCTACAAGATTGGTTAGAGAATAGAGGCGGTTACTTAATAGGAAATATTAGGACAGGAAGGCCTGACTTTCGATTTTACAGTTTAGGCAATTCTTTAGCATGTATGTTCGGAGTTCTGCCTCCTGAAGAACAAAGAGCTTTATTTAGATTAGTTTTACATAACAGACAGCATTTGATGGCTCAAATGCCTATGAGAATTTGTCATCCTCATATGGATGTCGAGGAATGGCAAAATAAAACTGGATCAGATCCAAAGAATTGGCCTTGGAGTTACCATAACGGTGGTCATTGGCCAAGCTTACTTTGGTTTTTTGGTACAGCTGTCCTATTACATCAAAAACATTATGGTTCAGACGATGTGATCCTCATGGAAGAAATGAAATCTTTAATAGAGGAATCATATTGGTGTCAACTTAATCAACTGCCTAAGCAAGAATGGGCAGAATATTTTGACGGTCCTACAGGTACTTGGGTTGGACAACAATCAAGAACATATCAAACTTGGACAATTGTTGGATTTTTATTAATGAATCATTTTTTAAGGAATGAGTGTAACGATCTAGATATGTTTAAAATTTGAGTCTAAAATAGTCCCAAAGTTAGTGATTTATCAATTGGCAAGCATGCCCCAATACCTAGGTATATTGTTAGAAAAGTTCCGAATAAGAAGACAGACATTGCTATTGGTCTTCTAAATGGATTAGAAAATTTATTAACGTTTTCGATAAAGGGTAAAATCATTAATCCAAGTGGGATTAATGTTTGAAGAGCAATACCCAAAAGTTTATTAGGAACAACTCTAAGTATTTGAAAAACTGGGTAAAGGTACCATTCAGGAAGTATTTCAAGGGGTGTTGCGAAGGGATTAGCTTTGTCTCCCAACATTGCAGGATCAAGAACTGCTAATCCAACTACACAGGCAATAGTTCCTAAGATGACTACCGGGAAGATATATAGTAAATCATTTGGCCAAGCTGGTTCACCATAATAATTGTGGCCCATACCTTTAGCTAACTTTGCTCTCAATTTAGGATCAGATAGATCTGGTTTTTTTAAAGTAGACATATGGAGAACTAATAATGGTTTAATTATAAGAGTTTATAAAGGACCTGAAATACCCTGTTTACGAATCATTAAAAAGTGCATCAACATGAAGACTGCTAATGACCATGGCAGTACAAAAGTGTGAAGACTATAAAATCTGGTTAAAGTGGATTGACCAACACTTTCTCCACCTCTAAGTAGTTCAACCATAAAATCACCTATTACTGGTATTGCAGCAGGAACACCTGAAACAATCTTAACTGCCCAATAACCCACTTGATCCCAAGGCAGGGAGTATCCAGTCACTCCAAAAGCGACAGTTATTACTGCCATTACAACACCTGTAACCCAAGTTAATTCTCTTGGCCTTTTAAAGCCTCCAGTAAGATAAACCCTAAAGACATGAAGGATTAACATCAATACCATCATTGATGCACTCCATCTGTGCACAGATCTTATTAACCATCCAAAACTTACATCGGTCATTAAATAACTAACTGAACTATAAGCTTGTGTAACTGTTGGCTTATAGTAAAAAGTCATTGCAAAACCTGTTGCAAATTGAATTAGGAAGCATACTAAAGTTATGCCTCCTAAACAATAAAAAATATTTACGTGAGGGGGTACGTACTTGGAAGTTACGTCGTCAGTTATGTCTTGGATTTCAAGTCTTTCTTTAAACCAGTCATAAACAGATGAAGAATTCGCCATCCAAAAAAAAATTAGCTTTGATATAAAGAGCTTACTTAAAATTCTTATACTTGGTGTTAACACTTAACCCAATGAATTCATCTTTTAACAAACTTTTAACATTCAAAACAATGATCACTGCATCAATGATCATTGTTTTTTCTATCAATCTTTTGTTGATAGAAAGAGTGGATGCTCTCAGTGATAGCAGGCAATTAGTACTTGACGCTTGGACCTTGGTAAACGAAGGTTTTTATGATCCAGAAAAGTTTGATGAAATCCAATGGAAAAGAATTAGACAAAAAACGTTACAGAAACAAATTGAAACAAGTGAAGAGGCTTATTCCGCAATTGAAGACATGTTAAGACCTCTAGACGATCCCTACACGAGAGTTTTACGCCCCAAGGATTATGAGCTACTGAAATCAAGTAATTTTGGGAGTGAAATTAATGGTGTTGGGCTTCAATTAGGTGAAGACGATAACAATAAAGTTAAAGTTATTTCTACTCTTGGGGGGTCGCCAGCTGAAGAAGCTGGAATAGTAAGCGGGGACATTATCGAGACAGTGGATGGAATCTCATCAGAAAAATTAGGGCTTGCAAGTACCGCCTCTAAGTTAAGAGGTGAATCAGGGACAAAAGTTTTAGTTGAATTATCTACGGAATCAGGAGAAATTAGGGAAGTCGATTTAGAGAGGAGATCAGTAGATCTCAGACCAGTTAGAACAAAAAGATTAAGAGACGATTCTCACACAATAGGATATTTAAGGATAACTCAATTTAGCGAAAGCGTACCAAAGAAAATTGAAGAGGCTCTTCAAGAGTTAAAAGAGAAAGAGGTTGAGGGCTTAATCTTGGATCTTAGAAATAATTCAGGGGGACTAGTAAGCTCAGGTATCGCAGTTGCAGACTCATTATTGAGTGAGAAACCCGTAGTCGAGACAAAAGATAGAAATGGAATCAAAGATGCAATTATTTCTCAAAAAGAGACATCTTTTGATGGACCAATGGTGACTTTAGTAAATAAAGGCACTGCAAGTGCCAGTGAAATACTTGCTGGTTCTTTACAAGATAATGAGAGGTCAATTCTTATGGGAGAACAAACTTATGGTAAAGGTTTAATTCAATCCCTAAAAAGTTTGGGAGAAGATAGTGGTATTGCTATAACAGTGGCTAGTTATTTAACACCAGATGGTAATAATATTCAAGGCCAAGGTATAACACCTGACAAATTACTTGATCTACCGGATGCAAGTGATTTTGGAAGTACTGACGATAAATGGGTGAGGAATGCGGAATTATTTTTAGGGTCGCTTCTAGAAAAAGAAGAAGTTCCAGTTCAAACAATTGAATTAAACAATAAAGAAATTAAATCTTTAAATGGCTAAAGATTGAAAATAAAAATCTTAAAAATATGAGTATTAAACGAATTTTTCATGATCCAATTCATAAAGAAATAGTATTTGATGCAGGAAAGCCAGAAGAATTAATGATTATGGAATTAATTGATACAGTCGCTTTTCAAAGACTAAGAAGAATAAAACAACTAGGACCGGCATCATTACTTTTTCATGGTGCAGAATCGAGTAGATTTACTCACTCAATTGGTGTTTTTTGTATAGCTAGAAAAATTTATAAGAGATTAATTGAAAGTAAATCTTCTTTTAGTGGAAATAAATTTGTTCTTTATGGAGCAGCTCTACTACATGATTTAGGTCATGGACCTTTAAGCCATACAAGTGAAACAATATTTATGCATGATCACGAAAAATGGTCTGAAAACTTAGTGAGAAATTATTCTCCAATAAATTCAATCCTCAAAAATTATGACAACGAATTACCCAGAAAAATTGGTGAATTGTTTCAATCAAAACAACTATTTTCAAAACCTTTAAGAACATTGATCAGTAGTGAGATAGATTGCGATCGTCTTGATTATCTTTTACGCGATAGTTATAACACAGGGACTAATTATGGCTTAGTAGATTTAGAGAGAATAATTTCAGCTCTTACCTTTTTACCTGATGGAAATATCGGAATCAAACCAAAAGGAGTGATCGCTATTGAGCATTTCCTTGTACTTAGAAACTTGATGTATAGAACAATCTACAATCACAAGATAAACGAAATATCAACATGGATTCTAGGAAAGATATTACACACAATAAAACATAATTATAAAAAGAATATTTGGTTAGATAATTCTCTACATAAATGGATTTTTTCACCATCAAAGGTTGATTTTGATGATTTCATAAGAAATGATGATGTAACCTTTTATTATCATTTGATTAAATGGAAAGATGAATCTTTTGAACCACTTTCTACACTGTGCAAAATGTTTATTGACAGGGATTTATTAAAGGCATCAGACATAAGTTTTTTAAGTAAGATTAATAGATTAAAAATCCTTGCATTTGCCACAAAATTATGTGAAAAGAATGGTTATGATTCAGAAATATTTTGCGGGATTAAGGAAAGGTCTTTCAAAGGTTTTGAATCTAATAATGCTCTAAAAATATGGGACGGCACTTATCAAAGCGCGTTAGAAAATAGTTCCGCATTAATAAAAACTTTAATGAGATCCGATGAAAGCTCTTTTATTATTTATCCAGATATGATCAAAAATGAAATTAAAAATGAAATTTCATTAATAAAAAACAATTCCTAGATTTAATTCAATGGAAATCGTTTTAAAAAACAGTAAAAGTAAATATTTAGAAATTTTTTCTTTGTTAGATTTAGATAATCTCCATGAAACTTTCAAAAGATTTTCATCAATCAAGGAACCTTCAGAAGCAAAAATTTTCGCAGCCAATGAGTCAATAAGTTCTCATCAATTATTAAAATTAAAAAATCATTTTGACAAAATTAATATTTGTTCCTTACGCATTTACTCAAATAATAGAGATACAATAATAAGTGGAAAGTCCTTAAAGATAGATTCATCTTATATAAAAGAGCAAGAGATTAAAAATCAGTTACTATTATTCAATTCAAAAAAGAAAGACGATATCCTTCACGAAGGAACAGTGCGATCGGGTGAAAGAATATCTTCAAATGGAAACCTATGTATTATTGGAGACGTTAATCCAGGAGCAATAGTTTCCGCTAAGAAAAATATTTACGTCTGGGGCAAATTACTAGGGATCGCATTCGCAGGGAAAAGTGGAAATAAAAATGCCTCGATTGCATCACTTTATCTAAAACCTTTACAGTTGAGAATTGCAGATGTGATAGCAATTGGACCAAAGGAAAAGCCCAAAAATTGCTATCCAGAAATTGCAGTAATAGATAAACATACAATAATTATCAAACCACACATAATCGAAAATAAAAATTAATCAATAATTTGCAATAAATAAATTCAAAATAGATAAATTTAAGAATTACTTAATCTTTAAAATATTTAACTTTCTGCAAGTGGCTTTATTATTTGTAAAATCTTAAAAATCGTGGGGAAGAATACTCGCACAATATTAATCTGTTCAGGCAAGGGAGGGGTTGGTAAAACAACTTTAACTGCAAACCTAGGTATAGCACTTGCTAATAGCGGAGCAACAACTGCTGTTTTAGATGCTGATTTTGGCTTAAGAAATTTAGATCTTCTTCTAGGATTAGAAAATCGCATTATTTATACGGCTCAAGATGTTCTAGACAAGAACTGTCGTCTCGACCAAGCATTGGTTAGACATAAAAAGGAGCCTAATCTTGCTCTTCTACCTGCTGGAGATCCAAGGATGTTGGATTGGATGAAGCCCGAAGATATGAAAAAAATTAGTGAGCTACTTAGTGAGAACTTTGATTTTGTCTTAGTAGATTGTCCTGCTGGTGTAGAAGATGGCTTTAAAAATGCTCTTGCAGCCTGTAAAGAGGCTATTGTTGTTACTAACCCAGAATTATCTGCAGTTAGGGATGCAGATAGAGTAATAGGGATTCTTAATACTTCAGATATTGAGCCTATCCAACTTGTAATAAATAGAGTTCGTCCTAACATGATGGCTAGTCAAGAAATGTTATCTATCGAAGATGTCCAAGGGATCCTTTCTTTGCCTTTGTTAGGTATTGTTTTAGAAGATGAACAAGTAATAATAAGTACAAATAGAGGAGAGCCACTGACACTTTCAGATGGTAGGTCTCCGGCAAAAAAATGTTATTTGAATGTTTCACAAAGACTTACAAATAAAGATGTACCAATTATCGATCCAAAAAAAGAAGGCAAAAGTCTTAAAGATAAATTCATGAGATTAATGCAAACAAAGGTTTTTTAAAATGATGACTCTCAGAGATCTTATAAATAAATTACTAGGCAGAGAAACTTCTAGCGCAAATACAGCTAGAGAAAGATTACAACTTGTACTTGCTCATGACAGAGTTGATATGAGTTCCTTAACAACTGATCTTTTAGATAAAATGAGGAAAGAGATTCTTGATGTTGTTGCTAAATATGTTGAAATTGATTTTGATGAGGTGGCAGTTAGTTTAGAGACTGAAGATAGAATGACTGCATTAGTTGCCAATTTACCAATCAAAAGAACTATTTCAGGAGAAATAAAATTCAAAAAAACTGATAAAACTGAAAAAGCTAATAAAGATATCAAAAAGTAATAAATTTAAAAAAAGCTAAAAAAATACTGATAATTGACCCTCCCTAATTGTAAGATGAAGAGATTGCCGGCTTAGCTCAGCGGTAGAGCAGCGCTTTTGTAAAGCGAAGGTCATCAGTTCAAATCTGTTAGCCGGCATTTTGATTTATTTAATTCTGTTCAATATTCTTTTCTGAAAATAAAAAGAATAAACCTATCAGAGTAATGATAGGAAACAATCTTATTTCGAGCACATACTCTAAAAAAGATGCAAGGGGTTCAAATACCCAATAAGTAAAAAATTGAATTAATAAAACAAAAAATAATAATAAAAACATTAATACAATTCCCTAACTAATACTTCTCCTTCTCTAATTAGTCTCCATTCTCCACTTTTCTTCCAAAATATAATAGTACTAGCTTTTCCACTTCTTTTTTCCCAAGGGATAGGACCCAAAATTTTTAAAGAAGGGAAGTCTAGAGCAATACCTTCAACTGTAGTTGATCCTTTAGAACCTGAAATATTTGCACTTGAAGTTAACAATGGGCCTGTTTCTCTTATGAGAGATTGCGCCATATATGAATTTGGAATCCTCAAGCCAAGAGTAAGATCATTGCTTGTGAGGATTGAAGTCTGCTTTTCTGAAGCAGGAATAACCATTGTGAGAGCTCCAGGCCAATATTTTGAAGCTATATTCTCGTAATCTTCTTTAGCTGATTCGTGAACATAATCAATTAATTGTTTATGTTCTGATCCCATAAGAATTAAGGGTTTATCTTTATCTCTTTTTTTAAATTTGTAAATAACATGTGAAAAATTTGGCAAGCAGCCAATCGCAGGTAATGTATCAGTTGGGAAGATTATAGGTAAACCACTTTGAAGAGTCTTCAAAGCGGATTTGCAGTCTACTAAATTCATTTAGATTATGAACCTGTAATAATTTATTTATATCTTCCAATGGTAAACCTACCAATGCCTGAAAGATCTTTCACAATTTCTATTGATGTAAATTTATTTTTAATAAGAAGTTGTTTTACTTTTTCGCCTTGATCAAAATGATTCTCTAAAATTAGCCAGCCCTTCTCTTTTAAAAATAATGGTGCTTTTTGTGTTATTTCCCTAATGTGTTTTAAACCATCTTCGCCGCCTAATAAAGCAACTTTAGGTTCAAAATTTTTAACTTCTTTGGGTAATTTTTCGTAAGTATCTTTAGGTATATATGGCGGGTTTGAAATAGCGAGGTCTAATTTTCCTTTAAAACTTTCAAGAGGTGACCACCAATTTCCACAATAAAATTTCAAATTTGATTGTTTAGAGGAATTTATATAATTTTTAGTAGCTATTTCTAATGCATCTTGATCTATATCAGTTGCTACTCCCACGCTAGATGGATAAGCCAATGCTAAAGCAATACTTATAGCACCTGATCCAGTTCCTAATTCAGCAAAAAATAATTTTTCTGATTTATTTTTAAATAAATTGCAAACTATATCAACAATTAGCTCTGTTTCTGGTCTAGGAATGAGAACTTTGTTTGAAACTTTTAACTCTAAGTCTCTCCAAAAAGTTATTCCACAAAGATATTGAATTGGGCAAGATTTTAATAAATGTTCGTTCCAAATAGACTCTAAAAATTCTAAGTTTTGTTTTAAGTGTAGATTTCCCTCAGGATATATACTTATCAGGTTTAGATCACTAGTCGATATACCGCCTATACAATCAAGTAAAAGAGCAAAAGATTGTTGATCGCCTCCTTTAGAAAGTTGTTTTTTTTTCCAAAATGAAAATTCTTCTACAGAAATGCTGAGCATTTATTAAAGCATTAGCGTTTTGGGCCAAGCCTACCTTTACTAGAGTCAGAGTAGAAGCTTGATTTTTCTCCATCTTGAGTAGAAATAAATAAACCTATTAGGAATATTGTTGGCACCCCTACAAATAAAAGACTAGCTACGAATCCAAAGTTAGTTGTTTCCATTTAATTAGTAGTTCTATATTAGGTATTAAGACTATAAACGTATAACTTGGAATAAAGTGGAAAAATAAACAAATTTTATAAACTGATTAACAGTCTTAAACAATTTAACGAGGTAATTTTTTATTTTCACTAATTTTTTTTAGTTCTTCCAAATTTGAGGGGGGGGATTGTGGTTTTGTTAAAATCACTGAAGAGGAATTTATCAATGTTTGGCATGCAAGTCGCCAATTTTCCGGTCGATTTTTGAGTTTTTCTTCTTCAACAGATGTAAGAGGGCTTAAAGAATTTTTATTTCCACCTTCAACTGAAATAAAACAAGTACTGCATTGACCTGCCCCTCCGCAATTTCCTAAGATACCTTTTAAACCATAAAGTTGTAAGTTTTCTTTCATTACCAATTCCCTTAAATTTTCACCCGGTTTACATTGGACCTCTAAATCCTCACGGATAAATCTGATAGTTGCCATTTTTTTTTAGTTATTTTTCTTATTTTGGCGTTTTACTTTGAGAATTGTGACCAAAATATTAACAATTTTTAGCTAAAAATTCCTTGTAAACTCAGTCCTGCAAAATGATTTGGCCAATTTTTCCAAGAAAATAAATTTATTTACAAAAATCCCTCAAAGACTAAAAAACCCTTACTATCGTGATGTTTAGCTGTTTATTCAGCATAGTTACTAGAAATTAACCGATGGGATTGCCTTGGTATCGAGTTCACACGGTAGTTATTAATGACCCAGGTCGACTACTCGCTGTGCATCTTATGCATACTGCATTATTAGCCGGCTGGGCCGGTTCTATGGCTCTTTATGAATTAGCCATTTTTGATCCTTCTGATGCTGTTCTCAATCCAATGTGGAGACAGGGGATGTACGTTATGCCTTTCATGGCAAGACTGGGTATCACAAGTAGTTGGAACGGATGGGACATTACAGGTGCTACAGGAGTTGATCCTGGATTCTGGAGTTTTGAAGGTGTTGCAGCGGCACACATAGTATTCAGTGGATTATTGATGTTGGCTTCCATTTGGCACTGGACATATTGGGATTTGGATCTATGGGAAGATTCAAGAACTGGTGAGCCTGCTCTTGATTTGCCAAGAATATTTGGAATTCACCTTCTCCTAGCTGGACTTACATGCTTTGGTTTTGGAGCTTTTCATTGTGCAAATGTGGGGATTTGGGTTTCTGATCCTTATGGTTTAACTGGTCATGTAGAGCCAGTAGCCCCTTCCTGGGGAGTAGAAGGATTTAACCCCTTTAATCCTGGTGGAATCGTTGCTAATCATATTGCCGCTGGACTTATGGGAATTATTGGGGGGATTTTTCACATTACCAATAGACCTGGAGAAAGACTTTATAGAGCATTAAAACTTGGAAGTCTTGAAGGGGTTCTAGCTAGTGCACTAGCTGCTGTTCTATTTGTTTCTTTCGTTGTTGCAGGAACAATGTGGTATGGTTCAGCGACAACACCAGTCGAATTATTTGGTCCTACCAGATATCAATGGGATTCCGGATATTTCAAAACTGAAATCAATAGAAGGGTTCAAGCTGCTATCGATGATGGTGCCACTAAAGAAGAGGCATATGCATCGATTCCAGAGAAACTAGCCTTCTACGATTATGTTGGGAATAGTCCTGCTAAAGGTGGCCTATTCAGAGTTGGAGCTCTTGTTAACGGTGATGGTTTACCAACTGGTTGGCAAGGTCATATTGCTTTTCAGGACAAAGAAGGTAACGAATTAGAAGTTAGAAGAATACCTAATTTCTTTGAGAACTTTCCTGTCATCCTTGAAGACAAAGAAGGTAATGTAAGAGCAGATATTCCATTTAGAAGAGCTGAAGCAAAGTATTCATTTGAACAAACTGGAATTACTGCAACTATCTATGGAGGAGATCTTAATGGTCAGACATTTACTGATCCTGCAGTAGTTAAAAGACTAGCTAGAAAGGCTCAACTTGGAGAAGCCTTCAAGTTTGACAGAGAGACTTATAAATCTGACGGTGTATTCCGAAGCTCACCAAGAGCGTGGTTTACATATGCACATTTATGTTTCGGTTTGCTATTCTTATTTGGCCATTGGTGGCACGCTTCAAGAACTCTTTACAGAAATTCCTTTGCTGGTATTGATGCTGAGATTGGCGACCAAGTTGAATTTGGTTTATTCAAAAAGCTTGGTGACGAAACCACCAGAAGAATCCCAGGAAGGGTTTAAACTAAACTTTATTACTTAATCTTATGGAAGCTTTTGCTTACGTTCTTATTCTGACTCTCGCAGTTGTTACCTTATTCTTTGCTGTCGCCTTTAGAGACCCACCTAAATTTGATAGAAAATGAACTAAGAAAAAAAACCTCTTTAACAAGAGGTTTTTTTTTACTTTTCATAATTAGGATATTACTCTACTATTAGAGTTAAAGTACAGCTTATTTCACCACATGCAGTGTCCAACCTGTCAAAACACAGATAGCAGAGTTTTGGAATCAAGATCTGCTGATAGTGGTAAAAGTGTTCGAAGAAGAAGGGAGTGCTTAAATTGCAGCTTTAGATTTACAACTTACGAAAGAGTGGAATCAATGCCAGTTTCAGTTATAAAAAAAGATGGTGGCAGAGAATTATTTGATAAACAAAAACTATTTACTGGTATATCACGAGCTTGCGAAAAGACCAACTTCAGTAGTGAAGCAATTATTAATTTCGTAGATGGAATTGAATCGCAAATCGTTCAAGACTCTAATAAAGATATTAAGTCTTCACATATCGGAGAATTAATACTTAAAAATCTTAGGAAAGAAAATGAAGTCGCTTATATAAGATACGCCTCAGTTTACAGAAAATTTAATGGGGTAAAAGATTTTATTTCTACTCTTGAATCTCTAAAAGGAAGTTCTAAAAACCAATTAGCTTCAATTTCATAAAATAAAGCATCTTAAAGTGTAGAATACATATCACAAATGTTTTTTGCTATTAGTTTGCAGGCTAGTAGCATTCCTTTCTAACTACCTTAGGTAGTCTGCGATATAACAAATGAACGAAAATTCTTCCCAAACCATTAAAGAACTTTCTGAGGATCAAGAGATTAAAAATTCATCTGAGTCAAGCAATGATTCAGCATCCCAAAATGAGGAAGATTTATCATTCGAGAAGAGCGATATCCCTTCAGCTGATTCTTCCTCTAGCAGAACAAATACGGATTTTGACAACGCAGGATTCACACAAGAAGAATTCGCATCACTTTTGGGTAAGTATGACTATAATTTTAAACCTGGCGACCTAGTTAAAGGTACCGTTTTTGCTCTAGAGCCCAAAGGGGCAATGATAGATATAGGGGCAAAAACAGCTGCTTTTATGCCAGTTCAGGAGGTATCAATAAATAGAGTTGAAGGACTTAATGATGTTTTACAACCTTCAGAAAGTAGAGAATTTTTCATAATGAGCGAAGAAAATGAAGATGGCCAATTGGCCCTCTCCATTAGAAGAATTGAATATCAAAGAGCATGGGAAAGGGTAAGACAACTCCAAAAAGAAGATGCGACTATATATTCTGAAGTTTTTGCAACAAACAGAGGCGGAGCTCTTGTTAGAGTAGAAGGCTTGAGAGGTTTTATCCCGGGGTCTCATATAAGTGCTCGAAAAATTAAAGATGACTTAGAAGGTGAATATTTACCTTTAAAATTTCTGGAAGTTGATGAAGAGAGAAATAGATTAGTTCTAAGTCATAGAAGAGCTTTAGTTGAGAAAAAAATGAACCGACTTGAGGTAGGCGAAGTTGTTGTTGGTTCTGTAAAAGGTATTAAACCTTATGGAGCCTTTATTGATATTGGAGGAGTAAGTGGTCTATTGCACATTTCTGAGATTAGTCATGAACATATTGAGACCCCTCATAATGTTTTAAATGTAAGTGACCAAATGAAAGTAATGATAATTGACCTTGATTCAGAAAGAGGACGAATTTCATTATCTACTAAAGCACTTGAACCTGAACCAGGAGATATGCTAACGGATCCTCAAAAAGTTTTTAGTAAAGCTGAAGAAATGGCTGCGAAATACAAACAAATGTTGTTTGAACAAACTGACGATAATGAAGGTATCCCCACAGCTGGATCTGAAACAGTATAATTTCACTTATTTATTTTGTTTACGAATATCAGAAATTAAGCTTTTTTATCCTTGTGCAAGTATTATTTAATTTACAATAATTGATTTGTAACGACAGTCTAATTTAAGATATAATCTACCCTCAATATTATTTGTAAATGAGTGATTTCATTTTCACTTCTGAATCCGTAACTGAAGGTCATCCTGACAAAATATGTGATCAAATTAGTGACGCAGTTTTAGATGCTTTATTGACAGAAGATCCGGAAAGCAGAGTTGCGTGCGAAACTGTTGTTAATACTGGTCTTTGTTTACTTACAGGAGAAATAACTTCAAAAGCAAAAGTCGATTACATAAAACTTGTTAGAAATGTAATTAAAGAAATTGGATATGAAGGCTATAAAGCAGGTGGTTTTGATGCAAATAGTTGTGCTGTTTTAGTAGCACTTGATGAGCAATCACCAGACATTTCACAAGGGGTAAATGACGCAGATGATGTTAACGATGATTTGGAAGACAATACTGGAGCTGGTGACCAAGGCATAATGTTCGGCTATGCATGCGATGAGACGCCTGAATTAATGCCCTTACCGATAAGCTTAGCTCATAGATTAGCCTTTCAACTTGCCAAAGTGAGGCATGAAGAAGTCCTTAATTATCTACTCCCCGATGGTAAAACTCAAGTAAGCATTGATTACAAAAACGGTTTACCAGTCTCTATTAATACAATTTTAATTTCAACTCAACATAATCCTGAGATAGATGGCGTAACAAATGAAAAAGAAATTCGTCAAAGAATAAAAGAAGATTTATGGAGGCATGTTGTGATTCCTGCTACTGAAGATTTAGAAATCAAACCAAGCATTAGCCAAACAAGATTTCTAGTGAACCCCACAGGAAAATTTGTCGTAGGCGGCCCCCAAGGAGATGCGGGGCTCACAGGCAGAAAAATCATAATAGATACTTATGGAGGATATGCAAGACACGGAGGAGGGGCATTTTCTGGTAAAGATCCCACAAAAGTAGATAGATCAGCCGCTTATGCAGCACGTTATGTAGCTAAAAGCATAGTTAAAGCGAAATTGGCAAAAAAAGCAGAAGTACAATTAAGTTATGCAATTGGAGTAGCAAAACCAATCTCCATTCTCGTGGAAACTTTTGATACAGGTGTTATTTCACAAGCTAATTTGACTGGGCTAATTAAAGAGCACTTTGATTTAAGACCCGCCGCAATAATAAAAGAATTTAACTTAAGAAATCTACCAAAAAAAATGGGAGGCAAATTTTTTAGAAAGACTGCATCCTATGGACATTTTGGAAGAAAAGATCTTGAGCTACCATGGGAAAAAGTAGAAGAAAAAGCAGCTAAATTAGCAGAGGCTTCCAAGATTTTTAAATAAAACATTTTTTCTATGCCTGAAAATTTTTATGGAGGGTTAGATTTTGGAACCAGTGGTGCAAGAATATCAATAATTAATTTTCATAAGAAATTAGTATATTCAAATTCAGTACCTTATTCATATAGCTTTAAAAATCCAAATTCTTGGATCAATTCTTGTGAGAATCTCTTAGCTAGTTTACCTATTGAGGTAAAAGGTAACCTTAATAAATTGGCTATCTCCGGTACCTCAGGTACTTTAATAGCATCAAATTTGCAAGGAGAGCCGCTAGGAGAAGCAATACCTTATGACAATGCATGTAGCGAAAATAAGATCCTTCTTGAATCCTTAACTTCTGGAGAAGATCATCTGCGAACTCCATACAGTAGTCTTGCTAAAGCATTAAAACTAATTAATAAATATGGGACAAATATACTTTTACGTCATCAATCTGATTGGATCACTGGTTGGTTTTTAAAAGATTGGACTCATGGAGAAGAAGGGAATAATCTAAAACTTGGTTGGGATCTAAAAAAAGAATCATGGCCAAAAAGCTATCTGAATACTTCATGGCAAAAATGCCTACCGCAAATAATAAAAAGTGGAAAAATTCTTGGACAAGTGAATTTTGATTTAGCAGAGAGATTTAACATCAATAAAAAATTAATATTAATCTCAGGAACCACTGACTCTAATGCAGGTTTAATAGCTGCAGGTTTAGGTAAAAAAGATGGTCTCACTATTTTAGGAACAACTATCGTAGTTAAAAAAATTATTGATAACCCTATAAAAAAACAAGGAATTACAATTCATAAAGTAAACGGCGATTGGATATGTGGAGGAGCATCAAATTCAGGATGCGGTATTTTGTCTCAGTTCTTTTCTGATTTAGAAATAAAGGAGCTCAGTCGACAAATTAATCCATCGAAAAATACCTCTATAAATCTTTTACCTCTTAATAGTAAAGGAGAGAGATTTCCTGTTAATAATGCTAATTTAGAGCCGATACTTGATCCAAGGCCAGTAAGCGACTCACTTTATTTACATGCATTATTCGAGGGGCTAGCCAAGATCGAATTGAAAGGATGGGAAAAACTAGGCGAACTAACAGGTTCACTTCCAAAAAAAATTATTACTATTGGTGGAGGGTCAAAAAACCCACAATGGAGGAAAATAAGAGAAAAAATTATCAATATACCAATAGTTTCATGTAAAAAAACAACTTCATTTGGCACTGCCTTATTAGCGATCAATGCAAAATAATAGTTTTTTAGGATATTTGATGAAGATATAAAATTTTTAGTGAAAAGGGTTTCACAAACTACACATCGTAATTTAAAGTATAAAGGTTAGAGCCGGGATAGCTCAGTTGGTAGAGCAGGCGACTGAAAATCGCCGTGTCCCCAGTTCAAATCTGGGTCCTGGCACCTTTAATAAAAGGGTTAAATGAGCATCTGAAAAGGTGCTTTTTTAATGCCTAAAATCAGGTATAACAGTCTTTTTCAGGATATTTAAAGAAACCCTCAGGGAGCAAAAAAGAACTCTCTGAGGGTCATATTTTTGGAATGTTAGTGGAATGTTAGTTGAGCAATAAAATTACTGTTTTTTTATTCCCCAGAAATAACATTCTCTTTCATCATTTTTTGACCTTCCTCATAAGAGACAACCTCATCATTCTCAAGGTCAAAGTAAATTGCCCTTCTTGAAGCAATGAAAGGGAATACCTTTAGCATTTGACCCAACTCTTCATTGGTTATGGGGACTGAGAAACCTCTATTAAACTTCACATCAGTAAGAGATAATCCCCATTGTTCAGTAAGCATTTCTGGTAATTTTTTAGGCATAACTAAACCTCCTCCTGAAAGTCTTCAATCCTTCTTTCCAAGTAAGAAGCAATAATAGGGTTAAGGTTATTTTCTGCCTCATACCATTCCAAGTCATTCTTCAAGAAAAGAATAATCCCTTGTTTTTGTTCATTTGTGTAATCTGTAAGTTCTTCAGTCATAACTAAACCCCCTTTCCAGTAATTGCTCTTGATAATTCATTAATCCTTTTTACCTTCATCTTTGGAGTTTTTGGATATTCCCCACCTAAAAGAGTTCCAGATTTAGAAAAATAATACTTTTCAAAGGCATAAATCAAAAAATCTAAGTCCTTGTCTTCAATGTAAAAGTCAGATTTTCCATCAGTCATTGCATCTTTGTTTGTTCTGACAAACTCTGCATAGATGTCACTTGCCCTCTTCATACATTTATCAAGGTCATTCAAATTAAAATAGTTCTTCATTGCCTAACCTCCCCTGAAGGTAGATATTGAAGTGAATAATAAGAATGAACTTGAAAAAACACTTTTTTGAGATGTTTTGGTTTTACTATTTCAGGTGGAACTGATTTAACAGTATTCAGGATTTGTTTTTTAAGTTCCTCTTGGTAAGAACTTACCAATTTATCTTTCTCTAGAAATCTCCAATCATCCTCATCCAGATAAATGAGGGATTTATCTACAGGTTTTGGTAAAAGTGTTCCAAATGTTGTCATAATTAAACCTCCTAATTGTTGTATGGGTTTTTAAGAACCTTTCCTTGAAGGTCTTTTTGTATTTCCTCAGGTGTCATCTTTTCAAATGAAATGAGGTCAGGATTTTGCCTACATTCTTGATATGAATTGAATATTTCTTTCAAAACTATCTCTTCACCTGTTCTCCCATAGATTTCATAAGCAACTTGCTTAATTTTGTCTATTGGAGTTATTTCCAAGAACTCTTCACCAGTTGGTGTTTTATGAGAAATCATATGTCCAACAACCAGTCTTCTCCCAAATCCTTCAGAGGGTGTAGAAGAACCAAGTATAGGTATAGAGCATTTGTATATTCCAAACTCAGAAATTGGAACTAAGTTATCATCTTCTGGATAATTTCCATCAATAATATCTTGGTGATGTCTTACCATCTTTTGTTTAGATAGCATTTCACATTGAGCATCAACACTGTTGAGTTCATCAAACTCTTTTCTGTTCATAATTTAAATCCTTTATTTGTTTACATAACTGGTCCAATTTAGAGGTAACTAACAAATAGTTAATCTAATTTTCTCAGTCAGTAATAGTACACTTTATGGGTAACTAACATTCTTTAATGCAATTTCTATGCCTAAATGACACTCTGAGACTGCAATTTCTAGAGGTAACTAACATTCTTTTAGTGCAATTACAGTCACTAAATGTGTATTAAGAATTAAAAGTTATAACACACACCTAGATGGACCACTATTACTGGTGTCTTAATGTATGAAGTATATGTGTGAAGATGTAGTATAATACAGGTATGGATTTCTAAGATTATGAAAACAATTTATGGATATTGGAGATGTAGCACAGATGCTCAAGACCAAGAAAGACAAATAAGGTCATTACAAGATGCTGGTTGTGAAGTAATAGTGGGAGATAAAATTACTGGAACTTCAGATTATGGAGATAGAAAGGAATTAGCAAAGTTACTAGATGAGATAGAAGAGGGAAGTTTATTGATTTTGGATGAGTTAAGCAGATTAGGAAGAACTATGGTCACAATGCTTGTTGAAGTTAACAAGTTACTTGAGAAAGGAGTGAAGATTAGAACTCTTGATGGCAGATTAGATACAACAACAATGAATAAAGAAATAGTCAATTTAATTGTTGGAGTTATGGGTTACTCAGCAGAAATGGAATTGACCAACATCAAAAGAAGAACAGCAGAAGGAAGAGCAGTTGCAAAAAGTAGGGGAGTTAAGTTTGGAATGAAAAGGAAATATGACCAACATCAAATTGCAGAAATTATGAGAAAGAGAGAACAAGGAGAAGGATATGGAACTATTGGTAGGTCAATGGGAATGAGTAGAGCAACAGTTGCTTCAATAGTGAAGAGGGAAAAGGTGGCAGTATGAAAAGATTTATTGATGAGGAGAAAAAGACTATCTGGTATTACTCAGAGAGTGGGTTCCCTACTTATATGGCAATCAATTCTTATAGAGAACAGTCTCCCTCTTATGAACATTGCATTGCTAGTGAAAAAACTTGGGAAAAATTAACTAAAAATCAAAAAAAATATGGATTAGGAAATCCAAAAAACAATCTAGGGAAACAATGAAACTTGCTTTAGTTGTATTACTTGCCTGTAGTGGTAATTATCTTGACCCTGATGGAGAGAATGTCTTCTTCTATGAAGAATGTCTGCATATGAATAGAGGTCAATTTACTGAAGAATTGCACCAGAAATGCAAAAAGTACTCTGATTTCAAATTACAGGAGCAAGCATAATGATGAGGTGGCAAGGTTATCTGGTTACAAATATGGGATATGAATTAGTGCAAGATGATTTCCCAACTAGGTTCAATAGAGATGATGTAATTAAGTCACTTGAAGGCAGATATGGAATGAAGGTAATTCAAGTCAATCCATCTCCTATTGGTCAAAACTAGCACCAGAACTGGATTTTACCCCACTCAGATGCCTCTAGAAGGTGCCTCTAAATCTCCTCCTGTACAATTCATCCTTCAGAAAGTCATTTATTAGGAGTGGTCTCTTTTTAGTCTTAGAACCTTTTGGTCTACCAGCATTTTTGATGGGAAAAGCAGTCCCACACTTGTAGTTCATACTGGTATTCTTTATATTTTTACCCATAAGTTACTCCCTGTTAGTAACATTTGTTTACAAATGTATAGATTTTATATAAAACTTGTATAACTAGCATTGCTAGGGTTGATGAGGATATTAGAACCTTATTAAGACCCATAAGTATACTTAAAGAAACTCTAGAGGGTAGTTAAGGCAGTTAATGTATAAACTTCATAAATACTTAGACCTTTATAAATGTGGTTGAGTTGTTTATCTAAGACCTCAATCAATCATTAAAAAGATAACCACTAGAATTATTTATATAAATAAAATGAATACTTTAGATATACAAACAAAAAGAATTATCTCCTATGGAGCATATGAGGCACAAAGTCTCATTAAGAAAGAAGAGTTTTTAATGAACCACTTTGAAACTAATAGGTCAGGTCTGTTTAAGAAACTCCTAAGGAAAACATATGAACAAGTTCAACTTCAACTGATATGAGGATGTTTAAAAGAAACAGATACACCACCCTTACTGAGACACTTGCTTTACTTGAAGATAGGTTGAGTGAATGTAATCCAGATGTAGATAAGAACCAAGTTGAGTTTCTTAGAAAAGAAATAGATGAAACAAGAACTGAAATCTTAAAAATTGAAATTAAATCTATTAAGGAGAATTAGTATGTTCAAGCAAATAAAAGTTCCAAATGTTGTCTATGAGATGGCACAAGATATTGAAAGGAAGAAGAAGAGAAAGATAGAAAAACTATTTGAAGAGTATATAAAAGCAGAATGGAAAAAACTTTAGAGATGATGCCAAAGGCATCCTTGCTGTAAGCAAGCAGTAAAGATTAATGGAGAAATCTTATGCCAGAAATAAATAATAAAGTTCCTAAGACTGATTATTCATTGAATAGGATTTACTACCAAATAAATCCATCAAATAAAAATGAATATAGAACCATCACACTTCTATGGAATGTTTATACCAAGTCTCATAACAAACCATTGATTTCAAATTATGTAATTGGAGAAGTTCCCCCAGACTTGCAACCAATTTCACAATTTCATTTATCCCAAATTATGAGAATGAAAGACCAACCCTTTTTCTGATGCTATGAACAAGTTTTATTATGATGCCAAAACTGAAACCCTATATCCCAAATTGAATAAGAGATACAGAGAGATAAACCATATTGTCCAATATTCAAAAATCAACTTTTTCCAAAACAACAGACCTTCAGTAACTACCTGATGGTCTTTTTTTTGTGAATTAAGCACCCCCCCAACTAAAAAAGTACCTTCTTTCTAAGGAAACAAACTCTTCCTCTGTCCTTAAAAAAAATCCTGAGAATATTTTTTTAGATAGAAACCTTTTTTTGCATTAACCAAGAATTAGAAGGTAAAACCTTTCTTGCTTTTGATGCTAGTTTCCCTCTCTTGATGTATTTCAAATAAGTTTTTCTGAGCATCTCTACACTTGTATTTCCATTATCTGCAAATAGTCTTAATTCTTGCTCATCAAAAGAAACCATATCCAATTCTTCTAGAGTTAATCTAAAAGCAGTATGTCTGATATTGGTCAAAGTCATCTTTGATTTCTTGGAAATATTGCACAATTCAACTACCTCTTGAAGTAAAGCATTAGCAGTTTCACTAATATTTTTGTTTACTCTTTTCTTGGTTCTATCTAAATGAGGGAAGCAAAGAAATCCATCTGGTCTTCTTTGTTCAATCCTTTTCCAAACATCATATCCATCACTATAAAGATGTTCAGTATCTTGCTTAAGTCTGTCTTGCTTTGTTTTCTCAAGTTTCACATAGATTACTCCTCCAACATCTTTAAACCATTCAGTTCTAATTCTTGGAATATCCTCTGCTCTTAGGTAGAAAAAGAATAATAAAGATATGCAATCATACAAATCAATCCATTTTCTATACTCAGTATCTATTTCTTGATACTCATCAACACTCAAAACTCTGGTTGCATTATTTCCAGATAATTCAATTATTTTTTTGAGCAAACTATCCCATTCATCTCTTCTAAAATGTTCAACTTGGGTGTTGGAAGATTTACCTTTGATAACTGGATAAACAAATGGTCTTAAATCTGGAAAATCATCAAGTGCTTCATTATTCAATTTGTTCAAAATTGTTCTTTGTTGAGATTTTCTACTTCTTGAGTTAATCAAAGAGAAATAATCTGCTATGTCTCTTTTGGTTATCTGGTCAATGCTTTTAAGAGACCATTTTTGATGTTTAAGTCCAAAACCTTCTCCATTCCAATCATTTAATCTATCTGATTTATTTTTCTCACTTAATGTGAGGTCTTTGCAAAATCTTGAATACCAAATCTCCCAATAATGGTGCAGATTATATTGAGAATTATATTTCTGCTCTTTCCTTATATTCTCAATCTTTTCTATAAGTTTTTCATACCAAATAATTGCTTGTTTTCCTGCTCTTAAAGGGTCAACTTCTCCTGTACTTCCCATATAAGGAAGTCTCTTCCCACTAGGACTTCTTCCTAAGTTTTCTCTTATATCTCTACTACTTGGTGGCAACCATTTGCATTTATATTTGTTGGTATTTTGTGCTCTATTTTTGAAAATATACAAATTAGTTACCTGACATTCTCTCAACTTCAAATCTCTAAAAACATTAAAAGTTTCACTCATAAGAAAATAATTGCCTCTATAGATAGTGCACTTTAGAGGTAACTAACTTTTAGTAGAGAAATTACATTCCAGTTTGTATAAAAAATTAGCCTGGTAATCCATTGCCACAAAAGGGGAGTGGAATGTTAGTGGAATGTAAGTTAAAAAAATAAGTCTTAAAATGGGTCTTTTTGGTATCACTATGATACTAAAACTTAACTATTTTTAATATTGTCCCCAGTTCAAATCTGGGTCCTGGCACCTTTAATTAAGGTCTAATTAAGCATCTCTATGAGGTGCTTTTTTAGTGCCTAGATATTGCTATAGCAGTGCTTTAGGTATGCTTAATATCAAAAACCATACAAGTCATTCTAAGCGTCTCTGAGTGGCATATTATTGGTATGGAACTGGTATGGAACAACGTGTAATTCCTTCATATGCAAAGACATAACAAAAGTTCCATACTTCCCTAGTTTGATTTCAAACTCTCCTCACAAGTTTTAATCAATTTCTCAACTTCATCATCGACATCTATTTCTATATATTTCTTAAAATCTAATAATGCATTCTTGTAGTCTTTCAGTGCTAGTTTTGCTTTGCCAAGATACAGAATACATTCTTTATTTTGATTATCATTTTCATAAACTTCAAGAAAATTGGATATGGCATCATAAAAATTACCATTTTTAAAATTCATGATGCCTTGTAAAAATAAATTTTTATTATCTTCTTGATTATTATTTAAATATTTTATTAATTTTTCAAATCGTTCTAGGTCAGAGTTTAGTTCATATATTTTTAAGAATTTATTTAATTTTTCATTTTCAAAAATTGAAAAGAATTCGCCGTTATATTTTTGATTAAATAATTCCTCAGATTTTTTCAGGTCATTAAGAGAATTTTCGTAATCACCTAATTCAAGTTTGGCGAGACTGATATAAGCATAAAATAGGTAAAAATTAGGATTTATTGTAAGTGCCTTTAAGTAATGCTTTATTGCAAGGTAATTATTTTTTTTACCATAAAAAATTTGCCCTAAGTCGAAATTCAAAGTGACTTCGTTAGCATTAATTTCATATACCTTCTTAATATCTTTTTCTGCAAGTTCATACTTCATTATTTTTAGATAAGTTAATCCTCTCCTACGCAAACTATAAGATTCCTGAGGATCTATTTCTATCGCCTTATCAAAGTCTTTAATTGCTTCTTCATATTGCTTTAGAGCACATTTAGATTCACCTCTTGCACGCCAAGAAGGATAATACTCTGGATTAATTTCTATCGCCTTATCAAAGTCTTTAATTGCTTCTTCATATTGCTTTAGATCAATTTTAGATTCACCTCTTGCAACCCAAGAAGGATAAAAATCTGGATTAATTTCTATCGCCTTATCAAAGTCTTTAATTGCTTCTTCATATTGCTTTAGACGAGTTTTAGATTGACCTCTACAAAACCAAAGTTCATAATCCCTTGGATTAATTTCTATCGCCCTATCAAAGTCTTTAATTGACTCTTCATATTGGTTTAAAAAATATTTAGATTGACCTCTTCTATTCCAAAGAGCATAAAAATCTGGATTGATTTCTATCGCCTTATCAAAGTCTTTAATTGCTTCTTCATATTTCTTTAATTCATGTTTAGATAGTCCTCTCCATGACCAACTCTCAAAGTTTTGAGGGT
>QCPX01000003.1:0-109730 GCA_003209675.1 Prochlorococcus sp. AG-442-N07 | reverse complement strand
ATGTAATCGGAGATCCATATTCGTAAAGTTTATCAGTAATTGTCCAACCACTAGGCCAATATAATTTTGAATCAATTTCTACAATATTAAAGTTAATAATTTTATTTTCTTTAACATTTGAAATTAGTTCGATTATATGTTCATAATTAAGATCTGGATCACCTTGACCGTGTAAATAATAATCGTTTTTATTTTTAAATAAGGAAGTTTTTAAATTATTATTTAATTTATATTTACTTAAAACATAAGCTGATGAGAATAATTTTTGGTTAGATGCTGGCAACCTTGGAACATCCTCATTGTAGGAACTTATTATTTCCCCTTTATTATTAATAATTGATACACTAAAAGAATCATCAAGGGTTTGATTCAATAAAGCATCATAAATAGGACATATTTTATTTTTAGTAATTATTCCCGGGAAATTAAAATAAATACTATTTAAAAAAGTTATTTTCTGATTTGCTAGTAAATATCTTATTAAGAAAGGAGATGTTACTAATACAAGAACAATAAAGAAAAATGAATATATTTTTTTTATCACATTCAATCTATAAATTTACAAAAATAGATTCATTGTCAGGTTTTATTTCAAATTCTTTTTTAAAAAAATATCTTTTATTTTCTTCTTTGAAAAGCAACCAGTTATTTGGATAAATATGCATAAGAGCAGCTTTATTTAAAGGCTGCAGAAAATAAATATTTTTCCATGTTTTGACAAAGTTTTTACGTCGCTCTCTAATAACACTTCCTATACCAATATTGGCATCTTCAAATTTAGGATTTAATGAATAATGCATACCTTGATAATTATCAGACATTGGTTCAAATGAATCGAAATCATATGGCTGAGGTAGTATCGATATCATTGCACTATCAATATTATTTATATTATTTGATTCATTAAATGATTTAAAAGTAAAGATTTTATCTTTGATATCTGGATAGTCTCTTTGAGCCAAAGCCACAGCACCTTGATCAGCAAATGTTATGAATACATTATTATTTTTAGACAATATTTTGTAGATAGTTATTCCAATTCTGTTAAACTTCAATCCTTCAAAATTAAATTCTATAGTAAATCTTTTATTTGAATCTAATAAACTTGGAATAATTGCATCCTCCATATTCTTAAGAGATTCATTTAAATCTTTAGGTAGTGTGTAATTGGTTTCCATTAAAATTTGTCAATACATATTTGAATAAGTTCTAAAAATTTATCTATTTCTGACTTATTGTTTATTGAACCTAAAGTAACACGAATATTTGAATATAGTTCATCGTCTTTTAAACCAATATTTTTAAGTGTTGAGCTAGGTTTCCCAGATGAGCTTGAACAAGCACTTCCACTACTTATGGCTATTTTGTTTTCTGACATGAAATTAACAATCTTATAGGCCCTTATAGGCTCAAATAGTTTATTTAATAGTAGAAAAGAAATATGACTGGGAAGTCTATGGTTAATACTACCGGTAATCTTTATATGATTATTATCTTTAATTTTTTGAAAAAAATGATTTTTAAGTTTATTAATATTATTAGAAGGAAATTCAGTTATGTAATCATATAATTTTATTTTTCCTTCAATATTCTTTAGTGATTCATACATTCCAGCGATTAATGGCAAAGCTTGTGTACCTTGTCTAATTGAAAATTCCTGAGTAAGTGATATGTCATTATTTTTTAAAATTTGTCTAGACTTTTCTTTTGTTAAAAGAATACCAATCCCTTTTGGACCTCCAAATTTATGAGCGGATAAACTTAAAAAATCACATTTAAGATCTTTCCAACTGAATATTCCATTACTTAATATTTGAGTTCCATCTAAATGAAACATTATATTTAATTCTTCACATTTGGAACCAATAAATTGGACAGGTTGTATTGTCCCAATTTCACTTTGTCCCCAAATAATTGATACGAGCTTAGTATCAATTTTTAAAAATTTTTCGATATTAGAAATATTTAAAATTCCATCATTATTTACCGCCCATTCGTAAATATCCCAATTTTGTTTTCTTAGTTTATTAGCACAAATAGTTGTTGCTTGATGTTCGACATTTGAAATAACAACCCTACCATTTTTAAATTTTTCATAAATATTATTAAATACAATATTTGTCGATTCCGAAGAACCAGATGTAAAAATTATATCCTCTGGATCTGCTTCAAATATATAAGCAATTTTAGATCTAATTTTTTCAAGATATGTAGAGCATTTTATCCCTAGCTCATACGTAGATGAAGGGTTATGCCAATAATTCCTATAAGTTGAATTAATTATATTTAAAACATTCTCAGATAATGGAGTTGTGGATGCATTATCTAAATAGATAAAATTATTTTCCATTAATTTACTAACATTGATCCTGAGAAAACCTTTTTAGCATTACCGGTCATCATTACTTCACAATCGTCTTTTGACCAATCAATTTTAAGATTACCTCCTGGTAAGGTTACTATGGTTTGTGAATTACAAAGGCCTAATTTATAAGCTGCCACATGGATAGCACAGGCACCTGTTCCACACGCTAAGGTTGGTCCTGCACCCCTTTCCCATACTTTTACTTTGATATTATCTCTATTTATAATTTGACAAAAATGAACATTAGTTTTTTCAGGAAATAATTCATTTTTTTCAAATATAGGACCAAGTCTGGAAAGAACAATTGACTCTATGTCTTTTACAAAGAATATTAAATGAGGATTTCCCATTCCTACGGCATAACCCATATTATTAAAATCTTTCTCAATAAATTCGTGTGAAGGAATTGAATTTATTTTTTTTTCAATTGTTGTTGGAATATTTTGACATTCTAAAATTGGAACGCCCATTTTTACTGTAATTTCATCATTTTTATATTTTGCAATTTTTAAACCTGCTTTAGTCTCAATTTTATATTCTATATTTTTAAAATTCACTGAATCATTTACGTGGAGATACTCAACTAAACACCTAATTCCGTTACCACACATTTGTGCTTCAGAACCATCAGAATTAAAAATTATCATTTTTGCATAATTATCATCATTAGGTTCTTCTATAAAAATCACACCATCTGCTCCAACACCAAATTGCCTGTTGCAAATATTTTTTATATCAAATATTTTATTTGTCTTGTAATTTTTATATAATTCATTTCCTCTAGAATCTATTATTACGAAATCATTTCCGTTACCTTGATATTTTTCAAAACTTATATTTTTCATTTGTAATTCATTTATCTTAAATTTTAATTATAAATTATTCCTTTTAACAATCTATTTCTATTTTATACAATCGATATTAAAATAATAATTTAACAAATAAAAATTAAGTGATTTCTTCCGATAAACAATATGAGGCTGATACCAATTTATATAATCCATCTAAAATAGAAAAAAAATGGCAGTCAATATGGACAGAAAACAATTTATACAAAACCGATGAATTAACTGAGAATAGCGATAAGTTTTATGCCTTATCAATGTTTCCCTACCCTTCAGGTAATCTTCATATGGGGCATGTTAGGAATTATGTTATTACAGACTTAATAGCTCGATTCCAAAGGTTTAAGGGTAAATCTGTCTTACATCCAATGGGTTGGGACGCTTTTGGTTTGCCTGCTGAAAATGCTGCGATTGAAAGAGGAATTAGTCCAAGTGTCTGGACTAAAAAAAATATTTCTCATATGAAGTCACAATTAAAGCTTTTGGGACTATCAGTTGATTGGGATAGGGAATTTGCAACATGTGATGAAAATTATTATATTTGGACTCAATATCTATTTTTAGAGTTATACGAGTCAGGTCTTGTATATCAAAAGGAATCAGAAGTTAATTGGGATCCTATAGATAATACAGTTCTAGCGAATGAACAAGTTGACTCAGAGGGTAAATCATGGAGATCTGGGGCAGTAGTTGAAAAAAAATTATTAAAGCAATGGTTTTTAAGAATTACTAATTATGCGGATGAGTTATTGAAGGATTTAGAAAAATTAGATAACTGGCCAGAAAGAGTAAAAATAATGCAAGATAATTGGATTGGAAAGTCAATTGGTGCAAATATTAATTTCAATATCAATACCAATCAAGAAAAGAAAATAACTGTATTTACAACAAGGCCTGATACTTTATTTGGAGTTACTTATTTAGCAATTTCTGTAAATCATTCATTAATTAAAAAAATTACTGATCAAGAAACCATACAAGATATAGAAAATCTTAAACAATATTTGAAAGATAATAAAAATAATGAACTTGAAAAAATTGGAATAAAAACTAGCTTAATAGCAATAAATCCAGTTAATTCTGAACCTATACCTATTTGGGTGGCAAGTTATGTTCTTGATGAATACGGTACAGGCGCTGTTATGGGTGTACCTGCTCATGATTTAAGGGATTTTGAGTTTGCTAAGAAAAACAATATAGATATTAAGCAGGTAATAGTAAAGGATAAAAGTGAACAAGGTAATGAGCTTGATAATGCTTATGTAGAAAATGGATATCTAATTAATTCAAATCAATACAATGGTATAGCAAATACTATTGCTAAATTAAAAATTGCAGAGGAAGGAGTAAATAATGGATGGGCCGAAAATAAAATTCAATATCGTTTAAGAGATTGGTTAATATCTAGACAAAGATATTGGGGATGTCCGATACCCATCGTTAATTGCAAAAAATGTGGAGCTGTTCCTTTAAACCAATCGGATTTGCCTGTTTCATTACCAAAAGATATAGAAATTTCCGCTAACAAGATTAATGCTTTAGGTAATAATAATAATTGGATAAATACAACATGTCCAAAATGTGGAATAGCGGCAAGAAAAGAAACTGATACTATGGACACTTTCATGTGTTCATCTTGGTATTTTTTAAGATACCCATCTTCAAAATGTTCAACTAAGCCATTTGAAAAGAATGAAATTAATAAGTGGTTACCTGTAGATCAATATGTTGGAGGTGTAGAGCATGCAATATTGCATTTGTTATATGCAAGATTTTTCACTAAAGCTTTGCGAGATAATGAACTATTTGATATTGATGAACCTTTCAAAAAACTATTAACGCAAGGAATGGTTCAGTCCGCAGCCTATAAAAACAATAAAACTGGTAAATATGTTTCTCCTTCCGATATTACTGACTTATCAAATCCTACAGATCCAATTGACAATTCTCAACTCGAAGTTCTTTTCGAGAAGATGTCTAAGTCTAAATATAATGGAATAGACCCTGAATCAGTAATAAAAAAATATGGAGCAGATACAGCAAGAATGTTTATATTATTTAAAGCACCACCAGAAAAAGATTTGGAATGGGGAGATACAGATGTTGAAGGACAATTTAGATTTTTAAGTAGGATTTGGAAGCTTTATATAAATTGTGCAAATGATATAAATAGTAAATCTAATTCCTATCCAGATAAAGAAAAAAGATTAATAAAGTCAATGAATATTGCTATAAAAGAAATTTCAAATGACATATTAAATAACCAATTTAATACTGCGATTTCAGAACTAATGAAGTTTTATAATTCATTATCAAATTCCATTAATGACATAAACAATAATTTAAAAATTGATGCTTTAAAAACATTTTGTATTTTGTTGGCTCCATTTGCACCTCATATTGCAGAAGAAATATGGCATCTTATAGGATTTAAAAAATCTGTACATTTAGAACACTGGCCTTCCTTTAATCCCGAGGCACTAAAGGAAGATTCATATGAACTAGTAATACAAGTGAATGGAAAAGTTAGAGACAAAGTAAATATTAATAATGATATGAGTGAAGATCAAATTAAAGAATTGACTCTTAAAAGACCTAACATATTAAAATGGACTCAAGATAAGGAAATAAGAAAAATAATTATTGTTAAAGGAAAAATAATGAATATTGTTGTTTAAGAATTTATTTTTTGAATAACTAATGAATTTGGATCTGACCAATCGCCCTTAACTAAATAATTATCATTACCGAAACACATTTCACGGAGTATAAAAAATATAGGTTCACAAACTGAATTATCAAATAATGATGTTATTTCATTTATAGAATATTCTCCACCTTCATCTAATAAATTACTTACTCTTTGTTGATACTCAATAATATTTGCAGCTGCTTTCTTTCCAGCTTCAACTCCAGGTTGATCATATGCATTTATATTTACTAATTCAGCGTAAAAGGATACAGCCCTCTCAAATAAAGCGATTAAGGCACCTAGTGAAAAACAATTTAACTTTTCTAACGTAATAGTGATACTTTGTCTGTTTTCACTAGAGAGTGCTGATCTGGTTCCTTGCAAAAAACCAGAAAGATATTCTTTAGGATTCTCTTTTTCATCAAATATCTTAGTAGATGGAGAATCTAATAATTCAATAAAAATACAAAAGAAATTATCAATACCATCTCTCAGTTGCTGAACATAAGCATGCTGATCTGTGGAGCCTTTATTACCAAAAACCGATATACCTTGATTAACTACTTCACCATTCCTATTAAATTTCTTACCTAATGATTCCATTACTAATTGCTGAAGATATTTACTAAACACCTGTAATCTATCTCTATAAGGTAATACGACCATATCTCTCTTTCCAATGCCATCTCCAGTCAAATACCATGCAGATGACAATAATGCTGCGGGATTATTTTTAAAATCACTTAAACGTGTGGCCTCATCCATTAATGATGCACCTTTAATAAATTCAAATACATTTTCATTAATAAGAGCTAATGGAAGTAATCCAACAGAACTAGTAATACTTGTTCTTCCTCCAACCCAATCTTGTAAATTAAATATTTTTAACCAATTTTCAGAAGTGGCTTTATTAAATAACTTACTATCTTTCATAGTTATAGCTATAGCATTAGAATTCCATTCAAGAGCATTATTTTCGAGATGACTTTTAATAATTTCCATAGCAATTCTAGGTTCAGGTGTACCACCTGATTTGCTTACTACTACAAACAATGTTGTGGATAATTTTTCAGATAGCTCTTCTAACTTTTCGCTAATTAAAAAAGGATCAACATTATCGATATAAGAAAAATTTAAGCCGTTAGAGCACTTCTGCAGAGACTCTGTAATAAGTAATGGTCCTAAACCACTTCCACCAATTCCTATCCATAGAACATCAGTATAGTTCTGATTATTCTTATTCTTAATATCTCCATTTAAAATTTGTTTTCCAAATTCAGAGATTGCATTTATATCTGCGCTAATTTCCTCTCCTATTTTTGAAGAGGGCGAAATTGATGGATTTCTAAGCCAATAATGTCCAACTTGTCTATTTTCATCAATATTTGAGATTGCTCCATTTTCTAATTCTTTTATTGAAGAAAAAACATCTTTAAATTTTTCCTCTAAATTTGTTATTTCTTCATTTGTGAAATTAATTTTGCTTATGTCTAACCAAATATTTAATTTTTTATCAAACCAAAGATAATTACAAAATTTATCCCAAGAGTTTAAATCTCCATTCATTTTATATATTTGTTTCCTTTATTTCTTCACTAATTATATCTATACGGATAGTACATAGATTTGAATCATTTAAAATTGTTTAAATTTATATTTTCAAATTAATATGTTTTTGAATATAAACAATTAAAGTAGAGGGTTTATTTTATTTCATATGAATTTATCATTGGATAAAATAAAATTTTGGATAAATCATTTAATTACATAATTTCGCCTGAGATATATGAATTTAGAAAATTTTCACCAAAATTAAAAATAGGTGTACTTGCTTCTGGGAAAGGAACAAACTTTCAGGAGTTAATTAATCTCTCAGAAAAAGGAGAATTAGATATAGATATAAAAGTTCTCATAACTAACAAGGATGATGCGGGTTGTATAAAAAGAGCTGAAAGTGCAAAAATTCCTCACAAAATAATAAGAGGCAAAGACTTTCATCATAAAGAGCTATTTGAATTAGAAATTGTAAATACTATAATTCATTACGATGTTGAACTTGTTGTAATGGCTGGCTGGATGAAAATTGTCACTCCATTTTTTATTAATAAATTTAAGAATAAGATTATAAATATTCATCCATCATTACTTCCCGCATATAAAGGTGGTTCTGCGATAAAGGACTCTATATTAAATGGTTCAAAAATAACTGGATGTTCAGTACATTTTGTAGAAGAGGAGGTAGATAGTGGAGCATTGATAATGCAGGCTGCATTGTCAATTAGAGATGATGATGATACTGAATCACTTTCCAAGAGGATACAAATGCTTGAGCATAAAATTTTACCTCACTCAATCTCTCAAGCTGGATTTTTGATAAGAAGTAATTTTATGGAAAATTATTAGTTAAATCAAGACCTTCATCCATTGAAAAACCGCTCATAATATTTAAATTTTGGATTGCTTGCCCAGTCTGACCTTTTAACAAATTATCAATTACAGATAAAATAATAATTCTTCCATTTCGAATATCAACTTTAACAGAAATGAAAATTTGGTTTGTATTTTTAACCCATTTTGTTGAAGGGTATGTATCTACAGGTAATACTTTAATATTTGTGAAATTTCTGTAATAGTTATCCAAAAGAATTCTGCAATCATCTGAGGTTAATCCTGGATCTCTTAATCTCCCATATATAGTCGAATGCATACCCCTTGAAATTGGAACCAAATGAGGTGTAAAAAGCAGTTCAATATTATTTCCAGAAATAAAAGATGCTACTTGCTCGATCTCTGATGTATGTCTATGGTTTATTAATCCATATGCTGATAGACCTTCTCCACATTCTGATAAGAGTAGCTTTTGGTTTGGTTCTCGACCACCTCCTGATGTTCCGCTTTTAGAATCAATAACTATACCTTCATTTTCAATAATTCCTTGCGAAAGATAAGGAGCTAATGGAATAAGTGCAGATGTCGGATAGCATCCTGGACATGCAATTAATCTTCCTTTTGAAATGGCTTCTTTATTTATTTCAGGAAGACCGTATACTGCCTCCTTACATAAATCATCATCATTCCTTTTATAAATAGCAGCTTCTTTGGAATATACTTTTTTCCATTCATCTAATGACTTATATCTGTAATCAGCAGATAAATCAATAACCTTAACTCCCCTATCTAATAATTTCCTTGTCAATGTTGAAGATAGACCATTTGGTAAGCAAAGCAAAGCAACATTAGAATTTTTTGAAATATTGTCTACTGAAATTTCTTCTATATAAGGATCATTATCTAGATAAATAAAAGGAAAATTATCATTCCACTTTGATCCAGATGTTTTATTACCTCCTAAAAATGAGATTTTATATTTTTTATTTTTCTTTAAAAGATTTACCGCTTGAATACCGCCGTAACCTGTAGCACCTACTATTGCAACATTCATTTCTTTGAATTGGCAGACTTTGAGATAGGATTATAAAGTGTTGAATTTAAGATAACTAAAACACTATTTTTCTATATTGATAGGAATAATGAAAGAAACAAGTCCCAAATCAAATAATGGAACAATTTTGGATATAAATGAATCTTTTAAAATCGAATTTGATCCTATTAGCGATGCGTTGGCGGCAATAAGGAATGGTGAATGCATAATTGTTGTAGATGATGAAAGAAGAGAAAATGAAGGGGATTTAATATGTGCAGCTCAGTTTGCAACTCCGCAGCAAATTAATTTTATGGCTACTGAGGGACGTGGTCTTATTTGCCTAGCTATGAATGGTGAAAAACTTGATTCTTTAGATTTACCATTAATGGTAGATAGAAATACAGATGAAAATCAAACAGCTTTTACTATATCAATTGATGCTGGTCCTGAAAATAATGTTACTACTGGAATTTCTGCTGAAGACAGAGCAAAAACAATTCAAGTTGCTATAAACCCAAATACAAAACCTGATGATTTAAGGAGGCCAGGACATATTTTTCCATTAAGAGCCAAAAAAGGTGGGGTATTAAAAAGGGCAGGTCATACAGAAGCCGCAGTAGATATTGCGGCAATGTCAGGTCTATATCCCGCTGGAGTTATTTGTGAAATACAAAATCCTGACGGTTCCATGTCAAGACTCCCACAACTTAAAGAATATGCAAAACAGTGGGGAATGAAATTAATATCCATAGCTGATTTAATAAGTTATAGGTTTCAAACCGAGAGATTTGTCTTTAGAAAATCCGATGCTGTGCTTCCAAGCATTTTTGGAAATTTCAAAGCTTATGGATATGTTAATGAACTTGATGGTTCAGAACATATTGCACTAGTTAAACAAAAATCATCTAAATTAAGCGAACCTGTACTAGTCAGAATGCATTCAGAGTGTTTAACTGGCGATGCATTTGGATCATTACGTTGTGATTGTAGACCACAGTTAGAGGCTGCCTTATCAAGGATAGAAAAGGAGGAAGAGGGTGTTGTAGTTTACTTGAGACAAGAAGGTAGAGGTATTGGCCTAATAAATAAATTAAAGGCTTACAGTTTGCAGGATGGTGGATTAGACACTGTAGAGGCTAATGAAAAATTAGGTTTTCCAGCTGATCTCAGAAATTACGGAGTTGGAGCACAGATATTAACTGATCTAGGAATAAAAAAACTAAAATTACTTACAAACAATCCTAGAAAGATTGCTGGATTAGGAGGTTATGGAATAGAGGTTATTGAGAGAGTTCCCTTAGTAATTTGTCCAAACGATAATAATGCAGAATATTTGAGTGTAAAAAAAACAAAGCTAGGTCATATGATTGATGAAGATAATCTTAATACCAGGAATATCGATCCATTTATATCAATTTTTCTTGACGGAAAATACAAATCTATTGATCTAGTTCAAATAAAAAATAACGTTATTAAATTCTGTAGTGATCAGAACATTAATATTAAATTGGAAAGTACCCCAAGATTATTGGCTTTTTGGAATAGACCTAAATTAGTTTGGCGTATTTTGCATGATCAGAATAGAACCAATTCCAACATTACTGATGAAGAGATAAAGAATATAGAATTATTTATTCAGTTTTTATCCAATTATGAAAATAGTACAAAAATTGGAATTATTGTTTCTAGAAACATTGAACAGGTATTACACCCAAAAAGTAGCATAAAATTAATCAATACTAAATTTACTATTAATAATGAAATCTTTTATTCATCTACAAGAAAATTTAATCTAGATAAAGAGACATTTAGTATTGTTTTTGAAGGATAAATTACTACTTTAAAGTTGCTTTTAGAATTTTTGAACCATTAGTAAGCTTTAGAACTACATCCATATCATCAGTCTTTCCAAAAACAGTATGAACACCATCAAGATGAGGTTGTGGTTCGTAGACTATGAAAAACTGACTACCACCTGTATCCTTTCCAGCATGAGCCATAGAAAGTGATCCTTTTAAATGTTTATTGGAATTAATTTCACATTTAATATTGTATCCAGGACCTCCAGTTCCAGGCATACCAGATGCTCCAACACGAGTATTAGGACATCCACCCTGAGCCATAAATCCAGGAATAACTCTGTGAAATGCTAGTCCATCATAAAAACCATCACTAATTAAAGTGGTGAAGTTTTTAACTGTATTAGGTGCGTCGTCAGAGAAAAATTTAATAGTAATGTTTCCAACTTCTGTTTCAAATAATGCAGTTGTCATAATTTATTTGTTTAAAAAACTATTTTGATATTTTAATAGCTAAAGCAACTTTTCAAGGTTTTCCTTAATGGTATTTATATCAATGTTATCTTTACTAGTATTTTTATCTTCCTCCCAATTTTCAACTTCTAGGTTTTTCTGGGGTGGTGAAATTAACAACCTATCTTCTGCAGTTTTAGGTACAAAATTTTTTTCTACAAGTTTACATTCATAATCTAGTTTAATACAGAAATCTTTTATTTCTTCAATGTTGAACATTTCAACTGTTGGCAAAGGAAAATCTTGAGCTTCCAGTAGTCCACAGTATCTTGTTGCATCATCCCTATCTTCAAACATAAGAACAATGGTCCTCCCTTTAAGTTCGATTGAATGTATTCCTTCCTTATCTGTTCCTGAATTATATAAAAGAACAAATATGTTCATAATTATCAAATTTTCTATTTATATAGTATTTGATTAAGAATCAGAAAGTGATAATTCTTGTAATCTTGTATATAAAGCAATTTCTTCATCATTAATATCAGCAGGAATCACTACCAGGATTTCAACATATTGATCACCTATATTATCTTCGAAAGTTAAACCCCTACCTTTCAAACGTAACATTCTTCCCGTAGATGATTTTGGTGGTACTTGAAGTGTGACATTTCCATCAAGGGTAGGAACCTCTACTGCACAACCAAGAAGAGCATCATGAGGAAATAACTCTAATTTATACAGAACTCTTAAACCATCAATTCTTAGACCACTTTCCGTTTGAACTTTTAACTGTAGATAATGATCTTTACCTCCTCTTGCAATATTTTCAAGTCTTAATCGCCATCCATCTCCAGCAAATGGAGGTGTATCAACTTCTACTACAGTTTCATCTTCAAGCTCAATTAAAATTGAAGCTCCATTTAAGGCCTCATCAGGAGTTAATTCTATAACTGTTTCAATATCTTGGTGGAGTTTAACTGGTGGCGGCTCTTCTGGAGAGGTTGTAGGGTATTCATAATGATTAAATTCATCATTATTTGTATTTGTCGAATCATCCTCATATGGTTCGTTTTCATAATCATCGGAATTCTTTGATAAATATTCATATCCAAATAACGAATCAAGATAATCTTCAAAATCAGGAAAACCAGTCTTGAAATTATTATTTTCGTTATCACTATGGACATTTTCATCCCCATTATTTTTTCTTACATTAGGATCACGTAGATATTCGTATGCTTCGTTAATTAATTTAAATCTTTCTTCCGCATTAATGTCATTTTTATTTAAATCTGGATGCCATTTTCTTGCTTCTCTTCGAAAGGCCTTTTTAAGTTCTTTATCATCGAAATCAAGGGGTAAGCCCAAAATCGACAAATAGTCTTTTTTAGAGGAAGTAGTCATTGTCCCATGGATCATCGTCCCTAGAATTACCATACCTCGAATTTTTATAATTTCTATTCATTTGATTATCCCAAGGGTCATCATCCCAATAATCATCAGAAAAGAGTTCATCCTTTAATGATCCAAATGTATTTTTAATACCCTGTAAGGGATTATTATCAGTTTTCTTTTCAGCAGCAAATTTTCTATTTAATCCGAATAATGCTTCTTGAAGTGCACTTACTGATATTTCTAATTCTTGAGGATCATCGTCATCTATATACTCTTCAACATCTTGAATAGCCAATTCAACAGCTCGTTGTTGCCTTTCGGCCCCATAAGGGCCAAATTCTAATGAGGCATCTCTAAGTCTTCTCTCAGCTTGAGCAATCAGTGTTAAAGCACTATTTTTTCTATCAATAACAGCTCTTGTCTTTCTATCTTCATTAGCTTTTGCTTTAGCTTCTTCAATTATCGAATTTATTTCTTGTTCATTTAAATTAGAACCTCCAGAGATTGTAACTGTTTGCTTTCTTCCAGTTGTCCTATCAGTAGCACTTACTTCTAAAAGACCGTTAGCATCAATATCAAATGCCACCTGGACTTGAGGTATCCCTCTAGGAGCTGGAGGTATTCCTGATAGTCTAAATTTACCAAGGGATTTATTTTCAGAGGCTAAAGGCCTTTCTCCTTGCCGTACTTGAACAACGACTGATGATTGATTAGCTTCAGACGTACTAAAAACATCAGATTGTCTTACTGGTATTGGCGTATTACGAGGGATGAGCACTTTCATAAGACCACCAATAGTTTCTAAGCCTAAAGATAAGGGAGTAACGTCATTTAGTAGTAAATCTTGTAAATCACCACTAATAATTCCAGATTGTATCGCAGCTCCAACTGCTACAACTTCGTCAGGATTAACTGATTGACAAGGATCATTTGGAACAAGGGTCTTCACTAATTGTTGAACCATTGGAATTCTTGTGCTGCCTCCCACAAGAACTACCTCATCTATATCTTCAGCGCTCCACCCAGAATCATCTAAGGCTATTTGCACAGGCTCTAATAATCTATCTAGTAAATCTTGTGATAATGATTCAAATATTTTTCTATCTAAGGTTTCTTCAATATGTAATGGCCCTTCTTTACTTGTTGTGATAAATGGTAAAGATATTTTTGTTTTTTGTAATCCTGACAATTCACATTTAGCTTTTTCAGCGGCCTCAGTTAATCTCTGTAAAGCTTGTCTATCCCTTCTTAGGTCAATTTCATTTTTAGCAAGAAATTTTTCTGCTAGCCAATCAACTATTTTTGAATCAAAATTATTTCCACCTAGCTGTGTATCACCACAAGTGGCTTTCACATCAAATACACCATTAGAAATTTTTAATAATGAAACATCAAATGTTCCTCCTCCTAAATCAAAAACCAAAACATTATTAGAAGAACTTTTTTCAAAACCATAAGCTAGAGCAGCAGCAGTAGGTTCATTTAGAATTCTATCTACTTTAATACCAGCTAATATTGCAGAATCCTTTGTAGCTTGCCTTTGAGATTCATTAAAGTAAGCAGGGACAGTAATAACTGCAGAATCAACAGTATCTCCAAGATAAGTTTCAGCATCATTAATTAATTTTCTAATCAATGAGCTCACTAATTCTTCTGGTGCATACTCTCTTTCTGTATTTGGACTAAGAACCCTAACGCTTCCATTGTTATTAGCCTTTACGTTATAAGGAACAGAAATACTATTCTCATCTAATTCATCCCAGTCACTACCAATAAATCTTTTTAGGTTATAAAAGGTATTCTTAGGATTTAGAACAAGTTGTCTTCTCGCCTGGTCTCCTATTACTATTTCTTTTTCTTTTGTAAATCCAACAATTGAAGGTGTAGTTCTAGATCCCTCAGAATTTGCAATAACAATTGGGCGACCAGCTTCTATAACTCCGACTACAGAGTTAGTAGTTCCTAAATCAATTCCAACTATTTGCCCCATGATTTTAGATTGCTAAATTAAAGCAAAATTTACTAATAATTTAATTAATTTTTATCTTAGATATCTACATATAATAGTAAAAATCAAATATTTTCAACTTAATTTAAATAAATAAGATTATTTATAACTTATCAAAAAGATTACTATCTATTTTAAAAGATTTTTTAATGACAAAGGTGTTGATGTAGTTAACCAAAATAAACTAATATAAAACGGAGAGAGAGGGATTCGAACCCTCGATAAAGTTGCCCCTATACAGCATTTCCAGTGCTGCGCCTTCAACCACTCGGCCACCTCTCCCAAGATAACTATTTTAACCCTTGATCATCCCATTTTAGAGGAAAGTTATTTGAAAAAGACTTTCACAGTCACGATTAAAAATAAAGAAACCGGAAAGGTCTACCAAGAGCAGGTTAATAGTGACGACTATATACTTAAGGAATTTGAAAAGAAAGGTTTAAAACTTGCATTTTCATGTAGAAATGGTTGCTGTACAAGTTGTGCAGTTAAAATTAGATCTGGTACTTTGCATCAACCTGAAGCCATGGGTGTATCTCAGGCATTAAAAGACAAAGGTTATGCACTTCTTTGTGTAGCTAAAGCAACTTCAGATCTTGAGGTAGAAACTACATATGAAGATGAAGTTTACGATTTACAATTTGGACAATATTTTGGCAGGGGAAATACAAGAATTGCGCCACCTTGGGAATTTGAGGAGGATTAACTATCATGTTTGAATTAAGTGAAATAGAGGAACTTGCAAATCAAGTAAACTTATCCAATTTATATGAAATAGCCAAGAATTCCGCTCAAATTGGTAATGAAATTTTAAAAGTTAATTACAATAAAATTCAGAAAATATCATCAAAGGGTAGGAAGGGTGATCTAGTTACCAATGTAGATTTGGAAGTTGAAAATAAAATAAAAGAATATTTATTAGAAAAGACACCAAACATATCTATAAATGCAGAGGAATCGGGTAAATTAACCAAATCAAGCGATTTAACGTGGTGTATAGACCCATTAGACGGTACAACAAATTATTCCCATGGATATCCTTTTTTTGGGACTTCAATTGGTCTTGTGTATAAAAATAAGCCAATAATAGGCGCTATATCAGTACCTTATTTAAATGAACTATATTCAGCCTGTTTAGGTTTAGGATCATTCTGCAATGATAGTGAACTTAAAGTATCGAATCCTTCTAATCTTTCTGATAGTCTTCTTGTAACTGGTTTCTCTTATGACAGATTTGAGACAGAGGATAATAATTATGCTGAATTTTGTTATTTAACACATAAAACTAGAGGCGTTAGAAGAGGAGGTGCAGCAGCTGTTGATCTAGCATTTGTTGCGGCAGGTAAGGTAGATGGATATTGGGAAAGAGGATTGGAAGTATGGGACCTAGCGGCCGGTGCTATTATTGTTAAAGAGGCTGGTGGTATTATTTCTGATTATCCATCAGGCGAATTTAATTTAAGTTCAGGAAGAATTTTAGCTTGTTCTCCCAGCCTTGAGAATGAATTAAAAAATGAACTAGATAAAGTTTCTCCATTTAAAAAAAATCTGTATACCTAAAATTAGTTAAATATACAAATGTCAGATATAAAGGAAATTAAATTAGTCGATGTAAAAAATAATTCAAACATCATAAATAATTTAAATAGTATTTATAAACTTTGGGGATATGAAGAGGTTTCACCCTCATTTATAAATACTTTACAGACCATAAAAGGCCGTGGCGTTATTGACGAAAATCAGGTTGTAGGAATAGTAAGTAATAATTCATTATGTCTTAGGCCAGAAATGACAACATCAATTGTTAAATTATCATCTACAAGATTAATAAATAAGAAAAGACCTATAAGATTATTCACCAATGGAATGGTTTTTGATAAAAAACAAAATAATAAAAATTCATTTAAGTTACAAGAAAAATTGCAAAGTGGAATTGAATTAATTGGATATGATACAAAATACCCAGAAATTGAAGTTATTAATATTTTGTTTGATTCAATCGATAATATTAATTTGAAAGATGGTTGTAATTTATTTCTACTAGTAAGCACCACAAAAATAATGGACTTGATACTGAACAAATATAAGAATAATAATTTTGAAGAAATTAAGAAAAGTCTAGTTAATTTTGATCAAGATAATTTATCTAAATTAGGAATAGATGAAGATGATAAATATATTCTTAAAGATCTCTTATTCACACGAGGAGAGCCAATTGCAATATTAAAAAAATTAAAAACTGTATATGGTACCAGTAAAACATTAGATGACTTAAATTTTTTATTTGAAACATTATCAAAAATATCAAATAAATATGGTGTTAAATTACAACTTGATCCCACTTTTCAACCTCACTTGAATTTATATGAAGGAATAGTTTTTCAACTAATAGGGGATAATGGTAAAAATAAAAGCGTCATCGCAAAAGGCGGAAGATATGATGAGTTAGTAAGATCATTTAGTCCTAATGAGAAAATATTTAATGGGATTGGATTTACAATTTCAGTAGACATTTTAAGAAATTTAATTAAGGAAGAAAAGACAGATAAAAAAAGAATTTTATTGATGTTTAAAGATTCTTATTTGTTAGAAAAAGGTATGAATGAACAAAAAGTACAACAAAAAAGAGGAAACATTGCCGTCTTACATTTAAATCCATGTGATGACTTGGCTAAAGCCAATCAAATTATGAAAGAAAACAATTGTAGTGAGATCTTGTGGGTTAAATAAAACCTTTTAGAAATTTATTTAAGTTTTAAAATTCAAATATTGTTCGGACAATACTCCTAATTAAACTTGATTAACAAGTTTTTAAGAAATAGTATTTAATATGTTTGATTTTTTTTAAATGGAAAAAGGCGAAATTCGTATTAATACCGAAAATATTTTCCCAATTATCAAGAAGGCAGTATATTCTGACCATGAAATCTTTTTAAGAGAACTTGTTAGTAATGGTGTTGACGCAATTAGTAAAAGAAGAATGGCCTCTATGGCTGGTGATTGCGAGAATACTGAGGAGGCTCAAGTAAAAATAACAATTAACCGTGAAAAAAATACGTTAACAATTTCCGATAATGGAATTGGAATGAATGATGAAGAAATTAAGAAGTACATAAATCAAGTTGCATTTTCTAGTGCTGAAGAATTCCTAACAAAATACAAAAAAGATAATGATGAATTCATAGGTCATTTTGGACTAGGTTTTTATTCAAGTTTCATGGTGGCAGATAGAGTTGATATATTAACTAAGTCGGCAATTGGGGAATCAAAAGCTTTCAAATGGTCTTGTGATGGATCGCCAAATTTCACGTTAGAGGAATCTGAAAGAGAAACAATTGGTACAGATGTTATTCTTCACCTACTTGAAGAAGAAAAAGAGTTTATCGAGCCTGAAAGAATTAAATCACTCATAAAAAAATATTGTGATTTTATGCCAATAGATGTCTTATTAGAAGGAGAGACAATTAATAAGAAAAATCCTCCTTGGAGAAAACAACCTAGTGAATTAAAAGATGAAGATTATATTGAGTTATATAAATACCTTTATCCTTTCCAGGGAGATCCACTGTTATGGATTCATCTAAATACAGATTACCCATATGACATACAAGGAATATTGTATTTTCCAAAGTTGTCAGGTAGAGCTGATTGGGAAAAGGGAGAAATAAAATTATTTTGCAATCAAGTATTCGTAAGCGATTCAATTAAAGAGATAGTACCAAAATACCTTTTACCTCTAAGAGGAGTTATTGACTCTACAGATATACCACTAAATGTTAGTAGAAGTGCATTACAAACAGATAGAAAAGTAAGGTCTATATCATCATTTATCTCAAAAAAAATCGCTAATAAACTGAAGGATTTGATAAAAAATTCTCCAGAATTTTATGCTGAAATTTGGGATTCAATCTCTGCTTTTATTAAAATTGGTGCTATTGAAGATGAAAAATTTGCTGATTTAGTTAATAACAGTATAATTTTCGAAACAATTTTAAACTCAGAGAAAGACGTAACTAAAGTTATTGAAAATAAATCCCTCATCAAGTCCAATGATAAATATTTTACAACTCTCGCAAATTACAAAGAGCGAAATAAATTAACTGATTCTAAAAAAATAATTTATTGTTCAGATCTAATTGCACAGTCTAGTGCATTAAATATCTGTTTATCTGATAATAAAGAAGTTATTAAATCAGATCCCTTAATTGACGCACAATTTCTACCATGGTTGGAAAGTAAAAATGAAGATTATCAATTCCAAAGAGTAGATTCAGAAATAAATGAACTAGAAGATAAAGAATCTAAAGAAATTGTAGATAAGGATGGCAAATCAAATACAGATAATCTTAGAGATACGATAGTTAAGGCCCTTAACAATGAGAAAGTAACAGTTAAAGTGCAGTCACTTTCAAGTAAAGATGCTCCACCAGCGATGATCTTGCTTCCAGAACAAATGAGAAGAATTAATGATATGGGTGCTTACATGGAACAAAAGATGCCTGGCTTGCCTGAATATCATGTGCTCTTAATTAACAAGGAACATCCACTTATTGTTGGTCTTAATAAAATTACAGGCAACAAAATAATTATTGATGAAAAAGAACCTATTGAGAATCCATTAGCTTCTAAAATTGCTAATCATGTCTACGATATGGCTAAGCTTTCCGTTGGTGGATTAGATCAAGAACAGATAATTAATTTACAAAATAATAATGCCGAATTAATTTCAGAACTACTAAATTCGACAAATTGAGTTATGTGTTAGAATTTTTAAAGATATAACTCAATTAATATGTCAAGAGTTTGCGAACTGACAGGTGCAAAAGCTAATAACGGGATGGCAGTGAGTCACTCACATATTCGTACAAAAAAATTGCAACAAGTTAATCTCCAAAAAAGGAGACTTTGGTGGGAAGAAGGAAAAAAATGGGTAAATATTAAAATTAGCACCAAAGCCCTTAAGTCTATACAAAAAGTAGGTTTAGATAAATTTGCCAAATCAAATGGGGTTGATTTAAAAAAATTCTAAATTTGATGAGAAATTTAGTTGTAAGTATATTTATATCTTTTATTTTTTTATTTAATTGTAATTCAGCAATCGCTTTTGACTTTGCTCCTGAAGTTGGAGATATTGCTCCAAACTTTCAATTAGAAGGTTTTAATAAAAACATAAAATCAAAAAATATTTGGGAATTGAATGATTTTCAAGGTAAGTGGCTTGTTATGTATTTTTATCCAAAGGACTTTACAGCAGGTTGCACTCTTGAAGCTAAAGGTTTTTCGGAATTAAAAAAAGATTTTTCAAAATATAATGCCGAAATTGTTGGTATTAGTGCTGATAATCAAGATTCTCATGAAAGTTTCTGCAGCGAAAAATCTATAAACTACACTTTATTATCCGATCCTGATGGAATTATTAGCAAAAAATATGGTTCGTGGATTCCTCCATTTTCTGATAGAAATACTTTTTTGATTTCTCCAAAAGGTGAAATTTCTTATAGATGGATAAGTGTTTTACCTATAAATCATGCCAAAGAAGTATTTAATGTACTAATGAAAAAAATATAAATTTTGCACGAACTTTCATTTGGAACTTGGTTAATTCACATCTCTTCGGTCATTGAATGGATATTTACCATCTTTGTTATAAACAAAATTTCTAAATATAAAAAATACAATTTATTTTTTTGGTTAAGCTTAGCTATGGTTCCTAACTTAATAGGAGCTATGTGCGCTATTACCTGGCATATCTATGACAATCAAGAAAATCTATACGGTCTAGTATCACTTCAAGGAATATTTACATTTATAGGAAATTCAACATTAGCCTTAGCTGCTATAAAGATTTTTAGAGGAAAAAAGACTTATGAATGATTTATTTTTTAAATTTATAGAAAAATTAGGTTCTATTGATAACACATTATTGTTTGCAGTATCAATAATTCCATATGCAATATTTTTGTTTTACTTATATAAAATCAAATCTGTTAATAATTTTGTAAAAACAGGATTTTCCTTAACTGTTTTATTCGTATTCATAACTATATTGATATCTATTTTCACACTAAATTACTATGATAAAACTCTTGTTGAGGTTGACTTCCTGCATGGTTTTGCAGAATCCTTTTTAACTCTCAGTGATTTTGTTATTTTATTTGGATTTATTAAGTTGTTAAATAACATAGAAGTAAAAAACTCTTAAGACCTTTTACAATTTTGTGTTTTTTAGGTAAAAGTATTAGAGAATATATGAAAATAACAATTTTTTATGTTTACTACATTATTTGCAGCTGCAGATCCAGCAACTTTTTCTTGGTCTCCAAAGTGTGCCGTCGTAATGATTGCATGTAATGTTTTTGCTTATGCAATTGCTAGAGCAACAATAAGAAAACCTAATGAAGGTTTTGAAATACCCAATTCAAAATTCTATGGTGGTTTAAGTCACGCATCAGTTGTAGGTGCCAATTGCCTAGGTCATATTTTCGGAATTGGAGCAATCTTAGGATTAGCCTCACGAGGTGTTTTATAAATATTTATTTATTAAATATTTATTTATTAAATTTTTAGTTAACTAACTTAAATTTCTCAAAAATTTTATCTGCCATCTGATCAGGCATAAGTCCTAGTTTTTCTTTACTCTGATCAGGTGAAGCATGATCAACTAATACATCAGGTATACCTATTCTGTATACAGGAATGTTTATTTCATTATCGTTAAATAATTCAACTATTGCGGAACCAAATCCACCTACTAAGGTTCCTTCTTCCATGGTTACAACTTTTTGAATCTTACTTGCTAAAGGAATAATAAGATTTTTATCTAGAGGTTTAACAAATCTTGCATTAACAATGCATGCATTAATATTCATATTTTTTAAGATCTTTGCTGTTTCGATTGCTGATGCGACCATTGAACCATAAGCAATAATTAAAATATCTTCTCCTTCTTCAAGTATTTCAGCTTCGCCTATATTCAAAGGTTCCCAACCCTCATCCATTACAGCCACTCCTAATCCAGAGCCTCTGGGTATTCTTAGAGCTGTAGGACCATTATGGTTTATTGAAGTTATTAACATTCTCTGTAATTCAGACTCGTCCTTTGGAGCCATCAATACAAAATTAGGTATAGATCTCATATAACTGATATCGTACTGACCTTGGTGGGTAGGACCGTCAGCACCAACTATCCCAGCTCTATCAAGTACGAATGATACAGGTAAATTTTGTATCCCTACATCATGAATTAATTGGTCGAAAGCACGTTGAAGAAAAGTACTATAAATTGCTACAACAGGTTTAAGACCATCGCAAGACATTCCTGCCGCAAGAGTAACTGCATGTTGTTCTGCTATTCCTACATCAATATATTGGTCAGGTATATTTTTTTGCAATATATCTAAACCAGTACCTGTAGCCATTGCAGCTGTAATACCAACGACTTTGCTATCTTGCTCACATATTTTTAATAAGGTTTGACCAAATATTTTACTATAACTAACAGGTTTAGGTTTCTTTGATGGAATAGATTTCCCAGTTGTAAGATCAAATGCAGACTGTGCATGATATCCAACCTGATCGGCTTCTGCATATGGGTAACCCTTCCCTTTTGTTGTGACAACATGAACAAGTACAGGTCTTTTAAGTTTATGGGCAGCGTTAAAGGTCTTAACTAAATTACCAATATCATGACCATCAATTGGACCCATATATGTAAATCCAAGTTCTTCAAAAACAGCTCCAACTTTTGGTACAGATAATCGTCTAACGCTTCCTTTAATATTTTTGAGTTCTTCTGGGATATCCTTACCAATTAAGGGGATATTTTTTACACTTTCTTGAACACTATCGGACAAAAATTGCAATGGTGGACTAACTCTTACCTTATTTAAGTAAGATGAAAGAGCTCCAACCGGAGGTGAAATAGACATGTCATTATCGTTCAATACTACAACTAAAGGGGTATTTGGTAAGTGACCTGCATGATTTATAGCTTCTAATGCCATTCCTCCAGTTAGTGCTCCATCTCCAATAACAGCGACACATTTATAATTCTCACCTTTTCTATCTCTTGCAATTGCCATTCCTAGAGCTGCAGAAATAGAAGTACTTGCATGTCCAGCACCAAAATGATCAAATTTACTTTCACTTCTTTTTAGATATCCAGCGACTCCATTTTGTTGCCTTAGAGAATCAAATTGACTGAAACGTCCTGTAATTAATTTATGAGGGTAACCTTGATGTCCTACATCCCAAACAACTTTGTCAAAATCAAGATCAAGAGTTTGATATAAAGCCAATGTCAACTCAACTACACCTAATCCAGGACCAAGATGTCCACCACTAGTGGATACTACCTGAAGATGTCTTTCTCTAATTTGACAAGCAATTTCCTCTAATTGTGAAACTGTTAAGCCATGAAGTTGATTTGGATGACTTAACTCACTTAAAAGCATTTAACAAAAATTGGTATCTATATAATCTAAAACGCCGAGGTGCAAAATGAGTATTTTTTTTGAAATAGATCATGTAATGTTTTATTAGATTAATAATTAATGCTAAAAATATATATATGAATGATTATTTTGAAAAAATACTTCAAGCTGAAGTCTATGAAGTTGCAAAAAAAACACCACTAGAGAAAGCTCATAATTTAAGTAATAAACTTAATAATGAAGTTTTTCTAAAAAGAGAAGATCTTCAAGATGTATTTTCATTCAAAATAAGAGGTGCATATAACAAAATGAGTAAGCTCACTAATTCGCAGCTTGCTCAGGGAGTAATTACTTCTAGTGCTGGTAATCACGCTCAAGGGGTTGCACTTAGTGCCCTTAAGTTAAACTGCCAAGCAACCATATTAATGCCCATTACCACACCTCTAGTAAAAGTTAATGCAGTAAAAAATTTAAAAGCAAAAGTTATATTATATGGCGATAACTATGATGAAACTTACAAAGAGGCAATAAGGATTAGCCAAGAAAGAAATTTATGCTTTATTCATCCCTTTGATGATCCAGAAGTAATAGCAGGACAAGGAACTATAGCTATAGAACTTGAACAGCAGCTTAAGGAAAAACCTTATGCAATTTATATTGCTGTAGGTGGTGGGGGATTGATATCAGGGATATCCTTATACATTAAAAAAATATGGCCTGAAGTAAAAATAATTGGCGTAGAACCAGAAGATGCTGACGCTATGACGAAATCATTGGAAGAAGAAAAAATTGTGGAACTATCTTCTGTAGGTCAATTTGCAGATGGAGTAGCGGTTAAAAAAATTGGTACAAATACTTTTGATATTGGTAGAAAATATATAGATAAGATGATTAGGGTTAACACCGACGAAATCTGTGCTGCTATAAAAGATGTTTTTGAGGATACTAGATCAATACTAGAGCCTGCAGGTGCCTTATCAATAGCAGGAATGAAAAAAGATATTTTAATTTCGAATCATTTAAATAGAAAAATGGTTGCGATTGCATGTGGTGCAAATATGAATTTTGAGCGGCTCAGATTTGTCGCAGAAAGAGCAGAACTTGGTGAGTGCAAAGAAGTAATGATGGCTGTTGAAATTCCTGAACGTGCTGGAAGTTTAATTGATTTTTGCAAGTTACTTGATAATAGAAATTTAACTGAATTTAGCTACAGGATGTCGAATTCTAAGAATGCCCAGATATTTGTAGGAGTTCAAGTCTATGGATTAAATGATAAAAAAAATCTTTTAAATGTATTTAGAAATTCGGAGTATTCATTTATTGACATAAGTGATGATGAATTATCTAAAAATCATCTAAGACATATGGTAGGTGGAAGATTACCAAAGAATTTTAAAGAAATGGATAATAGAAACTTTGTAGAGCTATTATACAGATTTGAGTTTCCTGAAAGGCCTGGCGCATTAATAAACTTCTTAAATAATATGAAATCTAATTGGTCAATAAGCGTATTTCACTACAGGAATTATGGAGCTGATGTAGGAAAAATTGTTATAGGAGTTTTAATCGATAAAAATGAGATTTTAGAGTGGAATAAATTTGTAATGATTCTAGGTTATAAATTCTGGGATGAAACTCAAAACGATACATATAGATTATTCCTTGGTGCATCAGATTAAATTTAAGGTAAATTAGGAAAGATTTCGGTAATTAAAATCAATCAATCTGATCTAAATACCACGCCAATATCTAATATAGATCTAGTTACTAAAGTTGAAGCTGTTCTATATTTGAAAGGCAGACCAATAACAAAAAAGGATCTATCAGAAATTACTAATTCTGATATAAACTCAATAAATGATGCAATTAAAGATCTAAAAAATAAATATTCTAATCCCAACTCAGCTATTGAATTAAATGCAGTTAATAACAGCTTTTCTCTCGAACTAAAATCTAGTCTTAATGAATTCGTCGATGATTTACTTCCTTCTGATTTAAAAAAATCCGAATTAAGGACATTGGCAACTATTGCGATCAAAAAAAAGATTCTGCAATCAGATCTTATACTTCTTCGAGGTTCAGGTGCTTATGATCATATTAAAGAATTATTAGAAAAGAAATTTATCGTAAAACGGAAGCAAAAAGATGGTAGATCATATTGGTTATCATTATCAGAAAAGTTTTTCCAAACTTTTGCTGTGAGCAATGAATATCTCTCAAATATTGGAAGCAGTAATAATAAGCAGCAATAATAAGTAAATGTTAGGATATATTAAATTACGAAAAGATAATGTTATCTGAGATTTTTGCAGTTCTGGGCCAAACTTTATCAATTTACTCATTCATATTGATAATAAGAATTTTGCTTACATGGTTTCCAGGTATTGATTGGAGTAATGGTGTTTTATCTGCATTAACTTCTATCACAGATCCTTATTTAAACATTTTTAGAGGTATTATCCCTCCAATAGGTGGATTTGATATCTCATCTTTATTAGCTTTTTTACTTTTAAATGTTATTCAAAATTTAATTACAAATCTCCAGTACGCAAGCTTAGGTTATAGCTGAACTTATCTATTATCTCCAGAACCCCTTATCTTCCCTTTAGCAGCTCTTAATTTTAATTTTTCAAGGTTTTGTAATGCAACATCCTCTAAATTGAAATTTAATTCTGTACAAAGATTTGATACATACCACAAAACATCTCCTAACTCTTTTTTAATACCTAATTTTGATTCGTTATCAAATATTCCATTTTTATCTCTTATAACCTTTTTCACTTTTTCTGCTACCTCACCAGCCTCTCCAACTAAACCAAGAGTTGGATAAATATTATTTGAGCCTAAATCTGGATATTGTGCTGTTTCTCTAGCTTTTTTCTGATAAGTTTTAAAATCCATGACTTAAATAACTAACTTTGGGTATGGTAAATTTATTTATATCTAGCAATATTATCTATATATGTCGAATATTGATTTAAAAAGAAGAACAAAAATAGTAGCAACTATTGGCCCTGCAACTCAATCTGAAGAGATAATTACAAATTTAATTAAAGCTGGAGTAACAACATTCAGATTAAATTTTTCACATGGAGATCATAAAGATCATGCTGAGAGAATAAAAACCATAAGAGAAGTATCAAAAAAGTTAGATATAGATATTGGAATATTGCAAGATCTTCAAGGTCCCAAAATACGATTAGGGCGCTTTAAAGATGGGCCAGTAAAAGTTAAAAAAGGAGATAAATTCATACTGACATCAAATGAAGTTGAATGTACAAATACTATTGCAAATGTAACCTATGACAAACTTTCTCAAGAAGTTAACGAAGGGAAAAGAATACTTTTAGATGATGGAAAAATAGAAATGATTGTAGAAAAAGTTGATAAAAAAGCTAATAATTTAGAGTGCATTGTAACTGTAGGAGGGGTTCTTTCAAACAATAAAGGTGTTAATTTTCCAGATGTTCAATTATCAGTTAAAGCATTAACAGAAAAAGATAAAGTTGATTTAAAATTCGGTTTATCTGAAGGAGTTGATTGGATAGCACTAAGTTTCGTAAGAAATCCATCCGATATAAATGAGATAAAAGATTTAATAAACAAAAATGGACATTCAACTCCTGTAGTCGCAAAAATAGAAAAATTTGAAGCAATTGATCAGATCGATTCAGTATTACCTTTATGTGATGGGGTTATGGTTGCAAGAGGTGATTTGGGAGTAGAAATGCCTGCTGAAGAAGTTCCTCTTTTACAAAAAGAATTAATAAGAAAAGCTAATACATTAGGTATCCCAATAATTACAGCGACTCAAATGCTTGATTCTATGGCTTCTAACCCAAGACCAACTAGGGCCGAAGTTAGTGATGTTGCAAATGCAATTCTGGATGGTACTGATGCTGTAATGCTTTCAAACGAAACTGCAGTTGGCGATTATCCTGTAGAGGCAGTAGAAACGATGGCAACCATAGCAAGAAGAATTGAAAGAGATTATCCACTTAAAGCTATTGAAAGCCACTTACCCAGTACGATCCCAAATGCTATTAGTGCAGCAGTAAGTAATATTGCTAGACAACTTGATGCAGGAGCTATAATCCCTTTAACCAAATCAGGTTCTACCGCTCGAAATGTAAGTAAATTCAGACCACCAACACCTATCTTGGCAACTACTACAGAGAGAAATGTAGCGAGAAGATTGCAACTTGTTTGGGGAGTTACTCCAATAGTAGTTAAAAATGATCAAAGAACAGCAAAAACTTTTAGTTTAGCTATGCAAATTGCTCAGGAGATGGGGATCCTTAAACAAGGAGATTTAGTAGTCCAAACCGCAGGTACATTAACTGGAATTAGCGGCTCTACAGATTTAATAAAAGTCGGTTTAGTAAGAAAGATTGTATCAAGAGGAATCTCGATAGGGGAAATCGGTGTTACAGGTAAAGCAAGAATAATTAAAAATAATCTTGATATGTCCTTAATTTGCCCCGGAGAAATATTATTTGTTCCGAAGGAATTAATGCAAAATATTCCACTGAGTAAAAATATTTCCGGCATTGTTACGAACCAAAATGTAAATGATGTTTATGCTTTATTCAACAAAAATAATAAAAAGATTTCTACAATTTGTAACCTAGAAAATATCGATAATCATCAAATAAGTAATGGCGACCTTATTACACTCCAGCTTAATGAAGGTGTCATTTACATGGGACAAATTGAAGACGATGACGCAATAGATAAATATAAATATGTCTAGGAATATCTCAATAAAAGAAGCCTTAGGGATGGCCACAAAAACTTTAGTTTCGAACAAATTGAGAAGTTCGTTAACAATGCTGGGGATAATTATAGGAAATGCTTCAGTTATTACACTTGTTGGACTTGGTAGAGGTGCTCAAACATTAGCAAAAAACCAGTTAAGTAATTTAGGTGCCAATGTTTTATTCATTGTTCCCGGGAATAATGACACAAGAAGAAGAGGTATTTCATTTCCTAAAAACCTAGTTTTAGAAGATGCAATAGCAATAAGCAATCAAGTACCAACAGTTAAAAAAGTAGCTCCTCAAATCTCTGCTAACGAAATAGTGCAATCAAATTCTAAAAGTTTAAATATATCAATTGCTGGAGTTACTCCTGAATTTCTTGAAGTAAGAAGCTTTGAAGTAGATAAAGGTAGATTTTTATCAAAAAGTGATGTTAATAGTGCAAGAAGTTATGTTGTAATAGGTCCTGATCTTAAAGACGAATTTTTCAAAGATAAATCTTCATCACTTGGAAAAAAAATCAGAATTAAAGACCACACTTATGAAATTATCGGAATATTAAAACCAAAAGGTGCTGTATTTGGAAGTAATCAAGACAAAAATGCATATATTCCATTAACAACCATGGTCAACAGGATTACAGGGAAGGACCCTACTTATGGAGTAAGTTTAAGCTTCATTAGTGTTGAAGCGATAAATAAAAATGCAACTAGTGCCGCTAAATTTCAGATTACTAACTTATTAAGGCAAAGACATAAAATAATAAGAGATGATGACTTTGCGGTTAGATCACAAGAAGATGCACTAAATATAGTAACCAACATAACAAGTGGACTAACGTTTTTATTGGCTGGTATTGGGGCAGTATCTTTAGTGGTTGGAGGCATAGGAATCATGAATATTATGCTCGTTTCTGTAAGCGAAAGGACTGAAGAGATTGGACTTAGAAAAGCGATAGGAGCTAAACAATCTGATATTTTAGTTCAATTTTTAATCGAGGCATTGATTTTATCAACAATTGGAGGATTAGTTGGAACAACGACTGGATTATCAGGTGTTTTTCTTTTATCTCTGATAACACCTCTTCCAGCATCAGTAGGAATTACAACTACTTTTTCCACCATGATCATATCAGGATCAATAGGTTTAATCTTCGGCGTTTTACCTGCAAAAAGAGCTTCTAAGTTAGATCCAATTGTTGCATTGAGAAGTTTATAAATTAAATTTATAATAATGCTCAATTTTTATAAATTAATTGAGATACTGGTGAGTCTTCAATCACTAGTAATAACGTCAATGTTACCTGTTTATATTCCACTACCATTTATATATAAATCTAGTAATAACTTTGAGTTGCCTATCACATGGCAAATTCCGACTATTATTTTATTAACACTTATATTTCATAAAAAAGTTATTTTTAGAGCATTTTCTATATATATAATTTTGGGGGTATTTATATTACCTGTCTTTCACCAAGGAGGTTCAATAGGTTATTTGCTCACTCCAAATTTTGGCTATTTATTAGGTTTATATCCATTAATAAAAATAATTGATAATTTAAACAATAGAAATAAAATAAAAATTGGAAACTTTTTAAAAAATGGATTTTTAGCAATAGGTGCTATGCATTTAACAGGAATATTTTACAACTTCATTCAAAGTATATTTTACAGTCAATTTAATTTATTTTTATATAATTTAGGGAAGTACTCATTAGGTAAGATTGGATATCATTTTATAATGCTTTTTCCACTTTTATTAGTTATTAAACCTATAGAACGTTTAAAACGTAGTAAATAATGATTAATAAAATACAAACAAAAATATATTTTTTATCTTTAAGTATTTTTATTGTTCTAATAGATCAATTTACGAAATATTTAATGTTTTATAATAAAAAATTATTTATTAATAAAGATTTTATTTTATTCAAATTAGACTTTGTAAAAAATTACGGGGCAGCATTTAACATATTTAGTGGTAGTAGAATATTTTTATCTTTAATAAGTATTTTGTTTTCAATATTACTTATTTATTTAATATTTAGGAAGAATACTTTAAACTTATTCGATCTATATTCATACAGCTTTATACTTGGGGGAACTATTGGTAATGGTATAGATAGGATATACAAAGGTTTTGTGATTGATTTTATAAATTTAAATATTATAAATTTTCCAGTATTTAATATTGCCGATATATCAATAAATATTGGGTTTATTTTTTTACTGTATAACATTTTTAAAAATAATCAATAATATGAATTACTTGAAATTAAAGTATATAAAAAATATATTATTAATATTATTTCTATATATTTTATTTTCGATATTTATAAGAATAGTAAATATTTATACCCTTATATTTTTAATAGTAATTATTTATATCTTTTATAATATTGATAAAAAATTATTTAAAAAAATAGTTTATAAAGTTATATATAAAAATAAAAAAAATATACTTTCCTTCAAAAATACATATGGTGCTGCCAAGATAAGTTTGGAAGGGGTCGAGAAAATTAGTAAACAAATTAACGATAAAGTAAAAGTTGAACTTTTAAATTACAAAAAAAACAAACTAGAGTCCCAATTAAAAACAGGAGATTATAAAGTTACTCTTTTTGGAGCAGGTTCCTCAGGAAAAACATCTATAGCAAGATCTTTATTAAAAAATATTGTCGGACAAACTTCCGCAAAAATAGGTACAACAAAGCAAATTAATAGCTATAAAATCCGCATCCCAATTTTAAAAAGAAATATTAATATAGTTGATACTCCGGGTTTATTCGAACCATCTAAATTAGGAGAAGAAAGAGAAAAAGCAACAATTATACAAGCATCAAATTCCGACATAGTTCTCTTTGTGTTAGACCAGGACATAAATAAATACGAAAACTATTTAATTAAAGAATTATTAAAATTAAGAAAAAAAATAATAATAGTTTTAAATAAATGTGATTTGAGGTCTAAAGATGAAAATAACCTCATCAAAGAAAATATAATTTCTATAACTTCCGCTAGAAAAAATAAAATTTCTGTTGTCCAAACAATTGCTGTACCTCAACAATCTCCCTATATAAAATCAGATGCTTTAAATTTAACTCCAGAGGTAGGAAGTTTATTTAGAGAAATAATTGAAACGCTCGATAATAATGGTGAAGAGTTATTGGCGGATAATATTCTTTTTCGCTCAAATAAGTTAGGTATCAAAAGTAAAAATTTCGTGCAAGAACAAAGATATTTAATGTCTAATAAAGTGATTAATAAATATATGTGGATAACAGGAGGTGTAATACTAGTTAATCCATTGCCAGCTGTTGATTTCCTTACTACTACCTCCGTAAACCTTCAAATGATAATGGAATTATCAAAAATATATGAAATAAAGCTTACAAAAAAAGATGCAAAAGATTTAGCAACTTCATTACTAAGCGCATTGGCGAAACAAGGAATACTAAAAGGGGGTCTCGCCATTCTTTCTCCCGCTTTAGCTACAAGCTTGACTAAAATTATATTATCAAAATCTATACAATCAGTTACAGCAGGCTGGTTAATAAGAATAGTAGGACTAAGTTTGATTGAATATTTTAAAAATGGGCAAGATTGGGGAGATGGAGGAATCCAAGAAGTAGTAGATAAAATCTATAGAATAAGTAAGAGAGAGGAAATTTTAAACAATTTCGTTAGAGAAGCTATTTCAAAAATTGAAATGAAAAAGTATTTTAATTCAAATAAAAATTTACCTCCATCTACTATGTAAAATTGGATAATTGATCATTTAGATAAGTTCTGAAATCAAAGATAGTTATTAAGAGTAAATAAGCGATACAAATAGCTATAGATATAAACCCTGTTACTATTGCAATAATTTTTGGTCTACCCATATTCATAAGTTAAGCATCTAAAAGTCTCAAGAGTTCTTCAATATGAGATTCCTTTGTATTGTAATTTCCCATGACAACCCTTAAAAAATATCTACCTTTAAATTTTGGTCTAGAAAGCATAAAATTATTGTTAATTAATTCATTAACTTTATTTTGAGTCCATGTATCAGAGTCTTCTGGCTCAAGTTTCTTTGGTATAAATGAAACAATATGAAGAGGACCTGAATATATATCAAATTTATTCTTACTAATATTTTTTATAAAAAAATCTTTTCTTTTGATTGATGATTTTAATATATTTTCTATTCCATTTAGACCTAAAAAACGTAACCCAAGCCATAATTTGATAATCTCCGCAGGTCTAGAACCTTGTATGCCAATTTCTCCTCTATTTATAATATTTTCTTTAGATGATATATATGGTAGTCCAGTATTAAAAGTATTTTCTAAAGTACTCATATTTGAAACCAATAACAAAGATGAAGTCTTTGTAATGCCAATTATTTTTTGCGGATTTATCGTTATCGAATTAGCCTGATCAATATTATTTAGACCTATTATTGGAATAGAGGTCACAGCAAAAATGCCTCCAATAGAGCCATCTATGTGTAGCCATATATTTCTTTCTTTGCATATTTCACTTATTTCTTTAATCGGATCAATGGCTCCTCTCACAGTTGTCCCAAGGGTGGCAACGATAGCAAATATTTTTTTATTTTCTATTGTATATTTATCTAAAGACTTTCTAAGATCGTTTATGTCCATTCTACCTTGATTATCAGTTTTAATCCTGACAAGATTGGTAGTATCAAGACCCATTACTCTTATACATTTAACGAAGGAAGAATGAGCATCTTCACTAACAAGTAATACAGAATTAGGATTTGTAGCTAATCCAGCATTATTTCTAGCTGCTATGAGGGCATTAAGATTACTTAATGTACCTCCGCTAGCAGCTATACCTCCTGAGAGATCATTAAACCCTATTTTTTTGGCAAACCATTTGCATAATGATTCCTCTAGCAAAGTTACGCTTGGCGATAACTCGTAAGCGAGGAGATTATTATTTAAACCAGCAGCAATTAAATCTCCCAAAATAGAGAAAATTAAAGGTGGGGGGTCAAGGTGAGCTAGTGAACCAGGATGAACGGGATTAAATGAATTATTCAAAAGAGATTCAATCTCAGAAAACAAATCTTCTTCAGAATTACCATCTTCAGAAGGCATAATGCACTTGAAATTCTCATCAAAAGGTAAAGGACCATTTTTATCAGCTTTAGAAAACCAGTCACAAAGAGTTTGACTTGCTCTATTGAGAAGAGTAATCAATTTGTCATTAGTCCCTAAATGTGAGGGGAAATATATATCTTTATTATTAATTAAATCTTCAGCCATCAGATAAGATATCTATTAATAATTCTATTCTCAATGTTGTTAAATGAGATATATTTTTGAAAATGGAAATAGTAATAAAGATCAACAAAAAAACACAAATGATTCAAATTACACTTTGTGGATGAATTCGATACTAAGAAGATCAAAAGAAATTGGAAAAGTTGAGCTACCAATCTGTTCAATAATTTTAGATGAGAGAGGAAGATGTATTGGGAGAGGGGTTAACAAGAGGAATATAAATAAAGACCCTTTAGGTCATGCTGAGATAATGGCACTTAGGCAGGCATCTCTAATAAAAAATGATTGGAGATTTAATGAATGTACTATTATCACAAATCTAGAACCTTGTACTATGTGTTCCTCTGCTCTTATTCAAGCGCGAATGGGTAAGGTTATTTTCGGGGCTTACGACAAGAAAAGAGGTGGATTGGGAGGCTCAATAGACCTATCAAAGCATGAAAGTGCTCATCACAAAATGGAAATTGTAGGAGGTATTTTGGAAGACGAATGCAGTCAAATTTTACAGCTATGGTTTAAAAAGTTGAGGACTCAAAAATAGAATATTTTTTTAACTCAGTATCAAATAGGTTTAGTAATCTATCAACATTCTCCTCACTTGAGTTAAAGCCCATTAATCCTATGCGCCATACTTTACCAGACAATTCTCCAAGTCCATTTCCAATTTCTATTCCAAAGTTTCTTAAAAGATGATTTCTAAAACCATCACCATCAACAGCTGGAGGTATTTTAACTGTGGTTAAAGTTGGCAATCTATAATCCTCTGATACATGTAATTCCATTCCAAGACTTTCTAACCCATTCCACAGTTTCTTTGCATTAGTGTTGTGTCTATTCCAAACATTTTCTAAACCCTCATTCGCAATTAATCGTAAACCTTCACGAATAGCAAAATTCATATTTACAGGGGCAGTATGATGATAAACACGATCAGAACCCCAATATTTATTTAATAGAGATAAATCTAAATACCAGTTAGGTACTTTTGTTTTTCTTGAACTTAGTTTTTCTTCAGCTCTTTTATTCATCGTGAAAGGGCTTAATCCTGGGGGACAACTTAATCCCTTTTGACTACAACTGTATGCTAGATCAATTTTCCATTCGTCAATCAATAGTTCTAGAGCTCCAAGAGAAGTAACTGCATCAACTAAAAACAAGCAGTTATTTTTTCTACATACATCCCCAATACCATCAAGAGGTTGTAAAACACCACTTGATGTTTCAGCATGGACAATAGCAAAAATAGCTGGTTTTTTAGTTTCTATTTCATACTTGATTTCTTCATAAGAAAAGGATTCACCCCAAGGTTTTTCAATAACATATACATCTGCTTTATATCTTGTTGCCATATCAACAAGTCTGTCTCCAAAATATCCTTTTTTAGCGATAAGAATTTTTTCTCCTTCCTCTATAAAATTAGCTATTGATGCTTCCATAGCTGCACTTCCAGTACCACTCATTGGAAGAGTCAGACGATTATTACATTGCAGGGTATATCTTAGAAGTTGTTGAACATCAGACATCAATGAAATATATGCTTCATCTAAGTGACCAATAGGATTCAAAGAAAGAGCGCTTAAGACTTCTGGATGTGCGTTTGAAGGCCCAGGACCTAATAAAAGTCTAGAGGGAACATAAGTCTTTGATAAATGAGATAGATTCTCTTGATTTAAAGCCGAAATAAGTTTTGCTTCTGTCAAAGCATTACATTCAATTACTTTTAAACTAAACTAATATCGCCACTTAAGCGATATTTATTTAAAGAAATTCATTCAATTTAAATATTTAGGTAAATAATTATTAAACTTATGACTTGAAACACTAAAAGAAGACATCAAGTCTTAAAAAAAGTTACCGTTGATACATAACAAGAATCATCAAGTTATTAATTTCATATAAGGTATTACAAAATTATGTCTAAATCTTCTCAAGATGTTTTAAGTCAAATTAAAGACGAAGGAATTGAACTCATCGATTTAAAATTCACTGATATTCATGGAAAATGGCAACATTTAACTCTTACATCAGACATGATAGAGGAGGATTCGTTTACAGAAGGTTTGGCATTTGATGGCTCATCTATAAGAGGTTGGAAAGCAATAAATGCCTCGGATATGTCAATGGTGCCTGATGCAAGTACAGCTTGGATAGATCCTTTTTATAAACATAAAACTTTAAGTATGATTTGCTCTATACAAGAGCCAAGAAGCGGGGAACCTTATGATAGGTGTCCAAGATCTCTAGCTCAAAAGGCTTTAAAATATTTAGACTCGACTGGTATAGCAGATACCGCATTTTTTGGACCAGAACCAGAATTCTTTTTATTTGATGATGTTAGATATGACTCTAAAGAAGGAGGTTGTTTTTATAGTGTAGATACTATTGAAGCCCCATGGAATACAGGAAGAATTGAAGAAGGGGGAAACTTAGGATACAAAATACAATATAAAGAAGGATATTTTCCAGTAGCTCCAAATGATACTGCGCAAGATATCAGATCAGAGATGCTTCTTCTTATGGGTGAATTAGGTATCCCTACAGAAAAACATCACCATGAAGTTGCTGGTGCCGGCCAGCACGAGCTTGGAATGAAATTTGATTCGTTAATAAATGCTGCTGATAACGTTATGACATATAAGTACGTTGTCAGAAATGTTGCAAAAAAATATGGAAAAACAGCAACATTTATGCCCAAACCTGTTTTTAATGACAACGGTACAGGAATGCATGTTCACCAAAGTTTATGGAAGAGTGGACAGCCACTATTCTTTGGTGAAGGATCATATGCAAATTTATCTCAAACAGCAAGATGGTATATCGGAGGCATACTTAAACATGCACCATCATTCTTAGCATTTACTAACCCAACTACTAATAGTTATAAACGATTGGTTCCAGGATTCGAAGCACCTGTAAATCTAGTTTATTCTGAAGGTAATAGATCAGCAGCGGTAAGAATACCTTTAACAGGACCAAGCCCTAAAGCTAAAAGATTAGAATTCAGATCTGGTGACGCACTTGCAAATCCATACTTAGCATTCTCTGTAATGATGCTTGCTGGTATTGATGGAATTAAAAATCAAATTGATCCAGGTGATGGAGTAGATGTAGATTTATTTGAACTTCCAGCTGATGAACTTGCAAAAATTGATACAGTACCTTCATCTCTAAATGACTCACTTAATGCGCTCAAAGCAGATAAAGATTATCTATTAGCTGGTGGAGTATTTACTGAAGATTTTATTGATAACTTTATCGATATAAAATACGAAGAGGTACAACAACTAAGACAAAGGCCTCATCCACATGAATTCTTCATGTATTACGATGCCTAATTAAAAGAACTTATTAGTTTAAATTAATCAATTTGAGAAATATCACAAAATATTCTCAAATTGATTTTTTTTTTGTTGGAATATATGTATATAAATTTAAAAATGGCTAGGGAATCTATTTCTAAAATTGCATATAAAACGCTACAACAAAGTAAAAGCATTGCAGGTTTTGCTCACAAGCAGATCAGTTCAAGATTAATGAATTTTATTCTTCCCGATTCAAAACTTGAAAATTTTGATATAGATAAGGATCTTCTAATGCAAATCCAAAATTCAATGGACCTTTTAAGAGAAGAAGATTGGAATGATGCAGAAAAAAATATATATCCAAAAAAATTATTATTTGACGAACCATGGCTTAGATATCTAACTCAATATCCTAAAATTTGGCTCGACATGCCTATTACATGGGATAGACGCAGAAAACAAAACTATGATGATCTTCCAAAATCAATTGATAAAGATAATTATCCTCAATATTACTTGAGAAATTTTCATCATCAAACAGATGGTTATTTATCAGATTTTTCAGCTAGCATTTATGACCTACAAGTAGAGATACTTTTCAATGGAAGTGCTGACTCAATGAGGAGAAGAATAATCAAGCCAATAAAAGAAGGACTTGAAATTTTTAGCGACAGAAAAAAAAGTTCTATAAAAATACTTGATGTAGCTACAGGATCAGGAAGAACATTAAAACAACTAAGAGCCGCATTTCCTAAAGAAAAAATTACAGGAATTGATTTATCTGATTCATACTTAAAAGAGGCAAGTAGATATATTTCAGATTTAGATGGAGATTTAATTCAGTTAATAAAAGGAAACGCAGAAGAATTACCTTTTGAAAATAATAGTTTTCAATGCATTTCTTGTGTTTATTTATTTCATGAATTACCTAGAACAATTAGAGCTAAAGTATTAAATGAATTTTTTAGAGTTATTGAACCTGGGGGGATATTAGTTTTAGCTGATTCAATTCAAATAAGTGATTCACCTGACTTTACATCCGTAATGGAAAATTTCTATAAATCTTTTCATGAGCCTTTTTATTGTGATTACATAAAAGAGGATATAGATTCTAAATTAGAGGAAGTAGGTTTTAAAGATGTAAAATCAAATTCCTTTTTTATGACCAAAGTATGGTCTGCTGTAAAGTAAATAAAAAACTCTATGACCTATTGGGATAAAGATACTATTCAACTTGTTCAAAAGCTTAATGACAAATTAAAGATTGATCATTCTAAATGGCATAAAGATAAAGGAAATAAATATAAACGATCTGCAGAACTAATTTCGGCGGGATTATGCCATTTAATTATTTCTTGTAATGAGAATGAAACTATTGAGTATATAGAAGAAAGTATAAAATGGTTAAAAGAAATTAACGTAGATCAACCCTGCCCTAGTAAAAATCATCTTTTTAAAGCCAACTGAAGCCTATTACCTTTATTACTCCATCTAATATCATCAAAACATTCATTAATAATGTACAGGCCGCGGCCATTTACACTACTTATTTTTTTTGGTAATTTGTAATCTCTTTTTTTTATTTCTAAACCATTGCCTTGATCTTGAATTTGCCAGACACACCAATTAGGAGTAATTATTCTTCTAACTCTAATATTTTTTTTAGGATCTAATTTATTTCCATGTTTTACTGCATTAACTAGAGCTTCATGTAAACCAAGTTTTATAAGATAGCTTGATTGAGAATTTTTAATAGGTTCTAATAATTGATCGACAAATTCATTTAACTGTAATGATGATTCGAATTCGTAGTTTGACCAATTAATTTTTGGTCTTTTAAAAAATTTTTTTAAAATATTTTTGCCCTGAAATAAGGACATAGTAATATTTCGATTCTTTCTTAATTTTAACTTATGAAATACCTCAATTTAAAGAATATTATTATGTCTCTCTGCAATAGAAGGATGCCGTAGGATGGAGTCCATAAGTCTTACGCCTCTTAGTTGATTTATTAAAGGCATATGTCCATCAGGTGCATCCAATGACCAGCAAAAAGATCCTGGATATCTAGTCCATAAGCCCTCTTTTTTCCAACCTATTTTCGGCCACATTAATTCATATTTTTTCCCTACTGATTTTAATATCTTTGCCTGAATTGAGAATCCAAATTTACCAGTAGAATAAATAGTCCATAATCTATCTATTGTTTCCAAATCTTTTCCTGACATATTCTTAACTTCACTATAGAAAACATATCCTCGTTTTTCAGCTAGTTTTCCAGCTAATTTTCGTAAAAAGGAACTTGTTAATCTATCTGCATCTTCAAATTTTTGCTCAACCAACATCAATTGCAAATTTTCATAATTAATATCAATATCTGAATATGTATTAAACCAATTATTGAATTTAGAGTCTTCAAAGAATTGAGGCTTAAATTTTTTTAAAACTTGCAATATCCAACCAGCAGCCCAATCGTCTCCATCGCTATCAAATATATCAAACAGTGAAGGGCCAAGATTAAAAATATTTTCAACTTCAGATTCTATTTGATTTAATAAATTTATTCTTTTTCTTTGATTGGAATCTACAAATTTTTTTATCATATTTAATGTAGCATTATTATAGTTATCCTGATCTTTGTTATTCATTTTAAAAAATTAATCTAAAAAAATAAAAACTATCCATGTATTTCAAAAGAAAAGAACTAGAGAAATTTAGAAGTTTTAAAGGACCACTAATAGATGTTAGAAGCCCAAGTGAATATTATAAAGGACATCTGCCTGATTCTATTAACATTCCACTTTTTGATAATGATGAGAGATCCATAATTGGCACTATTTATAAAAAAGAAGGAAGAGAAAAAGCAGTTATAGAAGGATTAAAGTTTTTTGAAAAAAAAATGGAATTACTCCTTGATAATTTATTCATGAGTATTGAGTCTTATAAAACTATTCCCAATAAAAATAATGAATTTTTTATCAGAATATATTGCTCTAGAGGAGGAATGCGTTCACAAAGCATTTCTTGGCTACTAGAAAAATATAAATTAAATCCAATAACACTTAAGGGAGGATACAAAATATATAGAAGATGGGTATTAGATAGTTTCATAAAAAAGTTGAATATAGTTGTTATTGGCGGAAAAACAGGAACAGGTAAGACAAGATTATTATCATTACTAGAGAAATATAAATATCAAACTATTGATCTTGAAGGATTTGCTTGTCATAGAGGAAGTACATTTGGAGGTTTAGGAATGAAAAAACAACCTTCTAATGAACAATTTGAAAATATAATTGCAGAAAAATTAAATTCTTTTAAATTTTCTAATAATATTTTTGTAGAAGCAGAAAGTGCAAATATAGGTAAATGCAAAATTCCTCATGAATTCTTCAATCAGATGAAAAATTCTAGGAGAATTGAAATTTTAAGAAGCGAATCTAACAGGTTAGATGAGTTGATAGAAACTTATAGTGTTTTTAAGAAAGAGGAACTCAAAGAATCTGTATTAAGGATAAGAAAAAGATTAGGACCGCAAAGAACAAAAATAGCTCTAGAATCAATTAATAATGAGAAATGGGATATAGTTTGCAGATCAGTTCTAGATTATTACGATAAGTGTTATGAATTTGAAAAGGTAGGCAAAAAAAATATAAGTTTATTAGATTTAACCGACAAAAAATATGATGAAAGGATTCTAGAGTTAATAAATAATATTTTATAAAGTAATTACAAACGAATGTTAAAAATATTTCCTAAGATAAAATATTATTAATTGAATATTATGACAGCAAATAAAACTACAAAAATACAATTTTATGAAGGAACTGATGAACCAGTAGTCCCTGAAATAAGACTGACTAGGAGTAAGGATGGTACCACCGGCCAAGCACTATTTTTGTTCGAAAAACCTCAGGCATTATCTTCAATTACAGATGGTGAAATCACAGGTATGCGTATGATTGATTCCGAAGGTGAAATACTCACTAGGGAAGTTAAAGTAAAGTTTGTTGATGGAGAACCCATATTTTTAGAAGCAGTTTATATTTGGAAGAACACATCAGATTTTGATAGATTTATGAGATTTGCAAATAGTTATGCCAAATCAAATGGATTAGGATATTCTGAGAAGAAGTAGAATATTTTGAAAATTGAGTAGTTCATCATATTTCAAATTAGTAGTATTTTTAATCACCTCTTTAATACTATGGACTTTACGAGATTTTCTCCTGTTAATAATTTGTTCTTTAGTAATTTCAAATATTGTATGTAATTTATGTAATCAAATACAAAAGGGCTTGAAAATTCCCAGATCACTGTCTTTGTTTCTTGTCTTAACAGTTATATCAGTAATAGTATTTACTATTTTTATTCTTGTATTGCCTCCTTTTATAAAAGAGTTCAATGAAATACTAGTTGATATTCCAAATGGTTTATCAAAAATAAATATTTTGATTAATACAAATTTGAACAAATTTAATAGCTTATTTTATGGCGAACAATCAGAAAATGTTATTGACATATTCAGTCTCATAAATAATGTAGTTACCATTCCTGATACCTCAACTATTGCAAAAGCTATTCAAGAAAGCTTTAAGAATTTAATAAATATAGCAGGGAATCTTGGTTCAGGTTTTTTGAAATTAATATTCGTATTAGTAGTGAGTTTGATGATTTCTATTGAACCAAAACAATATAAAGAAAATATACTTCTATTAATTCCAAAAAATTATCGCAACAAATTTAGAAATATTCTTGAAAAATGCAATATTGCATTAGCTAATTGGACCTTTTCTATGGTTATAAGCTCATTATCAGTAGGTCTATTATCATTAATAGTTTTGTCTATATTAGATGTCAAATATGTTGTCTCTAATGCTTTAATAGCAATGGTTCTTAATATAATTCCAAATATAGGTCCAGTTATTAGTGGTATATTTCCAATCTCAATTGCACTACTTGATAATTTTTGGAAGCCATTAGCCGTTTTAGGAGCATATGTAATAATTCAAAATATTGAAAGCTATATAATAATGCCATCTATAATGAAGAAAAAAGCAAACTTACTTCCTGGCTTGACATTAATATCACAATTTGGATTTACATTCATTTTTGGTCCATTAGGCTTAATACTTTCTCTTCCATTAGCTGTAGTAATTCAGGTTTTAATCAAAGAATCATTTAAAGATATTTAAAAACTACTTAATTAATTTTTTATATAAATATGGATAGGAAAAAAGTATAAAGCAAGCTAAGGGATGTTTACCAATAGCAAAATATAGTGAACTAAAAGTAAAATGATCAAATAATATTCTTAGCTCAGTAGAAAGATCTATTAAAACCAAAGAAAATAAAATTATCAAATAGTAATTCAATTTCATAATTAGAAGCTTAAGGTCAGTCTTTTAGCAACAAAGATGGAGCCAATAAAATACTTGAATAACTTCCAACTATAATTCCTAATGATAAGGCGAAGGAAAACCAAAATAGCGAATAAGATCCAAACAAAATTATGCTTAATAATGGAATAAGGGTTGTGATACTGGTAAAAATTGTTCTTCTAAATGATTCATTTACTGATAATTGAATAGTATCGTTATAACCTTCTTTTTTTGATTTTAAATTCTCACGAATTCTATCAAAAATAACAACAGTATCATTTACAGAATAACCAGCGATAGTTAACAAGGACACAGCGAATAGACTATTCACCTCGACAGATAATATGACTCCTAACCAAGAGAAAATACCAAAAACAATTAATAAATCATGGAATAAAGCTAATAATGCAAATAATGCATATTTTTTATCAAATCTAATAGTTATGTATAAAGATATTGAAAATAAAGAAACTAACAATGAAGTAACACAATTAGTAAGTAATCTTTTCCCAAGCTTTGGACCTATTAATCTTGAATCCTTACTCTCATAATTTAGAGGTCCAATAATATTATCAAGATTAGTAATAATATTATTTGATTCTTCGATACTCAAATAGGGTGTTCTTATTGAAATTAATTTATTATTATTTTGAAATTGTAATTTAATATTATTTAAAACATTTTTATTTTTTGATATCTCTTTTAAATTTTCTAAAACTGAATCAGGGGATAAATTAGAACATTCCTCTTCACAAACTCTCTCTATTCTTAATTCATTTCCCCCAACAAAATCCATACCTAGATTTATAGGTTTCTTGTAAGAAGTATTAAAAGTAGAATATAAAATTCCTAAAATACTTAATAAAATAAGAACAGTTGAAAACCCAATTATTTTTCTTTTATTTTTTATTAATTCGAGGTTGTATTTCATAGGAAAATTAGAAACAAAAAATTTAATTAGAAAAATTATTCCTAGACAAATAGAGATTTTTTTGTCTTAAAGATTGATATGTTGTAAAAAATCGCAAAATAGTTTTAGAACAATTTAATGATGTAAACAAGCTTATTAAGACTCCAATACCTAATGTTGCAGCAAAACCTTTCACAAAGTTTGTTCCTAATAAAAACAATACAAAACAACTTAGAAGAGTTGTAATGTGGCCATCAACTATGGATGAATTAGCTCTTTGAAAACCACTATCAATAGATCTTGTAAGAGTATTACCATCATATAATTCTTCTCTAATTCTCTCAAATATTAGAATATTTGCATCAACAGCCATACCAATGCTAAGTATAAGCCCAGATATTCCAGGTAAAGTTAAAGTCACTGGAATTAAAGAATAAAGTGCTAAGTTAAAGAAACCATAAAGTACTAGAGATATAACTGAAACAAAACCTAGAATTCTATAATTAAAAATCATAAATATACCTACAAAAATCAATCCACTTATAGCTGCATAAAGACTTTTTAAAATATTTTTGGATCCCAACAAAGCCCCTATCGTGTTAGTTTCTACAATTTCGATTGGCAATGGCAATGAACCTCCTTTAAGTTGAACTTCTAATTCTCTAGCATTTTCAGCACTAAAATTACCGCTTATTGTTGCTGATCCACCAGTAATCCCAGTATTAGCAAACTGACTACCAACACTAGCTTCACTTATTGATTCACCATCAAGAATAATAGCCAATAGCTGATTAGTGCCAGCAATTGACTTTGTAATTTCTGCAAACTTTTCACCTCCTGAATTACTAAAAGTTAATAAAACTTCCCAATTACTATTTGTTTGTTCTTGTCTCCTTCCTGCGTTGATAAGATCTTTACCAGATAAATCTGTTTTAATAAATAAATTTGTAATTTCCTTATCAACATGCTTTTTAATTTCAATTAACTTCCCATATAAATCATTACTAGTAGATGAGTAATTTAATTCTTGCTCAATATCATTAAGATCATCCTGTAAAATTTTTAAGAAATTATCATCAAATTGACTTTTTTCTGAAGAAGAATATTGTTTAATTATTTCTTTTATATTCAACCTCTGGAGTTGCAAAATTTTTAAATCTTTGGATGTTCCTTCTTTTTGAGTTCTAAATTCTAGTAAAGCTGTCTTACCTAAAACTCTTGAAGCAACAATAGGATTTTGTTCTCCAGGTAATTCTAAAATCAATTGATCACCACCTAAGGTTTGCAAGTTAGACTCCGAAACCCCTAAATTATTAACACGTCTATCTATAACCGAATTAACTGCTTCAAGTTCATCCTTTGTTACCTTACCTTCCTCTTTAATAATTTGAAGTGTAAGTTGAGATCCTCCTTGTAAATCTAATCCCAACTGTAAGGGATAATTTATTAATAGATAAAAAGAAAACGTGAGTAGAAATATAATAAAAAAAAGCCAACCTTGCCTTCTTTTCATTTCCTATATACTCCCAATAATTAAATCTTCAACTTTTTCAACTATTTGATGTGGTTGGATTATTGTCAAATTTTCTAGATTTCCATTATACGGAGTTGGAATATCCTGACTAGATAATCTAATTGGTCGGGCATCAAGATCATCGAAACATTCTTCTGTAATCAAGGCAATTAATTCCGCACCAATACCACCAGTCTTCATACATTCTTCAACTATAATTACTTTATTTGTTTTTTTTATTGATTTTGAGATGGTTTCCATGTCAAATGGTTTTAAACTAATTAAATCAATTAACTCAACATCTATTCCTTTTTTATCTAATTCTTCAACAGCTTTTAGGCAGTGATGTCTCATTCTTGAATAAGTCAATAAAGTAATATCTTTACCTTCTTTTACGACGTCAGCCTGATCTAAAGCGCAAGTATAGTCACCTTCAGGTAATTCTTCAGACAAGTTGTAAAGTAGAACATGTTCGAAAAAAAGAACCGGATTATCATCTCTTATAGCTGCTTTCATTAAACCTTTAGCATTTGTAGGTGTACTGCATGCAACAATCTTTATACCAGGAACTGCATGAAAATATGCTTCAAGTCTTTGACTGTGTTCAGCACCAAGTTGACGACCAACTCCTCCGGGTCCTCTAACTACTGCTGGTATCTTATAATTTCCGCCACTTGTATATCTAAGCATTCCCATGTTGTTTGATATCTGATTAAAAGCCAAAAGCAAAAATCCCATATTCATTCCTTCTACTATTGGTCTTAACCCAGTCATTGCTGCACCCACAGCCATACCCGTAAAACTATTCTCTGCAATTGGAGTATCTAAAACTCTTAACTCTCCATATTTTTCATATAAATCCTTTGTTACCTTATAAGATCCTCCATATTGACCAACATCTTCTCCCATAACGCAAACATTTACATCATTTGCCATTTCTTCATCAATTGCCTCTTTCAGAGCATTGAATAATAATGTTCCAGCCACAATTAATTACCTAATTAATCACATATATAATCCTACCACTTTGATTAATTTATCCTCCTTCAGCAAAGGTTATAAGTAGTAATATTGACAAAATCATTCCTGGTGAAAGCAAAAGTATTAAAAGTCCTAGGTCATGTAAAGACATTCAAAGAAATCGTTTTTTTTTATAATATTGGCAAATTAACTTTTCTTCAGAAAAAAACTGCGAATAAATACAATAAAAAGTCCTATACCTATAAAAGCAAAAGAAAAAGTAAGCAAAAAAGATAATCCAATTATTAAGGTATTTATACTAGAAGAAATATTTTGGACTATTTCAGAAGTATTTGATGGTTTATGTATTGAAAAATAAATTGCAATTTTATTACTTAAAAAATAAAAAAAAATAAATAATAAAAAACTGGTTAATGATCCTACAATAAAATTTAAAGGTCCTTTTTCGGGAATATTTTTTTCAATATTCTCATTACTACTATCAGCCACAATAAAATTTTGTGTAAAAAAAATTTAAATAAATGTTATTCCCTTTTCAAGGAAAGTGCAAACCCATGAATCGAAACCATTATCCTTAAATAATTTATAATTCGCAGTTAATTCTTTTTTAGCAATCTCTACATCTTTAAAAAGTGCAAAGCATGTGGGACCTGATCCACTCATTGAAAATGAAAGACTATTCTCTAACTTAGAAAGTAAATATAATGCCTGCTTTACAGAGCCATTTTCATTTTCAACAACTAACTGCAAATCATTTTTTATAGTTAAATGTTGATTATCAAAATTTAAGTTATTTAAACCATTATCTCTTAAATTTTTTCTTATGTTCTCAATCATTTCTCCATTAGTAAGATATTGATCACAAAATCTATTACTATATTTTTTGTAAGTTTCAGCAGTAGATACTGATACATTTGGATTTTTTAAAAGAATTACTCCATATTTAAATTTTGAATCTAATTTCTCCAGAATTTCTCCTCTTCCAAAACATAATTGAATTCCGCCATTTATAAAAAAGGGAATATCAGATCCTAATTTTGATGCTAATGAACATAATCTTTCTTGATCTAAGTTCAAATCCCATAATTTATTAAGACCAATTAATGTTCCTGCTGCATTACTGGATCCACCAGCTAAGCCTGCACCAATTGGAATATTTTTTCTTAAAAATATATTCGCACCTAAATCTATTTTTAAATTTTTCCTTAAAAGATTTGCAGATTTAACAATTAAGTTATCACTAGATAAGCTTAAATCATTACAATCAGATTCAAGTTTAATTAAACCTTCATTGTTTATTTGAAATTCTAAATAATCAGAAAGATCAATATTTTGCATAATCATTGCTAACTCATGGAATCCATCCTCTCTTTTTCCAATAACTTCAAGGTGCAAATTTATTTTGGCAGGAGATTTTATAATGATTTTCGTTTTAGATAAATCTTGCATATACTTAAATTTTTATTTTTTAATTTTAATACAACTTTCTGCAAGCTTAATCCATTGGTCAATTGAAATATCTTGTGGTCTTAAATTAAAACAAACTTTTGAATATTCAGATAATTCATTAATCTCTTCATTTGAAAGTATTGAATTAAGAGTATTTCTAAGCATTTTTCTTCTTGAATTAAATGAAATTCGAAGAAGTTTATCTATATATTTTTCTAGACTAATATTTAATCTTAAATCATTTTTAATTGGTTCAAAAACTACTAAAGAAGAAAAAACTTTTGGAGGAGGACTAAATGATGAAGGCGGTACATCGCAAATTTTTTTTATTTTTGATAAAAGTTGCATTCTTACACTAAGCGCACCAGCATTTGGACTTCCCTCCTTTGACAAAATCCTATCTACAACATCTTTCTGCATTAAAAATATTATTTTTTCGTAATTATAGTTTCTTATAATACCCAATCGTCCTATGAAAATATCCAATATTGGGCCAGTTATATTGTAAGGAATATTTGCAATCACTTTTGTAATCTTCTTATTAATCGAATCTAAATTTACAGAAAGAATATCTCCCTGCTGAAGTGAAAACTTATCATAATTATTGAATTTATCATTTAATAAATTTATTAAATCTTTATCTAATTCAATCGCATGTAATTTTTTAATTTCTGAATCAAGTAACTTAGATGTTAAAGCTCCTTTACCTGGACCGATTTCTAAAATAAAGTCATTTTCATTAAGAACAGCAATTTCTTTAATTTTTTCTAATATTTTTTTATTTACCAACCAGTGTTGTCCAAATCTTTTTTTTTGATGATAGTTTTTAGAATTCATCTAAAAGATAAATAATATGTTTAAATTAAATATGAATTTAATTAATACTTTATATCATGAGCTTATCAAAAAAAAATTTAGATAAACTCAATAAATTTAAAAAAAATAAAAATTTAAATAACGAAAGTAAAGATATAAGTAATTACACCAATATATCTAACAATGATAATTTAATCTCTAATCCACTTAATTCAGAAGATCCCAATAAAATTTTTTATTCGTTAATTGATAATTCAGAATCTTTAGAAGAGACTTCTAACGTTAATAATTCACTAAGAAAAAGTGAGCTTAATCAAATTAATATGAATGCTAGAAAAGCTAATTTTTCTAAGAAATTAACAACCGAAGAGGAACTATATGATGAATTTAATTATCTTCTTGATGAATAATTAGTTTTAATATTTACTTATGCTTCAGAGTAATAGATTAACAATTTATGCTATCGGCAAGGTAAAGAAACTTTGGATTAGAGATGGAATTAATCAATACAAAAAAAGAATGCCTGAACTTAATATTAATGAGTTAAAGAATTTTAATTTAAATAACCTTAGATCCAATAACAATATTATTATCTGCCTAAGCGAAGAGGGGGAGCAATTTAATTCAGTTGAACTATCTTCTTTACTTTTAAATTTTAAAAATAAAAAAATTAATTTCTTAATTGGTGATACTGATGGAATTAGTTTAGATATAAAAAAAAATTCAGATCTCATACTAAGTCTTTCTCCTTTAACTTTTCCTCATGAATTAGCTAGATTAATCCTAATCGAGCAAATTTATAGAGCTGTTTCTATATCTAACAACTCCCCCTACCATCGTTCTTAAAAAGATTAGATTTAATCTAAAGTTAATCTGTAAAACTTTAATAACTAACTATTTTTTGAATTATTATTGTATAGTACATATATACTATTAATTTAAATTTTGGATTCCTTTGATTCAGCTACTAAAAAGTTCAGACTCCCCTTATTAAATGATTCGGTATCTGCAGGATTTCCTTCTCCCGCAGATGACTATACGGAAGAAAATATTGATTTAAATGAACATTTAATATCTAATCCGTTTAGCACTTTTTTTCTTAGAGTTAAAGGTGACTCAATGATAAATGCAGGAATTAAAGATAAAGATTTAATAATAGTAGACAAGAGTTTAATAGCCAAGCCAGGGAATATTGTCATTGCAATGATAGACGGGGAATTTACAATAAAAAGATTATCTATAAAAAATGATGAATTATATTTAAAAGCAGAAAATTATAATTATCCAAATTTTAGCTTTAAAAACCATCTTGATGTACAGATATGGGGAGTTGTTATTTATTCAATACATAGCTATTTATGAGAATTTTAAGTATTGATGCTATAGCTCTTATAGACGCTAATAATTTTTATGCATCATGTGAACAAAATATTAATCCTAATTTGAGAAATAAACCAGTAGTAATTTTATCTAATAATGATGGATGTATCATTGCGAGAAGTCCTGAAGCACGAGCTTTAAAAATCAAAATGGGAACTCCTTATTTTAAAGTCAAAGAAAAATTAAATAAATTAGATGTAGCAGTTTTAAGCTCAAACTACTCGCTTTACGGCGATATGAGCAGAAGACTGATGAATTTATTAAAAAACTACTGTGAAGAAATAGAAATTTATTCTATTGACGAAGCATTTGTCTCAATTTCTAGACCTCATGATAAGAATCTATATCCTTGGGCAAGAAACATAAGATCATTAATATATCAGAATCTAGGGATTACCATAACAGTAGGAATAGGAGAAAATAAAGTGAGAGCAAAAATTGCTAATAAATTAGCTAAAAATATTGATTATTCAGCTGGAATATTTGATTTAGCTAGAACCAGAAATGAGAATAATTATTTGAAAAGAATTAGTGTAGATAAAATATGGGGAGTCGGGAAGCAAACCTCTAATTGGTTACAAAGTAAAGGAATTAAAAATGCTAAAGAATTAAGAGATATGGAAGAAAATGAAATCATCAAGAAATTAGGCATCGTAGGGAAAAGATTGCAATTAGAACTGAAAGGTCATAAATGTTTGCCTATAGAAAAAAGCAAGAAATCAAAAAAAGAAATTCAGGTAAGCCGGAGTTTCGGTACTCCAGTCACAAAATTAGAAGACTTAACACAAGCACTGGCGACTCACGCAATAAAAGCGTCTGAAAAAATGAGAAGTCAGAATTTGCAATCATCTGATATTAGAGTATTTGCTAGAACCAGTAAATATTCAAGTCAAAATTATCAAAGAAGTGCTCATAGAAAACTTACAAATGCAACAGACGACACAAACAGCATTTTAAAAATAGTAGTTGAATTATCTAAAGAAATTTATAATCCCGAATATAAATTTTCAAAAGCTGGCGTTTTAATGCAGGATCTAACTAATAGCAAATATTTACAGCAATCAGTTATCAATTACAAATCTCAGAAAGACCTAAAAAAATCAGTAAATCTAATGAGAACTATTGATTTATTAAACAAAAGATTTAATAACAATGCAATTACATGGGCTATTACAAAAACGCCAAAAAGTTGGACGATGAATAAAAATTTCTTAAGTCGCTCATCTACAACTGATATAGACCACCTCCCAACTATAGTAAAATAAAAAAATAAAATGGAATTTATTATATTTTTAAGCAAAATAGATAAAGAGATTCTTGACTTATTAATAAAAGCAAACTACATAGTTGAAGAAAATAAAATTGAATGTCTCTTAAATAAAGAAATAAAAGGACTACATAATTTATTAGAAAATAAAATAATAATATGTACTGAAAATGCAAAAAGGAAAACAAATTATAGAAATGAAAAGAAGCGACCAAACAAAGATAACTTCAAAACAGAATTAGCAATAAGAAAAGCATTAAGACATGAAGCTACTCATGCTATCCAAAAGTGTAACAACAGTAAAACAGTAGGGGATATAAAAAATTTAGAAGGTAAATTACATCAAAGTAAGAGGAAATCATTAGAGTTCTCTACTTCCAATTTTTCTGGAACTTATGAAAAAGAAGTGGAAGCTTATATTCTTGAAGGAAAGCCTAAAAGGGTAAAAAATATGATTAAAAAATACTGCCTATAAATTTAAATAAAATATGTTAACTAGCAATAAAATTGCCACAGCGTTGTTTATCTAAAAAATTTATATGTTGTCTTTCTAAGTAATATAATTCCTGAAATTTAATCGCATCTGAGTTTAAATCCTTAAAAAGATCATCGATCTCTTTATTAGTGTCTGATAAACCTGAAGAAGGATTATCAATCAAGATAGATATACAATTTTCTAAAGTTTTTAATCTTTGAGATCCCCAAGATTCGATCAAGTGTCTACATCTTTTTAAAGAATTATATTTCTCAAGAAGTGATAAAGTTCCAAGTAAATTATCTTTAGGATTACTCAGCAATGTCAAAAACAATTCATTTGGGTTAACAAAACCATTAATTTTATTTGAAGAATCAGGACTATTAAGAGCTAAGTAGTCAGGTAGAAGTGAAATTAGGTTAAGTGTATTAAACTCCTTTTGAAGCATTTGGCTATTTGATTGTTGTAATTCATTTAAATAATGTAAACCTAAATTATTTTGTTCAATTTTTGAGATAGCTTCCCACAAATTTTGAATATAAATAGTATTAAAACCATTAATTTCTCTTTTAAGAAATTCATCGCGAATAAATAACCGAAGATCTGGACAATGCAAATAATAAAAGATTATTTCCGATTCATTTTTCTCACGCCGAGAAACTTCATTTGGTTGTTCAAATTTTTTTGATCTACCATGCCAACGAAATCCCTTAACTTGGTTTCTTAAATCTTGTTCAAACTGTATCGCTAACCTTGCTTGTCCTTTACTCAATCGTTCGGAAACTTTTTGTAAGTAATGCGTTCTTGTTGATGATTGAGGTAATTTACTCAACAATTTTACCAAGCAAGAAATAACAGTCTGGAAATTTTCAGACTTAGTTAAATCTTTATCTTTAAAGATCTGATCAATCTCCCAATCAATCCAAAAGGATGAATTATCAATTAAATTAAAATAATCTTCTCGAGTATGACTATTCAAAAATTCGTCAGGATCTTTAAAATCATTAAGTTGAAGTATTTTAAGATTAATTTGATCATGGAGAGATAAGGTTTCAACTTCTTTTATTACCCTTTTTGTAGCTAATATCCCTGCATTATCAGAATCAAAATTCAAGATTATATTTTTATTATCCGTACATCTACATAGTTGAGAAATTTGATACTTATTTAATGCTGTACCAAGAGAAGCTACAGAATTAGCAACACCTTTTGAATGAAGAGCAATTACATCAAAGTATCCTTCAACAATAATAGCTTTATCTCTTTTTCTTATATTGCTAGATGCTTTTTCAAATGCAAACAACATTTTTCCTTTTTCAAATATCTCTGATTCAGGAGAATTAAGATATTTGGGTTCCTGTCCATCAAGAGATCTTCCACCAAAAGCAACTACACGTCCCTGCATATCATGTATTGGAACTATTAATCTATTTCTAAAACGATCATAAATATTGTCAGAATTATCTTTAGAAATTGCAAGACCTGAAGCCAATATTAGATTAATAGGAAATTTTTCTACCTTAGATAGATAGTTAAATAAATCATTCCATGAATTTGGGGCAAAACCCAATTCAAATTCATCAATAATTTTATTACTTAAGTTTCTCTTGGATCTTAAATATTTCATAGCTTCAACACCCAGAGAATTATGTAATTGAGACTTAAACCAATTTTTAGTGATTCTTAATATTTTAAAAAGCTCTTCCTTTCTAGATAATTGTTTTTTATAAGCTTCTACTTGGGGACCATCAAGATTTTCAACATTAATATTATTTTTCTTAGCAAGAGAAAGTACAACATCAGAAAAATTTGCGCGAGTAAATTCCATTAAAAATTTAATTGAGTTACCCCCAGCACCACAAGAAAAACAATAATAGAATTGTTTACTTGGCGATACTGTCATAGATGGCTTAGTATCATCATGAAAAGGGCAAATCCCAACGAATTCCTTCCCTTTCTTCTTAAGAACAATATGTTCAGATATAACATCAACAATATCTGCTTTTTCCTTAACCTCTTGAATAGTTCTTGGGTGTATAGAATGAACCATTGAGATTTTTATCTAAAAATAAATAATGATTTATTCGTTATAGGTCAAAATCAAATAAGAATCTACTTAATTTCACAAAAAAACTATTTTTTAAATGTTAAATATCGATGAATTAGAAAAAAAATTTAATTCATTGAATAAGTTTAATTTAGTATTTGCATCATTCTTCTTCAGTTTGATGACTTTGTGCGTAAAAAATATTGATCAAAGGATACCTATTTATGAATTAGTTTTATTCAGATCATTTTTAAGTTTAATAATTACATTATTTATTATTAATCTTAAAAATATAAATCCATGGGGCAAAAATAGACCATTACTTATCTTAAGAGGTGTTTTAGGAACTTTAGCTTTAGTTTGTATTTTTTATGCGATAAGAAATATGCCTCTAAGTATATCTACGGTTATTCAGTACACATATCCCATTTTTATATCTATATTTGCTGGCATATTTATAAACGAAAAAATAACTCATAATATAATTTTTGCGTTAGTTATTGGCTGGATTGGAATATTAATAATCTTAAATCCAAGCCAATTATCAAATATAAACGTTGAAATTGAAAATTTTTCGATTTCGATAGCATTTCTTGGAGCAATCTGCACAGCATTGGCTTACGTAACAGTAAAGAAACTTTCATTTACTGAAGATGTTTATGTAATTATTGAATATTTTCCACTTGTTTCTTTTATAACTTTATTGCCAATTGTATTAATTAACTGGGTTACCCCCAATTTGAATGAATTAGTCTGGATAATAGGTATTGGCTTATTTACTCAATTAGGTCAGACTTTCTTAACTATAGGATTAAAAAAATTACCAGCTTCTGAAGCATCAACAATTAACTATTTACAAGTTTTATTCGGTTCAATTTGGGGGGTTTTGTTTTTTAGTGAAATAATTAACATAAATTTTTTATTAGGCGCATCACTAGTTTTATTAGGAACTATTATAACTACTACCAAAATAATCAAAAGGACATAGAATATGATTAGATTTAATAAAAACGGTGAAATTTTACTATTTAGCTTTATTATTTTGTTTTTCTCCTATTGTTCAAGTTAAAGCAACAACACCAAAGTCAGTTACTTGTACAAGAACTGAATATAGAGAAGAGTATATTCCCGGAACGAAAACAAACCCAGGCTACGTAAAAAGTTATGAAGTTGATGTTGTAATACCTTGTGGCGGTCAAAATAAAGCCGAAAAAATAGATGATAATGACTGTAGTGAAGGATCTGTTATTGGAGGTATTCTTGGTGCTGGAATAGCACTATCATCCTCTAGGGGTAAAGATAGATTTTGGGCCGTTCCTGCTGGTGGGACTGCAGGAGCGCTAATCGGATGTCAGGTGGATGGTGGTTAATTGATTAGTTGGATAAATGGAGAGTTAGTTGAGTTATGGCAGACTAATCAAAAATTTTTTGTTTTAATAAATTGTCAAGGATTAGGATATGAAATACAAATACTAGAATCCTTTTTTCTCAAACTAAAAACAAATCAGATATCTAATAAAAAAATAACTCTTTGGTTAAAACATATTAAGAAAGAAGATTCAGATTTATTATTTGGCTTTACATCAAAGGATCAAAAGAATTTCTTTATAGAAATTTTAAGTATCAGAGGTATTGGATCTCAAATCGGTATGGGGATATTAAATAAATTCTCCATTAGTGAAGTTATTAATGCAATAAAGACACAAAACAAAAAATTAATTTGTACGGTACCTGGTGTAGGACAAAAAATGTGTGATCGGTTAATTCTAGAATTAAAAAATAAATTTAAAAGTGAAATACAATTTGAAGATAAAAAAGACAAACATGAATTTGAGATTAAGGATCCTGAAACTAATAAAATGATCGAGGACCTTCAGTTAACACTTCAATCATTAAATTACAAAAATAATGAAATCAAGAATATTTTGCCAATTATTGTTAAAGAAGTAGATCTCCTTGCTAAAAAAGAAAACAATTTATCATTTGAAAATTTATTGAAATTAGCTATGAATTGTCTAGATAAAGATAGTAGTAATTTAGCTAGATGACGTAGTATCATAGAATAAAAGAAATAAATTTTATGTCATTAGATACAGCTGAAAAACAGAAGCTAATTGAGACTCATCAAGTACATCCAACTGATACAGGTTCAGCTGAAGTTCAAGTAGCACTGCTTTCAAAAAGAATATCGAAATTAAGTGACCACCTCCAAGGAAACATTCATGATTTCGCTTCAAGGCAAGGATTATTAAAAATGATTGGTAAAAGGAAAAGATTACTATCTTTCATAAAAGACAAAAACGTTCAGAAATATCAAGAACTAGTAAAAAAAATTGGAATCAGAGGATGATTTCAATTAATGAAAAAAAAGCAATCTAAAAAAAAGACACAAACTAAAAAGAAAAAGAATAATTCTGAGAAAACTGCTTTTGCTAATTTAGAAAAAGCATCTAATACTGAAACTAGACCAAAGAGATCATCAAGTGGGATACCTAAATATGTTGCCGATAGAATGGCAAGAAGAATATTTTTTACCGCAGGAATACCCACAATATTAGGGATGTCGGTTTTTGTTGTTAGCTACATTATAGTTACAAGAAATATTGCTGAGATACCTCCTTCATCAACAATTGCAATTTCAGCATTGTTTTTTTTATTAGGTCTAGCAGGATTGAGTTTTGGAATATTATCTGCTAGTTGGGATAAAGAGCCTGGATCTTTTTTTGGTATTGAAAATATTCCAATGAACATAAAGCGTGCAAAAGCAGCCTTCAAACCTGCAACTCAAAATTTCGAGGATAAGGTTTAATCTAGGAAACTAAAGATTTCAAATTAACTTTGAATGATTTATCTTCTAATAATTTGCACACTCCTTGAATATCTCCAATGCAGAATTGTTCACCAAATTTAACGTAGGTAACACTATTTTTATTTCTCACTGCAGCTAAAACTGGAATCTTGATTCCACATCTATCTTTATCTGGTTTAAATTTAGTTAAACAGTTTCTCAAGGTATTTTGTACTCTTACATCTGATGCTTGAGAACTTTCAAGATTAATGATAAGTAATTTAAGGTTATCTATTTCTCTGCAATCATCAATTATTAATTGAGTCCTATCACTTTTTTTATCAATTGTTCCCCACAACAATAATCTAGTATCAGTCAAAAGAAATTCGGATAATCTTACATAGGTTTTTGGGAAAACTATAGCTTCGCAACTTCCAGAAAGATCTTCAAGCTGAACTATAGCCATCCTATCTCCTTTTCTCGTTGTAATTTGCTTCAAATCAGGGATCATTCCAACTAAAGAGACTTTGGTTCTATCTTTTGTATCTTCTAACTGCGAAATGCTTATAGGTGATATAAGTTTTGCTGGCTTAGTTAAGTGCTTTAGGGGATGATCAGATAAATAAAAGCCTAATAGTTGCTTTTCTAACTTCAACTTCTCAATAAGTGTATAATCATCAACCTTAGCTAATTGTGAATCTGAAAAAGTAACATTAGAAAATTCTTCTTTAGAGTCAAATAGATTTCCTTGCCCTGATAATCTATCACGATTTCTTGAAGAGGCCCACTCAATAACATGTTCAAGATCTGACAATAACTGAGCTCTATTATTATCATTTGAAAACTCATCCAGTGCTCCACAATGAATTAGAGATTCAAGACTTCTTTTGTTAAGAACATTAGAAGGCAATCGGTCGCACAAATCAGATAATGACTTAAAGGTTCCAAAACTATTACGGTTTTCAATTATATTTCTTATTGCAGAATCCCCTAAATTCTTAATTGCAGATAACCCGAATAAAATCTGATTATTCTTAATAGTGAAATCAACACCAGAAAAATTAATGCTCGGTGAAATAACTTCTATTCCCATGGAATAGCAATTAGAAATATATCTTTGCATCTTGTCGCTAGAGCCAGAATTAACGCTTAAAAGGGCTGCCATATATGCAACAGGAAAATGGGCTTTCAAAAATGCAGTTTGATAAGTTACGGCACCATAAGCAGTTGAGTGACTTTTGTTAAAACAATATTCTGCGAATAAAACCATTTGATCAAAGAGATCATTTGCTAATTTTTCATTTACACCTTTCTTCATGGAACCGTCTACAAAAATATTCCTATGCTTTACCATTTCAGAAACTTTCTTTTTTCCCATCGCTCTTCGAAGTAAATCGGCATCACCTAGAGAATAACCGGCTAAGTCTTGAGCAATTTTCATGATTTGTTCTTGGTAAACCATAATTCCATAGGTTTCAGTGAGAATTGACTTAATAAAAGGATGAGGAAAATCAATCTTTTCGTTCCCATTTTTACGATTTATGAATTTAGGTATAAGGCCTGCATCAAGAGGACCAGGTCTGTAAAGTGCCAGTATGGACGAAATATCCTCAAGAGAGTTAGGTTTGAAATCCTTAACGACCTGTTTCATGCCGGAAGATTCAAGTTGAAAAATACCTTCAAGATCTCCTCTCCCAATAAGCTCAAAGGTTTTACCATCATTTTGTGGTAACTCATCAATATTTATATTTTTTCCAGTAGATTGATTAATAAGAGATACTGTCTTTTCAATCATCGTAAGATTCTTAAGACCCAAGAAATCCATTTTCAATAATCCAAGTGATTCAATATCATCCATAGAATATTGGGTTATTATTTGTCCTTCATTATTTCTTTGAAGAGGAACAAGTTCGTCAAGAGGATCTGATGCGATAACAACTCCAGCAGCATGAACACCATATGTTTTATTAGTTCCTTCAATTCTCAAAGCCAAATCAACCCATTTTTTCACCCTATTATCATTTATATATTTGTCTCTAAACTCTTGGCTAGGAGAATTCTTATCAATCATTTCATTTAATTTATATGGTTTCCCTCTTACAACCGGTATTAACTTAGCCAATTTATCTGCCTCTCCATATGGTATATCTAGAACCCTTGCGACATCTTTTAAAACCGCCTTAGAGGTCATCTTATTGAAAGTAATTATTTGCGCGACTTTATCCTCTCCATAACGATTAGTGACATAATCAATAACTTCATTTCTCCTATCAATACAAAAGTCGGTGTCAATATCTGGCATTGACTTTCTTGCTGGATTTAAAAATCTCTCAAACAACAATCCATGCTCTACAGGATCTATATTTGTAATTTGAAGAGCATAAGCAACTAGTGAGCCTGCTGCAGAACCTCTACCTGGGCCTACAGGGATAGAGTTATCTCTAGCAAATTTGATGTAGTCCCAAACAACCAAAAAATAATCTGGGAAGCCCATATCTTTAATAATTTTTAATTCGGAAGATAGTCTTTTTTTATAGTTCTCATCAACGTCTTTAAGATCAGTTTTTTTAAGCCTTTTTAAAAGGCCTTTATTAGATAATTGTGTAAGGAAAGAAAATGAATCTGTATCTTCGTTGAGAGGGAATTTTGGCATTCTATAATTACCAAACAAATCAAATACTTCAACTTTTCGAGAAATTTCTACTGTATTGTTCACTGCCTCAAAAATGGATTCATCATCAATATGATCTTTAAAAAGTTCAAGCATTTCATTTTCACTTTTAATATATTCTGTTCCGGTATATCTCAATCTTTTTTCATCACTTATTAGTTTTCCTGTTAATACACAAAGCAAAGCATCATGTGCTTCAACATCCATGCTTGATAAGTAGTGGGCGTCATTGGTGGCAATAACTTTTATTTGGTGCTTCTTCCCAATTTTTATTAATTCAACGTTAACAATTCTATCCTCAATAGAGCCGTGATCTTGTATTTCTAGATAAAAATCATCTGCAAATAATTTTTTATACCAAAGAGCTATATCCTCAGCTATTTCTAATCTACCTTTTAAGATAGCCTGAGGTATCTCTCCACCAAGACAAGCTGTAGAAACTATCAAACCATCACTATATTTGCTTAAAAGAGATTTATCAATACATGGTCTAGAAAAAATGCCTCGACCTCTCATCCCATTTAAGTGACTAATTGTTGTCAACTTTACTAGATTCTTATACCCAGTATAATTTTTTGCTAAAACCACCAAATGATATCTTTTTTCTTTTTTTGGTTGAGGATCATCAATAGAACCATTAATCACGTACATTTCATTACCAATAATTGGCTTTATACCTTTCTCTTTACACTTCTTGACTAAATCAAGAACACCATACATAACTCCATGATCAGTAAGAGCTATAGATTCCATTCCAAGATCACAAGCTCTATCAACAATTTTTGAAATTTGACTGGCACCATCAAGTAAGCTGTAGTCACTATGATTATGGAGCGGAACGAAAGCCATATTCAAACAATTTATATATATACAAGATAGAGAAGATTTCTAAAAGATCTATACTTTGTGATTACAAATTAATTATTAATACAAATTTAAAATAAAGGTCTGTTCTTAATTACCTGAGCATCAATTTCAAAGATATTTGCGACATTCAATATTCTATCTTCTTCTAATACATTTCCTATTAATTGCATTCCAATAGGTAATCCTTTAGTATCAAAACCACAAGGAATGCTGATTGCTGGGAGGCCTGCTAAATTAGCAGGAACAGTTAATAGATCAGACAAATACATTGAAAGTGGATCATTGACAAAATCTCCCTTCAAAAAAGCAGTGGTTGGGCAAGTTGGAGTTAATAATACATCTACTTTCTTAAAAGCATTATCAAAATCTTTTCTTATAAGTGTCCTAACTTTTTGTGCCTTCTTGTAATAGGCATCACTATATCCAGCTGACAAAGCATAAGTACCTATCAAAATTCTTCTTTGTACCTCATCTCCAAAACCTTCAGCTCTACTTTTTGAAGTCATATCTATAAGATTTGAACCTTCATTCGATCTGTAGCCATATTTAACTCCATCATATCTAGCTAAATTTGCGGAGGCTTCTGATGGTGCAATGACATAATATGTCGCAATTCCATCGTTAAATCTAGGACATTCAACTTCGATAATTTCAGCCCCTAAAGCTTTGAATCTATCAACTCCCGAAAGAACAGATTCCTTAACTTCGGGATTAAGCCCTGAGTGTTCAAAACATTCTTTAATGATTCCAATTTTTAAACCTTTTATAGATTTATTTAAGTTAGTCAAATAATTTGGTACTGGTTTATCAAGACATGTTGAGTCAAAGGGGTCTTTACCAGATATTAAATAAAGAATTTCAGCTGCATCTGAGACAGTATTTGTAATTGGGCCAATTTGATCAAGAGAGCTAGCAAATGCCACAAGTCCCCATCTGCTAACTCTGCCATAAGTAGGTTTAAGACCTACGACGCCACAAAAAGAAGCAGGTTGCCTTATTGATCCTCCTGTATCAGAACCTATAGCCGCAGCACAAAATCCAGCGGCAACTGAAGCAGCACTACCGCCTGAACTACCCCCTGGCACCCTATTAATATCCCAAGGATTTGAAGTGACACCGAATACAGAAGTTTCCGTTGAACTACCCATTGCAAATTCGTCTAAATTTGTTTTTCCTAAACAAATTGCCCCTGAAGACAATAATCTACTCGAAGCAGTAGATTCATAAGGCGCAACAAAGCTTTTGAGCATTTTACTTGCACAAGTTGTTGCAACACCTTTTGTGCAAATATTATCCTTTATTGCTATTGGTATCCCCGCGAGAGGAGGCAGCTTTTCTTTATTTTGAATTAATTTATCAATGTTGACCGCTTGCGCGATAGCATTATCTCTCGTGGTACATATGTATGAGTTAATTTCAGGATCTTTATGATCGATTTTGGCAAAGATATCATTAACTAATTCCTTAACAGAAGCATTATTGCTGGTAATTTCTTTTCTTAAAGAATTAAAATTCATTTCTTAATTTATTTCTAAAAAACAAAGTTATCAAACAGTTAATGGTTCTTCTTTTTTGCAACGTACTAAACTGTGTTTTATATTTTTAGACCCTTCATCAGAAAGATCTTTAATAAAAGAAGACATATTTTCTCTTAAACTACGTTTAGTAATAAATGGACCGAACCAGTAGGTACTACTAGGTTGATCTGTCTGAATTTTAGCCCACCAGGCTAAACCGAGTTTGTTTCCAAAGTTTCTAATCAATTTTTTTGATCTGTTAGATCATCAATTCTTGTTAAATTCTATACAATTTTGTAGTGAAAATTCAATAAATATTTATTAATCACATAAATATATTGAAACAACAACATTTTAGAGGTCTTTAAAAACAGTGATATTTAACAATAAATTATTTACCTGTCAAATGAAATAGAGATATAGCGGCCGCCACAGAGGCATTTAAACTAGAAGTCTTACCTTTAAGAGAAATACTTAATATAAAATCGCATTTTTTTTGAGTAAGCAAAGAAATACCTTTATCTTCAGAGCCAATTACAACTACCAAAGGGACTTTTTCCTGAAAACTTGAGATTGATATTTGACCATCTCCAGATAAGCCAACAATAAGAAAACCATTTTTCTTAAGTTCATCGAGTGCTCTATTTAGGTTTACAACTCTACTTACATTAAGATGTTCTAAGGCTCCTGCAGCTACCTTGGCGACTGTTCCAGTCAATCCTGCAGATCTTCTCTGAGGAATAATTACACCCTTACAATCAAATGCTTCCGCTGATCTTATTATCGCGCCAACATTATGAGGATCAGTTATACCGTCTAATGCGACTATTATAGGATTTGGACAATTGTTTTTAGAAAAATCGATTAATTGTTCTAGGGATATTGTTTTAGAGCATGCTAACTGCAATGCGACACCTTGATGTGAAGCACCACATGTCAATTGCGAAAGTCTGTTCCAAGAAACTTCTTCAATAAGAACTCCTTTTGATTTAAGATCCTTAAGCAAAATATAGAATTTGTCTGAAGAAAAAATTTCCGAAGTACACCAAACTCTATTAATAGATCTATTACTGCTGAGAGTCTCATAAACCGAGTGTTTTCCCCATATCCAATCATCAAAATTTCTTTTATTAGTAGACTCTTTATTCATATTAGAATTTGTATTAGGAAATTCTCTATTAGATTTAAATCTTGGATTTCTTCTTTCTAAAGACGAAAAATTATTATTATCAACATTTTTTCTTAAATTTTCAACATTCTTATTTGTAGCGGAATGGCTTAAAAATCTATCATTTTTTTCTGAACGATTTGTATTTTTTGAGTAATAACCAAAATCTGAATTTTTTTTATGATCTTTATTATTTTTTCCGCGAAATTTATTTGAGGAGTTTTTCATAGATTCAATTCATTTTTAATTCTAAATATTCAAAAAGTGTTGATAATCTTTGAGGATCTTTTAAAAATAGCCAGCCAATAAGAGTTTCAAAACCAGTTGCTCTAGAGTATATGGTGGGGTCTGAAGATTTTGGATATCTCTTTGTTTTATTTCTAGCACGTCTAATTAGATCCATTTCATTTGAATTTAATAAATGTTCAATTTGACTTAATGATTTTGACTGAGATTTTGCTTTTACTTCGTTTACTACAGATAAATGTAGGTCTTTAGATTTTAAAGGAAAATGCACATGCCTTAATCTTTGGTGTAGCTCCCATACAGAATCTCCAAGCCAAGCAAGTTGAATAACACCTATATCTTCGGGAGATCCATATGGAACCAAGTTTTGAATCCAATAATTCAATTCTTTAAATAATTTAATGCATCTTCAAGGCTTGACTTCAAATTAAGAAAATCCCCTAAACGAACAAGTTTAATTGTTTGGGCCACTCTCGAATTGCCCACGACAGAGAACCCAAGCTTGGACTTTTTGCATTCTTTGGCAGTTTGAACGAGTGCTCCAAGACCCGAGGAATCTAAAAAATCTATTTTTGTAAGATCAACAATGAACGGGAGGTCATTTTTTAAATTATTAATAACAAAAGTCTTAAATTGTTTTTCTGAGAAAGCATCAAGTTGGCCTTTAAAAGTAAAAACCATAATGTTTGTTTTAACCGCAAGGTTTCCTCTTAAAGAAACGGTTAACTTCTGAAAATCTTCTATGATCTAATACCTCCAGAAAATTAATATATCAAATGTAATTATCAAATCAAAAGAAAACAATATGTCAACATCTTTCTAACATTAGAGAAACAAATTTTTTAAATAAATAATCTGAATCATGTGGGCCAGGTCCTGCTTCTGGATGATATTGCACACTAAAAATAGGCTTATTATAAACCTCCAGGCCAGCTACGGTATTATCGTTAAGATTATAATGGGTAATTCTAACTATTTCTTTTGATAGAGAATTGGGATCAATAGCAAAACCATGATTCTGACTAGTTATCTCAATTTTATTATTTTCACCACAAGGATGATTTAAACCACGATGTCCAAAAGGTAATTTATAAGTTGAACCTCCTAATGCTAATCCAAATATTTGGTGGCCAAGGCAAATACCAAACATAGGTATTTCACCATATTCAATGAGTGATTTCGCTAAGTCTATGCCTTCAGAAACAGAAGAAGGATCGCCTGGACCATTTGAGAAAAATATACCATCGGGATTGTTAGACAGAATATCATTCAGAGAAGATCGAGAAGGTAAAACCAAAACTTCACAACCATGAGATACAAGTCTATTTAGAATTGAATTTTTAATTCCAAAATCAATTGCTACTATTTTTAACTTTTTATAAGATTCATCATATCTTTTTCTTAAATCAAAAATTGTTTGCGTATGACTTTTCCATAAATATTCTTGCTTTGTTGAAACAAATTTTGATAGATTTAATCCCTCCATCTTTGGAGTATCAGAAATTATCTTTAAACAACTTTCATTAGTTTTATCTAAAGAGGTAATAACTCCATTCATAGCACCATTAGATCTTAAAATTTTAACAAGAGCTCTTGTATCAATTCCATATAAACCTATGATATTTTTCTCAACTAACCATTGATTAAAATTCTTTTTAGATCTCCAGTTGCTGCTATTAGAAGAAAAATTTCTAACAATTATACCTTTAACATTAGTATTAGATTCTGAATCTTCAAAATTAATACCAGTATTTCCAATCTCTGGATAAGTGAATGTTAATATTTGTCCATAATAACTTGGATCAGTAATAACTTCCTGATATCCAGTCATTCCCGTATTAAAAACTATTTCACCAATGGCTGTACCAGAAGCACCAAAAAAGAATCCTGGGAATACAATTCCATTACTTAAAACCAATTTCGCGTTTTTCTTATATGGATTATTCATCAATTTGAAATTAATTAATTTGTATGTAAATAATTTTTTAAAAGTAAAAACTTTTTCCAAGGATCACCTTGATTTATCGAAAATAAAGCTTTATTAAATCCTTCATTTAAATCATCCTCAATGCCTGCGGCCCAAAGCACTAAAGCAGAGTTCAAGGCAACAACATCAATATGAGATTTTTGTCCAGTACCATTTAAGACAGATTTTAATATTTCCTCGTTAGACATAGAATCAGAAACAACCAGCTTTTCGTTTGATATATTTTCTTGATTAAAGTCTGAAATATTTATTTCTGAAAACCGTAATTCACCATTATCAACAAATACTAATTTATTTTCTCCTTGAAGCGAAGCTTCATCAAGGCCACCAGACCCATGAACGACTATTGCTCTATTCATACCCATTTTTAAAAGCGCGCTTCCCATAGGTTTTAAAAGATCCTCAGAAGCAACACCCAAAACTTGTGCATTGGGTCTTAAAGGATTTACCAAGGGTCCAAGTTGATTAAATACTGTCCTTATTCCAAGGGTTTTTCTTAATGGAGCAAGTTTTATTAAAGATTTATGCCAAACAGGTGCGAACAAAAAAGTTATTCCAATTTCATTTACGGCTTTGATTACTTGTTCTAATGAACAATTTAAATTCAAACCAAGATTCAACAAAACATCAGCAGAGCCAACTTTTCCACTAGCACTTTTATTTCCGTGTTTTGCAATTTTTACCCCACAAGATGCAGCTACAAATGCTACTGCAGTTGAAATATTGAATGTATTAGCTCCATCACCCCCTGTTCCACAAGTATCTACCAAATACAAATTTGGTCTTGCTACTGGCAATTCGCAAACATTTAGGAGTTCTTTAGCCATAGAACTTAGTTCGACACCTGTAGAACTCTTTGCTCTCAAAGCACTCAAAAAAGCTCCTGTTTCAACATCTGAAATTTCATCATTAAGCCATCTTTGCATTAAAGACCTAGAAGTTAATTCATCAAGATCCCTTCCATCTAACAAATTATTTAGGATTTCAGAGTTTGACAGATTAGAAGACATTTATTTATAGAAGAAAAATTATGCAGATAAAATTTAATTTGAGGTATCAAAACCTGAGCCAACTAAATCTTTATTTGTATTAGAAGGCCTGAAGCTTTTTGACCAAATGTTTTTTGTTTTTGAAAAAAGTTCATTTTTAGTGATCATCCAAAAATTTAAAATTTTTTCAATATCGTTTTTAATTTCAATTTCTCCTGGAAAATTGGTGTAACGATTTATTAATCTAGCTAAATTTATATAGTCGAGATCTTCAGGTGTTTTTTTAGTGATAAGGGAATCTATAATATGCTTGTCTGCTTCATGTAATGGATGAGTTTGCTCGTTACCCATAAATAAATACTGAATCATTTATAAAATTAGCTCACATATTCAAAAATGAAACATTATCTTAATCATATCGGCAAAATAAAATGAAAAATTTAAAGATAAAAGTTATATCTAAATACCTAAGACCTTACAAAAAAGAATTCTTATATGGTGCTTTAGCTCTCTTATCAGTAAATATACTAAGTGTTGTAATACCCTTAGAAGTTAAGAATATAATTGACCAATTACAAAATGGGTTTTCTTCGGATTTTGTTATTTCCAAATCATTATGGTTAATATTTTTAGCAACTTGTATGGGTTTAATAAGATTATTTTCAAGACAGATTGTCTTTGGGATAGGTAGAAAAGTAGAAGTAAATCTTCGTCAAAAACTTTTTGACCATTTACTTATTCAAGATCCAGAATGGATTCAAAAAAAAGGTAGTGGAGACATTATTAGTAGAGCTACAAGCGATGTTGAAAACATAAGAAGACTTTTGGGTTTTACAGTTTTAAGCTTGTGCAACATTGTCTTAGCTTATTCATTTACCATTCCTTCAATGTTTTCGATTAATAAAACATTAACAATATCAGCTTTAATGATATTTCCATTAATCCTTGGAATTGTAAGTCTTTTTGGCGGCAGAATGGTTAAACAAAGAAAAGCTCAACAAGAAGCATTATCAAAACTTAGTGATCTAATACAAGAAGATCTATCTGGTATTAGCGCCATTAAAATTTATGCCCAAGAGAATGCTGAGAAAAAAGAATTTAACATATATAATAATGATTATCAAAATTCAGCGATAAAACTTGCAAGAACAGCGAGTACCTTATTCCCATTGTTACAAGGGATTTCCTCAATTTCATTATTGATTTTATTATCATTAGGAACTTTTCAATTGGAGAGTGGATTTATTACGATAGGTGGATTAGTAGCTTTAATTCTTTACGTAGAAAGACTTGTCTTCCCAACTGCTCTATTAGGATTCACCCTAAATACTTTTCAACTTGGTCAAGTAAGTTTAGATCGTGTGGAAGAAATCTTTCAGAACAACCCAAACATTGTAGATAGAGCAGAAACTAAATTTTTAAAAAGAAAGGTTAAGGGATACCTAGAAGCAAAAAATTTAACAATTAAGTATAAAGGATCAAAATTTAATTCATTAAATAATCTCAATTTTAAAATTTATCCTGGAGAACTTATTGCAATAGTTGGGCCAGTAGGTTGTGGTAAGACAACACTAGCAAAGTCTCTAGGACGAACTATTGAAATTCCAGACAATCAATTATTTTTAGATGATATTGATGTAAAAACTTTAAAGTTAAGTGATCTTAGAAAAAATATTTCAATAGTTCCTCAAGAAGCATTCTTATTTACTTCTACAATCTCAGAAAACCTAAGTTTTGGAGAACCCAAAGCTTCTAAATTATTAGTTAAAGAAAGCGCTACAAAAGCTGGATTAATTGATGATATCAATAGTTTTCCACAAAGGTTTAAAACTATTGTTGGTGAAAGAGGCATTACATTAAGTGGTGGACAAAGGCAAAGAACTGCACTAGGAAGAGCACTACTTGTTAATTCTCCTATTGTTGTTCTTGATGATGCTTTAGCAAGCGTAGATAACAAAACTGCAGCAAGAATAATAGATGAAATGAGGGAAAGAAGTAATAAAACAATCATAATGATTAGCCACCAACTTTCTGTTGCAGCTACCTGTGATAGGGTTTTAGTAATGGATAAAGGAGAAATAGTGCAAGAAGGGACTCATAATGATTTAGTAAAAGTGAATGGGCTATATAAACAACTTTGGGAAAGAGAGCTAGCTACTAGAATTGTTAAGAGCTAAAAGTAATTTTTTTTACTTATGATAAATAGATTTAGATTATGTTTAAATTCCTGAAAAAAATCATGAATAATGAGAAGGTAAATTTAACTAATGATGCTTATTCATTACATAGAATATTAAAAACAGATATCAAAAAAGATCCTAATGTAGAAGAAGATGAAATAATTTTTGGATGTGGTTGTTTCTGGGGAGCTGAAAAATGTTTTTGGAAACTTCCTGGAGTTGTCACAACATCTGTAGGTTATGCTGGAGGAAAAAAAAACAATCCAACTTATTATGAAGTTTGTTCTGGCTTAACTGGTCATTCAGAAGTTGTAAGAATTATATGGGATAAAAGGGAAATAGATGTAAGTGATTTATTAAAAATGTTTTGGGAATGTCATGACCCTACTCAAAAAAACAGGCAAGGTAATGATATGGGAACACAATATAGATCAGCAATATACTACAAAAATGAAAATAATATCAAAACCATATTAGCCAGTAAGGAACAATATCAAACGGAACTAAGCAAAAAAAATCATGGTTTAATTGAAACGGAAATAAAAAGGATTGATTCATATTTTTATGCGGAACAATACCATCAACAATATCTTGCATCAGCTGGAAGCAGGCAATATTGTTCAGCTTCACCTACAAAAGTTAAGTTAGGAGTTTTTACTGGAAGCAACTATAAATTAGAAGACCATATTTGGGAAAACTTTAATTGGGAAGTTGACAAGTGTGTATTGAGATCTGATAACAATCCTATAAAGAATAACATTTAAATCAATCTAATCTTTATAGTAAAGAAACGGGGCGTAGCGCAGTTTGGTAGCGCACCACTTTGGGGTAGTGGGGGTCGTGGGTTCAAATCCCGCCGTTCCGATTACTTATCGTCTTCATTTATAAGCGATTTATATAATTTATATGAACTTATTCCTACTGCTATAAATGTAAAAGAAGAAAAAAAAGCTAAAACCAATATAGTAATATTTGAAACTTCCACTTCACCTAATTGGAAAGATATAAAAATGTTCATTAGAAAGATTTTTTTAAACCCTAACACAATTGCAAAAAATTTTTATTCCATCCAGCTATAAATTCAAAAGAATTACAACACCAAAAATTATTCGATAGATGATAAATATTTTCAACCCATTTGAAGAAAAATACTTTAATAAGAAATCTATTGCTAATAATGATGACAAAAAAGTCGTAATGAGACCAACAAAAAGAGGGAAAAAACCTATCGAAAAAAAATCACTAAAGGAAGAAATAAACTCAACAATCGCAGCAAGAGAAATAGCTGGCATCCCTAAAAGAAATGAAAATTTTGCAGCATCGCCTCTTTCCCATCCTGATATTAAAGCGCTAGAAATAGTGACCCCCGATCTTGAAACACCAGGAAAAATTGCAAATGCTTGAAAGAAACCTATCAAAAAACTATTTGAATAATTATGGTTTTTAATATTAATAGAACCTCTTGTCGAACTGTCTGCCAAGTACATAAAAAAAGCCATTAGAAATGAGATTAATGCTATTGATAAATTTGAACGAAGAACGTTTTCAAAAAAAGAAGGGATAAATATTTTTATACTCCCACCAAGCAAAACAATTGGAATAGTACCAATCAAAATAGACCTTAATAATCTTTCATGTAAGAGATATTCAAGAAATTTTTTGGAAGATTGACTTCTTAAATTAAAAATATCATTCCTAAAATACCAAGCTATGGCAAAAACACTGCCAAGTTGAATAGTAGCGGACAAAGATGCTCCAGGATCATCAATACCTAAAAAAAGAGATATAACTTTTAAATGAGCAGTACTACTTACGGGGATAAATTCAGTTAACCCTTGAATTAATCCATATAAAACAAATTTTAAATATTCCAAAAATTATTAAATTACCTAATTAATTAATAGCAATTTACATTTAAAAATTAAAAGCTAGTATGAAAAAATGAAAAAAAAATCTATCTTAAAATTATTTTTTCTTTTTTCCTTAATCTTTTCTGGTTCCGCGAAAGCTAACTATTGGTTAATAATTGGAACTTATAGACAAGGGCCTGGAGGAAGGCCAGAGGTTAGTGGAATAACAAGTCCTTCCTTGCATTCTATACCTATGAAAGATCTTGATACTTGTAATAAGGCAGGCGAAAAAATAACTAATGAAATATATAAACCTGTTTGGCAATTTGATAGTAGATGGACATGTGTATTTAGTGGAGATTAGTGATAAAGTTACCTTTTGACATCGTGGGCACAACCATCGCCTTTATAGTTTTCACTCTCGTAAAAATCATTTTTTGTCCCAAAATAAACTGTTAATAAAACAAAGGGTAAACTAAATATAAATAAAATGGTTGTTAAATCCATAGTGCTAAATTATTCAAGAAGGTTATGAAAAATTAAAAATATATTTTGTTGATTAACTAATTTTTAATAATCTGTGGGTCCTTTAATACCAAGATAAAAAAAGGCTCCTAAACCAACTAAAAGTAAAACTCCAGCTACAGCTGCAGAAGGGACGAAACCTCCTATTGCAAAGGAAGAAAAATAATACATCTATAAAACTAAATCTAGATTGATAATATCAATAAAAATTAAGTATTTGTCAAAAATTTTGACTCGAAGACAATTAGTTAATATCTTTTCTATGCCACTAAAGTCGAATCTTCATTATCAGCAGAAATTCTTATTCTCTCTTCTAACTTGGGGCCATATAATTCATTTCCCCAGATTTCAACTCTTGAATCATTTGGGGCCTTAAAAGTAAGAATATCAGTCGGAAATAAAACTCTCTCTAAGAAAAAATTTGATGGACCAATACATCTCAAGACAACCATCCTACAGCCTTCATTTTTGTAAGAAAACTCAACCATCCCTAAGAAACAAAATATTTATTATTAAACACTATTAAAAGCTAAAAAAAATGTATAAAAAATTACTGAAAAAAAAGAAATTTTAAATCTGCTTCAAATTCAATCCAGCCTCAACTATCTGTCTTTCTTGATCAATTAATAAAAGCGCATAGGATTTTATATGATCAAAACTTTTATGAGGAATTGACACATTAAGCATTCTCAAGAAATTGGATAATTTTTCATTTATAAGAGCGTTACCTTTCTGTAAAAACATTGCTTTTTCCTGATTTGTTTTCCATATATTCATATATTCATTCTTCAAGGGCTTTAAGTGCCATATATTGTCAATTAAAGTCCAAATATCTTGATATTCCTTTAGGTTATTTTGAATTTTTAATACATAAGATGACTCATGAAGACTCAAATTTGCTGTATTTATGGGTCGATCAGTTCTGTCAATAGAATAAGGTTTTATTCCCAAAAACCATCCTTCAAGAATTAATAAATCAGGATTATCTAATCTCCAATGAGATCTATCTCCTAAACCATTTCTTAAAGATTTATCGAAAACTGGTACATTTAATTCTCCATTTATCTTCCAATTTAATAATTTTTCATACATTAATTTTACTGAGTGACTACCAGGAAACCCTCTTGAAACATTCCAAGGGTTATTCTTAATTGCTAATTTCATTTCATTCGATGGGAGATAAAAATCGTCAATTGAAATAACCGCAATTTTAAAGTTTAATTTTAACGAAATAGCTTCGAGCCATTTACCTAGTGTTGTTTTACCTGTACCGGGTAAAGCTGAGATTCCAATTATTTTTCTATCAGAAAAATTATTTTGAAATTTATAAGCCTGAGATAATAGAGGTAAAGCCAAGCCCCAAATCCAATCATCATTTACTTTATTGTTCCAATATTGATCAATTGAAAGAATGTTTCTTTGACTATTCCAATAATTGAACCAATCATCTAAGGATTCCCAACCAATATCAATAATTAATTTTTCAAAGTTATCAAAAGGAAAATTAATATCTAAATCTTTCATCTTTCTAAATTAGTTCTCGCTTATTTATCAGTTTATTGATTTCATTTTTCCAACCATATCCATTTGGTTGAGAAGCTAAAGTAAATTCAAATTCTTTTAATTGATTTAGTAAATTTAAGTTAGGTCCATCTATTCCAGGAATAACGATTTTAATATCTGAGTTTAAAAGTAGAGGCAAATCATTTGGAGAATCGCCTAAACCTATAATTTCAATATTTTGAACATTTGAATATTCTTTAAGAGCATTTATTGCTTTACCTTTATTTGATTTTGTAGATAATAAGTGACTCATTCTATTTCCCTTAAAAATATCAACATTGAACTTTTTACAACAGATATTAATTTCCTCTTCTAAATAACTTGGCGGATTTAAAAAAGGCATGCTCCAATGCCTATCACGCATTAAGTTCAATGAGTTGCCCTCTAAACCTGTGAGCTGAGTGGCTTCGTGATCAGTGAGATTATTGAGGGGAGTAAGTTTATAATCGATTTCATTAGAAATAAAATTTAAGATTTCTTCAAGAGATTCGTATTTTATACCAAGAATAATTTCACCATTTACTCTATTAAGAGATTCACCATATATTGCCGCGCCATTTTCAACAATATAAGGATCCGTCAAGTTAAGTTCCTTTCTAATAACTTTTACTTCAGAAGCTGTTTTGCTTGTACAAAGAATTACCGGTATAGATAAGTTTTGTAGTTTTTTTATAGTTTCTTTGGCAGGTGATAAGTCATATGAGTGATCCATTAAAGTACCATCTACATCACTTACTACCCAAATAGAAGAATTTTCTATCATTTTATAAAGCACTAAGCCAAATTACTTGAAAAGGATCAAGACTAATATTTTTGAAATTGTACTTAGTGGATGTTAAACAATCATGGGTATTGAAATCATTATCAATTATTTTTGGTAAATCATTATCACTCAATTGATAATTAATTTTATTTTCAGTCATATTATGGATTGCAAAAACAGACTCAGGACCTTTACCTCTTTTGATTACAACAATATCACTTCTACCTTTAGACAAACATTTCATTTGTGAACAAGGGTGAAATTGCTTTAATTTTGATCTGACATCCATAGCATTGCGAAGATTTTTTAAATTTTTATTAGCATTAGATTCAGAATTATTTAAAACCGCTAAAAGATTTTCTGCTTTAAACTTTTCTCTATTAAGATCTCTTCTCTGACCTGTCATAGAAAAACTTTTGATATCATTTTCTGAAGCTAGTAATGCTGGCAAATAAAATGCAGGGACCCCTTTTAAAGCCATTACTAATAATTGACTCAGAATAAATCTCTCATATTGAAATCTTTTAGCATCTCTACTGGAGTCTTCCATTGCGCTCCACCAACTTATATTCAATTCATAGGGTTTATCATCACCATTTGATAAACGTCTATGACTTACCAAGCCCCCCCTTTTTTCACAATTAATTAATAAATCTTTAATTCTCTGCTCATTCATTAAACCCTCAAGAGCTCTTAAACCAACACCATCATGGGATGCAGTGAAATTAAATAACGTAGTATCGTCAGGTAATGTTGGCCAATCAGATATCCATAAGTTTAAAATATCAGCTCTTGAAGTAATAATTGCCTCTAGGAGAAGAGGAGGCAATGGGAAATTATATGCCATATGAGCTTCGTCATCAGAAATCAGATAAGATAGATTTTCCTTCTGAGGAACATTAGTTTCTGTTATTAAAACTCCATCGTTAAGGAGATTATTTAAAAGAACTCTTAAGAGTTTCACAATTGAATGTGCTTTAGGTAAATGCAAACAAGTTGTCCCTGATTCCTTCCAAATAAAACCTACAGCATCAAGCCTTAACCACTTAATTCCATGAGATAAATAATTAATAATTAAATTTAAGAACTCAATAGTCATTTTTGGATTATGCCAATTCAAATCAATTTGATCTGGACCAAAAGTTGTCCAAACTTGTTTAGGACCATCTTCAGTATTTATTTGAGAAAACAAAGAGGAACTTCTAGGCCTTACTACATTTGACCAGTCAAGATTTTGTTTCGGTGAAAAGACATTTGATATTCCCGGTTCTTGGGATTTAATAAATTGTTGAACCCATAGGTGAGATGATGAGACATGGTTAAGTACTAAATCAGCCATCAAATCATGATTTTTAGAAATACTTTTGAGATCATCCCAACCGCCAAATTTTTCTTCTAAAGAATCATAACTTGAAACTGCAAAACCTCCATCACTTGTAGATTTCAAAAAAGGAAGAATATGTACAACTTTAGAAAGACTACCAAAATGTTTACTTAACAACTCACTAAGAGTTTTTAATGTTGCCTCGCCATTTTTATAAATACTATCTGCATAAGTTATCAAAACCGAATGAGATTCATTCCACCTTTCCTTATCTCTAATTTCTTCATAAGCAGATTTCTCTGAGAAATCATCTAAAATCTGTAATAATTGATTTGAAATAAAATTAATTTCTTCTGTAGTATTATTTGAATAAATTGTTTTTAACAATTTATCAATCTTTAATCTATCTAATTTTTTCTCTGAATCAATTTGCTTCACTTTGAAAAAATCATCGAAGTATTAATACTATTCTGCACATCAATTAGAAAATGGACTTTCAACAAGGTTTAATCACAACAATACATGAATATGGAGTAACAAGTAATTTACTTAAAGAATTAAACAAAAGTCTTAAAAAAAGATCAACTAGTATTCTAATACCTTGCTTATATGAAGAATTTGAGCGTCCAGCATTAAAAGACATAAGAGAAGTTTTAAAAGACCTTACAGGCTTAAATGAATTAGTTATTGCTCTTTCTGCAAAAACTATTGAGCAGGTTAAATCAGCAAAATCTTTTTTTGACTCAATGCCATTTCCAGTTCATGTTCAATGGACTAATTCTCCCTCTGTAATAGAACTATTAAAAAGCCAAGAAAAAAATGGGTTAGAACTTTTAGGAACTCCAGGTAAAGGATGGGCTGTATGGCAAGGTATTGGAGTTGCGACGAGAAAATCAGAAGTTGTTGCTCTTTTTGATGCTGATATAAGAACTTTTAGTCCTTTGTATCCTTCAAGAATGATACTTCCACTTCTGGATGAATCATACGGAATATCATATGTAAAGGCTTTTTACAGCAGGTTATCCTTAGAAACCAATCAATTGCAAGGTAGAGCAACAAGATTATTTGTGGGTCCCTTACTGGCAAGTCTTGAGCAGTTAGTTGGGAAAGGCCCTTTCTTACAATATCTTCAATCATTTAGATATCCATTAGCAGGTGAGTTTGCTTTCACTAAAGACCTTGCTATGAATTTACGAATTCCTTGTGACTGGGGATTAGAGATAGGTTTATTATCAGAAGTTTATAGAAACGTAAGAACCTCCAAAATAGCCCAAGTTGATCTTGGTTTGTTTGATCATAAACATAAGAATATTGGTGATTCATCTAAAGAAGGATTGCAAAAAATGTGTACAGAAATACTTTCAAGTGTTTTAAGAGGTCTCATGGAGCATCAAGCAGAGACCTTAACAAGTACTCAACTAGCAACCTTAGAAGTTCTCTACAAAAGAGTGGGGGAAGATCGGGTAAAACAATTTGGATTAGATTCAGCAGTTAATCAACTTCCATACGATAGGCATGAAGAAGAACTGTCAGTTCAAAAATTTGCGAAACTATTGAGGCCGGCTACAGAAGATTACTTAGCTTGCCCTACGACACAGCAGTTACCAAGTTGGTCAAGAGTTCTATCTTGTGAGAACAAACTGCAAGAAGATTTGGCAATAGCTGGGTCACAAGATATAAAAACAACTGAAAAAGAATTGATTAAAAACTTCTAAAGTAAAAAATACCTTTGAGCCATTGGTACCTCATCAAGTGGTTCACAGGTAAGAAGTTCCCCATCAGAAAAAACTTCATAAGTTTGGGGATCAACTGAAATATTTGGTAGTTTACTATTTAGTTTTAAATGTGATTTATTGATATTTCTAGTATTTTCTACGGCAATACATTCCTTTTCTAAGCCTAATTTTTTTGGAATATTTTGATCAATTGAATTTTTACTTAAAAAGGTAAAAGAACTCTTAATTAGAGATTTGCCGAAACTTGCAAACATAGGTCGACCATGTACAGGACCTGGGGTAGGAATTGAAGCATTTGCATCACCCATTTGGGACCAAACTATAGATCCTCCTTTAAGAACTAATTCAGGCTTTACAGCAAAAAAGGAAGGTTTCCATAACACTAAGTCTGCAATTTTTCCTTTTTCTATAGATCCAACATAATTATTAATACCATGAGCTATGGCAGGATTAATTGTAACTTTAGAGATATATCTCTTTACTCTGTAATTATCGTTCCTATCAGAATCCTCTGACAAAGGTCCTCTTTGTACTTTCATTTTATGGGCGGTTTGAAAAGTCCTTGTTATTACTTCCCCAACTCTTCCCATAGCCTGAGAGTCACTAGCGATAATGGAGAAGGCACCTAAGTCATGTAGGATGTCCTCCGCTGCAATAGTTTCTCTTCTTATCCTTGATTCAGCAAATGCAATATCTTCTGGAATTTTAGAATCTAAATGATGGCAGACCATCAGCATATCAAGATGTTCCTCTAATGTGTTTCTCGTATAAGGTCTTGTTGGATTTGTACTACTTGGAAGAACATTTTTTTCTCCACAAATTTTAATAATATCTGGAGCATGACCTCCACCTGCGCCTTCAGTATGAAAAGTATGAATAGTTCTTCCGGCAATAGCGTTGATGGTATCTTCAACAAAGCCTGCCTCATTTAGAGTATCAGTATGAATACATACTTGTATGTCAAACTTATCTGCGACATTAAGACAAGAATTTATTGTTGAGGGAGTCGTTCCCCAATCCTCATGAAGCTTCAATCCACATGCACCAGCCTCAACCTGATCAATAAGATTGCTCTCGTTTGTTGAGTTCCCTTTTCCAAAAAAACCTAAATTCATGGGAAATGCTTCTGCAGATTGAAGCATTCTTGAAATATGAAAAGAACCGGGAGTACAAGTAGTAGCGTTTGTACCAGTTGCAGGTCCAGTTCCTCCTCCCAACATTGTTGTAATTCCTGAGGATAGTGCTGTCTCAATTTGTTGGGGACAGATAAAGTGAATATGGGTATCTATTGAACCTGCAGTAAGAATATGGCCCTCTCCAGCTATTACTTCTGTTGATGCACCAATAACAATATCAACATTATCCTGTATATCAGGATTGCCAGCCTTTCCAATTTCAAAAATCATTCCATCTTTTATACCCACATCAGCCTTAATTATTCCCCACCAATCTACGATCAAAGCATTAGTTATTACGGTATCTACAGCTCCATCAGTTCTTCTTACTTGAGACTGTCCCATCCCATCTCGAATAACTTTACCTCCACCAAATTTAACTTCATCTCCGTATGTAGTTAAATCCTTTTCTACTTCTATAAAAAGTTCGGTATCCGCCAGCCTTACTCTGTCTCCGGTAGTGGGTCCGTAAGTTTGAGCATAAGTTTTTCTATCAATTTTATAAGACATAATTTTAACTATCTAATGAACCATTAACTATTGAATTAAAACCATATGCATTTCTTAAACCTGAAAATGGCACTAATTTGACATCTGTTGTATCACCCGGTTCAAATCTAATTGCTGTTCCTGCAGGTATATCGAGACGCATACCATGTGTTATTTCTCGATCAAAAATTAAAGCCTTGTTTGCTTCATAAAAATGATAATGAGATCCAACTTGCACAGGTCTATCACCAGAATTAGAAACCGTTACTGTTTCAACTTGCTTACTAAGATTTAGTTCGATTACACCTTGTTCAGGAATAATTTCGCCAGGAATTAAATTACTCATAACTAATTAATCGGATTGTGAATAGTAACTAATTTAGTCCCATCGGGGAAAACCGCTTCTATTTGAACTTCATCAACCATTTCAGGAATGCCCTCCATAACTTGTGATTTTGAAAGCCAGTTAGTTCCCTCTGACATTAATTGACTTACACTTTTACCATCTCGTGCTCCTTCAAGAACTTGAAAACTTAAAAAAGCAATTGTTTCAGGATAATTAAGCTTAAGACCTCGACTAAGCCTTCTTTCAGCTAATAGTGCAGCAGAAAAAATCAATAATTTATCCTTTTCTTGAGGTGAAAGATGCATAATAAAAAATTAATCTATAAATTCTTAAAAAAGGTTCTTTCTGAACATAATTAATAATTCATAGAATCTTGTAAAGGCCATACACCTTGATATTTTGGCTCACAAAATCCACGAACAGACCTAATTTGTTTCCAAATACAAAAAAAACATTTTCTAGCATCTTGAGAAGAACTCCCTAGAAATCTTACAGAGATTCCATTTTCAAGAATTCCAATAGATAAATTATTATTAGTTTTATTGAAAATCTTTTTTATATTTCCTACAAGATTATTTATTTTTGACTTTGAAAAATCTTTATCGCAAATCCAAATTAAGGATCCAAAAACGGGCATGTAATTCATGCCTGACTTCGCCACAAAACTTGCCTTAGATAATTCAATCTGATCAACATATTCCCAATCATCAAGTAAATCGTTATTTCTCATAATTTCTAATTTAGACCTAAAAACTCCACTCTCAATAGATTCTCCGGAAGAAGACCTTCCAAGTCTTATTAAATCAGTAAATAAAAAACTTGAAGTTTTTGAAATAGAAACTTTAAAAATTTGCTCATATAAACCATTTGCAAAGATGATTGTTTCTTGGGGAAAATACTCTAAATGAGAATTGTCAAGAATATTTATAAGATTCTTTTGCGTTGAAAAACTTCCTTTTGGATTTATTTTAGATCTTCCAACTGTTCCATATACTTTCTGAGCTGAAGAAGTCGTCAACAAAACCTTAGAGTTTTTTTCAAGATTTACTTTAAAGTCGAGTAAATCTCCGCCTACCAATCCCCCTGCAGTATGTAGAACAGGCAAAATGCATCTGCCTTCTTGATCATGAGTAGACTTTAATAACTTATAAGGAGAAGTTGATTTAGATTTAAAGATTGTTTTATCAACATTTCCTAAACTTGCTTTATTATTAAAAAAATTCAAGAAACAATTACCTTCCCATGAAGTTTTAATCATAAATTGTTTTCTTTAATTACAAATTAAAGTAACCAAAAATTTTGATTATGAGAATGAATAAACAAATTGTTGTAACTGATTGGATTAAGAAAAAACCGAAATTAGGTTTATTTTTAAAACTTACGTTAAGTTCTGATGAAAGAAGAATCTTAAGAGGTAAAAGATTAACTGATTGTGATCAAGAAATTATTTTACAATTACCTAGAAAAGGCAAGTTAAATGATGGAGATATTCTTTCAACTAATAAGTCCAATTTTTATGTAGAGATAATTGCCAAAACAGAAGATTTAATTGAAATAAGTTCTAATTCAAAAATTGAACTTATTAAGACTGCTTATCATCTAGGAAATAGACATGTAGAAGTAGAAATTGAAGAAAACATTATTCTAACAAAAAGTGATTATGTTATTAAAAATATGCTTCTTAATTTTAAAGTTGATGTAAATAATACGAAAAAAAAGTTTTTTCCGGAAAGAGGTGCCCATAGTCATGAGTAAAAGTCACTTATTAAAATATTTATTAATAAGTCCTAACTTACCAGTTGGAGGATTTTGTTATTCCGAGGGAATGGAGAGTTATCTTCATAATAAAAATTTAACAGATTCAAATTCGGTAAAAGACTTAATCATAAGTGAACTAAAAATTGGGCAGATAAGACTAGATGCAAGACTTTTACTAGATTTTTTTGATATTTTCAATGAAATTAACGACCACAAAAATTTAAAAGTTAATTTGCAAAAGCTAATGAGTTTGGATAAATGGATCCTCTCATCAAAGGACTCTCTCGAAATGAGAGAACAACAAATTCAAATGGCAAAATCTCTCTTTGATTTAACCAAAGAATTTGGATTTGAATATCGATATGAAAATAACAAAAAAAGCTCCTGGTCATTAGCTTGGAGTTGGGCTTGTTATTGTTTTGAAATTACCAAGATAGAAATGGTTGAGAATTTTTTCTATGCGTGGAGTGCAAACCAACTTAATGCTGCATTAAGAATTATTCCTATTGGGTCAACAAAAGCACAACTAATTCAGAGAGACTTATTAGAAATAATTTCAAAAGTTTCTAAAGAAATTATGGACAAAGAAATTGATGACATCTATTTTGGCAATATAGGTTTAGCTATGTCACAACAAAATCATAATGACCTTTATACAAAACTATTTAGAAATTAATTTATGAGCAGTAAATTGAGAGTAGGGGTTGCTGGGCCTGTAGGTTCAGGAAAAACTGCATTAGTAGAGACTCTATGCTTAAGCATGAAAAAAAATTATGAGATGGCAGTTGTCACCAATGATATCTACACCAAAGAAGATGCTAACTTTCTAATAAATAAAAAGGTTTTAGAGGAAGGAAGGATTATTGGTGTAGAAACAGGAGGTTGTCCTCATACCGCGATAAGAGAGGATTGTTCATTAAATAAAAATGCAGTTTTAGATTTAGAAAAAAAATATGATCCTTTAGATTTTGTACTTGTAGAAAGTGGAGGGGATAATTTAGCATCTAGTTTCAGTCCAGAACTTGTAGATTTATCAATATATGTAATTGATGTATCTGCCGGAGACAAAATTCCTAGAAAAGGGGGGCCAGGGATAACAAGGTCGGATTTATTATTAATAAACAAAATTGACTTAGCAGATAAAGTTGGTGCAGATTTAAATATTATGAAAAGTGATACTGAATTTATGAGAAAAGGGAAACCTTGGTTTTTTACCAACCTAAGTAGCGGCATAGGAGTTGAAGAAATAACTCAATTTTTAGAATCACACATACCCAACAATCGAAACTAGAAAAATGTTTATTACTAATATATTGGATTCAACAAAAAGTTACGACTGATACAAAACTAATCCTCACTCGTTAATAACTTTTACTTTATCCCCCTAATGAGGGTCAATTACCTAATTTATCCTAATTCATGAGAATTTCAAGGCGTATTTTGGCAGGTTTAGCTACTGCCTCACTTGCTGTCACAGCTACTTCCTGTGGTGGAGGCGGAACCTCCGGAAGTTTCGATGACACAGTAACCGTTGGTATTTTGCATTCGTTATCCGGAACAATGGCTATCTCTGAATCAACTCTTGTTGATACAGAAAAAATGGCTATTGAAGAGATAAATGCTGCTGGTGGTGTAACAGTTGGCGGCAAAAGCTACAAAATAGAATACATAGTTGAAGATGGCGCATCTGATTGGCCAACTTTTGCTGAAAAATCAAAGAAACTTATAGACCAAGACGGAGTTCCTGTCGTATTTGGTGGATGGACATCTGCAAGTAGAAAGGCAATGTTACCTGTCTACGAATCAAAAGATGCGTTCCTCTACTACCCAATTCAATATGAAGCTCAAGAATGTTCTAACAACATTTTCTATACAGGAGCCACACCAAACCAACAATCTGAACCCGCTACAGATTTCATGTATAAGCGTTCTCCTGCAGCTGGTGGAGATTTCTTCCTTGTAGGTTCTGATTATGTTTTCCCAAGAACTTCAAACACAATCACAAAAGCTCAGGTAAAACAGCTAGGCGGTAAAGTTGTTGGAGAAGATTACCTTCCATTAGGAAATACTGAAGTTGCTCCAATCATTTCAAAAATCAAAAAAGCTTTGCCTGACGGTGGAATAATCATTAATACTCTTAATGGTGACCAAAACGTTGCATTCTTCAAACAGATTCAAGACGCAGGTATCACACCTTCAAGTGGGTACTACGTAATGAACTATTCAATTGCTGAAGAAGAGATTAGTACAATTGGTCCTGAGTTCCTTGAAGGTCACTACGGCGCTTGGAACTACATGATGTCGATTGATACTCCTGCATCTAAGAAATTTGCAGCAAGTTTCAAGAAAAGATGGGGAGCAGATCGAGTTGTAGCTGATCCTCAAGAATCTGCTTATAACATGGTCTACTTATGGAAACAGGCAGTAGAAGATGCTGGGACATTCGATGACAACGCAGTAAGGGAAGCCCTTGTTGGACAAACGTTTGATGCCCCACAAGGTCCTGTTGAAGTTATGCCTAATCACCACTTATCTCAAACAGTAAGAATTGGGGAGATTAATGCTGAGGGTGGATTTACAATCCTTGAAGAGACAGGAGTTGTTCTTCCTCAAGCATGGAACCAAAAGCATCCAAGTTCAAAAGGATTTGCATGCGACTGGACAGATCCTTCAAAAGGAGAAAAGTATAAGCTTTAATCTAATTAAAACCTATACTTCAAAATAAAAGGAGGTTAACACCTCCTTTTATTTTATATAATCAAATTTTTTCTTTTTCTAAATTGGAGTTACTTCTCGATAGTCTTTTTAATGGTGTTGCAATCGGATCTGTACTACTTGTTGCTGCATTAGGTCTAGCAATTGTTTTTGGTCTTATGGGTGTAATAAATCTTGCCCATGGAGAACTTATGATGCTTGGGGCTTACACAACATACGTAACACAATTAATTTTCAAATTACCCATATTAAAACCTTTCTACAATTCGTATATAATAATTTCTATTTTCCTAGCTTTTATTGTTAGTGGAGTGGTAGGCATTCTCTTGGAAAAAACTATAATAAGAAAGCTTTATGGAAGTCCACTAGAAACACTTCTCGCAACTTGGGGAGTAAGCTTAATTCTTCAACAATTTGTCAGAAGTGTCCCCTTAGCTTATGGGACCGGTCTGGTTATAAGTCTTTTAATTGGTTTATTCTTACCAACAACATTCCCTTCAAAAATAAAAGAATCAATAAATTTCAAATATTTTAAATTTAGCTCCTGGATATTTGCTACTTTAACTGGGGTCCTGACAGGTAGCATAATCTCATCCTCTGTCAGCAAACTTAGTAGAGCAAGCGCTAGAAATGTTGATGTAACAGCACCCTCATGGATGAGAGGTCAAGTAGAAATTATTGGCACTGCATTTCCTAAGACAAGATTAATGATAATTGTGATTACTCTAATCTCTGTAATAGCAATAACATTATTTCTTAATCAAAGTGCTTGGGGGATGCGTATAAGAGCAGTTACTCAGAACCGACAAATGAGTGATTGCCTTGGTATATCTACTGAAAAAGTGGATATAATTACTTTTGGAATTGGATCTGGCTTGGCAGGAGTTGCCGGGGTAGCAGTGTCTCTTTTAGGTTCTGTAGGACCAAATGTTGGGGGGAACTATATTGTTGGTTGTTTTATGGTTGTAGTGCTGGGAGGTGTAGGAAATTTATTAGGAACAGTACTTGCTTCATTTGGAATAGGAATAATGACTGATTTAATTGGAGCAGGAAGGCTCTTATCAATATGGCCAGATATGCCTTTACCTTTATCAAACACAATAAACTTTTTTGCGACCACAAGTATGGCAAGAGTAATGATATTTGCACTAATTGTTTTATTCTTACAATTTAAACCTACAGGTTTATTTCCTCAAAAAGGAAGGATGGTTGAAAACTAATGTCCTTTAGTAAAATTAAATTTGATAAAAAAATAGTATTATCATTTTGGATAATATTAATAGCCTTAATAATTGCAGCACCAACTTTACTACCTGTATTTAGACTAAACCTTTTAGGTAGATATTTATCCTTATCTATAGTTGCACTTGGTGTTGATCTTATCTGGGGATATACAGGTTTACTAAGTCTTGGACAAGGTATATTTTTTGCACTAGGTGGATATTGTGCAGCAATGTATTTGCAAATAACGAGCTCCTCTGAATTTCCAAATAATATTCCTGAGTTTTTTGCTTTATATGGTGTTGAAAAATTACCTTTTTTCTGGGAACCGTTTAGATCTCCTGTTTTTACCTTCTTCGCTATCTGGATAATTCCAGCATTGGTTGCTGGTTTAATTGGATTTCTTGTTTTCAGGAATAGAATCAAAGGGGTTTATTTTTCTATACTTACTCAAGCTTCTCTTCTTGTATTCTTTAACTTTTTTAATGGACAACAAAAACTAATAAATGGAACAAATGGATTAAAAACAGATGTAACACAACTATTTGGTCAGATGGTAGGTTCTGAGTCCATGCAAAGACTGTTCTTTTGGGTAACTGCCGTACTAGTAATAGCATCATGGTTTTTTGCAAAGTGGGTAGTCAAAGGGAGATTTGGCAATATTCTTATAGGAATTCGAGACGATGAACCAAGAGTTAGGTTTACGGGATACAATCCAGTGATATTCAAAACAATAATATTTTCTATTGCTGGAGGTCTTGCTGGGATTTCAGGAGCCTTATATACTGTTCAGTCTGGAATAGTATCACCTCAATTTATGACAGTTCCCTTCTCTATAGAAATGGTTATATGGGTTGCAGTTGGAGGGAGAGGAACTTTATTGGGAGCAATACTAGGAGCAGTTTTCATCAACTATGCAAAAAGTCTAGTAAGTGAAGCTTTACCAGCAAGCTGGATGTTTATTCAAGGAGGGTTATTTATTTTAGTTGTAACAGCTCTGCCAGAAGGAGTTTTAGGCTGGATTCAAGGAGATGGCCCTAGGAATCTTCTTCAAAGATTGGGTTTAAAAAGAAGGATTGAGACCTATCCAAGCTTAGAAGTTAACAATAAGGAGGGGAATGATGAATAATAAAGATCTTCTAAATTTAATAGATATTACTGTTAGTTTTGAGGGTTTTTTAGCCCTCAACAAACTAAATTTGAATTTAAAGAAAGGAGAATTAAGAGCTGTAATAGGTCCCAACGGCGCAGGTAAAACAACATTTCTTGATGTAATAACTGGAAAAGTCAAGCCAACAAAAGGTGAAGTAATTTTTAAAGGGAAATCTTTAGTAGGTAGAAAGGAACATAAAATAGCCAGACTTGGAGTTGGAAGAAAGTTCCAAAGTCCAAGAATCTTTGAAAATCTAACAGTTAAAGAAAATCTTGAAATATCGGTGACAACTCCTAAAAGTCCCTTAAACCTTATTAATAAAAGTATTAAGGATGAGCAGCTTAATGAGATTGAACGTCTTTTGAAAATTGTTAATTTAGCTCAAAAAGTTGATTCAAAAGCTGGTTCTTTATCACATGGCCAAAAACAATGGCTCGAGATAGCCATGTTAGTAGGACAGAAGCCAGATTTAATGTTAGTGGATGAACCTGTTGCGGGTTTAACTGATGAAGAAACTGATCTTACGGCTGATTTATTAAAATCTTTATCAGGAGAGAACACAGTAGTAGTAATAGATCACGATATGGAATTTATAAGAAGACTTGATAGTAATGTTTCAGTATTAAATCAGGGCACAGTATTATGTGAGGGAACGATGGAAACCATACAAAAAGACAAAAAAGTTATTGATGTTTATTTGGGAAGACCTGAGGACTAGTTATGGAAAATTTACTCGAAATAAAATCTTTAAATACTTATTATGGTGAAAGTCATATTCTTAGAGATGTAGATTTAAATGTTAAATCAGGAGAAATGGTTTGTTTAATTGGTAGAAATGGAGTTGGAAAAACAACTTTATTGAAGTCACTTATTGGTTTGTTAAAACAAAAAAAAGGCGATATTTATTTAATTGGCGAAAATATCAATAGAAAAGCTCCACATCAGAGAGCTAGAAAAGGAATGGCTTACGTTCCTCAAGGGAGAGAAATCATTCCATATCTATCAGTAGAAGAGAATCTTATGCTAGGAATGGAGTCGCTCCCAGGTGGATTATCAAAGAACAAGAAAATAGATCCATTTATCTATGATCTATTCCCAATCCTAAAAGATTTTCTACAAAGGAAAGGTGGAGATCTTAGTGGAGGACAACAACAACAACTAGCTATTGCAAGAGCATTGCTGGGCAAACCTCAACTTCTATTACTTGACGAACCAACAGAGGGTATTCAACCTAATATAGTTCTGGACATTGAAAATGCAATCAATCAGATAATTAGAGATACTGGAATCGGAGTTTTATTAGTCGAACAACATTTGCATTTTGTAAGACAAGCCAATAGATATTATGCGATGCAACGCGGGGGAATAGTTGCTAGCGGAAATACTAGTGATTTGAGTCAAGCGGTTATTGATAAATTCTTGAGTGTTTAAATAGATTATTATTTTAAATTAATAAAAAACTTATTTATTTTTCGCATCTTATAAGATCTATACAGTTTGGATGCTCATTAATATACTTATTAAATTCCATTGCTAGTGTTCTAGCCTCGTAAGCATCAAAAGCATAAAAACAATTTTCTAATCTTATATTTTGAAAATCACGGTAATGCACTGTATATGGCTTCAACATATTATTTTTGTTAATTTTAATTTACTAAAAAGCAAATATGCATATTTCAACCATGCATATATTCTTAAATTTAAAGCACAACTTTTGTTGTTATCAAAATATATTTACTTAAATTATGTAATTAAAAATACTTTATCAAGAAAAAAAAGTAATAAATCTATTTTTTTTTTATTTTTAGAGTCTTGCTTTTTACCTTCTATTAAAAAAACAAATTTTGATAAAATGTGACCAAAAACTGGTACCCAAAACTTTTCATAAAAAAATTTCATTAAAAATTAAGCAGCTAATAAGTCGTTATCTTCCATTTCAGTTTTATTAATACACTTCAAATCTATAGAATTAAATAAATGTTGCATAAGCAGAAAATCAAGTTCCCCTTTCAACAAATTATCATCAGATGAAAGTAGATCATCAACAAAATCGTCAAAAGTATCTGAAAGAAGATTCACAATTAAAAATTTATTTTTGCTATTATCATCGCATTAACAATAAAAGTCAACCAAATTTGAATAATATTATTTGAATTTTTTGAAAATAAATTAATAAATACTAAAAAATTAAATAATAAATATAAACAAGCAAAATAACAGATTCAATATCAAGCTTAGGGTTTTTGAATTAAATTTCATTTATCTTGCTTTTCTTAATTTTATTTCTACCCTGATTTGCATTATCAAAATGACAATACACATCTCTGCTAAAAAGAAATTTAAAGAATTCATCATCAAACCTTTTAATATATTTATAGCAAGACTATTGATGTGCCAATTAGGAAAGAATCACTTAAAAATTTTTATACGTAATAAATTTTTATAGAAATCAAATTTGATATTAATAGCTATTTTAAAATATTATTTTTTAATTAGCTCGAAGTAACCATTTTTATTTAATAAGTACTTATCAAACCAAAGACTTAATAGATTGTCTAATCCTATTCCATTCATTTTATTTATTTGCGAAGTCTTATAGTCTGAGAGTGCAAGCAATAAATACGGAAAAATCATATCAGAAACTCCTTTAGGCAGTTTTTCTAAAGGTACTCCATGCGCTCTATCCCATAAAATTTGCATATCCTGAGAAAACAAAGAACTCCAATAACTAAAATTACAATATAACTTGTTTGGAGGGAGTAGATTTACAGATAGAACTGGGAGAGATGAATTCATAGTAATAAATTATTTATAGATTAATTGAATTTAGGTTTGTGAAATGGTGAAAAAAAACTTTAATATGCGAATCCCCTATAAATACAAATTAAATTTAACGCACAGTGTACCACTTAGCAACACTTATTTAAGTGTTATATTTATCCATCATTTCCTGAAATTTTAAGAATGATAAAAACTTTTTATAAGTTTCTAAATCAAAATCCTTCTGATTTTCCTCGTTTAAGTGGGTTGATTTACTAGAAATAAAATGATTTTTTAATTTAGTATCAATTAACAGTTTTTTATTATCTATAAAGTCACCAGAATTACCAACTAAGTTCTGGGATTTATCTTTAATTCGTTGATATGATTGAGTTACTTTACCATTTTTTTTATTAAATATACCTCTTATAGAAAGTGCTTCTTCCACCAAAATACTTATTATTTTTGAATTACTTAAATTGTGCTCTATGCTCAACTTGTCAATTATTCTCATAACATCTTCTCTAGGAATAAAACCAACTCTTTTTTTCTTGGTAGGCATTTAGAAATTAAATAAAGTTCAGCACTTGACTCTAATAAGTGTTGCACTATATTCATTATAAGTCAATCAAACGCTCATGATTTTACCAACAACCTTACTCTTAGGAGCCCTTGGATATCTTTTCTATACCTCAAAAAGAGAACTTTTACTAGATCACCATGACCTTATAGAAAACAAAAAAGAGAATGATGATTTGTATAAAGATTTGGAAGATCTATTTATTTAAAATTACTGCTTAGATATTAAAGAACTTTGTTTCTTGACTAAAGATATACAAAACCTTAAACATAATTAAAATACATATATAGAATTAAAAATCAATGACTGTACATCAAGATTACGAAATAAAAATCAATCTAAATGAATTGATTGAAAAAAGAATTCCATGTTGCGATTTACTTCATCCAGATCATTGTCTAACAGAAAAACAAGTCTCTGAAATTGCACATGATATTCGTATGGATTTAAATTTGCATGATCTTTACAAGCAAGTTGATCAACACATCATGAATTATGTAAATGCAGCTGGTATTGATAATAAAGATCATTGGGTTGAGCCGCATCTTCCAGATTTGGATAGAGATTTAAAAGAAGAAGTTGGTATAGAATTTGATTAATTTTTTTTCTTACAAAAGAAATTAATATATGTATTTTTTTTCTAAATCATCTATTAATTTATAAATACTTTTAGCTGATCTCTTTCTTTTTTTTAAAATTGTAAAAACTATAAATCCTATTAATACTGCAAATATAGGTGTAAAAATAATAATTTCATGATTCATGACCATCTTACAGAAGTATATTATTTAAATTATTAAAAAGTCTGAATCAATAAAATAGGTACTTTATACAAATATTTCACTATAAAAAATTAAGTTTTTTTATGAAGAAGTGAAATAATTAAAATCTTTTGTAAATTATGTAGATATTAATTTAATTCAATAAAGATAATGAATAATTATTTTGCCTTAACATTAACTGAGATGGGTATCGGCAAAATAGAGTTGGCAGTTATTAGTGCAGTAATTTTAATATTTCCAATTTTATTTGTTTATGCATCTAAAAACCTTGATGCAAAGGGGGTTTTCGAATGGATGATGGAGAAACCCAATGATTGGATTGGTAAAAAATAAGACTTTAACAATTCACATTTTCTAGTTAAATTTTAAATTTTCTAAATTACTAATTTCAAAATCATAAACCTGGCAATTATTTTCTAAATCATTAACTATTGAATTTTTTAGAAGAGAATAATCTATCAACTTATTGAGTTTATTATTTTTAAATTCCTTATTAGTCTCTCCAATAGCAAAAGCCAAAGCTCCTTCATAAGAAATACCGAATCTGGTAGTGTTGCAGTAAGTTCTAGTGAATTTGTTAGAAATCTTTTTTGTATACTTTTCAAGAGTTTCAGAAGAAGTATCTAATGAATAAACTGGACTACTAAATAGAAAAAGCAAAGTTAAGGTTAATATCGCAAAAACCCTTTTGATCATAATATTTCAAAAATTGCAAATTTAATATAGTTTAAAATTAAACTCTGACGCCTATGTTTTATTAAAAATATAGAAATTAAAAATTTATTAACCACAACAGCTATTTCATATTTTGGATGATAAAAACTCTCTAAATGAGTATTTTACAGTTTGAATTTTTTTTGGTAATTTTTTTAAAAAACGCCTAAATGCTTTTGGCATAATAAACAATCTATATCAATAATTAATAGATAACAAATAATACATGGGTATTCAATAAATAATTATCCAAAAATAAGTAAATTAATTATTAAATATATGGATTAAGCTATGGAAATGTATTTAAACATGAATTATTGTTTATTTAAGTATTAAATACAAAATTAATATGGCACTACCAGAACTTATTTATGCTCCTATTGAGGGTGGAACAATACATAGATATGAAATTAGTGGTGGCAAGAGAAAATTTTTAAGATTTATAGGTTGTTATTTGGGTCAATGTAATTTCCACAAAAATATTGATGATGCTATCGATTACATTAAAAATTTGAAAGAATCACAAAAGATACAAAAAACATGAAATAAAGATACATAGATAAGATAGAGACTCAATATTTTTCGATAACTAGATAATTATTGCTACAAATAATAGAGAATTTTCTTTTTATAAGAAATTGATTATTTACTTGGGTTATAGTTCCGAAAGATAAACAGTCATTTAAAAAAAGAAATTAATTTATGGAAAACAGACAAATTAATTTTTTTAAATCAAAAGACTTTAATACCGTTCTTAAGCCATTTAAAAAAGGAACGGTAGTAAAAATTGACTCGTTTGATATAAGAGAAAATCAAAAAGATTTAAATATAGGTCTATTTGGTTGGTATGCAATTTGTCCCTCTAAAGAACTAAAAAATAATAAGCTATATTATTTTTCACTCTATGATGAGCCTCTTGTTCTTTATAGAGATGAAAATAAAAACGTAAGGTGCATTAAAAATATTTGTCCACATAGAGGGGCCTCCTTTTTTGGAGGGACATTATCAGATGGAGTAATAACCTGTCCCTATCATGGAGCTAAGTTTTCATCTGGAGGAAGTTGCCAAAATCTCGACAGAATAACATGCCGCCATATAGTTGATAATAACTACGATAACTACGCCAAAAGAATTCATTTATCTCAATACAAAACTTCAGAAAAAAATGGATATATTTTTGTATATTTTTCAAAAAGATCTGAGACTGATTTAAATAATATAAATGAAGATACACCTATAAGTAACTACGAATTATATGAAAATGGTTTTTCACATAAGGATTATGTTTTTGAGGAGGTATTAGTCGACTTCAAATGTGATTGGTCAAGGATTATTGAAAATCACCTAGATATCCTTCATATTTTTTGGGTTCATGGCGATACAATCCCAGATAAAGATGTGAATAAAAACGTATTAGTTAGTTTTAACCAGAAAATTAATATTAATCACAAATACATTGAGAGTATTTATTATTACAAGAATGACCCTACAAAAGAATTTATTCGGATAAAATACATACCACCAGGAAGAATATTAATTTACAAAGGCGATCCTTCCTCATCAAGATATTTGCAAGTTTTAGATCATATTCCTCTAGGAAACAACAAAGCAAGAGTCATAGTCAGGCATTACAGGAAATTTCTACAAAATAAACTGATTAATAATCTCTTATTATTTAAAGAGACTCAAAGGAAGATTTTTTATAAGATATTCGATGAGGATTATATGATTTTAAAAACACAAACATATAATCACGATATGGGATTTATAAGTAAGGATGAAATAAAATTATTAGGAGAAGATAGGATAATAAATTATTTTTGGAAGTGGTACAAGAAGTCTGAAGATAAAGATGAACCATGGAAAAATATTAACAAAACCCAAAATCTTGATGTATATGACAAAGTGATATTAAAATATCCACCTGAGATAAAGTATTTAGAAATTGCAAATAATATAGATATTATTAGAAAAACATTTGTAAGATTTGCTGCCCCGCTTATATTTTTTATGTTAATAATATAATTTATGAAGAAAGTAGATAGACCTTCATGGTTGAATTGGCTTTATCTCTTTATATTTGTTTTAAGCTCGATTCAATTGATTATATTTTGGAGTAATAAGTTTTAGTGTTTAATAAATTTTGGTTTGACGCAAAAAATATTAATTGTTTTAAAAATGACTTTAGAGTAATTAAAGATTTAAATTTAAAGATATCGTATTCAGAAAATGTAATATTAATTGGACCAAATGGTTCAGGTAAAACATCCTTAATTGAAATAATTAATAGAAACATATACCCAGTAGTAGCTAATGAATCGAAACTGAAGATATTTGACAAAGAACTTATAAATTTATGGGAACTAAGAAATAAAATAAGTACCGTAAATAATGATATAAAAAATAGAATAAATCCAAATTTAAAAGTTTTTGATTTAATTTTAAGTGGACTATATGGAAGATATTGTTACGTACAAAATAAATCTGAAAGAGATTCTTATAAGGTGGAAAAAATTATGAAGAAAATGAATATTTCTAATTTATCTAAAAAGAATTTTTCCTATTTATCAGATGGAGAAAAACAAATTTCCCTCATTGCAAGGGCATTAATCAAAAAACCGGAAATCTTAATACTAGATGAACCAATTGCAAATTTAGATTATAAATCAAAGTTTTTTGTAATTGATAAGGTTAATGAATTATCAAAATTAAATACGAAAATTTTATGTGTCACTCATGATATTTCAACGATTACCAAAATTTATGACCGGGTCATAATGCTCAAAAATGGAAAAATAATTGCTGATGGAGATCAAAATAAAGTTATGAATAGTGAAAATTTTAATAAGTTATTTGGTATTCAAGTAGAGGTAACTAATAATAATGGACTTTGGAATATAAACAGATTATCTAAATAATAATTATAAAAATAGCTATCGCAATAGCAAGAAATACTAATTTTTTACTTTTTAAAAATGAAGAGGATTTATTTTTAAATGAAGAAGATCCACATTTAGAACAAACAATCTTACCTCCTAATGATCGGTCTGAGACAAATGAAGAACTTCCACAATTAAAGCAAACTCTATTTACGCTCATTTAAAATAAAAAATTTAGCAATTCTACCTAAATTATATTCCTAAATACTATGTAAAGAAAAACTTCAGAAAAGTTATGATAATGAGAATCTATTGCAATAAGTTATTTTTTGGTGCATAATTGATAATAATTCTCATTATCATATTTAAATAAATGAATTTCCATAGTTATGGAGAATCCCCTTCAAAATCAGTAAGGATAATAACTGGACAGTCCGTATTAATAGATCCTTCATCAAGACCAAAAGGGACATGCCTAGAAGTTGAAAGTGGAATTGCAAGAGTTTATTGTCCATGTGAAGAAACTGAAGGAATGACACTCGCATTTTTACAATCAGGAGATCAATTAAGAACCGACCTTTTATGTAGCGAAGGTGTCTGTGTTGAAGCACTTACAGATTTGTCTTTTCACAGCAATGTAAATATTGATGAGAATATTGGTTTCGATGCAGTAAATGAATGGACTTTGCAACTCCTTAGGATTAGACACTTAGGTAATGCAGAACAGCGATTACAAGCGTTGTTTTCAATACTAGTAAATCGTCTAGGTAGAAGATGTGGTCAATGGTGTGAATTACCTTTTAGGTTAACTCATGAAAGGATTGGTGAATTAATCGGTTCTACACGAGTAACATCAACAAGATTGATTTCTAAATTAAGATCATCTGAGTTATTAATAGCTCCTATTGGAACCCAAACAGTTAGTGTTGCTCCTTCATTTATTGAAACATCGCCGCTATAAAAATATGAAAGAATCACAATCACTTACTAACAACTTGTTAATGGAAGTTGAAGTTTTATCTAATAGACTCAGAAATATCAAACAATCCTACAAATCTACAGAAAATAAAGCATTGAAAGGAAGGTTATTTTCTGAAAACAAAAATCTTTTTAAAAGAGTAAATGAAATTTATAAAATAGCTGAGCTCTTAAATAAAAACAATACTGAGAATATTAACTTTTCTAATTTACTTGTTGAAATAACGAAAAGAACATTAAATGAAAACAAATTTGAAAGTAATCTATTTTTTCTTTAAATCACTATCTATCAATAAGATTGCAGAAGGTTGATTAGAAGCAAACTTTACTTTACCAAGTATGTTTGCAAATTCATCTTCTGATTTAGTTTGAGCCTCAATGATTGGATCTAAAAATACGTTGGTTCTTGTATCTGAAATTCTTTCTGAAATAGAATAAAGTTGTTGCAGAGATGAAGTTAAATCAGCCTCCATGTTGAAAGAATAAGAAATCAAATCCTCTATTGAGTCCCATGCTTGAACTGGGGCAGGAATTTCATCTAATTTTACGCTTTGGCCTCTTGCGATTAAGTAATCTGCAAATTTCTGAGCATGTTCCATTTCACCTTGTGATTCACTTAGAAAATGAGAAGCAAATCCATTTAAATCACGTTCTTGAAACCAGAGGTATATAGAAAAATATTGAACATTGGCATATCTTTCCATTGTTAAATGTTCAAAAATATTATCCAATAAACTTTTGTCAATTGGTTGTGCGACAGCTCTTCCAGATGGACCAAAATTAATTAATTTCTTTAACTTTAGATTATTTTCTTTCATTGCTACATAAGAAACTAAATAAATAATACAACATTTTGTATAAATTAGTAATTAATTAATCCTTTAAATTAAATTAAATAATATGATAATGAAAATCAATCTCAATACTATAAATGAATTTACAGTGCAGATTTTCTGAACTGCTATTAACTAATAAAATATATAACAGTAAAAAAAAGAAATGTAAAAAGAAAAAATGCTCTAATTGGAAGGGGGGCAAGTGTAATTGCCTATAAAAAAAGTCTATATATATTCCTTATATGCTCCAGGATATAAAAAATAATAACTATTTTTATTAATAGAAAGAGAACATTTATCGCCATTATTAAGAAGATTATTAATATCAGTTCTAACCCTTAATATGTTTCCATTAATAGATACTTTATATATAAGAAATTCTCCAAGAAATTCTTTAGATATAACAATTGCATCACCAGATTCTGATCTTTTAATTGAAATAAATTTAGGCGAAATTGACATACTTTTGATACCTATATTTTTCAAATAATCTGAACAATTTATTTCACCTAAACAAGAAGTATATGAATTACCATTTTTTTTGAGATTAATAATATTATTACCCAAAATAAAACTACTAACAAATATGGTCTTGGGATTATTTAGAAGGTTAATTGGCGTATCAATTTGATGTATTTTCCCATGATTCATAACTGCGACCTTATCGCAAATTGACAGCGCTTCTTCCGGATCATGAGTAACCATCAATCCGCTTGCATTACAACCTTTAAGGATATTAGGGAGTTCACTTCTCAATTTTAGTTTGACATGCATATCAAGACTACAAAAAGGTTCATCTAATAAAATAAAATTTGTACCTGGAGCAAGAGCTCTTGCAATTGCGAGTCTTTGTTTTTGGCCTCCAGACAGTTCATGTGGGTACCTTCCAACAAAACTATCAAGACCAACAACATTTAATAAATAATCAACTCTAGATCTGTCTTTTTTGTTTTTCAAACCAAAAATTACATTTTCCAAAACAGTCAAGTGAGGGAAAAGTGCATAGTCTTGAAAAACCATACCAATATTTCTTTTCTCAGGACTAAGAATTTTTTTCCTACTTGAAATTTCCATATCATTTAGGGAAATCCTCCCTTTAGAGGGATATTCGAACCCCGCGATTAATCTTAAAAGAGTAGTTTTCCCGCATCCAGAAGGACCAAGCAAACCTAACAATTCGCCATTTTCAATTTTCAAGTTAATTTCGTTTAATATCCAATTTGAACATTCTCGCTTATCATATTTATGATGCAAATCATCAATTATTAACGCATCATTTTCCACTAAGTTCTTCTTATTCAAATATATTAAGTTAGCAGAAAATATTCACCTAAAATATCTCTTGTATAATTTTATACACCATTTAATTTTCAAATTTAATGAGAAAGTCTGAAAGAGCAGAAATAATACGCAAGGAACTCAAAAAGCTATATCCATCTCCTCCAATACCCCTTGATCATACAAATGCATATACTCTTCTGGTCGCGGTAGTTTTAAGTGCTCAATCAACAGATAAGAAAGTTAATGAATTAACAAAAAGCTTATTTAGGGTTGCAGATAATCCAGAAAAGATGATGCAGCTAGGTATTAATGGGATTTACGAATACATAAAATTTTTAGGTCTATCTAATCAAAAATCAAAGAACATCTATAACTTATCTAAACTATTGATTGAGAAGCATAATGGTAAGGTCCCAGATTCATTTGAGAAGCTTGAATCTCTTCCAGGGGTCGGTCATAAAACAGCCTCAGTTGTGATGTCTCAAGTGTTTAAAATTCCCTCATTCCCTGTTGATACTCACATACACAGGTTGTCACAAAGATGGGGTTTATCAAATGGACATAGCGTAGTTCAAACAGAAAAAGATCTGAAAAAAATATTTCCTGTTTATGATTGGAATACCTTACATTTGCAGATAATCTTTTATGGCAGAGAATACTGCACAGCAAGAGGCTGTGATGGAACAAAATGTTATTTGTGTCGTACTCTTTATCCCAAAAGAAAAAAAAAATTTATATGTAAAAAGCCTTAAGAAATTTATATAATATTTAAATTAATTTTTTTAATTATGAAAATAGCAATTACTGGTGCATCTGGGAAAACAGGTTATAGAATTTCCGAAGAAGCAGTTAAGAAAGGATATAAAGTAAGGCAAATCATTAGAAAGAATTCAAAACTCTCAGCAGGACTAGAGAGTTTAGAAACAATTAGGGTTTCATTAGATAATAAAAAAGAACTTGATAAAGCGTTCAAAGGTATAGATGCTTTGATAATTGCGACTGGAGCGAGAGCATCATTAGATTTAACTGGTCCTGCAAAAGTTGATGCATTAGGTGTATACAGGCAATTAGAGAGTTGCAAAAGAGTTGGTATTAAGAGAGTTATTTTAGTTAGTTCCCTTTGTACTGGCAAATTATTTCACCCATTAAACGTATTTGGTTTAATTCTTATTTGGAAGAAATTAGGTGAAAACTTTCTACGAAATTCAAATTTCGAATGGACTATTATTAGACCTGGAGGATTAAAGGAGAATGAAAATATTAAATCAGAAAATATAAATTATTCAAAGGAGGATACTCAAATTAAGGGATCAATCCCAAGAAGATTAGTTGCGCAATGTTGTATAGATTCTTTAAAAAATAAAGAATCCATAAATAAATTAATAGAAGTTACAAGTTCGAATGATAATAAAAAGATATCTTTTAAAAAAGCTATGCAAATGATTTAAAAGATGTAAATATATAGTTTAAAACTATGAAAATAAATCCCAAAATTGACGCATTACAATTAATGCTTACTGATTTAAGAACTAGAAATGAGCCAATAAGGCATAAAGCTGCATTTAAAGGCTGTCAACCAGAATTTCAAAGTCTTGTATCAAGATTAATAAAGCAGTTAGAGGACGAATTAGTTGCTGAAAAGCTTACTAATCGTGATAGTTAAAAATTTTGATTATTTAAATGAAATTAAGTTATCCAATTTTGCTTGTTCTGAAAGTTCATCATATCCTCCAAAAAATTTATTATCCAAAAATATTTGAGGGAAAGTATTATGGTTACTCTGCACCATTATTTTTTGAAAGCTCTCATCATTGTCTATTAAAGTAACTTCATGAGGGATAGATAAAGAATTAAGCAACCTAATTGCTCTTTTAGACCAAGGACAATCCTTTAGAATATATGCTTTAACACGTGATTCATTTTTTAATAAATCATTACTTGAGATATTAATAATTTTTTGTTCAAAAGAAATTAATAATATATCAGTACCTTTTTTTACAATACATCCCTCCTCAAGATGCCCGCCGAAGACATTACATCCCTCATCTGCAAAACTCAAATGTAAATGAACACTTCCTTTATTAAAATGTCCATTTAAAGAAACTATCTCTAGATTTCCCTCAAATTTATTTATCTCTTGATTTCCTGGGCATTGAATACAAACTGCTCTAAGATTACCAACAACTCCAGAAACATACCCGTATAAATTATTCGATAAAGAATATTCTTTAATTGAATTTATCAAATCAGATTCTGGAGATAGCTTTAGGCTATGAGGCTGCATTAGATATATGGAATAATTTTGTAATATAAAACATCATCAATCATAAAAAGAAGATGAGTTTATAATCTTTAGGATTCAGATTTAAATAAATTTTAGAATCAAACATTAAAATCAATTTAAAATTTTTTCTAAAAATTTAAGCTTGTTGAGAGTGTAATATATTTTTTATATACAAAAACTAATTTGTTAATAAGAAAAAATCTTAAAAATTTGACATTGAATATTCCTAACTTATTATCAATATCTCGCCTTTTCCTCGTATTTCCTTTAATACTTTTTTTAGAAATTAACAGACCAGTGTATGTCTTTATATTGATTATTATTGGAGGTTTAACTGATTATTTTGACGGGTTAATTGCAAGGAAATTTAATCTTAAAACCAGATTAGGAGCTATTCTTGATCCCTTAAGCGATAAAGTATTCTATTTAATTCCTTTAACCTTCCTTTGTAAAAATAATTTTATACCCTTCTGGTCTTTGTCATTAATTTTATTTAGAGAATTAATTATCTCTAGCCTGAGAAACTCCACAAAAGACGGTTTACCAGCATCTATGTTGGGTAAATTTAAAACATTTTTCTTTTTTATTTCAGTAATAACCTTCTTTACACCATTAAAAATAAGCTTATTGAATAATTTAGCTTTAATTTTTTATTGGTTAGGATTCATTCTGACTTTTGTGACTTTGTTAGGCTATTTAAAAATTAAAAAGAATATGATCTGAATTTTCATCAAACTCCTCACTCTTTTTATTATTAAAATCTTTCACAAAACTATCCTTTAAACCATTAAGTAAATCAAAAGTTGGCACCCACTCTAGATCACGTTTAATCTTTGAGATATCAGTATGATAATGATTTAATCTAATTGGAAATCCCTTTCTAGATTTAGGATCTAATTTTTGATAATCAAATGTTCTTAAAGAAATCTCATTTTGGTTGAATCCAAGAACATTCGCACAGAAATAAATTAAACCCTTTATTGTTACTCCTTTTTCACCTGAACAGTTATAAATATTATTTTTAGAATTTTCAAAATTCATGCACCTAATCATTACATCAGTTAGATCCGAAACATGCCCTAGCTGAGTAATTAAAGACCCGTCACCAGGGATTGGTATAGATTTTTTAGTAAATAACCTTTCAAAAAACCAATTTTCAATTTTATTATAATTTCCTGGTCCATAAATATAAGTAGGTCTAAAACTTGTAAAAGGAATTTTTTGATTTTTTAACCAATTTTCTGTCTCAAACTTTCCTTTGTGCCTACTATCTGGATCAATTGGATCAACTTCGGATAAGGGTAATTCACAATTATCTTTGTATACACCTGCAGAGCTGACATAGATATATCTCTGGAAAGAGTTATCTAAATTTTCTATAAGAAGTTTTGTCTGTTTTAACTCTCTTCCAGAAATATCATAGACAACATCATACTTTTTGTTTCTTAGCTTGACTATATCTTCTGAACTATTTCTATCACCCTTAATTAAATTTGTTTTTTCAGGATTACTTTTATTACCTCTCGTGAAAATATCAATATCATAATTTTTACTTAATAACTTTCCCACCAAAGACTTGCCAACAAATCTAGTGCCACCCATTACAAGAATTTTCATATTCAAAAAATATTTAACTGAAGTAGTAATCTAAAAATAGAATTACATATTGAATAGTACTACTAAGAAGTAATTAATGAAAAGGATGATTCTATGGAACTAATACCAGCAATTGATTTAATGAATGGTAAGTGTGTAAGGCTTTTCAAGGGCGACTTTAATAAAAGAAAAGACTTCACAAAGGAGCCACACGAGCAGGCTAAATTTTGGGAAAGCGAAGGAGCAAGATATATACATATAGTTGATTTGGATGCTGCAAAAACTGGATGTCCAGCAAACGATAAATCAATAAAAAAGATTGCAAAAACAGTTAACATACCTATTCAAATAGGTGGCGGAATAAGGTCTCAAGAAAGGATAGAACAATTATTTTCTTATGGTATTGAGAAAGTTATAATGGGAACATCTGCAATAGAAAATAAAGAATTAGTTAAAGACTTATCAAATAAATTTCCTGGCAGGATAATTATTGGGATAGATGCAAAAGATGGAAAAGTCAGTACAAGGGGTTGGCTTGAGCAATCTAAAATTTTAGCCACAGATTTAGTAAAGGAGTTTTCTTCATTTAAGATCGCTAGTTTTATTGTTACAGATATAAATACAGATGGGACGTTAGAGGGAACAAATGAAGAATTCATAAATAGCATACTTGAAATTACAGAAATTCCAGTAATAGCCTCAGGAGGTGTTGGTTCAATTTCTGATTTATTATCATTGGTAAAATATGAAAATTCTGGACTCTTTGGAGTAATTGTAGGTAAAGCTCTATATGAAAATAAATTTACGGTAAACGAAGCGAATAAAGTATTGTCATCAGAGAGATTAAACGACTTTGATTTAAACAGAAATTATTACGCTTAAAAGAGTATAAAAATTGATTTAAGGCTGGTATTTGCAGTAATTGTTAGTTAATTTTGTATAAGAGATAAGAAATCTAGTCTTGGAATTAATTTCAAAAAATTCGATATTGATTATTGCTCCAAGCTTAATAGCAGAATCTTTATCGCTTAAGTTAACGTCTCTAGACCAAAATTTAGACATTAATTTTAATAATGGAACAGGTGATAAAACTCCGGATTTAGTTATTTGGAATGTTCTTAATTTTCAATCAGAAGATCTCATAAGGTTAGAATTATTAAAATTAAGAGAAAGATATGATGAGTCAAAGTTTCTTATAATTCTCTCTGGCGAACTTGTTTATGAAGCAAATACCCCTCAATCGTTAAATGCTGAGGGTTTTCTTTTAAATCCCAGCGCAGAAAAAGTTCTCGAATCTATTGATACCATTTTAAATGGAGGAAGGGTATTTGATATTGAAAAAAATGCCCGAGTTCAATTAAACAAAAATAAGCCTCTCTCTTTTAGTCAAAAAATTCTAACTTCAGGTCTTAAACAAATAGATTCTGAAATTAATTATATATTCAAATATGTTAACTCTGATTCAACCCCAGAATTTTATAAATTCATTTTAAAAGGAAGATTAAGAGAACTTATTACTGCAAAATCTTTTCTAATTTTCTTATGGGGTAATTCACTAGAACTTTATACAGAGGCCTTTTACACTGAAAATAAAATTAATCTTGAAAATAAGAACACTATATTCATTAAAGACAAAAACACTACAGAAATTTGGAATTTAATTTTAGATAGACTAAAAGAAAGGTATAGCTCAACTAACTTACAGGTTGAATTTAACAATTCATCAATAATTCTCTCTGGGATAAAGAAAGAATTCATTTCACGATTAATTTGCAAAATGTTAGATGAGTTAGATAATTTAGTAAAAAATATTAAGGAAAACTATAAGGAGCAAGATTTTAAAGATGATTTGAATTCTCTTATAAAAGAACTTAAAGTTAATACAATTTCAAATATCACAGACAGTTATTTTCGATTAAAAAAAGGTAGCGAATCAATTTCAATAAATGATTTTATTTATAGTGAGGTTAGTTGTGAAGAAATAGATAGAGAATCACATGAATCAATAATGTTTATTGAGCCAATTATTAAAAATGAAGCTCTTGACTATGATGGGAAATTACTTCCTCTATATGAAACAGAATCGTTTTTGATCCTTGAAAATATAATTTCTAATTGGACAATAAGGAACTGTAATTTATTAGCTTCTGAAATCTTTAATATTTGTTCTTCTTGGCCTGAATTAAGAACTGTACTTATAAATCCCGAATTACAATCGACAAGAAATTTTGAAAGATTTAGAAATAATATTAATAACTATAATCGCTGGCATGACAATATTTATATGCCTATCTATTTGTATGAAAGTAAAAGAGAATATATTGATATTATTGATAAAAAATTTACTCGTTACTTTAAAAATGAAAATAGAGAGAAAGAATTAGAGAATCTAGAATGGCTACAAAAACAAGTTACATTGTTAGTTGAGATAAGAGATGCCGTAGCACCGCAGTTAGAAGTTGCGGTAAAATATATCGGTAATCTCTTCGTAACTTTCCTCACAAAGGTTGTTGGCAAAGCTATCGGTTTAGTGGGGAAAGGAATCCTTCAGGGATTAGGAAGATCAAGTTCAAAGTAAGTTTTTAAACTTTAATGAAAATAATTAATTGGATCCTAATAGCATTAATTTTCTTAAGTCCATATAAAGCAAATGCCTCTAGAGATTCTAATAGTTACGATGGCAACATCTTTCCTATTTACGCAGGTAATGGAGCTATAGTTCCCCCTCAGACAACTCTTCAGGAATCATTAAAAAATAAAAGAGTCGCAGTTTTATTTTTTTACCTTGACGATAGCTCAGATAGTAAAGCTATGGCTCCAATAATATCTGGTTTAGATTTGATATGGAGAAATAATATAGATATCATTGCTCTAACTACTGATGAATTACAGGATAAAGAAAAGTCTGATCTTAGAAATGAACCTAATTATTATTGGAACGGATTAATTCCACAAACCATTATTTTAAATAGTGATGGTGAAGTTAAATATGATCAAAATGGGATGATTAATATCGATGAATTAAACAAAGTTATAGGAGAGTTAAAGGGAATTGATATAAATGATACGGAATTTTCTGTAGAAAGTTTTAATGAATATAACAGTATCATTTCTGAAAAAAAAGATAAAAACAAAAATTAATTAAATAAAAAAAATGATATTAATAAATATCCTATTAGTTCTTTTAATTTTATTAATTCTCTCAGATTTATATATTAAAAACTCACCCAAATCAAAGTTAAATTTGGTACCTATAAATTACAAAATCAAAAAAAAGGATGGTTTAAACGAATTAATTATTGATTTAAAAATAACTAATACAAATAAAACCAAAGAGACGATGGTATCAAATATAAATTTTGAATTAGATTTTTTCAAAAGTAAAGGTAACGAATATTGCCAAAATTTAAACTATCAAGAAGATATTTATATACACAATAATAATAAAATTAAGAATTTAAATAATTATTGGCCAACAACAATTATCAAGTCAAATTCAGAATTATTTGTAAGAATCATATATAAATTTAGCAATAATAATTTTAGAAAAAAGATAAAATATTTATGGTTAAAAGTATTTTGGGAGAACTATGGACATTTTGGTATTTCAAATAATAAGGATTGTTTGTTAATTAATTTGGATGGTCAAAAACAAAGACCGAAAGAAGTTTTTGAAATTCCTTTAAATAATAAATATAAAGCTTTTGCTATTAAAACTGATTTACTTGGTTGCTTTGATAACCCAGTAAATACTGTAATTGAATACTGTAAAGGAATTGTAGAAAAAAATGATATTTTAACAATCGGTGAGAGTCCACTAGCGATTATGCAAAATAGATATATTTCCCCTCAAAATTTAGAATATAGTTTATTTTCGAAAGCTTTATGTTATTTTCTTCACCCTACAAGCAGTCTCGCAACAGCTTGCGGAATGCAATTACTAATAAATAAAATAGGAGTCACAAGAATAACTTTTGCACTCTTTGTTGGATTACTCTTCAAAATAGTTGGTATTAAGGGTATGTTTTATAGGTTAACTGGTTCAGAATCATCTCTCATTGATGATATAAGTGGTACAGTTACACCTTACGACAAGAGTATAGTTATGGGTCCTCTTAATGCGGATTTATTTTGTAAAGAGGTCTCGAACTATCTAAATATAGATGTTGCTGTAGTCGATGTTAATGATCTTGGAGGCGTTAAAGTCTTAGCTAGTTCAAATAAAAAAGTAAATAAAATACTCAAAAAAAACTTAATATCTAATCCAGCTGGCAATGGAGATGAAAAAACCCCTATAGTATTAATAAGAGAAATAAGTAAATGAAAAAAGATACCTCTTATTCTTTTCAATCTAAAAAAGGAATGGAAGTAACTTTTGAAGAACTCCATATAAGACATATTAATATTTTAATGGATATTAAAAATAAGGAATTGAATAATTGGTTATTAAAGATGGCGATTATAAATACCTTTGATGACTTAAAAATTTTTTTAAATAATCTTAAGAAAAATAAAAATAAATGCATTATTGCTATACATGGAAACGAAATTATTGGTTATTTGAATATTTTTCCTTTAAACAAAAAAGAGACTTGCTTAAAAATATCTAAGCCCAAGTTGATCAACAACAAATGTTCTTTAACAGATAAACAATTAACTTTAGGATTGATTAAAAAATCTATCTCAATAAAAGATATCAAAACTTCAAGTTGGATAATTAACGCCGATATAAATAATGTTGACCTCATATCAACCTCAAGAGAATTAGGCTTTCAACCGTTAGGAGAGATAGTGCTTTGGGATGGTTCTGATCTAAATAAATCTATGAAGAAAAATACCAATGCATATCCATTAATTAATGAATTCCAAAACATCAATCAACAAAATATATTAAAAATAATGAATTTCATAAGATCAAATCAATCTCCCTTAATAAGAAATATTTTAGATTTTGATCAAAACGACATTCTTAAAAGAAATAACTCTAAAAGTGGTGCCCTAATATATGAAAATTCAGTTTTATGTACAATTTTAAAAGATATAAATTATCAAAACGAAGAAATTTATACTTTAACTATAAGTAGATATTGGGATAAGAGATTCAATTCTATTTTAAAAGAATTTATAAAAAGATTTTTTGAAAAATCACCTGTTTCATATTTAAAAACCTATAAAGAAAATTCTCAATTAAATCTTTTTCTCGAAGAATGTAATCTCAAAGAAAAAAATCAAGAAATTATTCTTATCAGAAACACAATAGTTAAGAATGAATCCAAACAAGTAAATATAATAAATCAATCATTGGAATCAATCTTTGAAAAATTAAGTCCACAAGGTAATCCATATCCATCTCCTTTTCCATTAAAAACAAAATGAAATTTTGTAAACCTAAACCCAAATCAATTTTGAGTTTAGATGTAGGTACCAAAAGAATAGGATTAGCTTATTGTGATCCCCTATGCATAACATCAAATATACTTCCAGCAGTAATTAGGTTTGAAAATCATCAAGAGATTAAAATCATTAGAAATCATATAGATAAATTAAATTTGTCTGGTTTTATTATGGGTATTCCACTAGATGAGGAAGGACAAATGACCACTCAAGCTATTGATTGTAAAAAATACGGTCAATTACTTTCAAATGAATTGAAGCTTCCATTTTCTTATGTAAACGAACATAGTTCAACTTGGGAATCTTCAAATAGATTTGGAATAAAAAAAGATAAATCTGGATTAATTGATAGTTTTTCAGCAAAAATAATACTTGAACAATGGATCGAAGAAGGTCCTGAATTGGAAGAATTAGCTGGTAAACCTCAGATAAAATATTAGTATTAAAAAGATAGATAATTTTTAAATGAAAGAAACCAACTCAAATGATAATTATGATGCACAGACACTAATATTAAATGATGCGAATGGAAACGAGTTATTTTGTTATCTTGAACAATTAGTAAATGTTGAAGGTCAAGAATATGCTTTATTAACACCAGTTGACACTCCAGTAAGTCTTTTCAAGATAAATGAAAAAGATGAACCTGAACTAATTGATAAAATTGATAAAAATGAACAAATACTAAAAAATGCTGAAGCAGTTCTTCAAGAACATGATTTAAGACTTATCAGATCAGCAGTTACATTAACAGTATCAGGAGAACTTGAAGAACCAACTTACGATGAATTAGAAGAAGATTACGTCGATGATGATAGTGAGAGTTATGAATTGCTTGTTAACTTTAATCTTTTTGACCAAGAATATGGCTTATATATTCCACTAGACCCTTTTTTTATTGTAGGTAAATTAAAAGACAAAGGTGCCTTATTAGTTGAAGATGATGAGTTCGATAAAATTCAACCTTTGATTGAAACTGAGCTTGAAAAAAGTAGTTCTTAAAAGAAATGAGATCTATCCTAAAAGTTAATTGGGATTCAGACTTGCCAATATATAAGATTTCTCAATCTGAGTTGCAAAAAAAAGGAATTAATTCTTTATTGCTAGACGTGGATGGAACGCTAGTAAATAGAAAATCAACTATAGTCCCGAAAGCTGTAAAAAATTGGATCATAGAATCTAAAAAACTTTTCTCCTTATATCTAATTAGTAATAATCCATCAAAAAAAAGAATCGCAAAAATAGCCAAAGAATTAAATCTAAGGTATAAATACAATGCATCAAAACCAAGAAAAAAAGTAACTTTGTATGCCATCAAAGAAATTGGAAAAGAGCCAAAAAATATAGCCATTATTGGCGACAGAATTTTTACAGATATTATCGTTGGGAATAGATGTAATATAAAAACAATATTAGTTAAACGATTAAATAGAGATGGCTTACCTATAAAATTTAATTTAACTTTGACAATAGAAAAAGTAATTTCTCATTTTATCAAATGAAAACTTGGGTTATAAAAATTGGTACTAGTATTTTAAGAGGAACTGAGGAAACATCTACAGAAGAAGTTATTGAAATCCTTTCTAGATCCTTTACTAGTTTTCTTTCAAATGGAAACAAATTAATTTTAGTAACTAGTGGAGCCGTTGGATTAGGTTGCCAAAAATTAAATATTAAAACGAGACCAAATGATTTAAGTACCCTTCAAGCTACTGCTGCAGTAGGTCAAGTCAATTTAATGTCCTTATACGATAAAGTATTTAATAAATTAGGTTATAATATTGCTCAAATTTTAATAACTAAAGCTGATTTCAATTCACGAGAATCCTTTAAAAACGCTTCTAAAACTTTAAAAAAATTAATCGATTTGAATGTTATACCAATAGTTAATGAGAATGATACTGTAGCAAATGAAGAACTTAAATATGGAGATAATGATACCCTCTCTGCTTTAGTTGCCTTGGCTATAAATGCTAACAAGCTTATTTTATTAACCGATATTGAAAATCTATACTCAAAAGATCCACGTAATAATAAAGATGCGCAACCTATTAAAGAAGTTCGTAATAGTGAATTAAAAGAAATTAAAGATAAAAATATTCAAAACTCAAATAATGAATGGGGAACAGGAGGAATTTCTACAAAATTAATTTCTGCAGAAATAGCAACAAAGGGAGGAGTTGAAGTTCAACTAGTTGATGGAACTAATAAAAAAAACTTAATTGAAATTTTTAATGATAATAAAATTGGAACTTTATTTTATCCAGTAGAAAAACCCTTAGGAAACAAAAAAAGTTGGCTTTCACATGCAATTCAAACAGTAGGGAAAATTACTTTAGATGATGGCGCTTCTTTTGCAATTAAAAAAAAAGGTGCCTCACTTTTAGCAGTTGGTGTTAAGAATGTAGAAGGAAACTTTACGATTAATCAGCCAGTTAAAATCGTAAATACAAATGATAAAGAAGTTGCAAAAGGTTTAGTATCAATAAGTAGCGACAAATTAAGAAGTATCTTAAATAATAAAGAAAATAACAACTCCTCGATAATTGTCGTACACAGAGATGTTCTTGCTCTCTCTTAGAAAAAATTTAAAACTGAAAAATGCTTTTAAGTGATTTAGTTGATCTAATAAAAAAAGGAAATTCAAATTTTATTAGTGTCAATATTTTCGAAGATTTAAATATAGATGATGCAGCCTCATTAGATGCTGCAGTTAAACATCAAATATCTTTTTTAGAAGAAAATAATATCCTCAAAGAAAAATTAGATCAAACTAAAGCATCAGCAATAATAACAACTAACAATGATGAAATCGTTAGTGCCCTAAAGAAACTCAATATTTCAAACATAATCGTCAAAAATCCAAGAATTGCATTTGCAGAAGTATTGGATTGTTTATATAAAACTATCAATTTCAAACCAGGAATTCACGCTTCAGCGGTTATAGATAAAACAGCAATAATTGGAGCAGATTGCCATATTGGACCTAATGTATATATTGGAGAAAATACTGTAATTGGTGACAATAATCGTATTCTTCCTGGATCATCAATTTTAGGCAATGTACGAATAGGAAATAATAATATAATTCATCCAAATTGTGTTATTTACGAAAATACCACTCTAAAAGATAATTGTGTAATTAATTCAAATTCTGTTATTGGATCAGAGGGATTTGGTTTTATTCCTAAAAATGGCAAATGGGTAAAGATGCCTCAAAAAGGTGGTGTAAAAATAATGAGTTTTGTAGAAATTGGAACGAATTGTTGTATTGATAGACCCGCAGTGGGATTTACTTTTATTGATGAGGGAACAAAGTTGGATAATTTAATACAAATAGGACATGGAGTTAAAATTGGAAAGAATTGTGCATTTGCAGCTCAAGTTGGTATCGCTGGAGGAGCAAATATTGGAAATGGTGTTATTTTGGCAGGGCAAGTAGGAGTGAATAATAGAGTAAAAGTTGGGAATAATGTCATAGCTAGTTCAAAATGCGGAATCCATTGTGACATAGAAGATGGCAAGGTAATTAGTGGTTTCCCCGCTATGGAAAATAAATCATGGCTAAGGAGTTCAAGTATTTTTAAAAAATTACCAGAATTAGCAAAAAAACTTAGACAATTAGACAAGCAATAATTTATTGTTCTATTAAACAAAAATTTAAATGAAGAAATATAAGATTGTTTTATTGTCAGGAGACGGAATTGGACCAGAGATTTCAGAAGTTTCAAAAAAAGTTTTAAAAAAGCTTTCAAAAAATCATAATTTCGATATTGAGATTATTGAAAAATTATTTGGAGGGATAGCTTATGAAAAATATGGGACTCCTGCTCCAGATGAGACACTAGATCAATGCAAAAAAAGTGATGCTGTACTTTTAGCATGCGTTGGAGATATTAAATATGACTCTCTTGCAAGAGAATTAAGGCCAGAAAGTGGATTACTAAAGTTAAGATCTGCCCTAAACCTTTTCGCAAATATCAGGCCTGTCAAAATAAGAAAATCGCTATTAGATGCAAGTACATTAAAAAAAGAAATCGTTGAGCATGTAGATCTTATTGTTGTAAGAGAATTAATAGGGGGAATTTATTTTGGAAAACCAAGAGGACACATAACAAATACAAAAATCGCAAAAGCTTTCAATACGATGGTTTATGATTCGGCCGAAATAGAGAGAATAACTGAAATAGCAATAAAAATTGCTAACCAAAGAAATAAAAAAATATGTTCTATTGATAAATCAAACGTTCTTGAGGTTAGTCAATTGTGGAGAGATACAGTTTTAAATACCACCTCAAAAGATACGAATATATCTCTAAGCAATATGTACGTTGATAATGCAGCAATGCAATTAGTTAGAGATCCTGGTCAATTTGATGTAATTTTAACTAGTAATTTATTTGGAGATATTTTAAGCGATTTAGCCGCTATGTTAACTGGTTCTATTGGAATGCTTCCATCTGCTTCTCTAAACAATAATGGCCCAGGTGTTTTTGAACCTGTTCATGGTTCGGCTCCTGATATAGCTGGTAAAAACATAGCAAATCCTATAGCAATGCTTTTATCTGCTTCCATGATGTTAAAAATTGGATTAAGTGAAGAAGAAGCTGCAGAAAATTTAGAAACTGCCATTGATAAAGTTTTATCAAAAGGATTTAGAACAGCAGATTTAGCTGATGGGTCTTCTGAAGTTTTATCTTGCAGTGAAATCGGAGATAAAATAATGGATGAAATTTAAAAAAAAATTAATAAATAAAAAAATATTTTTAAGTAAAACATAAAGTTGGCATATGACCTGTCAGAATCAATAGATATTGTTTTTAAAAAATGTCAAAACGTCATCCAGTAGTTGCTGTAACAGGATCTTCAGGAGCAGGAACAAGTACAGTAAAAAGAGCCTTTGAGCATATTTTTGCCAGAGAAGATATTGTTCCCGCAGTTGTAGAAGGTGATAGTTACCACAGATTTGAAAGAATGCCTATGAAAAAAGCTATGGCAGACGCTCTTTCAAAAGGTGAAAATTTCTCTCATTTTGGTCCAGAGGCTAATCTTTTTGACAAGCTAGAAGAACTTTTTAAAATCTATGGTGAAACCGGAGGAGGGAAGAAAAGATATTATCTACATAGTCTTGAAGAAGCAGAAGAACATAATACTAGACTTGGAACATCCTTAGAACCTGGTCAATTTACTCCATGGGAAGATATTCCTGAGGGAACAGACGTACTTTTTTATGAAGGTTTGCATGGCGGGGTAGAAGGTGATGGATACAATGTGGCATCTTATGCTGATTTACTTGTTGGTGTTGTTCCGATAACAAATTTAGAGTGGATTCAAAAAATCCATAGAGATAACGCAGAAAGAGGTTACTCAGCGGAAACCATTGTGGATACCATATTGAGAAGAATGCCTGACTATATAAATCACATTTGCCCACAATTCAGCAAAACCGATATTAATTTCCAAAGAATTCCCACAATTGACACTTCTAATCCTTTCATATGCAGGAATATCCCAACTCCTGATGAGAGCTTTGTGATCATACATTTCAGAAAAGGGGCAAGAGAAAAATGGGGGATTGATTTTCAATACTTGCTTGGCATGATTAACGATTCATTTATGTCA
>QCPX01000002.1:0-117106 GCA_003209675.1 Prochlorococcus sp. AG-442-N07 | reverse complement strand
AAAAGAAGGAACTCAGATTTTCAAGGAATAACAAGTAAGAGTGTGAAAAAAGTAGGAAGATGGGTATCTGAAAAAGTGGATTTATTTTTTGATGAAGATAATGATGATTGGAATGATGAGAATTTTTATGATGATAACAGCGATATTAAGACATTTTCTAGAGAATCAAATTCTTATGAATCAGCTAAACAGTACTCAAAAAGACCTTTAGAAGCAATATCTTTAAGGCAACCAAAAAATATAGATACAACTGAGCAAAAAAAATTACCTTATGTGAGAGAGAGTAAGGACGAAGATTGGCCAGATGAGATGGATTTCAAAGTTGAAAGATGGCAAAGAGATTCAGAAAAAGAGAATAATACTTCGAGAGTTCAATCAAACCAACAAGTTCAATCAAAATCAAGAAATCTTCCCAGATCAAGAAGAAGAAGAGTATAGTTTCGTAAATCCTTTAATTCCTGAATAGCCTAATAAACTTTCTAAATGTGGATTGAATACTTCTCTAATAACTGTTAAGGGCTTTTTGTCTCGAAAAAATCTATAATTTCTTGACCAGAATGGACCTTTAAAACAAAATTGATCCTCTAACCAATTTGAATTAACAAGTGAAATTCGGTCAACTTCTCTAAACAATTCTGATCTGTCTTGCGTCAAATTCTTCCAAATTGGTTCTTCTTTGGCTTTTAAATTTTCATTCACTTGTTCTTCATTCCACCAACTTTCAGCCCATGCTAGGTTTTTTTGATTGTTTTTAATCCATACTTGTCTTCTAATTAAAGGTCCATTTAATTGATTTAATTCTTTAGGACCTTCTTCAATGAATAGAGGATCAACTCGCATTGAAATTAACTTAATTTTTGTCTCTTGATTAGTTAAAAGCTGTAAATGTCTAGTTGGACTTCCATCCCCAAGCAACATTAATTTCCATGGACCAGATATTTTTGGGAGTGAATTTTTCACTAAAAAAGTGGAGGCTTTTTCTTCCCATAAAATATTTGGCGAGTTAAAAAGTTTATTATTCAGTGCTCAGACGGAATGCTTTTAAGATGATAACTTTTTTTCGACAAAAATATTTGCTTTTTCTTTTTTTATTTCCCTTATTTTTAGCCAAACAAGTAATGCAGTTAAATCAGCTTTGCTTACTCCAGGAATTTTTGAGGCATCACCAAAATTTTTTGGCTTTATCTTATTCAAATTTTCTCTAGCTTCTAAAGATAATGTATCTATCTTTTCATAATTTATTTCTTGAGGCAGAGATTTACAGCTTTGACGATTTATTTGTTCAATGTTGTTTTTTTGCCTTTTAAGGTAACCCTCGTATTTAATATCTATTTCAACACCTTCCCGTATTGAAGAACTTAGATGTCTTTCATGCAAATTATATTTAATTAGATCTGAATAATGAAAGTTTGGTCTTTTTAAAAGTTCTTTCAAAGTTGTTGAGCCTTTGATTTTTGATCCCGTTTCTAATTCTATTTTTTTTGATATTTCATCGGTATTTTTTAAACGAGTGTTATTTAATCTAAATTTTTCTTCTTCGAGGAGGTTCATTTTTTCTTGATAGGCCGACCATCTTTTCTCATTAATTAGCCCTATTTGATAACCTAAAGGGGTTAATCTTCTATCTGCATTATCTCCTCTGAGAGTTAACCTATATTCACTCCTACTAGTGAGAACTCTATATGGTTCTTTAAGATCTTTCGTAATTAAATCATTGATCATTGTTCCTATATAACTGCTTTCTCTAGTGAAGATTATTGGGTCTTTTTTGTTTAGTTTTCTTGTCGCATTGACTCCAGCAACTAATCCTTGTGCTGCTGCTTCTTCATAACCAGTAGTTCCATTAATTTGTCCGGCGCTAAATAAATATTCAATTTCTTTCGTTTCGAGTGATGTTTGGAGCTGTGTTGCAGGTATATAGTCATACTCCACAGCATATGCAGGTCGCAACATTTTACATTCACCTAATCCAGGTAAGGTCCTTAAAAGTTCTAATTGAATATTTTCGGGTAAACCTGTAGAAAATCCTTGTACATATATTTCAGGGGTATTAATTCCTTCTGGTTCTAAGAAAATTTGATGTGATTCTTTATCAGCAAATTTGACGATTTTATCTTCAATTGATGGACAATATCTTGGCCCTTTACTATCAATAAAACCGCCGTAAATTGGAGTTAAATGTAAATTGTCTCTAATTAGTTGATGTGTTTTGGTAGTTGTTCTTGTGATGTGACAACTAACTTGGGGCATATTATTTTTTATATCTGGGTCAAACGAAAAATATTTATCTGCTGCAGTACTTGGTTGAATATCTAATTCATCAAAAATGATACTTCTTTTATCAACTCTTGCTGGAGTACCTGTTTTTAAACGTTCTGTTTTGATTCCAATATCATGCAAATTCTGAGTAAGACCTTGTGATGCTTGTTCGCCCGATCTACCAGCTGACATTGATTTATTTCCTATCCATATTCTTCCTTCTAAGAACGTACCAGCTGTGATGATAACTGATCTTGCTAAATAATAACTACCAAAGAATGTTTTTACACCCTTTATTCTTTTTTTCAAGATTTTTTTTGAGTTCAATCCAATTTGTTCAGTTTTTGCAATATCCAGTTCAGTAATCATTGCTTCTTTTAAAGATAAATTATCTGTATTTTGTAGTATTTCGATCATTCTTTTTGAATATTCTCTTTTATCTGTCTGAGCTCTTAACGCCCATACAGCTGGGCCTCTACTTGCATTTAATATTCTTTTTTGAATAGCTGTCTCATCCGCTAATTTACCAATAATTCCCCCTAATGCATCAACTTCATGAACCAACTGACTTTTTGCTGGTCCCCCAACTGCAGGGTTACACGGTTGCCAGGCAATTCTATCTAGATTGATTGTAAATAAGGCAGTAGAAAAACCTAATTTTGCTGTTGTTATAGCTGCTTCGCATCCTGCATGTCCTCCTCCAATAACGATGACGTCAAAAGATTCATTTGTTGATTGATGATCTTGCATTTTAGGAGCGATTTAATTAGCTAAATTCCTAAATCTCGTAAATTGAGGTTCAAATAATAATTTAACAGTTCCTACGGGCCCATTTCTATGTTTAGTGACAATGATTTCTGTAATTCCTCTATCTTCAGTCTCTGGATTATAGTATTCATCTCTGTAAATCATTAATACTAAATCTGCGTCTTGTTCAATAGATCCTGATTCTCTTAGATCGCTTAACATTGGTCTTTTATTTGTTCTAGACTCTACCCCTCTACTAAGCTGAGATAAAGCTACTACTGGTACTTTTAATTCTCTGGCCATGCTTTTAAGACCTCTTGTTATTCGTGAGAGTTCTTGCACTCTATTATCAGGGGTTGATCCTTCCATCAACTGTAGGTAATCAATCACAATTAATCCAAGTTCTTTTTTTTGTTCAGCTATTAATCTTCTGCAAAGAGATCTCATCTCTAAAACACTTAAGTTAGGCTTGTCATCTATAAATATTGGTAATTGACCTAGTGAATTGATACCTTCTCCGAGTAACGGCCATTCATCTTGTTGTAATCTTCCTGTTCTTAGCCTGCCACTCTCGATTCCAACTTCCATAGAGAGTAATCTATATGTCAACTGTTCTTTACTCATTTCAAGGCTAAATACACACACAGGTAAATCTTGAGATTGTGCAACATTTTTAGCCAGATTAAGAACTATTGAAGTTTTCCCCATTGAAGGTCTTCCTGCAACAATTATTAAATCACTTCTTTGAAAACCTTGAGTCATCGCATCAAGATCGTAGAAATTTACAGGAATTCCAGCTACTGAAGTACCTAATGATCTTGACTCTATTTCATTGAAAGTACTTGTAAGGATTTCAGCTGCTTGAGTCAGACCTTTTGAAGGTTTTTCTTGACTGATTTCAAATATTTTTTGCTCTGCTTTATCTAGAACTTCATTAGTATCTTGAGTTTGATCAAAACCTAGTTGAACCACTTCATTGCCAGATCTGATAAGTTGCCTTCTCAGGAATTTGTCGTTAATTAAATTCGCAACTTGTTCAATGGAAGCTGTAGAGGAAACATTTTCAACAAGTTCTACCAGTTTGCTATTTCCTCCAATTTTTTCTAGTGATCCATTATCTGCTAACCAAGCACTCATTGATGTTAAATCAGTTGGTTTACCCTGGGTATGCAACATTAATGCTGTTCTATAAATCTCTTGATGGGCATTTATATAAAAAGCTTCAGGTTTAATTAAGTCTGCAATTCTTCCTATCGCGTCTGGATCAAGAAGTATGCCACCAAGAACAGCTTCCTCTGCTTGAACGTTTTGAGGAGGAACTAATCCAGCATTTTCACTATTAAAATCCTTTTTAAACTTTTTATTTTGCCCATTATTTGGAAAAGGTACGGAAACCATATCTTTAATTGCTTAGATATATACTCTGGCTACTTTTCAAAATAATGCAACAAATTGATTAACTTGTTACTTCAATATTTACTTCTGCATTTACTTCTGGATGTAATTTTATTTTTGCAGTAAAGGAACCTAAATTATGAATATCAGGAACAGTAATGTTTCTTCTATCAATTTCTTTTTTAGTTGCCGCTTCTATTGCTTCGGCAACATCCCCATTGGTAACTGTTCCAAAAAGGACACCATCTTCTCCAACCTGTTTTTTGATAGTGAACCTACCTATTGTAGATAATGCAGTTTGGAAATCTAAAGCTTCTTGCTTTAATTTATCAGCAGCGATTTTTTCCTTTTCTTTCTTCCTTTCAATTTGTTTAAGGACTGCTGGTGTTACATTCATTGCCTTGCCATAAGGTAATAGAAAATTTCTTGCGTATCCAGGTGCTACTTCAACTAGATCTCCCTCTTTACCTAGTGATGCGATTGATTCAGTTAATGCGACTTGTACTCTTTTAGCCATGAAAATATTGAACAATATAGTTAATAATAAGACCTAGAGGGTAACTTTACTTTTTTTGCAAGACCAAATTTCGCAAGAATCTTAATATGTTCCCATGTTATATCTATCTGACCTCTAAATAATCCTTGTTTCGCAGAATTGGGAAATGCATGATGATTATTATGCCAACCTTCTCCAAAAGTTAATGCTGCAACCCACGCATTGTTTTTAGATGAATCACCACTTTCAAATGGTGCTTTACCCCAACAATGCGTCGCGGAGTTGACTAGCCATGTTATGTGATAAACAACGACAAGCCTCAATGGAATTCCCCAAAGGACTAAAGCCCATCCTCCAACTCCTAATTTTTGACCTATTGCGTACAAAGAAAGTCCAATAGGAATTTGTAAGAATAAAAAATATTTATTTAAAAATCTATAGTACGGATCCTTGATTAAATCTGCACTTAGTTTTGGAACTGCTTTTAGTGCCTCTACGTCTTTAAACATCCAACCCATATGACTCCACCAAAACCCCTTTTTACTATTGTGATGATCTACTTCAGTATCTGAAAAAGAGTGGTGATGCCTATGTAAACCTACCCAATCTATTGGTCCATGCTGGCAACTTATAGCTCCACAGGTAGCAAAAAATCTTTCTAACCATCTTGGAACAATGAACGATCTGTGTGATAACAATCTGTGATATCCAAGAGTGACTCCTAAACAAGCAGTTACCCAGTAAAAAAATAATAATGAAGTTACTGCAGGAATACTCCAAAATTTTGGTTGTATAGCTACAAAAGAAAGGATATGAATAGCAACCATGAAAACTATTGTTCCCCAAGTTTTATGTAGTCTTGGAGGATATCTTTTTGAATGACTGGAAGGTTCCAGTAATTTTTCTGAGAGTTCTATAACTTTTTCAGCTGGAACAGGTTTTTTTAATTTTGCTGTTTCTTGGAAAATTACTGAATTCATGATATTGAAATACTATTTTCAAAATTACCGATATGTAATATTATCATACTATACTATTGATAAGTTTAATTATCTGTGAGTCTCGGATATCGCGATAAATTATCTAGAGGTCGAAGGGCTATGGCTCATTTGATACACCTCTGGCATGAAAGAAATGGATGGTCTCACAGAGTATTGCCATTACTTTCTGAAGTTCTTGATTTAGGTAAAGTTCATAATTCGCAAATTTCTAATCTTAGGAATGGTAAGTTATCTTCGCCAGGTCCTGAAGTTTTTCTTGCCTTAGCTCAAGTTAATACGATTCTTGATCAAGGTATAGAAAAAATCAGGGATCGTTTTGAAAGTGATTACCCAGAGTTATGGAAATCTTTGGAAGAGTCTGCAGTACCCCTAAAAAATGATTCTGGTAATCCATTATCGGCCGGGGAGTTATTCGAGATATTTTCAGGATTAAAACCTCTACCTTCATCTTTTGACTGGTACATAGAAGATGAAGAAGCTTCTGCTTTAAGTGATGCTCTTTCAGTGCATTTTTGTCAGAATAAGGCTTGGAGATCATGTAAAATGCAGGTAATGGAAGCCTATGCTGTCAATAAATCTGCCCGTAGAGAACGTTTTGCTGAGGTAATTGCAGGAATTAGAGATTATACGGCAGAAGAATTAGATGGAGAACTTCTTGATTTATATGAGGCTTCAAAAAAACTTTCTTATTTTCAGGGTAGGGGACCTAATGCTTTCCTCGCAGAATTAAGAAATTTAGCTTCTTAAAAATAACATTAATTTTCATAATAAATGACTCTTGACAATAACTTAAAACTGGCTGAAAACGCTGTTCTCTCTATCGAAGAGAGTTTAAGTAAAGTTTTCCAAGAAAGGTCCAATCAGGTTTTCCAGAAATTAGAAAATATTTTGACAATTTTTAAGGAAGAAAAAGTTTCTACTATTCATTTCAATCAATCTTCTGGTAGTGGTCATGATGATATATCTAGAGAAAAAATTGATGCGGTTTTTGCAAGATTGTTTCTTGCTGAAAAGGCTGCTGTGAGGATGCAATTTGTAAGTGGAACCCATGCAATAAGTTCTGTTTTATTTGGAATTCTTCGACCTGGAGATTTAATGTTATCTCTTACAGGACAACCATATGACACGTTAGAAGAAGTCATAGGAATAAGGGGAGGAGGAAAAGGCTCACTTAATGATTTTGACATTGAATATAAGCAAGTAAATATCTGCGATAATTTTGATTCTTTTGAAGAAAAAATTGTTCATTTTTTTACAGAAAATTCATGCAAATTAGTATTCATACAAAAAAGTTGTGGATATAGTTGGAGAAAGTCTCTTACGAATCATCAGATAGAGAAAATTTGTAGTCTTATTCATTCACTTGATCCTAACTGTATATGTTTTGTTGATAACTGTTATGGGGAGCTTGTTGAAGACAGTGAACCAATTTCTAAAGGGGCAAATATAATTGCTGGATCTTTGATTAAAAATTTGGGAGGAACAATAGTTCCTACTGGTGGTTACGTTGCAGGAGATGCAGAGCTGGTTGAGATGGCATGTTCTAGATTAACCTCACCAGGCATTGGTTCTTCTGCAGGAATAAATTTTGGACTAGGAAGATTAATTTTGCAGGGTTTGTTTTTAGCACCACAAATTGTTCACGAATCACTAAAAGGTGCTGATATGGTTGCAGCAGTCTTTAAAAATTTGGGATTTAAGGTTTTACCAGAGCCAGCAACTTATAGATCTGATCTTATTCAATCAGTAAGATTGAATAATCCTGATTTGGTACAAAAAGTTTGTCAATCTTTTCAAAATTCTTCACCAGTAGATTCTTTTCTGAATGTTGTTCCATCATCAATGGATGGATATGATTCAAAATTATTAATGGCAGGAGGTACCTTTATTGAAGGTAGTACAAGTGAATTTTCTGCTGATGCCCCTCTAAGAGATCCTTACAATATTTTTGTTCAAGGTGGTTCTCACATGGCTCACATCAAAATTGCATTAATTCGATTATTATCTGAACTATTAGAGGAAAAATTAATTTCAAAGGATTCTCTACTTCCTTTATCTACTTAATCATGTCTTACAAGTTTCCAGACAACCTCAACTATGCTGATACTCATGAATATGTCTTGGAAGAAAATGGATTATTAAAAATTGGAGTTAGTGAATTCGCTATAGATCAATTAGGAGATATTGTTTTTGTTGAGTTAGCTGATGAAGGAGCGACTTTAGAGAAAGGCGAGACTTTTGGAACAATAGAATCAGTTAAGGCCGTTGAGGAAGTCTATGTGCCTTTTTCAGGGGAAATAGTATCTGTAAATGAAAGTGTTATTGAGAATCCTGAGCTTTTACAGAATGATCCTATTGGAGACGGTTGGTTAGTCATTTTGAAACCAGAATCAAAAGCATCAATTGCTGATTTGATGACTTCTGAGGAATATCAATCAAAGGTTGTACCAAAATAAGGCAAACTTTTTAAAAAGAGCTATTTTAAAGAAAAATATTTTAATATGACATCCAAATTTGGGTCTGATTTGTTTATTGATAGGCATCTTGGGTTAGGAGATAATGATGAAAGAATTATGCTTAACAAGCTTGGTTTTAATAATATTGATCAATTTATAAATCAAGTTATTCCTGAAGATATTCAGATTAAAGATAAATCTTCAGAAATATTGCCCCAAGGTTGTTCAGAAATTGAGGCTTTAAATGAATTAGAAGAGATTGCGAATAAAAATACTAAAATGAGATCACTAATAGGCCTTGGTTATTATGACAATCACATGCCTAAAGTAATCCAAAGACATGTTCTTGAAAATCCAAGGTGGTACACGTCTTATACTCCATATCAAGCAGAAATTGCACAAGGAAGATTAGAAGCTTTATTTAATTTTCAGACTATTGTTTGTGAACTAACAGGATTCCCTGTCGCCAATGCATCTTTGTTGGATGAGGGTACTGCTGCTGCAGAAGCTATGGCCATGAGTTTTTCCGCAAGAAAAAATAAATCTTCAAAAGTGTACTTAGTGGAATCAAATGTTTTTGATCATACTTTTAATGTTCTACAAACCAGAGCAAAACCTTTGGGAATATCCTTAAAACGCTTTACTCAAAGCAACTTTCCTAATCATGATGATGTTTTTGGAATGTTGTTGCAATTACCTGGTAAAAATGGGGAATTATATGATCCCACATTCTTAATATCCCAAGCACATAGATCAGAAATTATTGTTACGGCATGTATTGATCCACTAGCACAAGTTTTGATTAAACCAATTTCTGAATTTGGTGTTGACGTAGCAGTGGGGAGTATGCAAAGGTTCGGTGTTCCAATGGGTTTTGGTGGCCCCCATGCAGCATATTTTGCTTGTAGCGAAAAATATAAAAGGCTGATACCCGGAAGAATTGTTGGGCAAACTCTTTCTAAAAATGGAGAAAAGTCTCTAAGATTAGCATTGCAAACAAGAGAGCAACATATTAGAAGGGAAAAGGCCACTAGTAATATTTGTACTGCTCAATCTTTGTTAGCCATAATTTCTTCTTTTTATGCCATTTATCATGGACCCTCTGGATTAACGCAAATTGCTAAGAGATTAGTTGAGTTGAGAATAAATTTAGAATCAAGTTTAGCTGCTTTAGGTTTTGATATTCCTGATGGGATTAGATTTGATAGTGTTGATGTTTATTCTGAGCACTCCCAGAGGATCCATAATGAAGCTTTAAAAAATGGCTATAACTTAAGAATTTTGCCGTTGGGATCAACTATTGAAAATTCAACTGGCTTTGGGATCTCTTTAGATGAGCTTAGTAATGAAAAAGAAATCAAAGATATTTTGACTTTCATAGCAAACCTTATAGAAAAAGAAGAAGATTTAGAGCATATAAAATTTGATAAAGAATTTCATCTTGAAAGTTTAGCTTTGAGATCCAGTGCATGGATGCAGCAAGATATATTCACAAATTACCAAAGTGAAACTGAATTAATGAGATATATATTCCGACTTGCAGAAAAAGATTTTTCTTTGGTAGATGGGATGATGCCATTGGGAAGCTGTACCATGAAGTTAAATTCTGCAGCAGAGTTAAATCCAGTCTCTTGGGCTAATTTATCTTCAATTCATCCTTTTTCCCCACCAGATCAAACTAAAGGCTATTCAAAAATTATATCTGACCTAGAAAAATGGATAAGTGAGATTGTTGGTTTAAAATCAGTTTCTTTTCAACCAAATGCAGGCTCTCAAGGAGAGTTTGCAGGTTTATTGGCAATTAATTCTTATTTTGAATCAAAAGGTGAACTGTTAAGAAAAAAATGTTTAATTCCAAAAAGTGCTCATGGAACAAATCCTGCTAGTGCAGTTATGGCAGGTTTTGACGTATTAACTGTTGAATGTGATGAAGAAGGAAATATTGATTATCAAGATTTGTCAATCAAGGTCAAGAAATTTGATAACCAAATAGGGGCTCTTATGTTAACTTATCCCTCTACTCATGGAGTTTTTGAATTAGAAATCAGAAAGATATGTGATTTAATTCATTCTGTGGGAGGATTTGTCTATTTAGATGGAGCAAATTTGAACGCTCAGGTTGGATTATGCAAACCTGGAAACTATGGCGTTGATGTTTGTCATTTGAATTTACATAAAACATTCTGCATTCCACATGGAGGAGGTGGTCCAGGAGTAGGTCCAGTTGCTGCATCAGAAACTTTAAGCCCATACCTTCCTGCTCATTCTTTAATGGATAATAATTTATCTAATAGTTTTAATTTCGTGTCTTCTGCCAAGCATGGGAGTGCAAGTATTCTTCCAATAAGTTGGATGTATATAAAAATGGCAGGTTTTAGTGGGTTAAGGAAAGCAACTTCGCACGCAATTTTATCTGCAAATTATATTGCGCATTCCTTAAAACATAAATTCAAGATTCTCTATAAAGGAAAAAATAATTTTGTCGCACATGAATGTATTTTAGATTTTAGGGATTTAAAATCCAAAACTGGATTGAGTGTCAATGATTTAGCTAAACGATTAATTGATTATAGTTTTCATGCCCCAACTATTAGTTGGCCTGTTCCAGAAACAATAATGATAGAGCCTACTGAAAGTGAAAGTTTGGCAGAAGTAGATAGATTTTGTGAGGCTATGCTATTGATTGGAGAAGAAATCAGTGAAATAGAAAATAATCATGAATTAAAAAATAATAATGTAATAAGCAATGCTCCCCATACGCTGAAAGAGTTAATTGCTGATAATTGGCAATATCCTTATTCAAAAGGAAAGGCTTCTTTCCCTTATAAAACTCCAACAACTATTAAGTTTTGGTCTTCAGTTTCTAGGATCAATAATGCATATGGCGATCGCAATTTAATTTGTTCTTGCAATGTAAATCAAGATGAGATTTTAGAAGAAAAAAAATGTGCTTAAAGGACTAGCGTCCATGTATTTACTTAGTTATTATCAATGTGAATAAAAATTTAATATTTTCTTATAGAATTTTTTTAAATTTTTTTATTAAAATATTCGAGCATCAAATTTTTTGGGGTATTTGAAGCTATGACCAAAGATTTTAAATCTGGCAATGTTAAGCAACTGCCAGTTAAAAACGTCAACTTACCAAATTTTGTAAATAATTTTTCTGGAGATAACTCAAATATTTGTTCCATTGAGGGGACTAATGTTATAAGAGTCCCTTTTGGTAAAAAATTCTCAAAGAAAAAAAGGCCTGAAAAGAATCAAAATATAGCTACTTTAATACTTCCTCTAAGTTCATATAGTAATCCTACGCCCCCACACGTAGCATAATAATTTAAATCAAATTTAATTTATTTCTTTGAGCGTATCTGAATAATAATTTTGCAATTGTAACGTTGCTTGATTCCAATCCCATTTTTCTGCTTCGTTTCGTGCCTCTTTTCTCATAATTTCTCTTTTATCTTCATTCTCTAGAATTTTTTTTGTTGCTTCAATCAAACTTTGAACCCCATTATCTTTTTCATCTGGATCATATAAACAACCATTAATCCCATCGCTAATTATGTCTGGAATACCCCCCTTGTTGGCTCCGATAACTGGACATCCTGCGGCCATTGCTTCGAGTAAAACTAAACCAAGTGTTTCTGTACTAGAGGGAAATAAAAATATATCTCCAGAGGCATAGGCGCTAGCAAGTTCATCACCAGATAAATATCCTATGAAATTAGTCTTGGTATTTTCGAAGATTTTTTCAAGCTGGTTTCTATACGGTCCGTCACCTACAAGTGCTAGACAAGCATTAGGGATACTTTCTAAGACTGGTTTAATTCTCTCAATTTGTTTTTCTGCTGATAATCTTCCTACATAAATCAATAAATAATTAGCATCTTTATATTTTCCAAATAATTTATCTCTCATTTTCTCACTTCTTAAATCTGGTCTGAAACTGTAAGTATCTACACCTCTTTGCCAAAGAGCAGTCCTTTGAATACCTTTATCTTTTAGTTCATTGACCATAGCGGTGGAAGTACACAAATTTAACAAGGCTTGATTATGAGCTGCTTTAAGTAATTCCCACAAAAGTGGCTCTAGCATACCCATACCGTAATGTTCCAGATATTTCGGAAGATGAGTATGGTAGCTAGCAATTAAAGGAATATTATTAGTTTTCGCCAACCATATGCCACCTAAGCCAAGTACAGCTGGATTAACAACATGTATCAAATCTGGGTTAAATTTTTCTAACTTATCTGAGACTGCAGGACCTGGTAAACCAAGTTTCAACTCTGGGTATAAGGGTAATGGCATTGCAGCAACTCCCACTACAGTTGCTCCCATATATGATTCTGGACACCCCTCTGGACAAAAAATTATAACTTCATCACCATTTTTTATTAAAAATTCAATTGTTTTAGTCAGTCTTGTGACTATGCCGTCAACTTTAGGTAAAAAAGTTTCAGTAAACAATGCAATTTTCACTTTCTTAAGGTAATTATTTCAAAAATTTTAATTAGTCTTTATAGCCTCAGCTTGTTTTTTTGTCCAGGATGAAACACAAGGTATGCGATTAAGATCACATCTATTGGAGTATTTTTTAGCAACTTCAACAACTTCTTCTAATAAGCCATTATCAAGAGTAGTTGGGTTTAAACCTAATTCTATAAAGCATTTATTATCAACAATTAGATCATTTTCTACTGCTTCATTCCTTGGATTTGGTAAATAATTGATATCAGCTCCAGTTAGAGAAGCAACTTTTTTAGCTAGTTCTCCAACTTGATGACTCTCAGTCATTTGATTAAAGATTTTGACTCTTTCTCCAGATTTTGGAGGATTTTCAAGAGCAAGTTGTACGCATTTTACAGAGTCTTTAATATGTATAAATGCTCTTGTTTGCCCTCCTGTCCCATGAACACTTAATGGATATCCAATTGCAGCTTGCATTAGAAATCTGTTTAAAACAGTTCCATAATCTCCGTCATAGTCAAATCGGTTTGTCAATCTAGGATCTTTTAAAGTTGCTTCTGTATTTGTTCCCCAAACAATGCCTTGATGTAGATCAGTGATCCTTACAAGATCATTTTTGTTGTAGTAAAGAAATAATAATTGATCTAAAGTTTTAGTCATATGGTAGACACTACCTGGGCTTGCAGGGTGTAATATTTCTTCTTCAAAGCGGCTTCCATCAGGTTGTGGAACTTCAACTTTTAGATAACCTTCTGGAATTGTTGCACCTCTATGTGATCCATATCCGTAGACTCCCATTGTTCCTAAATGAACAACATGAATATCTAAATTACTCTCTACTATCGCAGCAAGTAGGTTGTGGGTGCCATTAACATTATTATCCACTGTATATCTTTTGGTAAAACTCGATTTCATCGAGTATGGTGCTGCTCTTTGTTCTGCAAAATGGATCACGGAATCTGGTTTTTCATCAATGAGCAAATTGAGTAATTTTTGATATTGCTTAGAGATATCCATGTTAAGAAATCTCATAGGCTTGCCTCCAGTCTCTTCCCATGCAGAAAGTCGTTCTGTTATTGAAGCAATTGGAGTTAAAGATTCTACCTCTAGATCAATATCAATTTTTCTACGACTTAAATTGTCAACAATAATTACATCATGATTTTGCTCTGCTAAATTCACCGCACAAGGCCAACCGCAAAAACCATCTCCACCTAGAACAATAACTTTCACTCAGAACTCCAGAATTAAAAGATTCATAATATATTTATTAAATTACTACAGCGTGCTTACACTTTGCGAAAAAACATTGTAAATAGTTTCAAATCTTCTTTCTTAATACGATAAATAAAAGCAAATAATAAATTTTTACTTTCTTTTTAAACTTTTCTCAATTTAGAGAATCAGATAGATATATTTTTTTCCGGCGAACTTGCTACTGCAAAGTCTTGTTTTTTAATTCTTCCTGCCAGAAAAGCTTGCCTTCCAGCTTTCACACTATAATTTATCGCTTGAGCCATTAGAGGAGGATTTGCAGCTTGTGCTATTGCACTATTGATTAAAACACCATCAGCTCCAATTTCCATAGCTTGAGAAGCTTCACTAGGCACTCCTATTCCTGCGTCAATTATTACTGGCACTTTTGCATTTTCAATAATAATCCTTATATTTGATAAATTTAACAAACCTTGCCCGGAGCCTATGGGAGAGCCCAATGGCATTACAGTTGCACAACCTATTTCTTCTAGTCTTTTTGCAAGAATAGGATCTGCATTGATATAAGGTAATACTGCGAAACCCTTTTTTATCAAAATTTCGGCTGCTTTAAGAGTTTCTATTGGATCTGGTAGCAAATACTTTTTGTCAGGAATAACTTCTAACTTCACAAAATTATTTTCTTCTTGACCAGATAATTTTGCAAGTTCTCTACCTAAAATTGCTATTCTGACTGCCTCATCGGAATTAACACAACCAGCTGTATTCGGAAGCATCCAGTATTTTTCCCAGTTGATCTTTTCGAGTAAATTTTCTCCGGTCTGATCATTTTTAATTCTTCTAACAGCGACGGTTATAATTTCCGTTTCAGAATTTGACAAACTTTCCACCATATCTTGAGTAGATTTGTATTTGCCAGTACCAACCATTAATCTACTGGAAAATTGTTTTCCACCAATTAGTAAAGAAGAATAATTTTCCATATTTAGAATCCCTTATCTTTAATACCTTTATAAGGTTTATAATTGTTTCTTTTTTCTAATTCCTTGCTTTTTTTAATTGCTGTTTTGTTTTTTGGATCTATCACCAAAACCTTTTGATAAGTTTCATATGCCAAGTCGTACTCCAGTAAACGTTGTTGTGCTGATGCGAGGTTATTTAGGGCTATAGGATATTCTGGAAGTGATTTTATTGCAGAGTTATAGTGTTTAATTGCTTTCTTAAATTCATTTTGAGCAGCATAAGAAAATCCTAAAGCATTATTTATTATCGCTTTGGCTTCATCAGGTTCATTTTCATAATTTTCAATTGCTTTTAAAAAAGTTTTAGTAGCTTCAGAATATAATCTTTTTTTTATCTGAATAGACCCAAATTCATATAATTCTGTAGCTTGAGTGAGAGAATCTAAACCTTTCTGCTCGAATTTTACTAAATTGAATTCTTCACTTCTTGTTTTTAGAAATTGTCTGAATACAAAAATAGAAATTATTATTAATACAACAAAAAGAATTATTAAATAAGATTGAAAGGAAGATATTTCCATTTATTTATAATTACTTTTCTAAATTATATTCTTTTTTATTACTTACTAACGGAAGAAACAATTTTTTCAAAGCACTTAGGATCGTTTAAGGCTAATTGAGCGAGCATTTTTCTGTTAATGATAATTTCTGAATTTTTCATGCCATTTATTAACTTGCTATAGTTTGTTCCATTTATCCTCGCAGAGGCGTTAATTCTAGAGATCCAAAGTCTTCTAAAATCTCTTTTTCTTCTTCTTCTATCCCTATAAGCATTACAAAGAGCTTTCATCACTCTTTGGTTTGCGGTTCTGAAAAGATTTTTGTTGCCGCCTCTAAAACCTTTTGCAAGATTTAAGATTTTGTTTCTTCTTTTTCTGGCTATGTTGCCTCTTTTTACCCGTGCCATGAATATCTAATAAAAATTGGTTAAAGATTTATGCGTATGGAATCATTAATCTTACATTATCAGCATCTCTTTCATCAACTACGGCTTTTGTTGATAGATGTCTTTTTAATTTTGAGCTTTTATGATCAAGTAAATGATTATGGAAAGCTCTTCTTCTCATGAATTTACCCGTCGCAGTAGCTTTAAATCTTTTGGCAGCTGATTTACGAGTTTTTAGTTTAGACATTTAAGTCAAATGTGTTTAATTAGGATAATCTAAACCTTTATACGCATTGGTGCAAATTAAAGTTTTTAATTGATAAGGAAAGTTCTAATTTATGAAACTTAAATTTGCCTTTTTAAACTTATTTTTAGGCTGTATTTCTCTTTTAATAGTAAACACTAAATTTATTTCAAATGCAAAAGGAGAAGAACTGCTAAAGGTTGAACTCCATAATGAAATTAAAAAAGGAAAATTTTTAATTGGTTTAAAGCAATATTTAGGCGGGGAGAATGATAGTTTTTCGGAGAAAAAGAATATAAATTTTACAACTAATAAAGGTTTTTTAAACTTGATATCGTCCAACGGTATTAAACATAAATCAAAACAGATAAATATTACCTGGGCGGATATTCCCGTCAAAAATCCAAAAACAATTGAAAGAATTGTTTTTGGTCCTTTTGCTAGCTATGAATCGGCAAAAAAAGAATCAGATAAACTAAGAGATAAAGGATTTGAAACGACTGTTGCCTACCCTAAAAATTGGGAAGTATGGATTCCATTTCAAGATAATCTGCCAGAGTTTGAATTAAAAAATAAGATTTTTAGAAAAATAAAAAATTTTCAAATTACTCCTGTTCTTAGAAATGACTACAGTGGTATGAAACTTGAAGGCCCTATAAATATTTATTCTGAACAGAAAATAAAAATAAATGGCGTTAATTTTGGCAAAAATTTTTATTTAATAAAGGATTTATATGGAACTTGGACTTTAGTTCAAAAAATTGAATTTGATGACTATTTGGCAGGTGTTTTGCCATATGAAATTGGACCGAATTCTCCTTTAGAAGCACTCAAGGCTCAAGCAGTTATTGCAAGAACTTGGGGCATATTTAATTCTAATAGATTTAATATGGATAAATATCATTTATGTATAAGCACTCAATGCCAAGTTTATAAGCCTTCTGAAATTTCATATAAAAAAGTACAACAAGCCATAGACGAAACTTCAAATTTAATTCTCACTCATGAAAATCAACCAATTAATGCTTTTTATCATGGTTCTAATGGTGGAGTATCTGCTACTGCAAGCGAGTCTTGGCAAATTCAAGATTATTCTTATTTCAATTCAATCATTGATGGTTCTAAATCATTAAATAAAATTTTTAAACTTCCAATTACAAATGAAATTTATTTAAATAATTTTTTAGATTTTGATAAAGAACAGTTTTATGGGAGTAATCATTCTCTTTTTCGATGGAATAAGAAAATTTCTAATCTTGAAATTAAAGAAAAGTTAATTAAAAACAAACTTATAAATATTAACGAAGATGTTTTGGATTTAAATTCTATTGAACGTGGGTCTAGTGGCAGAGTGACACAATTGGAAATACAAATGGACAAGGGTAATAAATCTATTGTTCTTGTTAAAGATGATATTCGACGGGTATTAAATTTTATACCTAGTAATTTGTTTACTATTAATAAATTAAATGATGATTTATGGCTTTTGAGAGGAGGTGGCTTCGGTCATGGTGTAGGTTTATCTCAGGCAGGAGCAATTGAAATGGCTAAATTAGGATTCTCTTATGAACAAATATTGAATCATTACTATCGAAATGCAAAACTAAAAAAATTTGAGATATTGTCTCAATGGAAGTTAAGTAATTAACAATTTACTTTTATGAGTAAGGGTTTTTATAAAAATCGAAGATTGAAGTCGTTTATATTTCTTAGTGCTTGTTTTTTATTAGCTTTTATTCCTCATGCTAACAATATCGAAAATTTCCTCTACATAATATTGACTCTTTCTTTTGTGATTGTTTTTTACGGTTTAATAGTTATTTCTAGAAATTTCAAAAGGAACAACGTTTTAAATACTGTAAGCAGAAGAATTAGCAATAAAGAGTTACCTGTGCTTGATATTTTAGTCGCAGCTAGAGATGAAGAGAATGTCATATCAAGATTAGTTGAAAGATTATTTAGTTTGGATTATCCAACAAATAAATTAAATATTTACATAATCGATGATGGTAGTTCTGATAAGACGCCTTTAATTTTAGATCGATTATCTAGACAATATGACAAGCTAAAAGTCATAAGTCGTTCTCCAAATGCAGGAGGAGGAAAGTCAGGAGCTTTAAATTATGCCTTGAAATTTACCCATGGTGAATGGTTATTAGTTTTGGATGCTGATGCTGAATTAAAACAAGATTCTTTGATAAGGTTATTTAGTTTTGTAGAAGAGGGTGATTGGTCTGCAGTTCAACTAAGAAAATCAGTAACAAATGTAAGTAAGAATTTTTTAACTTCCTGTCAGTCAATGGAGATGGCTATGGATGCAATCTTTCAATATGGAAGATTATCAGTTGCTGGAGTTTCCGAATTACGGGGAAATGGTCAATTAATTAAGAAAGAAACATTATTAGCATGTGGTTCTTTTAATGAAGATACAGTTACAGATGATCTTGATTTGAGTTTAAGATTATTATTATCAAAATCTAGAATTGGAATCTTATGGGATCCTCCAGTCATGGAGGAGGCAGTTGAGAATTTAAATGCTTTATTAGCACAAAGGCAAAGATGGGCAGAGGGGGGGTTGCAAAGATTCTTCGATTATGGAGATCAATTATTTACTAATAAAATTGATTATTTGCAGAAATTTGATTTAACTTACTTTTTCATCTTGCAATATGCATTACCAATCATTTCTATTTTTGATTTAGTTTTCAGTATTGCATTTTTAGATTCACCAATTTACTGGCCTATTTCATTTACAGCTTTTATATTATCTGGAATTGCTTTTTGGTACGGTTCTTCTTGTAAAAGTGAAGTACCTGTATTGCAAAAAAGCAATTTTTTGATGGTATTTGTATCGGTTTTTTATTTATCACATTGGTTTTTAGTAATCCCTTGGGTAACTATAAAGATGTCTATTTTTCCAAAAAAGATACTCTGGCGAAAGACTATTCATACTGGAGTTTAATCTATTCATCAAGGTCTATAATTTCTCCATTAAAAAAATTTGCTAAGTTTTTTGAACTATCATCATAAGTCTCTTCGTTAGATATTTTTGTTGACGAATTAGTTTTTGGTTCTATTTTTTTTATTGGTCGGAAATTATTTACTTCATTTTGGGTTATTTCTGGAGTGTTTGTTGGGTTACTTTTATTTAATTGTTTGGTTGAAAAATTAAGTATTATTCCATCTCCAAATATCTTTTTTACAGTATTTTCAATTATAACTTTTCTGCTTTTTATCATACTTTCCCAATTTGGAGATAATGCAATTGTGATTTTCTCCGAATCAAAACTTTCAAGTTCGGCTTGTTGTGAAAGTAACATTCTTGTTGATGGTAACTCTACTTTAGAAAGAATTAATTCCCATTTATCTTTTAAATTTGATCCAGGATTATTCTGGTTATTTTCAGAAATATTTTCAATACTTTCTTTTTCACAAACTTCAAATTTTTCTAATTTTTCGTCTTTTTTTTCGATTAATTTCTTGTGCGTTATCTCTTCTTGGATACTTGGTTTTGGAATCTCATCTGAAATATTTTCTTTATTAATGAGAATGTTTTTTCTACTTGTATGCTTCTCCTCAGTCGTATTATTTTTACTTTCTTGTTTATTTTCAAAACTATTTATTTCTTGACTATCCAGAAGACCAGTTAAATGTATTTCAAACCAAAGCCTTGGATTATCACTTGATTTGATTTGATATTCAATATTTCTCAGATTATTATGCCAATTAATTATTGTTGATTTATTTATTGTTTTTGAGATTTTATCTAACTCATCTCGAAATTCATCAGACGTATAATAAAGATCTGAGTATTTATTATTAGTAGTGTGTAATAGTAGATCTCTTGTTATATTCAATAATCCGATAATTATTTGAAGAGGTTCATTTCCGGCATCATATAATTTGTTGCAGGTGTCAATTAATGACTCTGGATTATTCTCAACCAATGATTGAATCAGATTTGTTAATTCACTTTCTGATACTTCTCCTAGGAGGTTTTGGATATTATTAATTGTTATCCCTTCTGGTAAAAGATTCAATTGTTCAAGGAGGCTTTGTGCATCTCTCATACCTCCATTAGACCTTTTTGCAATCATTTTTAACGCCTGAACTTCGTACTTAATGGATTCTTTTTCGGCGATTTCTGATAAATGTTGAAAAATATCACTAGGGCTTATTCTTCTAAAATCAAACTTTTGGCATCTACTTTTTATTGTATTTAATACTCTCTCAGGATTTGTCGTCGCAAGTATAAATACAACTCTTGAGGGCGGTTCTTCAATAGTTTTAAGTAAAGCATTTGAAGCTGCCGTTGAAAGCATATGACATTCATCAATTACATAGACTTTCCATCTCGCTTGAGTAGGTGCAAATCTCGCTCTTTCTATAATTTCTCTTATATTTTCTACTCCTGTATTTGATGCTGCATCAATCTCGATAATATCTAGAGCGCTCCCATCTGTAATTTGTCTACATAAGTCACATTTACAACAAGGAGTTATCGTAGGTTGGTCGAATGCCTGGCAATTTAGAGATTTTGCAAATATTCTTGCACTTGATGTTTTTCCAGTGCCTCTTGGACCATTAAAAAGATATGCAGGAGCAATTTTTTTTGTTAATAGAGCTTGTTTGAGTGTAATGGATATAAATTTTTGCCCAACCAGTTCGTCTAAGTTGTTTGGTCTATATTTTTGATGAAAAGGCTTATGTATATTTGGCATTTATTTTTCATTAATTAGAAAAATTAGGGATTCAATTAAAAAAATTAAACTCTAATTTTATGCAGACTCTTTAATGATTCTTTTTGATCCTGAAGGTAGTTTAACAATTTTAGATGAGAATAAATTATCTACCATTTTTTTTGTAATTGTGAATTCTTTTACATTTTCTTCAGAAGGCAAAGTGTACATTATGTCAAGCATTAGCTCTTCAATTATTGATCTTAATGCTCTTGCACCAGTTTTTCTTTTGTATGCTTCATTTGCTATCGCTTCAACAGAATCAGGCTCAAATGATAATTCAACATTATCCATACTTAGCAAAGTTTTGAATTGCTTTACTAATGCATCTCTTGGTTGAGTTAAAATAGATTCTAAAGTTTCTTTAGTAAGACGATCTAGTACAGCACAAACAGGAATTCTTCCAATAAATTCTGGAATTAGGCCATATTTCACTAAGTCATCTAATTCTAAATTTTTCAGGGAATCTCTTGGGTCTACTATTTTTTTTGTGTCAACTTTGTTTTGATCTGAATTGGTGGTAAATCCTATAGAGTGTTTACCCATACGCTTTTGAACGATATCCTCTAAACCTATAAAAGCTCCCCCGCAAATAAATAATATTTGACTCGTATCAATTTGGATGCAGTCATGATAGGGATGTTTTCTTCCGCCTTGAGGTGGCACATTAGCAATTGTTCCTTCAAGCATTTTTAACAATGCTTGCTGTACTCCTTCACCAGAGACATCTCTAGTAATTGAAGGATTCTCGCTTTTTCTTGCAATTTTATCTATTTCATCAATATAAATAATTCCTTTTTGAGCTAGTTCTACATTCATTTCTGATTTCTGTAGAAGTCTTAAAAGTATGTTTTCAACATCCTCCCCAACATATCCAGCTTCTGTCAAAGTCGTTGCATCAGCTACTGCAAAAGGGACATCTAAAAACTCTGCTAAAGTTTGCGCCAATAGTGTTTTTCCACTTCCAGTAGGGCCGATGAGTAAAATATTTGATTTTTGTAATTTAGTTGCTTGTGAATCTGTTGCATTATTATTTTTACTATCTTCTTTAATTTTCCAAGCTAATCGCTTGTAATGATTATATACGGCTACTGATAATATTTTTTTTGCAGATTCTTGTCCAACAACTTGATTATCTAGAAAACTTTTTATTTCTAATGGCTTAGGAATTGAGGTTAATTCTAAAGGAACAGATTTTTTTGGATTATCAGTTGGTAATTTCTTTTTTACTTGCGGAGAGTTGTTTGTGTTCGCTTGATTATCAAGTAGTTCTTCATCGAGAATTTCATTACAAAGATCTATGCACTCATCACAGATATAAACCCCAGGACCAGCTATAAGCTTTCTTACTTGGTCTTGTGATTTACCGCAAAATGAACATTTAAGATGGGCGTCGAATTTAGCCATCGATAATAAGTTTTAAAGTGAAAGGTGTTAAATATTCCCTATTAACTAGGATTGCTTATAAATATCGATTCGTCATCTTATTCTTAAAAAATCAGAACCCCTTGTCACTTTTTGATAACTTTATCAATTAATCCATATTCAACTGCTTCTGAGGGAGATAAAAAGTAATCTCTTTCTGTATCTTCATTAATTTTTTCTAAAGGTTGGCCAGTATGTTCTGCTAAGAGCGAATTTAATGTTTTTTTGAGAAAAAGTATTTCTTTAGCTTGTATTTCAATCTCTACTGCTTGACCTTGTGCACCTCCCAGAGGTTGATGAATCATAATCCTAGAATTAGGTAAAGCCAATCTTTTACCCTTTGCTCCTCCAGAAAGTAGAAATGCCCCCATACTTGCCGCTACTCCAAAGCATATTGTCACTACATCAGGGGATATTTGTTGCATAGTATCGTATATTGCCATTCCTGCAGTTACTGAGCCTCCAGGAGAATTGATATATATTTGTATGTCTTTTTCGGGATCTTCCGCTTCAAGAAATAATAATTGTGCAACAAGTGAATCAGATACTTGATCATTAATTCCAGTACCTAAAAAAATTATTCTCTCCCTCAATAGTCTTGAATAAATATCAAAAGCTCTTTCTCCTCTACCTGATTGTTCTATAACAGTAGGAACAGCAGCAATGGTTTTATTGTTACTTTCGTAAGAACTTATTGAGCTTTGGATTAAATGTTTTTTTTCTGAGTTCACAAATTAGTATTCGTCTTATAATTAATTTAAGGGTTTTTTGTTTAATTAGTAGAAAATTTCATAAATTATTTTTTTTCTTTTTTATTTTGAGTTTTTGTAGTTTTTGTAGCTTTTGTTGTTTTTGTAGTTTTTGACGCAGTTTTTGTAGCTTTAGAAGTTTTTGTAGTTTTTTCTTTTACTTCAGAATTTTCTTCAAGCCAAATGATTAATTTTTCTTTGAGTAAATCGTTAGTTATTACTTCTGTTAATTTTTTAATATCTATTTGTTTTGAAGATTGAGAGATTGCATCTTCATAATCTTTCATTTTTGAATCAATTTCATCTTGCTCAACTTTTATGTTTTCTGTTTCAGCTAATGCTTTTAAAGCTAAATTTCTTTGAACATTTTTTTCAGCTTGAGGCCTTGTGGACTCTGCTAATGACTTAACTAATTCCGGAGTGAAAGTAGATTTAACATCAAGACCTTGTTGAGCGAATCTTTGAGCGGTTTGTTCAATATTATTCCTCACTTCTATATCAATCATAGATTTTGGAATTTCAGCAACCAATTCGTTTGTTAAGGCATCTAATAGAGCTTCAATTTTGATATCTTTTTGAGTTTTTTCAAAATTGTCTTTAAGTTGCTTTTCAATATCTTTCTTTAACTCTTTTAATGATTCTTTGTTGCCAGACTGTTTTGCAAAATCGTCATTAAGTTCAGGCAATTCTTTTTCCTTAAGATCCTTAAGACTTACTTCAAAAATTGCTTCTTTACCTCTTGAATCCTCATGAGAATAATCATCAGGAAATTTAAGGTTAAGTGTTTTATTATCACCAATTTTCATCTTTACGATTCCCTCAACGAAACCGGGAATCATTTTGTTCTTTTCTAACTCAAGATCCATTGATTCACTTGTTCCACCATCAATCTCTTTACCAGAATCTTTATATTTTCCTTTGAAACTAACTACAGCAATATCTCCTAATTTTGCTGCTCTATTGGTAACTGGAATAATGTTTGCAAACTGATTTCTAGAGTTTTCTAGCGCTTCATCTATTGACTTAGGATCAAACTTTGTCTTTGATATTTCAACACTTAGTCCTTTGGATTTTTTAAGTTTTAATTCTGGGGCAACATCAGTTTGAAGAGTAACCTTAAGTGATTTTTCAGGACTAAACTTTGCGAGTAAAGATTCAAATCCATCTACCAATTCTGGCTCACTTAGTGGCTCTATAGATTTTATTTTTAACGCTTCTTGCCATGATTTATCAATAATTTTTTCCAGAGCAGAAGCATGTAATTGTGTGATGCCAATTCTTTGGATTAAGACTTGTTTAGGAATCTTACCAAGTCTAAATCCCGGAATTTTAGCCGAACGACTGATAGAACTGATTGTTTCATTTACACACGTTTTGCATGTCTCAGATGGTATTTCTAATTCGAATGAAATTCTACTTTGAGGTAGAGGAGTTGTTTTGACTATTAGTGCATCTTTAGCCATGTTTTTCTAAGTTATTACTTTGAACCGAATCTTAATTATTTCACATTATGTGATTTCCTTGAAAGTTAATTTTTTGATAAAGTAAAAAAAATAGTCAATCTATTTATAAAAATCATTTTAAAGTGTGAGACAATCTCCGTATTTGCCTAATAGGCCATTAAAAGTTGCTGTTTTAGGTTCTTCAGGTGCTGTGGGATCTGAATTGCTAAAAATTCTTGAACAACGTGATTTCCCAATATCAGAATTGATCTTGCTTTCATCAGAGCGGTCAGAAGGAAAAAAAATTATTTGGAAAGATGAAGAATTAGTTACAAAAAAAACAACTAAGGAAGAATTTAAGAATCTTGATTTAGTTTTGGCTTCAGCTGGCGGAAGTATTTCAAAAAAGTGGTTGTCTACAATTATTGATCAAAATGCTTTACTGATAGATAATTCAAGTGCTTTCAGATTAGATAAGAACGTTCCTCTAATAGTCCCTGAAGTTAATGCTAGTGACGTACTTAATCATGATGGGGTAATAGCGAATCCAAACTGCACTACCATTTTGCTGACGTTAGTTTTAGCTCCATTAAACAAACTTTCGACTATTCAAAGAGTTATTGTCTCAACATATCAATCTGTCAGTGGTGCAGGCCAACTGGCGATGGAGGAACTAAAACTTTTAACTGAACAATATCTTCAAGGAAATCCTCAAAAAAGTGAAGTTTTGCCATACTCCCTTGCTTTTAATTTGTTTTTACATAATTCCCCTATGCTTTCAAATAATTACTGCGAAGAAGAGATGAAAATGGTTAATGAGACAAGAAAAATATTAAATATTGCTGATTTAAAGCTCTCTGCTACATGTGTTCGAGTCCCAGTTCTGAGAGCACATTCTGAATCGATCAATATTGAATTTGCCGATGTAGTTGAACCTAAAGATGCTCTTGAAGAATTAAAAAAATCTCCTGGAATTGAAATTATTGAGGATTACAAAAATAATAGATTCCCTATGCCAAATGACGTTATGGGAAGGGATAATGTTGCTGTTGGCAGGCTAAGAACTGATATAAGTCATCCTCATGGATTAGAATTATGGTTATGTGGAGATCAAATAAGAAAAGGAGCAGCTCTGAATGCTGTTCAAATAGCTGAGTTGTTAATTCCAAAAAAATGATTACAGACAAAACTGAGTGTAATAATCCACTATTTGGAAGAATATTGACTGCAATGGTTACTCCATTCAATGAGAATGGAGATGTAGATTATGAACTAGCTATAAAACTTTCAAATCATCTTTTTGAGAACGGTTCCGATGGAATTGTGTTGTGCGGTACTACTGGAGAATCTCCGACTCTTTCATGGGCGGAACAGCATGATTTATTTATTGCTGTAAAAGGATCTTTGGATGCAAGCTGTAAAGTAATAGTTGGCACTGGTAGCAATTGTACAAGCGAAGCTGTGGAAGCTACAAAAAAAGCTTACGACTCTGGTGCCGACGGTGCTTTAGTCGTTGTTCCTTATTACAATAAGCCGCCTCAAGAAGGTCTTTATAAACATTTCAGTTCTATTGCTAAATCTGCAAAGGATTTGCCTCTTATGCTCTACAACATTCCTGGCAGGACTGGATGTAATTTATTACCTGATACTGTGAAGAAACTTATGGATTTCTCAAATATTCTCAGTATTAAAGCTGCAAGCGGTAGAATAGATGAAGTAACAGAACTAAGAGCTATTTGTGGCTCCGAACTCTCTGTATATAGTGGCGACGATTCATTGTTGCTTCCAATGTTATCTGTAGGTGCTGTAGGAGTAGTAAGTGTTGCAAGTCATTTAGTTGGATTGCAATTGAAAGAGATGATTCATTCTTTTCAAAGTGGAAAGGTTTCCAATGCTCTTGCTATTCATGAAAAACTTCAGCCTCTTTTCAAAGCACTCTTTATGACTACTAATCCAATCCCAATTAAAGCTGCTTTGGAGCTATCGGGATGGGATGTAGGTAATCCTAGAAGTCCTTTATCACCTTTAAACAATGACATGAAAAAGCAACTATCTTTTATCCTGAATTCCCTACAATAGGGATTTTATTTAACTTGATAATTAAATTTAAATAAACCTTATTTGATTACAAGCAGGCCTTCATAAATTTCACAATTATGCAATCAAGTACAAAATCAACTGTAAATAGATCTACTCATGATTCATCTAGATCTAAAAGTAATACTCCAGCTCTACGAGTAATACCTCTTGGAGGATTACATGAAATAGGAAAAAACACTTGCGTTTTTGAATATGGTGATGAATTAATGCTTGTTGATGCTGGCCTAGCTTTCCCATCTGATGGTATGCATGGCGTAAACGTTGTTATGCCTGATACAACTTTTTTAAAAGAAAATCAAAGAAGAATAAAAGGAATGATTGTCACTCACGGGCATGAAGATCACATTGGAGGTATTTCTCATCATCTAAAGCATTTTAATATTCCCATTATTTATGGCCCAAGACTGGCAATGTCAATGCTTAGAGGAAAAATGGAGGAAGCAGGGGTATCTGATAGAACAACTATACAGACAGTAAATCCAAGAGATGTTGTAAAAGTAGGACAACATTTTTCTGTTGAATTTATTCGAAATACTCATTCTATTTGCGATAGCTTTTCTTTAGCAGTTACAACACCTGTTGGCACAATTATTTTCACGGGAGATTTTAAGTTTGATCATATGCCAGTAGATGGAGAGCAATTTGATATTGAAAGAATGGTGCATTACGGAGAGAAGGGTGTTTTATGCATGTTCAGTGATTCTACTAATGCCGAAGTTCCAGGTTTCTGTCCTTCTGAGAAGACTATCTATCCCTCTTTAGAAAAACATATTGCAGAGGCAAAAGAACGAGTTATCCTTACCACTTTTGCTAGTTCTGTGCATAGAGTGACAATGATCTTAGAATTGGCCATGAAACATGGAAGAAAGGTCGGTTTGTTAGGTCGATCGATGATAAATGTTATTGCTAAGGCAAGAGATATTGGTTATATGAAATGCCCCGATGATTTGTTTGTTCCTATCAAGCAAATTAGAGATTTACCAGATAGGGAGACCTTATTATTAATGACGGGTAGTCAAGGAGAACCTCTAGCAGCGTTAAGCAGAATCTCTCGTGGTGAACATCAGCATGTTCGTCTTAAGACTACTGATACTGTAATCTTTTCAGCCAGCCCAATTCCTGGTAATACTATTTCTGTTGTTAATACAATAGATAGATTAATGAAACTCGGAGCAAAGGTTGTTTATGGAAAAGGTGAGAATATTCATGTTTCTGGTCATGGTTTCCAAGAAGATCAAAAGTTAATGTTGGCACTCGCAAAACCTAAGTTTTTTGTTCCTGTTCATGGAGAACATAGAATGCTTGTTTGTCATGGGAAGAGTGCACAAACTATGGGTGTTCCAAAGGACAATATCTTAATTATTGAAAATGGAGATGTAGTTGAGTTAACACCTAATTCTATTCAAAAGGGTGATCCTGTAAAAGCTGGTGTTGAACTGCTTGATAACTCACGAAATGGGATAGTAGATGCTCGAGTATTAAAGGAAAGGCAGCAATTAGCTGGGGATGGTGTAGTAACTGTTTTAGCTCCTATTAGTACAGATGGGAAGATGGTTGCGCCTCCTAGAGTTAATTTAAGAGGAGTTGTTACTACTGCAGAGCCAAGAAAAATGTCTATGTGGACAGAACGAGAAATAAGCTGGGTCTTAGAAAATAGGTGGAAACAATTATCCAGACAAACTGGGCCGAATAATTTTGAGGTAGATTGGATTGGTGTACAAAGAGAAATTGAAAATGGTTTATCGAGAAGAATGAGAAGAGAATTACAAGTTGAACCACTTATTTTGTGTTTAGTTCAACCTGCTCCAAGTGGAACTCGTGCTTATATTCCAAAGATTACCGAAGAGCAAAATTTCTCTAATAGAAATAGAAATAATAATAATTTCCATAAGAAATCAAACAATAATAATCATCCTAATAGTTCAAATAACCCACAAAATACCCAAAAAAGTCCAAAAGTTTCACAGAATCCATCAGCTGAAACAGCTACAGAAGATTCATTTGAAGGTAGAACAAGAAGAAGAAGATCTGCTGTAACATCTTAACTTTTTTCAAAATTTATATAGTTTTTATCCCAAACAATTTTTAAAAACTCTTGCAGATTAATTTGACCTTTATTTTTTTCATAAATTGAAGTTGCTAATTTTGTCAGATTTTTAGAAGTACATTGCTTTGGAGATATTTCTTTTAAAAATCTATTTAGAATTGTGCACCTCGCTTCAATACACATACTATTTAGGAGATTCCTATCGATACCTTTAACATCTTTACAATAAAAATACGCTAGTTCACTTAGATCATTACGTTCGTTATTGTATTTGCTCATTTTTTGGGAAAAATTATTTATCCTTTCAGAACAACCAGGATAGATGACTTCTAAGGTAGGAATAATTTTTTTTCTTACTAAATTTCTTTTTAATTTAAGATCTGAATTTGTAGGATCTTCCCAGACTGGGATCTTCATTTCATTGCAAAATTGTTTTGTATCTTTCCTACTGAAAATTAATATCGGTCTTATTAAATAAATTTGATTTTCTATTAATCTTTTACTCTCAATATTACTCAAACCTGCAAAATTGCTTCCTCTAGATAAATTGAGGATAAATGTTTCTGCATTATCACTACTCGTGTGACCAGTTAGCAAATAAATATTATGTTTTTCCTGGTTTTTATTTAATAAAGTTTTGGCTCTTTCACATAATTTTTTATATCTCCATTCTCGTGCTTTTTCTTCTGAAGAAATACCTTCTTTATTTGCTTGATCAAAAGAGAATGAAATATTTTTATCTTCGCAATAATCTTTTAATTCAAGAGCATATAGTGATGATTTTTCGTGCCACTGATGATCACCATGCCAAACACTAATAGACCAATTATGTAGTTTTTTTAGGTCATTAATTAGGGTTAATAAGGCCATTGAGTCTTGACCCCCCGAAACACTTATTAAAATATTGGATCCTTTGGGAATTAATATTTTTTTGGCAAGAATCTCCTTATGAAGCTGATGATGCCATGATGACCAATTTTTCTGACTTAATTTTTTATCAGTCATTTTGTGTTGCTCAGATAATATTTTTTAAAAAATGCACTGTTTTACTAAAACAATGTCACAATCGGGTAATAAATTCATTAAGTAAATGAGTCTGATTAATCTTTTGCCACAAAAAATCAAAGAAGAGTTAAGAAGCAAATCCTTACTCAAAGTTATTTCAGGATTGAATAATTTCGATGTTCAGTCTGTGAAAAAAATTGTTGAGGCTGCTTCATTAGGAGGTGCAGATCTTGTCGATATTGCTTGTAAACCTGAACTCGTTGATTTAGCACTTAAGAATTCAACACTTCCAGTTTGTGTTAGTTCAGTAGTGCCTCGATCTTTTCAAGATTGTGTAAAAGCAGGAGCATCATTAATTGAGATAGGAAATTACGATACTTTTTATGAAAAAGGCATTCATTTTACAGATAAAAAAGTTTTAAACATTACAAAAGAGACGAGGGATTTATTGCCTAATTTTCCTTTATCAGTAACTGTTCCTCATACTATGCCTATTGATCAACAAGTTGATCTTGCTGTAAAGCTAGTGGAAGAAGGCGTTGATATTATTCAAACAGAAGGTGGTACTAGTTCTACTCCTTACTCTCCAGGAATTCAAGGTTTTTTTGAAAAATCAGTACCAACTCTTGCATCTACCTATGCTATTCATCAAGAATTTAAGAAACAATCTCTGAATATACCAATCATGAGTGCCTCTGGATTAAGCCAAGTAACTTGTCCACTAGCAATATCCTCTGGAGCCTCAGCAGTTGGCGTTGGATCGGTGGTTAATAAATTAGATGATTTAATATCAATGATTGCGGTTGTTAGGGGCTTAAAAGAATCTTTGAAAAATTCAATAATTAGAGAAAAAATTTCTTAGTATATCAACATCCTTTAGCTACTAGCTTGATGAACAACTATAAGCTTCAAGCTCCTTACGAACCAAATGGAGATCAACCAGAAGCTATTAAAAAATTAGTTAAAGGCGTAAATAATGGTAAACAGTTTCAGACTCTTTTAGGAGCTACTGGAACTGGAAAAACATTTACCATTGCCAATGTAATTCAACAAACAGGAAGGCCAGCACTTGTTTTAGCCCATAACAAAACGTTGGCTGCACAACTATGTAATGAATTAAGGGAATTTTTTCCAAAAAATGCTGTTGAGTACTTCATTTCTTACTACGATTATTATCAACCTGAAGCTTATGTACCTGTAAGTGATACTTACATTGCCAAAACCGCTTCAATTAATGAAGAAATAGATATGCTTAGGCATTCTGCAACACGCTCATTATTTGAAAGAAAAGATGTAATTGTTGTAGCCTCAATAAGTTGTATTTATGGTCTTGGTATACCGAGCGAGTATTTAAAAGCTGCAGTTAAATTTGAAGTGGGAAAATCAATAAATCTACGTTCTTCTCTGAGGTCTCTCGTTGAAAATCAATATACTAGAAATGATATTGAAATTACTAGAGGTAGATTTAGAATTAAAGGTGATGTTTTAGAAATCGGTCCAGCTTATGAAGATAGATTAATAAGAATTGAGTTATTTGGTGATGAAGTCGAGGCTATTAGATATGTTGACCCTATTACAGGAGAAATACTTGAAAGTTTGGAACAAGTTAGCGTTTATCCAGCGAAGCATTTTGTAACTCCAAAAGAAAGACTTGAGAGTGCAATAAGTGCAATTAGAAGAGAATTAAAAACTCAACTCGATAAATTTACATACGAAGGAAAATTATTAGAGGCTCAACGTCTAGAACAACGTACAAAATATGATTTAGAAATGCTTAAAGAGGTTGGTTATTGTAATGGAGTTGAGAATTATGCTCGTCATTTATCAGGTAGGGAGGAAGGTTCACCGCCAGAATGTTTAATAGATTACTTTCCCAAAGATTGGTTGTTGGTAGTTGATGAGAGTCATGTAACATGTCCTCAACTTCATGCGATGTACAACGGTGATCAATCTAGAAAAAAAGTTTTAATAGATCATGGTTTTAGATTGCCAAGTGCTGCAGATAATAGACCATTAAAATGTGAAGAGTTTTGGGAAAAATCAAAACAGACATTATTTATAAGTGCAACCCCAGGTCAATGGGAATTAGATCAATGTGATGGTGAATTTATTGAGCAAGTTATAAGACCAACGGGGGTATTAGACCCGGTAATTGATGTAAGACCTAGTGAAGGCCAAATAGAAGATCTGTTATCTGAAATAAGAATGCGAGCTGACAAGAATCAAAGAGTTCTTGTGACAACACTTACTAAGAGAATGGCTGAAGATCTAACTGATTTTTTATCTGAAAATAAAGTAAGAGTTAGATATTTGCATTCCGAAATCCATTCAATTGAAAGAATTGAAATTATTCAAGACCTTAGAATGGGTGAATATGATGTTTTGGTAGGAGTTAATTTATTAAGAGAGGGACTAGATCTTCCAGAAGTATCCTTAGTCGCCATTTTAGATGCTGATAAAGAAGGTTTTCTTAGGGCAGAAAGGTCATTGATTCAAACAATAGGAAGAGCTGCCAGACATGTTGAAGGTGTTGCCTTGCTTTATGCAGATAACTTTACAGATTCAATGAAAAGAGCAATATCTGAAACTGATAGAAGAAGAACTATTCAAAAAAAATATAACCAAGTCAATGGTATAACTCCAAAACCTGCAGGCAAAAAAATAGAAAATTCAATATTATCTTTTCTAGAACTTTCCAGAAAACTTGATGCTGGTGGTTTATCTAAAGATTTAATAAATATAGTTAATAACAAAACTGACGCAATTCTCAGTTCCAGTGATAATCAATGTTTGCTCGAAGAATTGCCTGACTTAATAGAAAAGTTAGAAATTAAAATGAAAGACGCTGCAAAAGAGTTAAATTTTGAAGAAGCAGCAAATTTGAGGGATAGAATCAAAAAATTAAGACAAAAATTGGCAAGAAATAATTAAAAAGAACTTATTTTTCTAATTCGAAATGATTATGAATCGCATTAACTGCTTTGTCACAATCTTTTTCTAAAACAATACATGAAGTCCTAATTTCACTCGTGGCAATCATTTCAATATTGATATTTTGGTCAGCCAATGCTCTAAATATTTTTCCAGCCGTCCCAAACTTAAATGCCATTCCCGCTCCTACAGTACTTACTTTTGCTATAGCAGGGCCATCTTCAATGTATGATCCGGGTAATTTTTTTGTTAAGGCCTCAAAAACTAAGTTAGCTTTTTCTCTATCTTGTTTATTCATTGTAAGACTAATATCCTTAGTTTTTAAAGTGGAAATTCTTTCAGACTGAACAATAGTATCGATAAGTATATTATTTTCAGCTAATGCTAAACATATCGATGCTGCTACACCTGGACGATCAGGCAGTTTTCGAAAGCTTACCTGAACTTGGTTTTTATCTAATGCAATTCCTCTTACTTCAGGTTGATCTTGTTTTTCATTGATTGGATTAACAAATATTTGGGTATCGGATAACTTAAATTTCTCAGCAACAAATCTAATAGCTTTTGGTATATTATTAATTTCAATTACACAGCTGACTTTAATTTCACTAGTAGCTATTAACCTAACATTTATATTCGCTTGAGATAAAGTATCAAATAAATCAGCTGAAACACTAGGTCTGCCCATAATGCCTGCTCCTTGAATACTTAATTTAGTCATGTTGATTTTTAAGTTAAATTCTCCCCCTAATTGACTAGTTATAAGTTCACATTGTTCTGCCGTCTTTTTTACTTCTAATTCACCAACAGTAAATGTAATATCGTTTTTATTTCCATCATTTGTCGCTTGTATTATTAAATCTACGTTAATACTTGCTTCTGAAAGTTTTTCAAATATTTGTGCAGCAATCCCAGGCCTATCAGGAATATTTGAGAGACTGAATACTGCTTGGTTTTCTAATACTTCAAGACTATTGACTGTTTTTGTTAATTCTAAGCTTCCTCTTTTTAGCGGGAGAGGTTGGATTTGACTTTCTAGGAGAGTCCCACTGGAGTCACTTTGGCTTGATTTGACACACAATTTAATTCCATAATTGCGAGCAATTTCTACTGCTCTTGGATGCAGAACTGAAGCACCGACGCTTGCAAGTTCAAGCATTTCCTCGCAGCTAATTTCATCTAAGAGTTTTGCATTAGGAACAATCCTTGGATCAGTAGTAAGAACCCCTGGAACGTCTGTATAAATTTCGCAAGTCTCAGCTCCTAAAGCTGTTGATAAAGCTACCGCGGAAGTATCTGAACCACCTCTGCCCAAAGTTGTAATTTCCATTGAACCCGTATGGCTTAATGTTGTTCCTTGAAATCCAGCCACGACAACTACAAAACCCTGATTTAAATAATTTTGGATCCTTTCTGTTTTAATATCCAGAATTCTCGCTTTCCCATGAATTGATTCAGTAATAATTCCAACCTGGCTACCAGTCATTGAAATTGCAGGTATTCCGTACTCGTTTAATGCTATTGAAAGAAGAGCTATGGTTACTTGCTCTCCAGTTGAGAGAAGCATATCCAATTCTCTTCGATTAGGATTTTTACTAATTGATTCCGCTAAACAATTTAAATCATCTGTAGTTTGCCCCATCGCAGAGACAACTACGACAATTTCATTCCCTGCTTCTTTACTTTGACAAATGCTACTTGCAATATTTTTAATTTTTTTAATATCACCGACAGAAGTACCGCCAAATTTTTTTACTAGTAAAGCCATACTTAAATCATAATGTAAATTCTTAACCTTATAATTTGGTTAACTTAAATTAATTAATTTATCTGTAAAAACATTTATAGGATTATTACCTTGTTTTAGTAATGATTCAATATCTAGTAAGTTACTCATTAAATTAATTAAATATTCTTGAGATACATTTTTGACTTTTTTTCGAATAAAATAAATTCTTTTTGGATTAGAAATGCCTGCAAGATTACAAATCTTTTCTGCATTATAGTTACCTGAATTAACTGCTAGTTTTATAATGGTATGAATTCTTATTTGACTAATTAAACCTGCATTTAGTCTTAAAGCAGGTTCTCCTTTCCGTAAAGAATAATTTATTTCAATAAGGCTTTCATTAATATTTTTTTGTAAGAGAAGATCAATGATTTTGAAAATATTAGATTGATGATCACTAAATATTTTTTTTACATCAATACTTTTAAGAAAAAGTTGTGAATTCGAATCACTTGATACTGCAGAGAGATATGTTTTTGCTTTGGCTAATTCATTTATTAGTTTAAAGCTGTCATTACCAACTGAATCAATAATTAATTCAGCTGCATTTTTATCAATTTTGATATTCATTTCATTTGCTGCATCTTCTAAAAATCTTTTTTGTCCCTCATAGTCCCAGATTTCTGGTAAAGAAAATGATTTTTCTTTTGCTAAATTATTTTTGATAAGTTTTTGTAAAAATTTAGTACTCTTTAGTCTTGAGTCTGGTTTTTTTGTATTTTGCAAAATGAAATAAGTATTTTGAGGTATATTGTCATGAATTTTTTCAAATTTAGTTCTTAGATCTTCATTTTTGGCAGTAAAAATGGGATTATTTTTCAATGTAACTATTCTGTATCCATCTCCAAAAGGAGGTGTAAGAACTTCATCAAAAGCTTTATTGACTTGCTCATCATCATCTCCATTTAAATTAGTTACATTTATTTCTTTCCATTCTTTGGATACTTCCTTATCAATTAATTTTTGAATAAATGTATTTTGAGCATTTAGATCATTACCCCATAATATTTGTATTGGCATAATAGCTCAATAAAAACCATATATTAACTATGATTACTTCTAACACAAATTAAATTTAATGGTAATAGATCATCCAATTTTTTTGGAAAGCATCAGATTCATAAGATCTCGTTTAGTAGCCAATGATCTAAATTATTTGGAAAAAAAAGTTTTAGAGAGATTAGTCCATACTTCAGGAGATTTTACAGTTCAAAATCTTGTAAATTTTAGTGAAGGTGCTTGTGAAAAGGGTCTTCAGGCACTTAAAAATGGTGCTCCTATTTTAACTGATACCGATATGGCAGCAGCAGCAATAAAATCCATGGCAGAAAATACCACTAGAAATAAAGTATTCACCGCTAGAATGTGGTTTGGAAAAAATAATCATACAAACTTAACTAAAACTGCATATGGCTTAAGTGAAGGTTGGAAGGAGTTATCCGCTATAAATTCTGGAAGTAAATCTCCTATTGTGGTCATTGGCAGTTCGCCTACAGCGTTAACTTATTTAATTGATATTTTAGAACATGCAAAAGATTTACCTAGTTTGATTATCGGAATGCCTGTTGGATTTATTGGAGTAGAGAATAGCAAAAACAAACTGATTTCCACCGATCTTCCTAGAATTGTTTTGAATTCAACTAGAGGAGGTGCTGCCATGGCAGCTGCTGCGGTTAACGCCTTATTGAGGGAAACAATTTAAAAAGTATTTATTTTATAAAAATTTCAAAAATCTACTTAATATCATAATTTAATTTGTTATTTTCTTCTAAAGAATTTAAAACTGATTTTGCTTTTTCTATAACTTCTTTTGGAACTCCTGCTAATTTAGCTGCTTCTATGCCATAGCTTTTGTTTGAGCCCCCTTTAACAATCCTGTGGCTAAAGATTAGCTGATCGTTATTTTGTTCTACTAAAACTTGAAAATTTTGTATATTCTTATTTGAATTTTTTAAATAATTCAGCTCATGATAGTGCGTAGCAAATATAGTATTACATTGAATTTTTTTTGCAAGATATTCACTTACTGACCAAGCTATTGAAAGCCCATCAAAAGTAGATGTCCCTCTGCCTATCTCATCAAGTAAAACTAGTGAGCTAGAAGTTGCCTGATTTAGAATTGATGCAGTTTCAGACATTTCTACCATAAATGTTGATTGCCCCGATGATTGATCATCAACGGCCCCAATTCTTGTGAAAATCCTATCTGCAATCTTGATTTCAGCATTATTAGCAGGAACAAAGCTACCAATTTGCGTGAGAATTTGTATTAAACCAAGTTGTCTTATAAAGCAACTTTTTCCGCTTGCATTGGGACCCGTTAATATAATTAATTTTTGATTATCATCAAAAGAGATATCGTTTGCTACAAACTTTTTATCACTTAATAATTGCTCTACAATTGGATTTCTTCCTGCGATAATTTTTGTACTATTTTTTGTCATTGAATCATTTATTCGTATTAATGAAGGTTTTATAAAATTGTTTTCTACTGCAGTAATTGATAAACCAAGTAGTGCATCAAGAGATGCTATGGATTTTGCGATTGATCTTATTTGTTTTGTTTTTTCAGCAACTATATTTCTTAATTCGCAGAAAATTTCATATTCTTTTGATGAAGCTCTACTTTTTATTTGGAAAATCTTATTTTCTTTATTTTTAATTTCTGAAGTGATATACCTTTCTTCATTAGTAAGTGTTTGTCTTTTGATCCAATGTTGTGGAGCTAAATTAACTTTTGACTTGTTTATAGAAATGTAATAACCAAAATTTTTATGAAATTGAATTTTTAGGTTTGAAATTTTGCTAATTTTTCTTTCCTTTAATTCCTCTTTATTTAGCCACTCAGAGTAATCATCCATTAAATTGCGTAAACCATCTAATATATTGTCAACACCATCGTGGATCATGCCTCCTTCACTAATATTTAGTGGAGGATTTTCTACTAGTTGAAAACTTATAGTATCAGCTAATTCTAAGAGTCCTTCATCAATATCTTTTAATTGATCAGTCCAATCTGGGAGATCATATTTAAATAATTCAATTATGGATTTTAGTCTAGGTAATTTTTTTAAACCTTCAGCTATTGCAATTAAGTCTCTGGGACTTGCATGACCTGCACAAGCTCTACCTGCAAGTCTTTCTAAATCCCCCATTGCTCTAAGTAAATTTTGGGTATCTTTACGTAATTTTTTAGATTCAAGAAAGTTTGTAATTATATTTTGTCTTTTATAAATTTCATTAACGTTTAATAGTGGTGAATCTATCCACCTTCTTAAACACCTTGCACCCATGCAAGTATAAGTTCTATCGATACTCCATAGTAGCGAACCTACATAATTGTTTTCTCGTTGTGTATTTTTGATTTCTAAGTTTTTTTGAGTTTGATAATCAATAATTAATTTGTTGTGACCATATTGGATTTGGGGAAAGTCTAATGAGATTCTTAAAGAAGAATCTTTATCTAAATTTGATGGATTAATTTTTTCTAAATAATTTAATAAACCTCCAAGTGATCTAGTTGCATTGTTTAAATTTTTAAGTCCTATTCCCTCTAGGTTTGCAATTTGGAAATAATTTTTTATAAGATAATTTGCTTCATTAATTCCAAAATTAGTCTCTTGAGAAACAGTATATGTAATTTGACTATTTCCTTTAATTAATAAATTTCTCACTGCATTGCTTCCTACAATGATTTCTGAAGAATCTAATTTAATAATTTCATCAAATAGTTTTGACAGAGATTTGCCTTCTAAAGTTATTAATTCTCCTGTGCTTACATCAGCTTTTGATATACCCCATTCATAAGATTCATCTGAGTTTTCATCTGATAAGTAAATAGCAGTAATCCAATTATTTTTCTTTGCTATCAACATCCCCTCTTCAATTACAGTTCCAGGAGTAATTATTCTTGTTATTCCTCTTTTAATTGGAGTCCCATAATTTCCAGAACTTTTTTCTAATTGATCGCATATAACCACAGAATAATTTTTTTTAATTAAATCAGCACAGTATCTTTCCATTGCATGATGGGGAACCCCTGCCATAGGGATCTTACCAATCTCTTTGCCAGCATCTTTACTGGTAAGCGTTATTTCTAAAAGGTTAGATATTAATACAGCGTCCTCAAAAAAACATTCAAAAAAATCTCCTAATCTATAAAGTAATAACCTATCTTTATTTTCTTCTTTTAGAGTTACATAATGCTTCATTACAGGAGTTAATTTCAGTTTTGATACTGTTTTATAGCTATAAGATTCTTTATTGATGCAAACATTTTTGTTATTTGAAATTAAATCAGTGTTGAATTTATTTATTAAATTAGTTGAATTTTTTCTTTGTCTGGGTCTTTTTTGCGATTCTTTTTTTAAATCTTCCAAAGATAAATCTTCTGGAATTTTTGTTATTTCTTTTTTTTCATTATTATCATTACCAATCGCAAATAAATTCTTTTGAATTATCGTATCTTCTTGCATACTTTTTTAATTCCTAAATAGATATTAGGTAGAAATTTTTTTTTTGCATTTAAAGTGGCTAAAGTATGTAAATTTTCTCTAAAAATTATCATTTTCATGAGATTATAGTATTTATAATATTTGAAACTTAAGACTGAATTATGCAGGCTGTTAACTTTTTCTTCGTAAATGCTCTATTATTTGCTTCTTTAATTGCGGTAGTTGGAGTACCCGTTTTATATGTGACTCAACCTTCTACTGAAGAAGGACAGCGAGAAAGTAGGAGAAAAATTTATTCTATTGCTGCTGTTTGGGTTGTTTTGGTTTTTGTTACAGGGATAGTTTCTTCATTAGTTTGAACTTAATACCTTTTCGTGAGAGTCTATTAATATATCAAAGTAAAATTTAATGGCTATTTTTGAGGGTTCTTTTACTAATGCCTCTACTTTAAAAGTTGGGATTGTAATAGCAAGATTTAATGATTTAATTACAAATAAAATTCTATCTGGTTGTCTTGATTGTTTAAAAAGACATGGTTTAGATACTTCAGAATTAAGCAATCAAGTAGATATAGTTTGGGTTCCTGGTTCATTTGAGTTACCAATTGCAGCAAAAACTCTCATGAAACAAAAGAGTTATGACGTTGTAATTGCTCTTGGGGCTGTGATCCGTGGTGAAACTTCCCACTATGATGTAGTTATATCTGAGGCGAGCAAAGGTATTTCGCAAGTTGCAAATGAAAATAATGTTCCAATTATTTTTGGAGTTTTAACTACTGATACTATGCAGCAGGCTTTAGAAAGGGCAGGGATTAAAAATAATCTTGGTTGGAATTATGCTTTACAAGCAATTGAGATGGGATCCTTAATTAAAAATTTAAATTAATTGAAAAAAATTTAATTATTTTTATCATTGACCCCTTCTTTGAGATAAAATAAAAAAGTTATGCGGATGTAGCTCAGTGGTAGAGCATCTCCTTGCCAAGGAGAATGTCGAGAGTTCGAATCTCTTCATCCGCTTTTAATGTTTGTATCTTTTAGAATATTTTAAAGATAATTTCGTAATGACAAGAGCAATTTCTATTGAGGATTTAAAGGGATTATTTACTAAACCTTATGGTACAGATGCGCCAACAAAACAAAAATGGGCTGAATTTTATAATGAGAATGTTATTTTTACAGACCCAACTCAGGAATCAGTGGGCTTAGATTCTTATGTTAAGGCTCAAGAAAAATTAGTTAAAAGATGTGATGATGTTTTTTTAGAAACTCATGCAATTTCCATAACTGGGGATTGTGGATTTGTCGAATGGACAATGGGTTTAAAAATTATGGGTAAAGAATTTATTTATCCTGGAACTACTCGTTTATTATTTGGTGAAAATGGATTAATAAAAGAGCATAGAGATTACTTTGATTTTTGCGGCCCAACTTTTGGACCAGTTCCTGTTTTAGGACCTTTTATAAGATGGCTTTATAGTAAATTTGTATCTTGATTTTGTTTTCTTTAGAAACAAGTTCTTTATATTTCACGAATCAATAAATTTTGAGAAGTAACTTCTTTGAAATCCAATTGAGAATAAAACAATTTTTTATTTGTTGTCATTAAATATAATTTTTTTGTATTTTTAATTTTTTTAGATGATAAAAGATTTTTTACAATTAATGTACCAAAACCTTTGCCTTGGTGATTTTGATCAATAACAATATCCCAAAGCACTCCGCGGTAAATCCCATCGGTTAAAGCTCTACCAAAACCAACTATTTCCTTACCAACCCAAAGACTTATTACAACATCACTGTTAGCAAGACATTTTTTTAGATCATTAATTGTTCTATTGTTTGCCCAGAAAGTATTGGTATCTAGTAATTTTTGTAGCTTAATTAATCCGTTTGTTGGTTTAAAATTAGGACCTAATCCAAAAAACCTTAATCCTAAAGCTCCTTTGGCATGTTTGATTAGAGATATTTCTTTCATTTAATAAAAAGATTTTTGAAAAGTGATGTCGGGCAGGTTATTGTTGTGACTTCAATCTAAATACCTTAATCGATCGTTTCTTTAAAAATAAAGAGATAATAGTTTTCTTCATTTTGTTGTAACGCACTAATTTATAATGTTTGTAATAGGATAAATTTTTTAAGGACTTTGACTTATGCTAAAACTTTTGTTGGGAGATCCGAATACACGAAAGTTAAAGCGCTATCAACCAATAGTTGAAGAGATAAATTTTTTAGAAGAAGAAATTTCTCAATTAACTGATGATGAGCTTAGAAAAGAAACTCAAAATCTTAAATCAAATATTTCAGCAGAATTAGATTTTAAAAAACAAAAAGAACTCCTAGAAGAGTTTCTTCCTAAAGCTTTTGCAATTGTAAGAGAAGCAAGCAAACGTGTCCTTGATATGAGACACTTTGATGTTCAGTTAATAGGCGGGATGGTTTTAAATGAGTGTCAAATTGCTGAGATGAAGACTGGAGAGGGAAAAACTCTTGTTGCAACCTTACCTTGTTATTTAAATGCTCTTACGGGAAAAGGTGTTCATGTTGTTACTGTAAATGATTATTTAGCTAGAAGGGATGCAGAGTGGATGGGACAAGTTCATCGTTTTTTAGGTTTATCCGTTGGTTTGATTCAGCAAGATATGAATCCAGTTGAGAGAAAGAAAAATTACGATTGTGATATAACTTATGCCACAAATTCAGAATTAGGATTTGATTATTTAAGAGATAATATGGCTACTGATATTAGTGAGGTAGTTCAAAGGAAATTTAATTACTGTGTAATTGATGAGGTTGATTCAATATTAATTGATGAAGCAAGAACGCCTTTAATAATTTCTGGCCAAGTTGAAAGACCGCAAGAAAAATATCAAAAAGCCGCAGAATTATCTCTTGCATTAGTCAAAGCAAAAGAATTAAGTAAAGATGGTATTGATCCAGAAGGGGATTATGAGGTTGATGAAAAACAGAGAAGTTGTATATTAACTGATCAGGGTTTTGCAAAATGTGAAGAGTATTTGGGAGTTAATGATTTATATAATCCTCAAGATCCTTGGGCGCACTATATAACAAACGCTTTAAAAGCCAAAGAATTATTTATTAAAGATGTAAATTATATTATTAAGAACGATGAGGCTGTAATAGTTGACGAATTTACTGGTAGGGTAATGCCAGGAAGACGTTGGAGCGATGGACAACATCAGGCAATAGAAGCAAAAGAGAATCTTAAAATTCAGCCTGAGACTCAAACATTGGCATCCATAACTTATCAGAATTTTTTCCTTTTATATCCCGGTTTAGCAGGAATGACGGGAACTGCAAAAACTGAGGAGGTTGAATTTGAAAAAACTTATAAATTAGAATCGACAGTTATACCGACAAATCAAATAAGAAAGAGACAAGATTGGTCTGATCAAGTATTTAAGACAGAGATTGGTAAATGGAAAGCCGTTGCTAAAGAAACTGCACAAATTCATAGAGATGGTAGACCTGTTTTAGTTGGTACAACAAGTGTTGAAAAAAGTGAATTACTAAGTTCACTTTTATCTGAAGAAAAAATCCCACATAATTTGTTAAATGCTAAGCCAGAGAACGTTGAACGTGAGGCAGAAATTGTTGCTCAGGCAGGAAGAGCAGGTGCTGTTACTATTGCGACTAATATGGCTGGAAGGGGAACAGATATAATTCTTGGCGGTAATAGTGACTATATGGCAAGGCTTAAATTAAAAGAACTTTTAATTCCTTTGTTAGTCAAGCCTGATAATGAACATAAGCCACCAATACCTAAACAAAGAAATTCAAAATCTAAGGGGGGTTTTTCTGCAAAAGCAGCTTCAAATTTGAAAAAGAACATTTCAAATTCCTCAACAAGTCTTTTCCCTTGCAAACTAGATGAAGAAATTGAAAAGAAACTCTCTCTTTTATCTGATGAACTTGTTAAAAATTGGGGTGATAGGCAACTTTCTGTCTTAGAGCTTGATGACAGAATAGCTACAGCTGCAGAAAAAGCACCAACTGATGATAACTTGATAAAGCTTTTGAGAGAATCTTTGTCTGATGTAAAAAAAGAATATGAAAAAGTTTTAATTCATGAAGAAGAAAAAGTAAGAGAAGCTGGCGGTTTACATGTCATTGGTACTGAGAGACATGAATCAAGAAGAGTGGATAATCAACTGAGAGGAAGAGCAGGAAGACAAGGTGATCTTGGAAGCACAAGATTCTTTTTATCTTTAGATGATAATTTATTAAGGATTTTTGGAGGTGATAGAGTTGCAAATCTAATGAATGCTTTTAGGGTTGATGAAGATATGCCTATTGAGTCAGGAATGCTTACTAGGTCTCTAGAAAGTGCTCAAAAGAAAGTTGAAACCTACTATTACGATATTAGAAAACAAGTTTTTGAATACGACGAGGTAATGAACAATCAAAGAAAAGCGGTGTATGGCGAAAGACTACGAGTATTGAAAGGAATTGATTTAAAGAGACAAGTAATAGGATATGGAGAAAGGACAATGATTGAAATTGTAGATGCTTATATTAATCCTGATCTTCCTCCTGAAGAATGGAATATTGATCAATTAATTTCTAAAGTTAAAGAATTTATATATTTATTAGATGATCTTAAATCTGATGATATTAATTTACTGTCAATAGAAGAATTAAAAAACTATCTTCAAGAGCAGTTGCGAATAGCTTATGATTTAAAGGAATCACAAATTGAAAAGATTCGTCCTGGATTAATGAGAGAAGCAGAAAGATTTTTTATTTTGCAGCAAATCGATAATTTATGGCGCGAACATCTTCAATCCATGGATTCTTTGAGGGAATCAGTCGGATTGAGAGGTTATGGTCAAAAAGATCCATTAATAGAATATAAAAACGAAGGATATGACATGTTTCTCGAAATGATGACTAATATGAGACGAAATGTTATTTATTCAATGTTTATGTTTCAACCTAAAAATGAAGTTAATGAAAAAAATTAAATCAATATTTAATCATCTCCAAGAAATTCAATAATTTCTTTATCTTTAATATTTTGAGAATCACCGAGTTTAGAAATATCAATAGATTCTGAGTTGGCTATACATTGAAGAGTTTTTTGTAATTTAAGAATTTCATTTTCAAGAGAGTCTATCCTATCCATTAAATTTTTTATCACATTAGCTTCTGCATCTGGTAACGCAGAGTGAGCTAACGGATTTACTTTGACACCACTTTGATGCACTACTCTGCCAGGAACTCCGACAACAGTACTGTTCTCCTCTACATTTCGAACAACTACTGAGCCCGCACCAATCCGGGTATTAGATCCTACGGTGATGGATCCAAGAACTTTTGCACCCGCTCCGACTACAACATTTTCCATTAAGGTGGGGTGTCTTTTGCCATGGCTTTTACCAGTACCTCCTAATGTTACTCCCTGATAAAGCAAGCAGTTATTTCCTATCTCAGCAGTTTCGCCAATTACAACGCCCATTCCATGATCTATGAAAACCCTTTTTCCAATTTTTGCCCCAGGATGGATTTCAATACCTGTTGATAGCCTATTAAGATGACTGAGTAAACGGGGAATCAAAGGTATCTTTAATTGCCATAATTTATGCGTAAACCTATGTATTACTATTGATTGAAAGCCTGGGTAGCAGAGAAATATTTCCACTATTCCTCTTGCGGCGGGATCTCTCTCTCTGATAATTTCTATATCTGATTTAAAAGTTTTCAATACCATGGTTTAATTAATAACTCCTATTTCTTTTTTTAATTGATTTATTGTTTCGATACTTAAATAATTTTTAGCACATATTATTTGAGGTAATCTCATCAACTGAGAACGATTTTTTAATAATGTGTTTTCTACAACTGATAAACTCGGTCCATCACAAACTATATGGTTTGAAGTCTTTAAAAGTGAGAGTAATCTACTGTTATTGTCTGAGATTGCCGTCATAAGCAATAATTCACTACCACGCATGCTATGTATAATGACTTCTGCTGCTCTCAATAAACCTGGACTTATGCTAACAATACCTACACAACTGCCAGCATTTAATTCCTTGAGAATTTTTAATTCCTTCTGAAAGTCGCTCAAGTCAACTGCAATTGCGCGAACCCCATGTTGCTTAGCAACTTTTTCTAGAGGCTGTAAAAAATATCTGCTTGTGACTATCGTACCATTATTTGAATTACTCAAAACTTTTTCTAATTCTTCCATAGGAATAACTTCTACTGGTACATTAACCGTTGTAGAAAGGTCTTCTGCTATTAACATAGAAGCTCCAATATCTTCTCTAGGAGTACTGACTATGATTCTTGATCCGCACTTAATACGCCAATCAATTTCATTGTTCAATATCTCTCTCGTCTCTTGTAAAGTGAATCCAAGACTTATTAAGTTGTCAATAACCTTCTTTGCTTCTTGATCAGGTGCTTTACTTATTTTATCTTTTGAGTAAAGTGATTTTGTAAATTCTCTTTTAGTAAGATTATCTCTTACATAGATACCTGATCCAGCTATTGCCTCAACAACCCCATCTATTTCCAGTTGTCTGTAAACTTTACTTATAGTATTGCGATGAAGTCCAGTCTGCATTGCAAGTTGCCTCGTACTGGGAAGTCTGTGTCCTGGGGGGTAATGTCTTGCTGCAATTGCGAAACAAATTTGATTACTTAGTTGAGTAGATGCTGGGATATCACTTTCTTGTTGAATATGGAATCTCACTTTAGAAAAATCCTGACTAATTTAATTATTTATATAGTGACACTTTAACATCCGTCATATTTTTTGATAACAATTTATCACCCATCATTTTTTTTAATAAGAGGAGTTTTGCGAGGGCTTAAAAACATAATCATGTTTCTCCCTTCTCTTTTTGGTTTTTGTTGAACTTCTGATTGCTCTTCTAAATCATTAGCCATTTTTAAGAGAAGAGTCTCAGCTAAATTTGAGTGTTGAATTTCTCTTCCTCTAAAAATTACGGTGCATTTTACCTTATCTCCCGATTTTAGAAATTTAGTTGCTTGACCAATGCGAACATCATAATCATGCTTGTCAATTTTATACCTCATTTTTACTTCTTTAACTTCTGTTTGATGAGATTTTTTCCTTGCTTCTTTAGCTTTCTTTTCTTGTTCAAATTTATATTTACCATAGTCCATGATTCTGCAAACAGGAGGATTTGCTTTTTCACTCACCAAAACCAAATCAAGTTCTCTTTGAGATGCTATTTCTAATGCTTTTAATCTATCTATGACGCCTAATTGTTTTCCATCTGAATCAACGACTCTCAATTGAGGGTATTTTATTCTTTCATTTATATTTGGTAGCTCTCTAACTGGAGCTCGTCGGTCAAAGCGTGGGCGTGGGGGCATTCAGTTAATTAAATAAATTGATTGGATGATGAACAAAATCTATTTTTATAAAGTTAGCTTAAAAAAGACTCTATTTTAATTATTGCATCTTTTAGCAGGTTTTTGTTATTAAGCCAAAGAGGATTATTTTTATTACGAAACCAAGTTTTTTGTCTTTTGGCAAATTGGATTGTTTTTGTCGCAGTCAACTCTACCGCTTGATCGATTGTTGAACGGTTATTTATAACATCCCTTGCTTCTCGATAACCAATGGTTTCTAATATTGGCAAATCAAATCCGTATTTAGACATAAGGTGGTTTGTCTCCTCAATAATTCCAGATAAAAACATATTTTTTGTTCTTTGAAAAATTCTTTCCTTTAAATTATCTCTATCTAATCCAAGCTCAAGGATTTTCCAGTTAGGCGGTTTTTGAACTTTCAGAGTTGACAAAGGTTTACCTGTTACGTAGAAGACTTCTAAAGCTCTTATTGTTCTAATGTGGTCAGCAAAATTGATTTTTTTTGTTGATAATGGATCACAATTTTTTAAAAGTTCCCAACATTTTTCCTGACCAAGTTCTTCTAATTGTCTTCTGAAATTATTTTGTGGAGGGACATCAGGTACAAAAAATCCTTTTGTTATTGAGTTCATATACAACCCACTTCCTCCAACAAGAAAAGGTAAATTTTCTTGTTTAATTTCTCCCTTAATAGATTTTTGGGCAATTTCTTGAAATTGTTTTACATTAATTGGATTGATTGGTTCCTCAATATCAATTAAAAAATGCTTTATTTTTTTTTGTTGGATTTTAGATGGCTTGGCTGTTCCAATATCCATGGACTTATAAATTTGCCTTGAATCGATATTGTGTATATGAGTTTTAAAATATTCTGCAATTTCAATAGCTAATTCTGTTTTGCCACTTGCAGTAGGCCCAATTAAAATTATTACATGAGGTAGAGACGAAGACATATGAATTTCTGAAGAAAAAAATATTAGCTATATAATTAAAGTGATTAAATTTTTCATTGACTTCGAGCCTATATCTTATTGCGGTGGTAAGTTTAATGAAAGACCTTTTAAAAATAACATTTTAAAAGTCTAATATTTTTTTTATATTAAATGAGTGAGGACAAAAGATCTAATAAAATCTCAAATGATTATGGCGCGGAACAGATACAGGTTTTAGAGGGGTTAGAACCAGTTCGTAAACGCCCTGGAATGTATATTGGTTCAACAGGACCTAGGGGGTTACACCATTTAGTATATGAGGTAGTTGATAACTCAGTTGATGAAGCTCTTGCAGGACATTGTGATCACATAGAAATAGTTCTTCGAGCAGATGGTTCTGCTTTAATTTCTGATAATGGACGAGGAATTCCAACAGATATTCATCCAAGAACAGGGAAAAGTGCCTTAGAAACTGTACTGACTGTTCTTCATGCAGGAGGTAAATTTGGAAGTGGCGGTTATAAAGTTTCAGGGGGTTTGCATGGAGTAGGAATATCTGTAGTTAATGCTCTAAGCGAATGGGTTAATGTGACTGTTTATAGGGATGGAAGCGAATTTAATCAAAGATTTGAAAAAGGTTTATCAAAGGGTGAATTGGAAACTAAAAAGCAGACTGGCAAACCCTCTAAGAAAGGAACAACCATTTGCTTCAAACCCGACAAAACAATTTTTGCTGGAGGAATTGAATTTGAATATGCTCTTCTTTCATCTAGATTAAGGGAGCTAGCTTATCTTAATGGCGGAGTAAAAATTGTTTTTAGAGATGAAAGAAATCAATTATCAGATGGTTCTTATAAAGAAGAAATTTACTTGTATCAAGGAGGTATTAAAGAATATGTTGAATACATGAATGCAGAAAAAGATTCTATTCATCCTGAAATAATTTATGTTGACTCACAGAAAGAAAATGTATACGTAGAAGCAGCTTTGCAATGGTGTTCAGATGTATATTCAGATAATATTTTGGGATTTGCAAATAATATTAGAACTATTGATGGAGGAACTCATATTGAAGGGCTAAAAACAGTTCTGACAAGAACTTTCAATAATCTTGCAAAAAAGAGAGGCAAAAGAAAGGATATTGAAAAAAATTTAGCTGGCGAAAATATTAGAGAGGGTTTGACTGTTGTCTTATCCGTCAAAGTTCCAGATCCCGAATTTGAAGGGCAAACAAAAACAAAATTAGGAAATACTGAAGTACGGGGAATTGTGGATTCTCTCATTGGGGAGGCTCTTACAAAATATATGGAATTCAATCCAGGAGTTTTGGACTTGATTCTTGAAAAAGCTATTCAATCATTTAACGCAGCAGAAGCTGCTAGAAGGGCTAGAGAATTAGTAAGAAGAAAAAGTGTTCTAGAAAGTTCTACATTGCCGGGTAAATTAGCGGATTGTAGTTCTAGAGATCCTTCAGAATCAGAAATTTATATAGTTGAAGGAGATTCAGCTGGTGGCTCCGCAAAACAAGGACGAGATAGAAATTTTCAGGCTATTTTGCCTCTCAGGGGTAAAATTCTTAATATTGAAAAAACTGACGATACTAAAATTTATAAAAACACAGAAATACAGTCATTAATAACAGCTTTAGGATTAGGAATAAAAGGAGAGGAGTTCAACGAGAGCTCTTTAAGATATCATAGAGTTGTAATTATGACGGATGCTGATGTTGACGGTGCTCATATTAGAACTTTATTGCTGACATTTTTCTACAGATATCAAAGAGAGCTTGTTGAGAAGGGTTTTATATACATTGCTTGTCCCCCTCTTTATAAAGTTGAAAGAGGTAAAAATCATAATTACTGTTATAACGAGAATCAATTAAAGGACACAATTCAAGGTTTTGGAGAAAATGCAAATTATAATATTCAAAGATTTAAGGGATTAGGTGAGATGATGCCAAAACAATTATGGGATACAACTATGAATCCTCAAACGAGGATGATGAAAAGGGTTGAAATCGAAGATGCACTTGAAGCTGACAGAATATTCAATATATTAATGGGAGATAAAGTTGCACCAAGAAGGGAATTTATTGAAACTCATAGTAGCAACTTAGATATAGCAACTTTAGACATATGATCAATAATGTTCTTAAGAATTTTTGTTTAATTACTTTTGCATTAATTGCTCCAATTACATTACCTGCTGGCGGGATCCAAAAAAGTTTAAATCAAAATAAGTTCCCTAATGATACAAATGAAATTATATTGAGTTCCAATACTTCTCTTTATTCTTGCCCTGAAATTTATGCTAAGGAATTATTAGTTCTTGATATAGGTACAACTTTATCAGTATTACGTAATTGGAAAGTCAGCAAAAATGAAACTTGGGTAAGGGTTGAATTAGCCTCTAATAAATTTTTAGATGATCCCAATAAGATTTTAAAAGGCTGGATAAAAATGTAAATTTTGGATTTTAGTTCAATAAGTATAATTTTACTCGGCAGTACTTTTGGATTAATACTGAGAATATTTATAAAAAATAATTTTAAAAAAAGTATAGGCTTTAATATTCAACATACTTCAATAGTAAATTTTTTATCATCTTTTTTTTTAGGAATTTTAGTAGCTTTAAATTTTATAAATAACGAAATGTTGATGTTATTTTATAGTGGTTTTTTAGGGTGTTTTAGTACATTTTCTTCTTTTATCTATCAACTATTTGACTTATTTAAAAAAAGAAAATTCTTCAGATTATTTTTCCACTATATTGAAGTGATATTTTTTTCATTCCTGTTCTTTTATTTAGGTTATTTTCTTATTCGGTTTTTTTAAAGTGAAAATAAATAATTTTATTTATGTTCTTTTAGCTGCTTACCTAGCTACTTTTTTAAGATTAATTATAAATAATAATTTTTTTATTTCAATAATCGGATCATTTTTAATGGGTTTTTTTATTAGTAGAAGATTAAGTTATTCAACTGAAAAAATTTTATTGAGTGGTTTTTTTTCTTGCTTTACATCCTTTAGCGGATTCATATATTTTTTATACAGAATTTTAAATCAAGGGGATTGGATAAAATTTATAATTTTTTTAAATTTAATCATCATCGTAAATTTATTCACAATGCTTTTCGGGTTTTGGATAAGTAGAAAAATTACTTAGATTTCATATAATAGTGTTGTTACTTTGATAAGGGATTATATATGAATGAAAATAATCTTGAAACAGTTACATCGTTATCTTCAGATTTAAGTACAAGAGAAAATATTACTATTCAACTTGAGGAATTGCTTATCGCGGGAAATTATGATGAGGCAAAGTTACTTTTAGAGCCTTCCCAACCTGTGGATATTGCAGATGCTATTGGAAGCCTTCCACTAATATTGCAGGCATTAGCATTTCGATTATTAAAGAAAAATGAAGCAATTGAGGTTTATGAATATTTAGATCCTGTAGTTCAGCAAACTTTATTAGAAAGACTTCGTTCAGGAGAAGTTTTAGAAATCGTTGAAAAAATGTCCCCTGATGATAGGGTTCAACTCTTTGATGAATTACCTGCAAAAGTTGTACGAAAATTTTTATCTGCTCTTAGTCCTGGTGAAAGGAAAGTAACAGCTGAATTACTTGGATATGAGCCTGAAACTGCTGGAAGATTAATGACAACTGAATTTATAGATCTTAAAGAGATGCAAACAGCAGCTGAAGCCCTTTCTTTAGTTAGAAAAAGAGCCCCATTTACTGAAACTATCTATAGCTTATATGTCACAGATAAAGAAAGACATTTAACTGGTATTCTCTCTTTAAGAGACCTTGTAACTGCTGATCCTTCTAAGCCAATTGGAGACGTTATGACAAGAGATGTAGTTAATATTGCTACTAATACGAATCAAGAAGAGGTTGCTAGAGCAATACAAAGATATGATTTTTTAGCTCTCCCAGTCGTTGATAAGGAAAAAAGACTTGTTGGGATAGTAACTGTCGATGATTTAATTGATGTCATAGAACAAGAAGCAACAAGAGATATTTATGCGGCGGGGGCAGTACAACCTGGCGATGAAGATGATTATTTTCAAAGTAGTTTGTTTACGATTGCTCGAAGAAGAATTTTGTGGTTATTAATTTTGGTTCTAGCAAATGGTTTAACGACAAAAGTTATAGCTATGAATGATCAAATATTAAAAGAAATAGTCTTATTAGCTGCATTTATTCCACTACTTATAGGTACTGGGGGGAATGTTGGTGCTCAAAGTTCAACTGTTGTGATTCGAGGTTTAAGTACTCAAAAACTGAAGTCTCTTGGTGCAATTAAGGCAGTAGTTAAGGAGGCAATAACAGGGGCTCTTCTAGGGGTTTTTATGATGATAGTAGTATTTCCTTTCGCTTGGTGGCAAGGAGAAGGGCCTTTAATAGCCTCTGCGGTGGGAATAAGTTTGATATCCATTACAACTTTAGCTGCTACAACAGGAGCGATCCTCCCTTTGTTGTTTGCCAGAATGAAATTGGATCCAGCCTTAATGTCTTCCCCTTTCATTACAACCGTAACTGATATTGCAGGTGTATTTATTTATCTCAGTACAGCAAAATGGCTTTTAAGTTCTTCATTAGTCTAATTTCAGTAGGTATTTATTCTCATTTTTGTAAAATTGTGGATTTTTTTGTTTAACTTTACATTTCTTAATGGTATTGTTTACAAAACATCATTTAACCTTCATGTCTTCTGAAACAATAAGCGAGAATAAACTAGCATCAATCGCAAGTATAAAATCTAGTAATGATGTAGATCTTGTTCGATCATACTTGAGGGATATAGGAAGAGTTCCATTACTATCACATGAGCAAGAAATTACGCTAGGTCGCCAAGTTCAAGAGTATATGCAAGTAGAAAGAGCAGAATTAGAAATTATCGAATTAACAGGAGATAAGCCTAGTATTGATGAATTATCGACCAAATTAAATTTATCTACTTCCATTATTAAGAAAAGATTGAGAGCTGGACAGCGAGCTAAAGAAAGGATGGTTGCAGCAAATTTAAGATTGGTAGTAAGCGTTGCAAAAAAATATACAAAAAGAAATATGGAACTTTTAGATTTAATTCAAGAGGGAACTATAGGATTAGTCCGAGGAGTTGAAAAATTTGATCCAGCCAGAGGATATAAGTTTTCAACATATGCATACTGGTGGATTAGACAAGGTATTACAAGAGCAATAGCTGAAAAAAGTCGTGCGATAAGGCTACCAATTCACATAACTGAAATGTTGAATAAATTAAAAAAAGGTCAAAGAGAGCTCAGTCAAGAAATGTCTAGGACTCCAACTGTAAGTGAACTTGCTAAATACGTAGAGCTTCCTGAAGAAGATGTTAAGGATTTGATGTGCAAAGCTGGACAGCCAGTTAGTCTTGAAACCAAAGTTGGTGATGGCGAAGATACTGTTTTATTAGATTTACTGGCGGGGGGCGAGGATTTGCCAGACGAACAAATAGAAATGGATTGTATGAGAGGTGATCTGCATTCTCTTTTACATCAATTGCCTGATCTGCAATGTAGAGTTCTAAGAATGAGATACGGAATGGATGGTGATGAGCCAATGTCGCTAACAGGTATTGGAAGGGTACTAGGGATAAGTAGAGATCGAGTAAGAAATCTAGAACGAGATGGATTAAGAGGCTTGAGAAGACTTAGCGATAATGTAGAAGCTTATTTTGTCTCTTGAATAAATTCATTCATTAACGTATTTGTTCTTTCAGGTTCTTCATCATGAGGACAATGACCAGCCCCATTAATAATATCTAATCTTTTAATATTTTTGAATTTTTTCTTCCACTCTCTTGCTTCATTTAAAGATTCCCAAGGATCTTTTTCTCCCCATATCAGTTGGATTGGAGCATCAACCTTATCGAAAAGGTCGGTAGCGAGATAGTCATCAAATAGGTTAATAAAACCACGAAATGCTTCTTTAGAGTTTTTCCTTTGAGAGGGTTGATAAAGTATTTCAATCAATTCTTCATTGATATTTTTTCCTGTAGGGTAAGCTTGTTCAAGTATTTTTCTAATAACTTTTGGATTAGCAGCTCTTGTAAAAAGTGTATTGCTAATTACTCTTTGTCTGACTATCGTTTTAAGGACGGGTCTAAGTAGATTCATTAAGATGTTACTTTTTTTTAAACGTTTATCATCCATAGTTCTTTGTGCACAATCAATCAAAATAACACCTTTGCAATTATCTTTTAGGATTTCAGCAGCTTTCAATGCAATAACACCACCAATTGAATTTCCTATCAAGTAAACAGGAGATTTTATTATCTCTGCACAAAATGTTGATATTTGATTACTCCATAAGTCAAATGAATATTTAATTGAGTTTTCGTTATCAGGTTCGTAATCTAATAGAGCACTAGGCTGACTGCTTTTCCCAAATCCTAATAAGTCAATTGCGTAGCAGTTAGAAAATTTCCCAAGAAAATCTTGATTATATCTCCAGTGGTTTTTTGATGCCCCAAATCCATGAACTAATAAAATTTTAATATTTTTTTCAGATGTAGACTCTTTTGATAAAGACCAAGAAATTTCCCAATTTTTCCACTTCCAAGTTTCAGATTTATTTAAAGACATCATAGATATTATTTTAATTAAACTTTAATTCAAAAAAAAATTATATGTTTTTAATAAATTATTCTTAGTGAAGAAAAAGCGTTCATTTTATGAAAAAGAAAAAAGTAATATGTATTGGAGAGGCTTTAATAGACAGAATTAGAAATAAGTCAAATCAAGGATTTACAGATTTTTTGGGTGGTGCGCCAGCTAATGTTGCTTGTGCATTAAGAAAATTAAAAATAGATTCAATATTTATAGGAAGTTTGGGAAGTGATGTTTATGGAAAAAAATTCATTAAGCAATTTAATGAATTGAACGTTAATTTAGATTTTTTGCAATTAGATAATGATGCATCTACTCGCGTGGTTAATGTAGATAGAGATCAATTTGGAGATCGTTTTTTTTCAGGTTTCGAGGAAAGTTCTCATTCATGCTTTGCAGATGAAGTTCTTAATAAGAAATTAATCGCAAAAGAAATTTTAAATTTGGAGGAATCTTTTTTAGAAACAAAATATTTGGTTACGGGAACAATTTTATTATCATCTCCAATATCAGCAGAGACTATTTTTTTTATTCTTGAACAGGCTAAAAAATTTGAAGTCAAAATAGTTATTGATTTGAATTGGAGAGAGGTATTTTGGGATCATTCAAGTTTTTCATCAGAAATTAGTAAAGCTGCGAGAGTTAATTTAATCAAAAAATTTTTAAATCATGCAAATGTTTTAAAACTTGCCAAGGAAGAAGCAACTTTATTTTTTGAGGATGAAAATCCCTTGCTAATATCTCAACAATTGTCTAATAGACCAGATGTAATAATAACTGATGGAAAAAATCCTGTTGCATGGTATATCAATGGATTGCAGGGAATTACCGAAACCCCTACTTCACAAAAAATTGTTGATACAACTGGGGCAGGCGATGCTTTTCTAGCTGGCTTTATTTCAAAATTAATTTCTTCAGGCTATCCTTCAAATGAACTAGAGATAGAAGATTGCATTAAGTTTGCAGGTGTTTGTGGATTATTAACTTGTCTTGGTGAAGGCGCTATCGAGCAACAGCCATATTATGAGAAAGTTAATAAATTCTTGGGATCTCTTATTTCGTAGTGTCTTCCAAAATTGTTTGCGTAACTAATTTCTATTTTCCAGAAATTATCAATAACTGGTTCAATTAATTCTGGCCATTCAATAACTAAAATAGCCTGTCTTTGTATTGCCTCCTCTTCTTCTGAAAAAAAAACTTCTCTTGCTGAAGAAACATTGTCTAACCTATATAAATCAAGGTGAATTAGTGGGATTTTTCCGGAGTTATAGTGATGAGATAAACCAAATGTAGGGCTTGTAATTTCCTCACAGATTGATAAGCCTTTAGCAATCCCTTGAACAAATGAAGTTTTCCCAGCTCCAATTGGACCCTGTAATAAAACAATTGATTGGGGATTTAATTTGTGTGACAGTTTTTTCCCTAAATTTAAAGTCTCTTTTAAATTTTTAATAAACACAAAAATACACAAAAATCATTTATAGTTTAATAGAAAAAAGTATTTACTAAATATGGTTATCGCAAATTCAGTTAAGACCTCTACACCTAATTACGTAATTGCTGATATCTCCTTATCAGATTTTGGTCGTAAAGAAATTAAAATTGCCGAAACAGAAATGCCAGGGTTAATGGCGCTTAGAGATAAATATCAATCTGAAAAGCCACTAAAAGGTGCAAAAATAGCTGGAAGTCTTCATATGACTATTCAGACAGCAGTATTAATAGAAACTCTTGTTCATCTTGGCGCAGAAGTGAAATGGGCTTCATGCAATATTTTTTCAACTCAAGATCATGCGGCTGCAGCTATTGCTGATCAAGGAATTTCTGTATACGCAAAAAAAGGTGAGACTCTTGATGAATATTGGCAATATACTCACTACATTCTTGATTGGGGCTCTGAATCTCCGAATATGATTCTTGATGATGGGGGAGATGCAACTGGCTTATTGATACTTGGCAGTAAAGCGGAAAAAGATTTATCTGTTTTAGATAATCCTGGTAATGAAGAAGAAATTGCCTTATTCAAATCTATAAAATCTAAGCTGGAAAATGATAGTAACTTTTATTCTAGAATCAAGAGTAATATTATCGGTGTCACTGAAGAAACTACAACGGGAGTTGCAAGACTTTATCAACTGCAAAAGCAAAATGCTCTACCTTTCCCAGCTATTAACGTTAATGATTCGGTTACTAAGAGCAAATTTGATAATTTATATGGCTGCCGAGAATCTTTAGTTGACAGCATAAAGCGTGCTACTGACGTGATGATTGCTGGGAAGGTTGCTTTAGTAATGGGGTTTGGAGATGTAGGTAAAGGTTCAGCACAGTCTTTAAGAGGACTTGGTGCAATTGTAAAAGTTGCTGAAGTTGATCCAATTTGTGCTCTTCAAGCGGCAATGGAAGGTTTTAGTGTTGTTACACTAGACGATGTTGTGGAGGATATAGATATATTTGTTACAGCAACTGGTAATTATCAGGTAATAACAAACGAAAATCTTGTCAAGATGAAAGATGAGGCCATAGTTTGTAATATTGGCCATTTCGATAATGAGATTGATGTGGCTTCATTGAAAGATTATCCATGGGAAAATATTAAGCCTCAGGTTGATCACATTACTCTACCGAGTGGCAATAAAATAATACTTTTAGCTGAAGGTAGATTAGTTAACTTGGGTTGTGCAACTGGACATCCAAGTTTTGTCATGAGTAATTCTTTTACTAATCAAGTCCTAGCCCAAATTGAACTTTTTAATAAGTCTGAAAAATATGCTAAAGAGGTTTACGTCTTACCAAAACACTTAGATGAAATGGTAGCTAGATTACATCTTGATAAAATTGGTGCAAAATTAACAAAATTAACTAAGAAACAAGCTGATTATATTAATGTTTCTGTTGATGGACCTTATAAACCAGAGCTTTATAGATATTAAGTTTGAGTCTAATTTTTGTAAATTTTCTTACTTCAATCCCAGACTACATTAGTTTGGCTGTTGAAAAAAATTCAATGATTGCATACCTCACTATTTGTTTGGCTATGTTTTTAGAAAATATAATACCCCCAATACCCTCGGAAATTATTATGCCCTTAGGTGGATTTTTCGTATATCAACAAAAATTAAATTTTTATATTTTAGTTTTTTGGGGATTACTTGGAACTATTTTAGGATCATTGCCTTGGTATTATTTAGGAAGATTAGTAAATGAAAAAAGACTTTCAAATTTTTTAGATAAAAAAGGAAAATATCTGGGTATTTCTTCTAATGATTTAAGTAAAAGTAAAAGGTGGTTTGATAAGTACGGGGTCTCTTTAGTATTTTGGGGCCGATTAGTACCAGGTATTAGAACTTTGATTTCAGTTCCCGCTGGCATAGAACTTATGCCACTAAGAAGATTTATGATATGGACTACATTTGGGAGCTTGATATGGGTAGCACTGCTCACTTATGCAGGTTATTTATTTGGCGAAAATTATTCAATCATTGAAACTTACTTAGATCAAATCAAACATGTTGTAAAGCCAATTTTAATTTTAATTTTCTTATATTTTTTTATAAGAATTCTTATTAGATTTTTGAAAAAAAAATAGAGGTTAGAAAGGAATTTCACCTGAGTTATTGCTGTTGGAATATTGGTTATTATCAGACTCTTTTCTAGAACTTAGTAAGTTTAACCTGTCTACCCTAACAACTGGCTTGTATCTATCTTCCCCAGTATTTTTATCTTTCCAACTATCAATTTTAAAGCTTCCTGTGATTCCAATTAAAGATCCTTTTTTAACGTAATCTGCTGCTATTTGCGCCTGTTTGCCCCATATTTCTAAATTAAACCAGTCAGGCTCCTCATCTCTACTTCTTCGGTTCACTGCAAGAGTGAAATTAGCTACGATACTTCCAGATTCAAAATATCTAACATCAGGTTCTCTACCGGCTCTGCCAACCAGGTTAATAGTGTTAATTTCCATAATTTTTTTCTTTTTATACTACTCATATTTTTAGGTTCTGCTCAAAGTTATGCGTGCTATTCATAACTAAACAAGAGAATTATGAAAGCTTAACAAAAAATAGATATATTATTTATAAAAAAGAATTTCTATTGTGATTTTTAACAGATTTAAATTTTCTAGAGATATTGGCATAGATTTGGGTACAGCCAACACCCTTATACACGTATCAGGTAAAGGTGTTGTTTTACAAGAGCCTTCTGTAGTAGCTATGGATTTAGAGGAAGGGATTCCATTGGCTGTTGGTAAAGAAGCAAAGTTAATGCTTGGAAGAACGCCTGGCAATATTAGAGCCGTAAGACCACTTAGAGATGGTGTTATTGCAGATTTTGATGCTGCGGAGCAAATGATTAAAACATTTATTCAAAAATGTAACGAAGGCAAGGGTATAGTTGCTCCAAGAATAGTTATTGGTATTCCAAGTGGAGTTACAAGTGTCGAGCGAAGAGCAGTAAGAGAAGCTGGATTAGCAGGAGCTAGAGAAGTTCACTTGATAGATGAACCTGTTGCAGCAGCAATAGGTGCATCATTACCAGTAACTGAGCCAATTGGTACTATGATTGTTGATATTGGTGGTGGAACTACTGAGGTTGCAGTATTAAGTTTGGGTGGAACTGTATTAAGCGAATCTGTACGAATAGCTGGCGACGAAATAAATGAATCAATTGCGTTATACCTTAAAAAAGTTCATAATTTAGTTGTTGGTGAGAGAACTGCAGAAGATATTAAGATCAAGATTGGTTCTGCATTCCCAGATGATGAATTTGATAAAACTACTTTAGAGGTAAGAGGTTTACATCTTTTATCTGGTCTTCCTAGGTCAGTCACTTTAACTTCTGGAGAAATTAGAGAAGCTATGTCTGAAACACTGAGCAAAATAGTTGAAGCTGTAAAAAGAACTTTAGAGCGAACTCCTCCTGAACTTGCCGCAGATATTGTTGATAGAGGGATTATGCTTGCAGGCGGTGGAGCTTTAGTTAGAGGTATTAATGATTTATTGAGTGATGAAACGGGAATTTTTACTCACATAGCAGAAAATCCCCTGCTATGTGTAGTTAATGGATGTGGGGAGGTTCTTGATGATTTTAAAAAACTTAAAAGAGTTGTTGATACTCCAGACTTTATAAGGAACGCGATAAGAGACTAATAGTATGTTAAATATCCGACGAATTTCTTCTAGTCGTTGGTGGCATAAAAAGAAAATTTGGATATTTTTAGGGATTTTTTTATTTTTAGTCTTTGTAAGGATTTCAAAAGGATCTTTATATAAAGATTTTTTTTACTTTATTTCTAGGCCTTTTTGGCCTGGTCAATTTCAAAAAGAAGTTATTCTGAAGAGCATCAATCAAGAATCTTTAATAAAATCAAATCTTCTGAACAAGGATAATACAAGATTGCGGGAAATATTATCTCTTCAACAATCATCTAACAATGATAATATTTCAGCAGCAGTTATTTCGAGAAAAACAGGAGGTTGGTGGAGACAAATAATTTTAAACAAAGGTTCAAAAGATGGAGTGGAAATTGGTAGTACTGTCACTGGCCCAGGAGGATTATTAGGAAGAGTAAACAATACTTCTTTATTTACTTCGTCGGTTACTTTAATAACTTCTCCAGAAAGTAAATTAGGTGTATGGGTTGATAGAAGTCAAATTAATGGATTACTGGTTGGTTTAGGAGATGATCATCCTATTTTAATACTTTATTCAAAAGTGGCTGATATAAAAGTCGGAGATTTTGTATCATCTTCTCCTGCTAGTTCTTTATTACCTCCAAATATCCCCATTGGTATTGTCCAATCTGTAGATGAGACATCCCAATCAAAAAAAACGGCAAAAATTTCACTTTTGGCAAAACCTCACTTAATTGATTGGGTGCAAATTTTGAAATTAAATATTTAATGAATAAATTTTTTACCAAAAATTTATCCATTTTAAGCTTTATTTTTGTCCCAATTATTTTTTTGTGGCACCCTAGTTGGCTTGGATTTTTAGGTGTTCAGCCTTATTGGCCGTTATTTTGGTTATTGCCTTGGGCAATGATTAATGGATCAATTAATGGATTAGTATTTGGTTTGTTTTTAGGTCTCATCTTAGATTCTCTAACTTTACATGAAAGTTTTACTCAAATTCCAGGCCTAATTTGTTGTGGATTTTTCTTTGGGAGAATTAAATCACATAGTGATATTTTGGTGGGACATTTTAGGTATGGTTTAATTTGTTCTTTTGGAAGTTTTTTATGCGGTACTCTTTATCTTGCACAAATTTTGTTTAGAAATTTTTCAGATGGTAATTTTTTAATGTTTATTCCCAGTGTAAAAAATATCTTAGCTGAAGTTTTTTTGACAGGTTTGTTTGCTCCCTTTATTTGCTCCCAACTTATAAGGATGTTTCAATTTTCAAGAAGAAAATTGTAGTGATAAATTTTGTCAAGAAGTAAAAAGTGCTTTAAAAAATTTATATCTTCAAATTATTAAAAAATTTTTAACCTATGGAATATCTCTATGTGGGTTCGTAATGTTATATTTTTAATTGTTAGAATAAATCTTCAATGCAATAGTTCTTTGCTTTGAAATATCGAGAAATCTTTTTTAACTATGTCAAAAGCAAGAATTTTAGTTGTTGATGATGAACCAGCAGTTTTGAAGGTACTAGTTACGAGGCTTCAACTCGCTGGATATCAAGTTTATTCAGCCACTAACGGCGAAGAAGCTCTTGAATCTTTCCATAGGGATTCCCCTGACTTAATAGTTCTTGATGTTATGCTTCCAAAAATGGATGGATTTGCTGTTTGTAGAAGAATTAGAGCTGAGTCAGTAGTACCAATAATATTCTTAACCGCTCTAGAAGCCATTTCAGAGAGAGTTGCTGGTTTGGATTTAGGAGCTGATGATTACTTATCTAAACCATTTAGCCCAAAAGAGTTAGAGGCCAGAATAGCTACAATTTTAAGAAGGATGGGCCCAACTGTATCGGTTACTGAAACCAAAGAAGTTCCTTCAGGAAAAGGAGTTATGAAATTTGGAAGTTTAGTTGTTGATACTAATCGCAGACAAGTTTCTAGAGCTGGAGATAGAATTAGTCTAACTTATACTGAATTTAGTCTCTTAGAGTTATTATTTGACGAACCTGGTAAGGTTGTTCCTCGAGCAGAAATTTTGGAACAGCTGTGGGGCTATCCTCCTCGTAGAGCGGCAGATTTAAGAGTTGTAGATGTATATGTTGCAAGACTCAGAGGTAAATTGGAACCAGATCCAAGAAATCCAGAATTAATATTAACTGTTAGAGGGATTGGTTACGCATCTCAGAGAGTTGGCGAAACAGCAACATCTTTGGCAAGTTGAGCAATAGTCTGATAATTTTATTAAATAAAACAAATATATTAAAATAAATTTTGTCTGAAATAAAAGAAGCGCGTTTACAAAAAGCTAGTTTACTCGTTAAAAAAGGATTTGTTTCTTACGCACAGACCTTTAATGTATCACATACCACCAGTTTTCTTATTCAAAAATTTGATTATTTAGAAAATGGTCAAGAGGAAGACTTCAGTGTTTCTATTGCTGGTAGAGTTCTGGCAAAAAGGGTAATGGGTAAAATTGCCTTTTTTACAATTAGCGATCAAGAAGGTCAGATTCAGCTTTATCTAGATAAAAGGATTATTAATTTCAATTTAGAAAAACAAAAATTACTTTCTTTTGAAGATCTCAAGGAAATAGTAGATATTGGTGATTGGATAGGCGTCTATGGAACTATTAAAAAAACTAATAAAGGTGAGCTTTCAATTAAAGTAGAAAAATGGGAAATGTTATCAAAATCATTACAACCTCTCCCAGATAAATGGCATGGATTAACTGATATTGAAAAAAGATATAGACAACGTTATTTAGATTTAATAGTAAATCCTCACTCCAAAAATGTATTTAAAACCCGAGCAAAATGTATAAGTTATATAAGAAAATGGCTAGATAATAGAAATTTTTTAGAGATAGAGACTCCAATTCTGCAATCTGAAGCTGGTGGTGCTGAAGCAAGACCATTTATAACTCATCACAATACATTAGATATTCCGTTGTATTTAAGAATAGCTACAGAATTACATTTAAAGAGAATGGTTGTTGGAGGTTTTGAGAAAGTATATGAATTGGGAAGAATCTTCCGTAATGAGGGGATAAGTACAAGGCATAATCCAGAATTCACCTCAGTTGAAATTTATGAAGCTTATTCTGATTATGTAGATATGATGAATTTAACTGAAGAATTGATTAAAGATATCGTAGCTGATGCATGTGGGTCTTTAATTATCAATTATCAAAATAAAGAAATTGATTTTTCTAAGCCTTGGTTAAGAATATCCATGAAAGCTATTGTCAAAAAATATACAGGGATTGATTTTGATTCTTTCAGTGGAGACTTTCTAGCAGCAAAACAAGCCGTTAAAAATATTAATGTTGATTGTTCTAATAAAGTAAATACTATCGGAAGACTTTTAAATGAGGTCTTCGAGCAAAAAGTTGAATCAAAACTTATAGAACCCACTTTTGTTATTGATTATCCTGTTGAAATTTCTCCTCTAGCTAGGCCTCATCATGATAATAAAGAAATAGTTCAGAGATTTGAATTATTCATTGTTGGTCGAGAACTAGCAAATGCGTTTAGTGAGTTGATAGATCCAATAGATCAAAGAGAAAGAATGGAATTACAGCAATCTCTTAGAGATGAAGGAGATCTTGAGGCTCACTGTATAGATGAAGATTTTTTGAATGCTTTAGAGATTGGCATGCCGCCTACGGGAGGATTAGGTATAGGCATTGATAGGTTAATTATGTTAATTACTAATAGCGCATCGATTAGAGATGTAATCCCTTTCCCATTGTTAAAACCAGAAATAACTTCCAAAAAAAGTGAAAAATTAACCTCGAATGAAGTAAAATAGTTAAATTAATCCAATACGAAATTTTTTAAATGAGTGGTGAACGTGTTGGTTTCCGTTTCAAACACGCGGATGCAGTAGTAAAAAGAAATCCTCAAGGCCGATCAAGAAGAGGATGGGTTATTGAACCAGTAGAGCAAACTACAAGTAGAGGTACAAAAATGCCTGCATACAAAATTCGCTGGAGAGATAGTGAAAGGCCAGAAACTGTATTGCAGCATATGCTAATTGCAGATCCAGATCCTTCCCCACCTCCAAGTTCAGTAAGTTTAGATTGATATTTTCAATAATTCTGCCTAATCTTTTATCTTTTTAGTGCAGAATTGATTTCTTTTTTTATGCTTTTTTGTTTTTCATCTTGTCGTTTGTCATGTAATTTTTTCCCTTTACCAACTCCAATAGTTAATTTTATCCATGAGCCTTTTAAATAAAGAGATAATGGAACAATAGTCATTCCTTTTTTTTCAGTATTAGATTTCATTTTTATTATTTCTTTTTTATGTAGTAGCAACTTTCTATTTCTTAATGGATCATGATTAAAGAAAGACCCCACATTTTTATGTGGTGAAATGTGAACATTTAATAATAAGATCTCACCATCTCTGAATGAACAGTATCCATCTCTTAAATTTGCTTTTCCGTTTCTAATGGACTTTACTTCAGTCCCTAAAAGCTCAATTCCAGCTTCGATTGTTTCAGATATCGCATATTGAAATTTTGCATATCTATTATCAGCTAGAAGTTTAAAATTATTTGCTTTATTAGCTTTTTTTTTAACTTTGTTTGAATTTTTTGCCATTTTAGTTGTAAAAAATCTTTCTACTCAGAACAATTGCAATTAACCTTTCATTATGGCAATAATTTCTTCCAATATAGGCGATAATGACTTTTCTTTTCGTAAAAAAGAACTTAGGCTAGTTGATTCAAAAAACATTCCAGAAGAAAAGAGAAACAATAATTTGAACTTAGCCAGGCCTCTTAATTTAAAAGAATTTATTGGCCAAGAACAACTTAAATCTTCTTTAAGAATAGCTATAGATGCTTCAATTATTAGAAAAGAACCTTTGGAGCATACTCTTTTATATGGACAGCCTGGTCTAGGTAAGACTACTCTTGCTTTTTTGATAGCCCACGAATTGAATACAAAATGTAGGATTGCGACTGCACCAGCAATTGAAAGACCAAGAGATATTGTAGGTTTACTTCTTGGATTAAAAGAAGGTGAAGTTTTATTTATCGATGAGATACATCGCTTAAATAGGTTAACAGAAGAGTTGTTATATTCTGCAATGGAGGATTTTAGACTTGACTTAACTATGGGAGCTAATAGAGGAGCCCGTTGCAGAACAATTAATCTTCCTAGGTTTACTCTGATTGGTGCGACAACTAAATTAGCCTCAATAAGTGCACCTCTAAGAAATAGATTTGGGATATCTCAGAAAATTGAATTCTATACATGTGATGAATTAAAACAAATTATTGTTAATTTCTCCCGATTAATAAACCTCAATTTAGAAGATGAAGCATCTTATGCTTTGGCAAAGATATCTCGAGGGACTCCAAGAATTGCTTTAAGATTATTAAGACGAGTTAGAGATTATGCTCAAGTTGTTATGAAAACTAATACTATCTCGGTGAATTTAGTAAAAAAAGCTTTAAATTCTTACCAAATAGACGAAAAAGGATTGGATTCTTTAGATAGAAACTATTTATCTTTTCTTAACCAAAACAATAATATTCCAACTGGCCTAGATTCAATTGCATCTGGGTTGGGCGATGATTCCTCAATGTTAGAATTTGTAGTTGAGCCATATCTCATTAAAATTGGTTTTCTCACGAGAACTCCTCGAGGAAGATTGCTTACTTCTTTAGGAAAAAAGTATATTGATTCAAAAGATGATAACTTTTAAAAAAGTTAAGGTTTGTTTTTTATTAATTTTTATTTTTTTCAATATTTTTTATATTGCACCATGCTATTCATTATCTTTGAGAGAGGATTTGTTTAAAAATGCGTTAGATCTTAGTTCAGGCGGAAAATTTAATCTCGCTTTACAAGAATGGAATCAATATCTCGATTCTTATCCTAATGATGCTGCAGGTTTTAGCAATAGAGGAAATGTAAGACTTGTCTTAGGAGATGTTAAGGGATCAATAGATGACCAAAATAAGGCAATAAGTTTGAATCCTAGTGAAATAGATCCTTACATTAATAGGGGGATAGCTGAGGAAGCAGCGGGTTTATGGTCGCAAGCGAAAAAGGATTATATGTTCGTTATTTCCTTAGATAGTAAAAATTTCTCTGCATTATATAATTTAGCTAACGTCGAAGGATCTACATCCCATTGGGATAAAGCTAGAGATTTATTCTCAAAAGCTGCTTTATATAATCCAGGATTTGCCATGGCTAGGTCAAGTTTGGCGTTAGCAGATTTCCAGTTGGGAAATATTGATGAAGCTGAAAAAGAATTAATAAAGTTAATTAGACGTTACCCAACTTTTGCAGATGCTAGGGCAGCTTTAACAGCTTTGAATTGGTCTAATGGTGAAGCTGGTAAAGCAGAGAGTAATTGGATAGCGGTAACTGAATTAGATCCTAGATATAGTAATGAGGAATGGTTAAAAAAAATAAGGAGATGGCCTCCACAACCAATTAAAGATTTAATGAATTTTATCGATTTAAAATAAGTAATGAATAGAGATCAGTTACATAAAAAAATTGATTCGTTTAATGATGAACTAATTAACTTAAGAAGACATATCCATGAACATCCGGAATTAAGTGGACTTGAAAATCAAACAGCGATTTTGATCAGTGGTTTTTTAAAAGATATTGGTTGGAATGTTAGAGAATCTATAGGTAGGACTGGAGTTATAGCTGATTTTGGGCCCTTAGATAAGGGCATTATAGGTTTAAGAGTGGATATGGATGCTTTGCCAATATTTGAGGAAACTAAATTAAGTTTTTCTTCAAAAGTAGATGGTGTTATGCATGCCTGTGGTCACGATTTGCATATCTCGATTGGATTGGGTGTGGCAAAAATTATTAAGGATTTAAAACTAAATTATGGGACTCGGATAATTTTTCAGCCTGCTGAAGAAATTGCGAGTGGAGCTAGATGGATGATTAAGGATGGTGCAACTAATGGTTTAACCCATATTTTGGGAGTTCATGTCTACCCCGATTTATCCGTAGGGACTATTGGCATTAAAGAGGGAAGTTTAACTGCAGCTGCTGGAGAACTTAATGTTGAGATTAAAGGAAAATCAGGCCATGGTGCTCGACCTCATGAAGGAGTTGATGCTATTTGGGCGGCTTCAAAAGTTATCTCGGGAATACAAGAATCAATAACACGGAAGTTAGACCCTCTAGATCCAGTAGTAATAACTTTTGGGAAAATAAATGGCGGCAATGCATTCAATGTTCTCGCAGAAAAGGTTAATTTAATTGGTACTGTTAGATGCACTAATCGTAAAGTATTTACGGATATTGGTAATTGGCTCAATGAAAATATCACTTCTTTAGCTAATATTTGTGGAGCTGACGCAAAAGTAATATTTAGAGAAATTACTCCTTCAGTTAATAATAGTTCTGAAATTAATAGAGTCCTCAGAGAATCGGGAATTAAGGTTTTGGGTCAAGAAAATGTAATCGAATTACAAAAACCATCATTAGGAGCTGAGGATTTCGCTGAATTCTTAAATGAAATTCCTGGAGCTATGTTTAGGCTTGGGGTTTCAAGTTCCAATGGATGTGCTCCTCTTCATAGTTCTAAATTTGATCCGGATGAGAGAGCTATAGCTGTTGGAATTAAGGTGATAACAGAATCCATAGTAAAATTAAACAATGAAAAAATTAATACTATTGGCAAATGAAAATTAATAAAAGATTTATTTTATCTTTTGTGGCTCCTTTCATGATCTTCATATCTGCCATCGGATTAATATTTAGGGATAATTCCAAAAAGATTTTTTATTTACCTATTGGCTTAATGGGGATTGTAATTATTTTGGAGAGGGGAATGAGCAGACAATTGGATAGAAAAAATATTTTAAAAAAGATAAAGTCTTATCAAAAAATTAAATAAAATTATTTTATTTATTTTCACGCAATATGAGATGACTTATTTTTAGAAAAGAGCTATTAATAAGATAAATACTAGGGGTGCTAAGAAATTTAACTTAGCTGAGATCATACCCTTTGAACCTGAATCATTAATTTCGATGCAGGGAAGTGGAGATTTGATCAAACTTTAGTAATAACACTTTTAAAAATTAAGAAATTATGAGAAGTTCTTGGATTAAGCCTCGCCTTGGGAAAGACAATGTAACTCAGATGAACTTTGCGAGAAATGGATATATCACTGAAGAAATGGATTTTGTTGCTAAAAAAGAGAATCTACCTTCTTCTTTAATAATGGAGGAAGTGGCAAGAGGAAGATTAATTATTCCAGCTAATATTAATCATTTGAATCTTGAGCCAATGTCTATAGGTATTGCCTCTAGATGCAAAGTCAACGCCAATATTGGTGCTTCCCCTAATGCAAGTGATATCAATGAAGAAGTAGAAAAGCTCAAACTTGCTGTTAAATATGGTGCTGATACGGTTATGGATCTTTCTACAGGAGGAGTAAATTTAGATGAAGTCCGACAAGCAATTATTCAAGAATCTTCTGTTCCCATAGGAACTGTTCCTGTTTATCAAGCTTTAGAAAGTGTTCATGGTTCAATAGATAGACTAACAGAAGACGATTTTCTTCATATTATTGAAAAACATTGTCAGCAGGGTGTAGATTATCAAACTATTCATGCTGGTCTATTAATAGAACATTTGCCAAAAGTCAAAGGAAGAATTACTGGAATTGTCAGTAGGGGGGGAGGTATTTTAGCCCAATGGATGTTACATCACTTTAAACAAAATCCTCTCTATACAAGGTTTGATGATATTTGTGAGATTTTTAAGAAATATGATTGTACTTTTTCTCTAGGAGATTCATTAAGGCCTGGATGTTTGCATGATGCTTCTGATGATGCTCAGCTAGCTGAATTGAAGACCCTAGGCGAGCTTACTCGAAGAGCATGGGAACATAATGTTCAAGTAATGGTTGAAGGTCCAGGTCATGTGCCTATGGACCAAATTGAGTTTAATGTTAGAAAGCAAATGGAAGAATGTTCAGAGGCCCCATTTTATGTGCTTGGTCCATTAGTGACAGATATATCTCCTGGTTATGACCATATATCAAGTGCTATTGGGGCGGCGATGGCAGGGTGGTATGGAACTTCTATGTTATGTTATGTAACGCCAAAAGAACATCTAGGTCTACCAAATGCAGAAGATGTAAGAGAAGGCTTAATTGCTTATAAAATAGCTGCTCACGCTGCTGATATAGCAAGACATAGAGCTGGAGCTCGTGATCGAGATGATGAACTGAGTCATGCAAGGTATAACTTTGATTGGAACAAACAATTCGAACTTTCATTAGATCCGGAAAGGGCAAAGCAGTACCATGATGAAACATTGCCTGAAGAAATCTTTAAAAAGGCAGAGTTTTGTTCAATGTGTGGTCCTAAACATTGTCCAATGAATTCAAAGATTTCTGATGAATCTCTTGATCAGCTAAAAGATAAGCTTGAAGAATGCAATACTTCCGTGTAGATATCAATTAGTAGTTATAGTATTTCCTTCGTCTTATTAACAACGTTTTCGACAGTAAATCCAAAATTTTTCATACATTCTCCACCTGGTGCTGATGCCCCAAATCTGTCCATAGTAATACAAATTCCATCAAAACCTGTATATTTATGCCAACCAAAGGAATGAGCAGCTTCCACCACAACTCTCTTTTTCACACTATTAGGTAAAACACTTTCTTTATAAGATTCTTCTTGCTCTTCAAAAAGTTCTACACAAGGCATAGAAACAACTCTAATTTTTTTCCCTAAGCTTGAAATTTCCTTACTCGCTTCAATGCAAAGATTCAGTTCGCTTCCAGTGCCAATAAATATTAGATCTGGTGTGCCTTCACAATCGGAAACGACATATCCTCCTAGAGCAACTTTTTCGATCGAAGTATTTTCTTGATTTGGCATACCTTGTCTACTTAAACAAAGGGCAGAAGGTCTTTTGCGATTTTGAATAGCAAGCTTATAAGCTCCACTCGTTTCATTGCCATCACCAGGTCTGAAAACTAGCATGTTGGGCATGGCGCGAAGTGAAGGGATAGTTTCAATAGGTTGATGTGTGGGGCCATCTTCTCCTACACCAATTGAATCGTGAGTTAAGACATAGATGACTCCTAATTCACTAAGTGCCGAAAGTCTCATTGAGCCCCTCATATAATCTGCGAAAACAAGGAAGGTTCCACCATAAGGAATAAGGCCACTATTATGATAAGCAATTCCATTAAGTACGGCTGCCATTGCATGTTCTCGTACTCCAAAATGTAAATATCTTTTTTCAGGGCTATGTGACTGGAATGATCCAGTTTCTCCTTTTATATCTGTGTAATTAGAGTGAGTTAAATCTGCCGATCCACCAATTAATTCAGGTAGGTTAGGACCTAGAGCACCCAAACATATTTGTGAGTGCTTTCTGGTGGCTAACCCTTTATCATCAGGCGAATAAGAGGGGAGATCTGAGTCCCAATTCTCAGGTAATTGACCCTCTAACATTCTTTTTAACTCGGATCCTTCAGAGGGATATTTTTTTTGATATTCTTCAAATTTAGAATCCCATTCTTTCTCTAAATTTTCACCTTTGTTAATTGATTTTCTAAAATGCGTGTATACTTCATCGGGTATTTCAAATGGAGGATATTCCCAATTTAGAAACTCTCTAGTTAATACAGCTTCTTCTTCTCCAACAGCTGCTCCATGAATTCCGGCAGTATCTGATTTATTGGGAGAACCATAACCAATGGTTGTAGAAATTTTTATAATTGAGGGCTTGTTTGTAATTAATTTTGCTTTTTCTATAGCTTCAGTTATTCCTTTAACATCATGATTCCCATCTTCAACATGTTGTACATGCCATCCATAAGCTTCGTATCTTTTTAAGACATCTTCTGTGAAAGAAACGTCGGTTCGCCCATCAATTGTAATTTGATTATCGTCGTAGAGTGCAATTAATTTTCCAAGCTTAAGATGACCAGCTAATGAGCAGGCCTCTGATGCAATACCTTCTTGATTACAGCCATCTCCCATTATTACGTAAGTATAGTGATCAACGATATTGCAATCAGGCTTATTAAATCTAGCTGCTAAGTGTGTTTCAGCTATTGCTAAACCAACTGCATTTGAAATTCCGGCTCCAAGAGGTCCAGCTGTAACTTCAACACCTTCAGTTTCGAAGGTTTCTGGATGTCCAGGAGTTTTTGATCCCCATTGCCTAAATTCTTTAATATCATCTATGGAGACTGATTTATATCCTGTTAAATGAAGCAGGGAATATAAAAGCATACAGCCATGACCAGCTGATAATACAAAACGGTCTCTATTGAACCATTTTGGGTTATTAGGGTTGTGATTAAGTATGTTTTGCCATAATGCATAACCCATAGGAGCACATCCCATTGGTAATCCAGGATGTCCACTATTAGATTTATTTACTGCATCGACAGCAAGCATTCTTATACTATTTACACAAAGTGATTCTAATGAAACAGATGCAGCGACCATTTTTTTAAAATAAGTTAAGTTGGAAATACGGAATTGGTTGTCTTCAATTCATTTTGCTGAAAGCAAGGCAAACATTGTGACCACCAAAGCCGAAAGAATTAGAAAGAGCAACTCTTACTTGAGCTTCTCTTGCATTATTAGGTACATAATCAAGATCACATTCAGGATCTGGATTGACGTAGTTAATTGTAGGAGGGATAAAATTATGTGTCAAAGAAAGTATACAAGCTACAGCTTCTATACCTCCTGAGCCTCCTAGGAGATGACCTGTCATCGACTTAGTAGAGCTTACAGGAATGAGGTAAGATCTGTCTCTAAAAATAGATTTAATTGCAGAAGTTTCATTTTTATCATTAGCTGATGTACTTGTTCCGTGGGCATTTATGTAATCAACTTTTTCAAGGTCAAGACAAGCGTCTTCAATTGCTAATTTGATAGCTTCGGCTCCTCCAACCCCGCCTGGAGATGGAGCAGTTATATGATGAGCATCACATGTTGTTCCATATCCAACTATTTCTGCATAAATTCTTGCATTCCTTTTTTGTGCATTTTCTAAGGTTTCTAGAACAAGAATTCCGGATCCCTCTCCAATAACAAATCCATCTCTTTCTGCATCAAAAGGTCTGCTAGCAGTTTGAGGACTTTCATTTCTGGAAGAAAGAGCTTTCGCACTGGCAAAACCAGCAACTCCAAGAGGCGTAATACTTGCTTCTGCTCCCCCACAAATCATTGCATCTGCTTTTCCAAGTTGGAGTAATCTAAAAGAATCACCAATTGCATTTGAACCTGCAGCGCAAGCAGTGGAAACAGAGGAACTTGGTCCTTTTGCACCCAAAGCGATTGCAGCCAATCCAGTGGCCATGTTTGGAATCATCATTGGGACTGTAAATGGACTTACTCTTTTAGGCCCTTTATGACTCAATATTTGAGCTTGACTTTCCATAGTTAGTAAGCCTCCAACACCAGAACCAATAATTACTCCAATTCTTGATGCATTAGCTTCAGTAATTTCAAGTCCAGAATCATTAAAGGCTTGCTTTGCAGCAATAACTCCAAACTGGGAAAAACGATCCCATCTTTTGGATTCTTTAGCTTCAATAAAATTTTCAGATTGAAGATTCTTTACTTCAGCAGCAAATTTGCAGGGATGTTGTTCAGGATCAAAGAGAGTAATATCTGAAACCCCATTAGTACCTGTTTGAAGACCGACTAAATATTCATCAATGTTATTACCAATTGGAGTTACTGCTCCGATACCTGTAATAACTACTCGATGGAAATTTGGCATCCTATACTAACCTTTTTTTTCTTCGATGAATTTTACTGCATCGCCAACAGTTGCTATCCCTTCAGCTGCTTCATCAGGAATTTCAATATCAAATGCTTCTTCAAGAGCCATTACTAATTCAACAGTATCTAGAGAATCTGCTCCTAAATCATTTTGGAAATTTGAATCTGATTTGACTTCTCCTGCTTCAACGCTTAATTGTTCTGAAACAATAGAACAGACTTTTTCAAGGATTTCTTGTGACATAGTTTATGGAAATTACTAATTATCTATATGATTTTATGCCCTAGAGTTAACAAGAGTGAAGCATATCTTAATTTTTTTAATTTCTTTGTAAGACAATAGTATTATAAAACGAGGTTCAAAAGACAATTTTTACATGTCACACGCAGTTAAAATTTATGACACTTGCATTGGTTGTACTCAATGTGTAAGGGCTTGCCCACTTGATGTTTTAGAGATGGTTCCTTGGGACGGCTGTAAAGCTGGCCAAATAGCTTCATCGCCTAGAACAGAAGATTGTGTAGGTTGCAAAAGATGTGAAACAGCATGTCCCACAGATTTCTTAAGTATTCGTGTTTATTTAGGAGATGAGACTTCTAGGAGCATGGGTTTAGCATATTAATTTTTATAGTGCAGTTTTAAGAGAGTCCATGTTTTAGTGAATACGCATTTTATTTCAATATAATTGAAAAAAAAAATACGTATGTGTGGAATAGTTGCTGTAACTGGATATAAAAAAGCTTTACCATTATTAATTAATGGTTTAGAAAAACTTGAATACAGAGGTTATGATTCTGCAGGTATTGCAATAATAAATTCTGAAACAAATTGTATTTCTTGTAATAAAGCAGAAGGAAAACTCAAAAATTTAAAAAGTAATCTTAATAATCATAATATTCCCGGAACTGTTGGTATAGGTCATACTAGATGGGCAACTCATGGAAAGCCTGAGGTTAAAAATGCACATCCTCATACCGATACTTCAGGAAATATTGCAGTTGTTCAAAATGGCATTATTGAAAATTTCCAAGATTTAAAAAATAAATTAGAAGAAGAGGGCATTATTTTTAATTCTGATACAGATACCGAGGTAATTCCCCATCTAATTCAAAGAGAGTTAAATACATTAAGTAAACTTAATCTTGAAAATAATGGGTCAACATTATTAGTAGCTGTGAGAAATGTATTATCGGATTTAGAAGGATCTTATGCTTTAGCAGTTTTATGGTCTGGTGCTCCGACCTCTTTGGTAGTTGCAAGAAGACAAGCGCCATTGATTATTGGTTTGGGGGAAGGAGAATTTATTTGTGCTAGTGATACGCCAGCTATTGTAAACTTTACCAATATTATTTTGCCTATGGAGGATGAAGAAATAGCTTTGTTGACTCCTCTTGGAATTGAAATATATGACTCAAGCAACGAGAGACAATATAGAAATCCAGTTTCTTTGAAAGTCTCAGAGCAAATAATGGATAAGATGAATTTCAAACACTTCATGTTGAAAGAGATATATGATCAGCCACAGACTGCAAAAAACTGGTTGGAAAATTATTTAATTAAGAATTCAGATAATGGTCAATATCAAATCAACTATCCATTTGATACTGAGTTTTTTGAATCAATAGAAAGAATTGAAATTATTGCTTGTGGTACTAGTAAACATGCTGCAATGGTGGGCAGCTTTTTATTAGAACAATTTTCGGGTATTCCTACCAATGTCTTTTATGCAAGCGAATTTCGATATTCACCACCTCCACTGTTGCCAAATACATTAACTATTGGAGTCACTCAATCCGGGGAAACTGCTGATACAGTAGCGGCTATCGATATGGAAATTAAAAGACGTTCTGCGATTGAAAATAAAAAATTTAAACCCAATCTTATTGCAATAACAAATAGAAAAGAGAGTTCCATAGGAAGGCAGGTCTCAAATATAATAGATATCTGTGCAGGAATAGAAGTTGGAGTTGCTGCAACAAAAACGTTTTTTGCCCAATTACTTTCTTTTTATGGATTAGCTATAAAATTTGCACAAATTAAAGGCAATCAAAGTCCTGATGAAATAGGTGAATTAATAAACGAACTTATAAAACTTCCTCCATTACTTGAAGATCTCTTAGAGAAACATAATAAATCTTCAGAAAAGCTAGCACATGACTTTTTTAATATTAAAGATGTGATTTTTCTAGGAAGAGGAATAAATTATCCTATTGCTCTTGAAGGAGCATTAAAACTTAAAGAAATTAGTTACATTCATGCAGCTGGATATCCTGCTGGTGAAATGAAACATGGTCCAATAGCGTTATTAGATAAAAAGGTACCTGTAATTTCTATTGCCTCCCCTGGTGAGGTTTTTGATAAAGTTATCAGTAATGCTCAAGAAGCAAAAGCTAGAGATTCATATTTGATTGGGATTGCTCCTGAATGTAATGGAACTGAAATCTTTGATTATTTAATGAAAGTTCCTACTTCTAATGAATGGATTTCACCTCTAATTAATATACTCCCTTTACAATTATTGAGTTACCATATTGCAGCTCATAGGGGGCTTGACGTGGATCAACCACGAAATTTAGCTAAAAGTGTAACTGTTGAATAATTAGTTTCTTACATATTTTTTTTAATTTATAACTCTAAAAGTCCTTTTGGAGGTTTGATAATTAGAAAATTATTTTTTATATCTACTAGTGGGACTATTTCTTTAACAAATGGTATCAGAACTTTTTTTTCATTTTTAAATAGTTTAATAACTAGTAAATTATTTTTCTCATTTTCTAAATTGATAACTTTCCCAATTTTTTTTAATTCATCATTTTCTAAAGTCTTGACTTCCAGATTTAAAAGTTCTAACAAGTGGAATTCTTCCTTTTTTAATTTGGGTAGTGTATTGGCATTTACAAGAACTTTAAATTTTTTAAGTTTCTCTGCATGATTTCTTGTATTTATTCCTTGGAACTTAACTATGAAGATTTCTTTGCCAGGCTGTTTGAAACCAGATATAAGTTCTATTTTTGAAGGAGGTTCATTTTCTTTTTGCAACCATCTCATACCTGGTTTTAAAAATCTTTCTTCGAAATCACTTAGTGATTTAACTTTTACCTGTCCATTAATTCCATGACATGATGTTATCAATCCAACAGTCAGCCATTCATTTTTATTTATCATATATTGTATAAGAAAGAGTGTTTTATGGAATTATCTACTAAACCCATACTCCCTGGATCTTTTGTTGTTGTAAAAGACACCAATTCTATTTATAGAGGATATAAAGGGTTTGTCCAAAGAGTTACAAAAAAAAGAGCAGCGGTTCTTTTTGAAGGAGGTAATTGGGATAAACTCATAACTTTTCGGATAACCAATTTAGAAATAGTATAAAATTTAGATTTTACCTAAAGTAATAAATTTTTCTATCAAAACTTTAGCTGCATTTGTTTCTGCTTGTTTATGGGACTTCCCAAATGCAGATGATTCTTTTAATCCTTCGATAAATATATCGCAAGAAAATCTTTTAAGGTCCCCATTTTTCTTTGAGACTTCAATAATTTTATAGACTGGCAAATCAAGACCTTTACTTTGACACCACTCTTGCAAAACTGTTTTAGATTTGAATTTATATGGAGCTTGTAAAAATCTTTCTGAATCTTCCTCCCAAATATCATCTAACCATAGATTTACTTCCTCAATAGAATTAAAGCACTTGTAAACAGCACCGATTAAAGCTTCTGTAGCTTCACCAATAATAGTATTTTTTGAATTTTCATCACCAAGAGCTTTAGGTCCTTTAATTATTAATTTTTCTATATCAATTTTTTTCCCTAATTTGGTTAACCATTCATCACTTACAATTTGTGCTCTTAGCTCTGATCTTTCTCCTACACTCATTTGAGGATATTTTTTTTCAATAAAATTAGAAGCTGCTAATCTGAGAACTGCATCTCCGAAAAATTCTAGTTTTTCATAATTTAATATTTTGTCCTCTGAGGAGTGAATAAATGCTTGATTAAAATCTTGAATGATTGAAATATTTTTAGTTCTAATTATTTCAGAAAACCTTTTTGATTTAATATTTAAAGACTTTAAAAAAGTAGTTATTTGACTAATCCTCTTTGCGTTAATTATATTTGTCATCTAATTTGGATAATCACAACAATTAGAAAGCAGGTCATAAGCCGGGTTCTGTTCATCTTAATTAATAAGATGGGCAATCATCTATCTAGGACTGGAATTACTTCACAGTCTCAAGCGGCACTTAAAAGTAGATTGTGTAATGGTCATAAATCTACTAAGCCTTGCTCCCAGCCGGGGTTTACCTAGCCAACACTTCTCAATGTTGCTGGTGCGCTCTTACCGCACCCTTGCACCCTTGCCATACATGAAGTATTAGGCGGTATGTTTCTGTGGCACTATCCTCACGGTTGCCCGCACTGGGAATTACCCAGCAAGCCTGACCATGTGGGAGCCCGGACTTTCCTCAAGAAAGTTTTATTTTGTTTCCAAAATAAAACTTTCTCGCGATTACCTCTCCTGCTTTCATTTAGCATAATGCTAAATACTCCAAAAATCATCTATTGGGGCTGTAGCTCAGCAGGATAGAGCAACGGTTTCCTAAACCGTAGGTCGTGGGTTCGACTCCCGCCAGTCCCGTAAAAATAAAAAACTATATGTAGTATGTGTGCAAACTTGCTACTCTCTAGCTAGCGTATAATTAATAGTAAATCTTTTATGGCTAAATTGCATGATATGCGTTTAAAGCTCTTAATTCAACAAGAGCATGAACGCATTTCTAAATCCCAACCTAATGATTTAGATCTTTCAATAGTTCAAGCAAGATGCCTCTGCTGGCTTGCTCTTTTGGCGGAAGCTCACGAAGATCAAGCAAATGATGCTGAAAAAAGAGGTGATGCCGAGCAAGCTATGGGATGGTTTGCTGATTCTATGAGACTAAGAGATGTTATTAATTTGGTTACTAGTATTGAGATACCTCTGCCAGATAGTCCAGATTCACTCGATGAAAATGACGAATTATTGGATGGTCCTACAATTTTGCCCAAATAGTGCGATGATATGAAAAGAATTGTTTTTTCTTTTGGCTGAAGAACCATGTCAATGCTCTGATTGTAAGAGATTTTATAAAGAGCATGATCGTCTGATTAGAGAATTTCCTACTTTTAAACAGCAACAAGAATTGAATTGGGCATCTATACAATCTTTCAGAACTCTTTGTACTAAGATTACTGATGAGTTGCAGAGAGAATTATCTGAAAGAGAATCAAATGAAGATATAAGCCTAGAAGATAAACATATATCTGATACAGAAATTACTGAAGCGTTAGTTGAACTCGAAAGTGTTAGTGCCTATTTATATTCGATTGAGGCATTAATGGAAAGAATATTTGATACAAAAATTTCAAACAATATCGAATCAAAATTTAAAGAAATTGCTAATGAATTAGCTCCAGACCCACTAAATATGGATCGATTAATTTTGAATAGATTATTTCATCAGACCCCAGATTTTCCAGATAAGAAAAATATTAATTAGTTAATTCTTCGACATCGCAAGTAATTTCTACCGGCATTGGTGAGACCTTCCAAATAGATTTACAGTACTCTCTAATAGATCTATCTGAGGAAAAATATCCTGATCTGGCAGTATTTAATAATGCCATTTTATTCCAAGATTTTTTATTATTCCAGCATTCACTGACTACATCCTGCTTACTTAAGTAATCTTCAAAGTCAGCCATAACAAAAAATGGGTCATGTCCAGTCAAGCTATTTAATAAAGGTTTAAATAATTCTTTGTCCCCATTGCTAAAGTGACCAATTTCGATTAAGCGTATTACCTCTTTAAGCTCTGGACATTGATCAATAAATGTTTTCGGTGAGTAATTATTATTTTTTAAATTCATAATTTCACTTTCAGTTTTACCAAAAAGAAAGAAATTCTCTTTTTTCACAAGATCTCTTAATTCGACATTAGCTCCATCTAAGGTTCCAATAGTTAACGCACCATTCATGGCAAACTTCATATTTCCAGTTCCAGATGCTTCTTTTCCAGCTGTTGAAATTTGTTCTGAAAGATCTGTTGCAGGATAGACTATTTCACCAAGTTTAACGTTATAGTCTGGTAGAAAAACAACCCTTAATAAGCCATCCATATCTGGATCAGAATTAACTACATCAGCTATACCATTAATGAATCGAATCATTAGCTTTGCCATAAAGTAACCTGGCGCAGCTTTACCTCCAAATATTATTGTTCTTGGGACTTCATAATTGTTTGTGCCATTTTTGATTCTTAGATATTGAGCGATAATTTGTAGGGCATTTAAATGTTGCCTTTTGTATTGATGAATTCTTTTTACTTGAACATCAAATAAACTTGATGGATCTACTAGTATTCCTGTTTTTGAATGGATAAAACTAGCTAACTTTCTTTTGCCATTTAATTTAGTTTCCTCAAATTTTTGTAGAAAATTGTTATCATCTTTTTTTTCTTCTAACTTCTTAAGAAGTTCCATATTTGTTATCCAATTAGGACCAACCTCTTCTTCAAGAAGGTTAGATAATGATGGATTAGAGAGAGCAACCCATCTCCTTGGAGTAACTCCATTAGTTACGTTTGTAAATTTTTCAGGCCATAGTGTTGCGAATTCTGGAAGAAGTTGTCTTTTGATTAGATCTGAGTGAAGAGCTGCGACACCATTTATATGATGTGCTCCAATTGTAGCTAAGTGAGCCATCCGAACTGATTTGGAGCCTTCTTCATCAATTATTGAGAGTTTTTGAAGGATTTTGTCATCACCAGGATAACGTAGTCTTAATTGTTGTAGGAATCTCCAATTAATTTCATAAATAATTTCTAGATGACGAGGAAGAAGATCATTAAATAAATTTAAATCCCATTTCTCTAAAGCTTCAGGCAGCAATGTGTGGTTAGTATAAGCAACTGAGGAAGTCGTTATGCTCCAAGCTTTATCCCAACCTATTTGGTATTGGTCAATAAGAAGTCGCATTAATTCTGCAACTGCTATGGCAGGATGGGTGTCATTTAATTGGACTGTCCAATGCTTAGGGAATTCTGTTATTGGTATTGATCTTTTCTCAAGACTTCTCAACATATCCTGAAGAGAACAACTTACAAAAAAGTGCTGTTGTTTAAGTCTTAATCTTCTACCTTCGTCCGTTCCATCATTCGGATATAGAACTTTTGAAAGAGTTTCAGAAGCAACTTTTTCTTCTACTGCTCCGTAATAATCACCAATATTAAAAGCATAAAAGTCAAAACTTTCTGTTGCGTCAGCTCTCCATAATCTTAATCTGTCACATGTATTTACCCTGTACCCTAAAACTGGAACATCATGAGGAACACCTATTGCATGTTCAGAAGGTATCCATCTTGATCTGTAGTTTCCTTTATCGTCTCTAAAACTTTCAGTTCTTCCTCCAAAGCCAACAAAACATGATTCATCTGGTTGTGGAAGTTCCCAAGGCCATCCACCTTTTAGCCATTTGTCAGTAACTTCAACTTGCCAACCATCTCTGATTAATTGATTGAATATGCCAAATTCGTAGCGAATACCATAACCAACTGCTGGTACTTGTAGAGATGCTAATGATTCCATATAACATGCAGCAAGTCTACCAAGACCACCATTACCTAAACCAGGCTCTTCTTCTACTTCGAGTATTGTTGATAAAGATTCAATACCAAATCTTTTTAATGCATCTTCAGCTTCTTGAGTTATTCCAAGATTGAGGAGGTTATTACTTAATTGGGGACCTATTAAAAATTCTGCGGATAAGTAAGCTACAGTTTTTTGTGGTTTTTTTCTTATAATCTCTTGGCTGGCTAAGTATCTAGTCATTAGCCTATCTTTAACTGCGTAACTCAGAGCCATATATAAGTCGTGAGGACTTGCAGAGGTTGCTAACTTTCCAAGAGTATAGAAAAGATGGGCTGTCATTCCTTGGAAAACAGCATCTGAATCCATGCCAGCTTTCTCAGGATCTAAATAGCAACCTGGTGTAGGCAAGCGCAGATCAAAGGGTTCGTTGGAATTCATTGGATTAGCCATATAACAGACAATAGCCATTTTTAAGAAAATTTCTTTGTTGTAACTTCAGATCCACACTTGTTGAGTATTTTTGCTTTTTTCTTACATATTTCTTAAAGTGGGCCCTCAATAAACTATCTTCCAATTAGGTAGTTTATTTTTTACAACTAAATGTATTCTTTACTTGCTGAATTAAGTGCACATGATTTAGAAGTTGCTGAAACGTTAATCGGAGTTATAAGATTTTTATTGATTTTTTTAGCAGCAAGAGCATTAGCAGAAGTATTAGTAAGACTTAGTTTGCCAACAATCGTAGGTGAGCTTCTTGCAGGGGTTGTAATAGGAGCATCGGGATTCCATTTATTGATACCGCCCTCAGCTGGAACTGAACTAAATGAAGGACTTGTAAATATTATTAGTTCATTAGCTTCAATTCCTCCGGAAGCAGTACCTGATGTTTATTTCGAAAGCTTTCCCTCGCTTCAAGCAGTAGCGACACTTGGTTTATATGCACTTTTATTTTTAACAGGATTAGAAAGTGAGTTAGAGGAACTGGTAGCTGTAGGTGCTCAGGCTTTTACTGTTGCTATGGCTGGCGTAATTTTACCTTTTGCTTTTGGAACTCTTGGATTAATGTTTATTTTCCAAGTAGATCTAATTCCAGCAGTTTTTGCTGGAGCATCTATGACAGCCACAAGTATAGGAATTACAGCAAGTGTTTTCGGTGAATTGGGATATTTGAAAACTAGAGAAGGACAGATTGTTATTGGTGCAGCAGTGTTAGACGATATTTTGGGAATTGTTATTCTGGCAGTTGTAGTCGCCCTTGCTGCAGGAGGTACTTTAGAAATCGCACCCATTGTTAAATTAGTTGCAGCAGCTGTAGTGTTTGTTATTGCTGCTATTGCATTAAGTAGAACAGCTGCTCCAGGTTTTGATTGGTTATTAGATAGATTAAAGGCTCCTGGGGCCGTGGTGGTAGCTTCTTTTGTGATACTTGTATTGTGTTGTTTCGTGGCAACAGCCATTGGATTGGAAGCAGCTTTAGGGGCTTTTGCAGCTGGATTGATTCTTAGTAGTTCTAAAAATAATCATGCAATACAACAATCTGTTTTACCTTTAGTTTCCTTATTCGCAACTATTTTCTTTGTATTAGTTGGAGCTGGAATGGATTTATCTGTTATCAATCCACTTGATCCAACAAGCAGATCAGCTCTTGTAGTTGCAGGATTTTTATTAGTTGTTGCGATTATTGGAAAAATTGCAGCCGGATGGGTATTTTCAAGTGATAAACCTACAAATAGATTAGTTGTAGGTTTGGGTATGATGCCTAGAGGAGAGGTTGGTTTAATTTTTCTTGGGCTAGGAACGAGCGCTAAGTTATTAACTCCTTCTCTTGAAGCAGCTATTTTATTAATGGTTATAGGAACTACATTTCTTGCACCTGTACTCTTAAGAATTGTTCTAAAAGATAAGCCCCCAAATGATGGCAATAAAATTTCAGATGATGTTGCAGCTGATCCTGTGGGTCTTCTTTAGGAAATAAGTTTATTAGAATTAATAAAGATAAATTTTCAATGAATGGAAAAGTCAGCTCAGATAGATAGTGATGTAAATTATAACTGGAATTTTTTAAATTACCCAATTCATACAGTTTCCGCTAAGCCGGAGCAAACATCAAAAGAATGTGCAATTTTATTAATTCATGGTTTCGGTGCTTCTACGGATCATTGGAGATTTAATATTCCTATTTTGAGTACAAAATACGAAGTTCATGCTATCGATTTACTCGGTTTTGGAAAAAGTCCTAAGCCTCAAGACGTCGAATATTCAGGATCTTTATGGAAAGATCAGGTTGTCGCTTATGTAAAAGAGAAAATAAAAAAACCTACAATTGTTGTTGGAAATTCATTAGGTGGTTATGCCGCATTAGCAGCTGGTGCAGAATTGAATGAGCTAAACGCAGGAGTGATCTTACTTAATGCTGCTGGATATTTTAGTGAAGAAAAAACTATCAAAAAGAATATGTTGCAAACTTCAATTGAAACAGTTGCCGGCATATTTTTGAAAAATATTGTTCTTCAACGTTTGATTTTTGAAAATATGAGAAATCCAAAAAATATTAAAAAAACATTGAACCAAGTTTATGTTGATAAAAAAAATGTTGATGATTTTTTAGTTGAGTCAATAAGAAAGCCTTCTCTAGATTTCGGAGCTTTTAATGTTTTTAGAAGTGTATTTAACCCATCAGGTCCTCAGGGATTGCCGTTGGATAAGCTATTCGCAAAACTAAATGCACCATTATTACTTCTTTGGGGAGGGAAAGATCCATGGATGAACACTCCAAAAAAAAGAAATCTATATAAAAAATTTACACCAAAGAATACAAAAGAAATTATTCTTGATGCAGGACACTGTCCTCATGATGAGATACCTGAATTAGTTAATCAGCATATTTTGGATTGGGTTGATTCTCTTTAAGTAATAATCGTGAAACTTGAATTACTTAATAAGGACCAAGGAATTTTTGTCTTTCAATTGGATAAAAATAATTACATTAAATTTTGTCCTAAAAGAGGAGGCGTTATTACAAATTGGGTTTCGGATGGTAATGAAATACTTTATTTCGATGAAACAAGATTTATGGATAAGACAAAAAGTATTAGGGGAGGCATTCCAATCTTGTTTCCAATTTGTGGAAATCTCAATACCTCTAGTTCAGTATTTGGAAATGATTATTTGCAATTACCTCAACATGGTTTCGCTAGGGATTTGCAATGGCAATACTCCTTCAATGAAAATGAAAAATTTTTATGTTTATTCTTAAAGGCATCTAAGAAAACCAAAAAATATTATCCTTTCGATTTCGAACTAAAAATAGAAGTTATCTTAAAAATTAACTCTTTAGAATTTGAAATTACAATCCATAACAAAACAGACTTTGCTATGCCTATAAATTTTGGTTTGCATCCTTATTTTAAAATTTCAGATTTCAATAATTTAGAGTTTGTTGATAATCCACTTAATTGTCAGGATCAAGAAAGAAATACTATAAGTAATACTTTAGATGAATTAAACAAAATTAATTTAGGAGTTGATCTACTTATGTATACTTCCGGTAGAAGCTCTTTTCGAGATAAAATTTTTAAAAGAGAGGTAACTTTAAATCATCCATATCCTTTTGATCTAGGTGTTATTTGGAGTGATCCTCCAAGAAGAATGATATGTCTTGAACCTTGGACTAGTCCCCGAAATTCTTTTGTTGATGGATTTAGAAACATTATGATTCCTTCAAATGATAGTAAAAGGTTAAATGCCTCAATACAAATAAAATCTCTTAAGTAATTTTGCAACACTTATGAAATTTGTCGTTATAGATGATGATCCCACAGGCTCTCAAACTGTTCACAATTGCTTATTACTGCTTAAGTGGGACTGCTCAACTTTAGCTAAAGGTTTCGAATCTAAATCTAATTTATTTTTTATTTTGGCTAATACAAGGTCACTATCGGAAAATGATGCGAAATTAACAATAGAGGAAATTTGCAAAAATCTTAAGACTGTAATTACTTCTCAAGCCTATGAAGAAGAAATTATTTTTATAAGTAGAGGCGACTCTACCCTTCGAGGACATAACTATTTAGAGCCAATTGCTCTAAATAGTTGCTTAGGTCCTTTTGATGCTACTTTTCATATTCCAGCTTTCATAGAAGGTAAAAGATTCACAATTAATGGATCTCATTTTGTTGATAAAACTCCTATTAGTCAAACAATTTTTGCAACAGATAAAATTTTTGGATATGAGACAAGTAATGTAAAGAATATTTTATTTCAGCAAAGTAAATCGCAAATAAATTTTGAAGATATTCAAAATCTTTTATTGTCAGATATTGAAATGCTAAATGATGAAGAAAATAATATTGTTTTTAAAACACTAAAGAACTTGGAGAATAATAAACATGTAGTTGTAGATGTAGAGAATTATTCTCAACTAAAAAAATTTTCTTTAGTAATTAAAAAATTAATTAAACAAAAAAAATTTCTTTTTCGAACTGCAGCAAGTTTCATAAGTTCAATTTCTGAGAAAAAAAGTGTCTCTCAGACTGAAATATTTTTCTCTAATTTAAGAATAAGAAACAAAGAAAAGAGTTTTCTTCCAGGACTGATAATTGTTGGATCTTATGTAGAACTTTCAACAATACAATTGAATAATTTATTAGAGATAAGTAATTGCAATCCAATTGAATTAGATGTTTTTGAATTCTTTAAAATTACTTCATCAAATAATAATCAGAAGAGAAGAAATTTGTTTAAAAATAAATTTTTAAAAGAAATTAGATTTTCTTTTGAGAGAGGAAAAACTCCTGTTTTGTTTACTTCAAGAAATTTTATGTCTTTAGATTCTTCTGAACTATTTAATTTTTATAATTTACTTGCTTGTTTTATTGCTGAATTAGTCACGGATTTGAAGTATGAAATAGGATATTTGATTTCAAAAGGTGGAATAACAACAAATTTGATTCTTAGTAAAGGACTTAATGCAGATTATGTTTATCTTGAAGGACAGATTTTAACTGGCATTTCAGTGGTGACTTACAACCTAAAAAATGGCGAAAAACTTCCCGTTGTTACTCATCCTGGAAACATTGGTAATAAAGATTCACTGGTTAATATTTGGAAAATTTTTGAAAACAAAAATAATTTTTATAATTAGAAATTTGAGATAATTTCTTCAGCAAAACTGCTGCAGGATAAGGGTTCTACTTTTGGTTCCATTAAGCGCGCTAAATCATAGGTGACTTTTTTTTGCTCAATTGCCTTACTTAAACCATTAGTAATTAAGTTAGCTGCCTCATTCCAACCAAAATATTCAAGCATCATTACACCACTAAGAATGACTGAGCCTGGATTTATCTTATTTAAGCCTGCATGTTTTGGCGCAGTACCGTGCGTAGCTTCGAAAATTGCTGCATTATCTCCAATATTTGCACCAGGAGCCATACCTAGGCCACCAACAATTGCTGCAGCTGCATCAGAAACATAGTCTCCATTGAGATTTAAGGTTGCAAGAATTGAATATTCTTGAGGTCTAGTTTGAATTTGTTGAAATATACTATCAGCTATCCGATCATCAACAAGAATAAGTTCTCTCCATTTTCCATCTCCGTGAGAATTTGATATTGATGCAATAACTTCTTTAATTTCTTCGCAAATGAATGCTTTTTTGTTATTTGTAAGCTTGTCAAAACCTGGTTCAATTTTTCGAGCATTATTTTCAATTGTAATTTCTGGATTTTTCTGAATATTATCTAAAATCCAGCTTTCTCTCTCTGTAATGCAATCTTCTCTAAATTCATTTACTGCTAATTCATATCCCCAATCTCTAAATGCACCTTCTGTATATTTCATAATATTCCCTTTGTGTACAAGAGTTACATGCCTTTTATCTCCTGATAATCTTTTGGCATGTTCAATAGCTTTTCTAATATGCCTTTGGCTACCAGATTTACTTACTGGTTTTATTCCAATACCTGATCCGTCTGGTATAGATCTATTTTTTAAATTTTTACTGTTTGGTATGACAACTTTATTTAAGTGATTAATTAATTCAAGACAATTATTATCCTCCGCTTCCCATTCAATACCCATGTAGATATCCTCGGTATTTTCTCTATAAACAATAACGTCTAAATTTTGGGGATTTTTGTGAGGGCTTGGAGTTCCTGAATAATATTTGCATGGTCTAACACAGCTATATAAATCAAAGATTTGCCTTAATGCAACATTAAGAGATCTAATACCTCCACCGATGGGAGTCGTTAAAGGACCTTTGATGGCTACACCAAAGTGTTTGATTGCTTCAATAGTATCTTGAGGCAGATAGTTATATGTTCCATAAAGTTCACAAGCTTCATCGCCTGCATAGACTTTAAACCAATTAATTTTTCTTTCATCTCCATAGCTTTTTTTAATCGCCGAATCAAGAACGATTTGAGTTGCAGGCCAAATATCAACTCCAGTACCATCACCCCTAATAAATGGGACAATTGGATTGTTAGGAACATTAGGTTTGCCTTGATTAAAAGTTATTATCTCGCCTTTATTAGGTAAAGTTAATTTTTCAAATTTTGGCATAGCATTTAATTAATAAAATATAACTCATTGAAGTTGCTCGTATTGTAATTTGCGATGAGTTATTTTCTTTAAAACCTAGAAATTTATTATTCAAATGTGAATAGAGAATAGTTTGTTGATCAGCATTTCAACATCTTTATTAAAAGAAAAAGTAGTTAATAAGCAAGTTAAAGCAAATTATGTCATTTTCAAAAAAATTACTCAACTACTTTATGAATGCGAGTTCAAATGTAAGTAATGTTGAAATAGCCAATAAAATTGCCTCCACCGCAGCTTTGTTTCGGAAATATTTTCCAGATGCAAGCGTAAACTTTAGTCCCTGGGACAATTCAAATAATGAATCCATGCAAGATACTATTGATTTTGCGTTTCATTTCCCTGGTTGGAGTCCTCTTATTGAATGTAGAGCAATACTCTTACAATTAAGAATTGAAAATGATAATGATGGCAGAGTTCCGAAATTGTTGGGAATAATAATGCGAGGTATGATTGTTCCCTCCGAGAGATGGAGAGTGGCTACCATCGGTGATTGGGAAATGACTGGTACTCATTTACCGCAAAAGGAACAAAAAGATAACCTTTTTTTGGTTTGTAAAGAACTTTATAAGTTATTCTCTACAACATCTGCTGGTAACAAAAATTAGCTGTTTTATGTATTTTCCTTGTAGATTAAATACACTTACAAAAATAATTCAAAATATATGGCAGTTGCTCTTGCAGGACAATTAAGAGAAGGGACAAAAAAATCCCATACTATGGCAGAAAATACTGGCTTTGTGGCTTGTTTTTTAAAAGGAGTTGTTGAAAAAAAATCTTATAGAAAATTAATTAGTGATTTATATTTTGTTTATGAAGCTATGGAAGAAGAAATTGAAAGACTGGTCAATGAGGAACATCCCGTAATAAAACCCATAGGTTTTAAATCGTTATACAGGAAAGAAACTCTTGTAAATGATCTTAAATTTTATTTTGGTGAAAACTGGAAGAATGAAATTAATATTTCCCACTCAGCAAAAGAATATGTTGAAAGAATCCGAGAGGTCGCAAAAAATTCACCAGAGCTATTAGTTGGTCACCACTACACTCGCTATATAGGAGATTTATCTGGAGGGCAAATCTTGAAAAGGATCGCTAAAAAAGCATTAAATTTGCAGGGAAATGATGGTTTAAATTTTTATGAGTTTGAATTAATTGCTGATGAAAAGAAATTCAAGGAAGAATATTCCCTTACTTTGAATCAACTTCCAATAAATCAAAAGACTGCTGATCAAATTATTGATGAAGCTAATCAAGCTTTTACTTACAATATGAAAATGTTTAAGGAGCTTGAAGGTAACTTGATTGCTGTTTTAGGAAAGATTGTATTCAATTACATTACAAAAAAAGTCAGGAAAGGAAGTACCGAGACCTAATATTTATGTTTGATTCATTAGTTGATTTTCTTAAAACCAATATTGATGAATTAAATGGTCATGAAGTACAAATATCTAGCGAATTTAAAGAACATCATAATGAAGACTCAAAATATATTATTAAGAATTGGCTTTTTTCATCTCCCGAATATAGAAAGTGGCGAATAACAAGATTAGATGGTGGCAAAAAACTGCAAGTGTTTAATACGGTTGCATATCCAAAGTTTGATTGTGAAATGCCTATTTTAGGAGCTGATATTTTATGGTTTGGAACTTCTCAAAAGTTATTAGCAATACTTGATTATCAACCTTTAATTCAAGAAGGCAAATATCTCGAAAAATATTGTTCAAGTTTAGGTATTATTAAAAAAAAATATTCTGCATTTGATAATAATAAAATGAAGAATATATATGATTCAAAAAAGTATTTTTCGCCATGGGTAATTATATGTAGAGGAAATAAATTAAATCTTGATAGAGATTTAAATAATATATTCCATTCATTTGTAAATAATTATTTGAACATTCATAAATCGAATCCTGTTAATCAATTCTTAGATGCAGAAGAAATAAAGATTAATCAAATTAAATATGATAAGTATAGTTTTGAAAAAGACCCTGCAGATAAATTGTTTAAATCTTTTTTTGGAGAAAAATGGACAAAAAAATTTGTCAATAAATTCCTTTTTACATTAAATAATGAGATTATTTATTGAATGTTAATACAAGATACTATTTTTTACAGGCCACATTGGAGATGGCATAATTTTTTAAAATATTTAACAAATAATTTAAGTAAATATAACTGTTTAGAAAAAATAATACCCTCGGAATATTCTTATAAAGATTCAACTTATGGTTCAAAAAAATCAAAAAAAAATGTGAATCTCTCTACTTGGGGTGTAACGCATAAAAAAAGAATTCAATTCGCAAGAGCAGTGTGTATAAATAGTCCAAATTATTCTGTGTTAAATTTTTTAATTATTCCTAATACGATTTATAACGTCCCATTTTTTGGAGTAGATTTTGTTTCTCTACCTAATAGTTATTTATTAGTGTTAGATTTTCAGCCCTCATTAAAAATACAAAATCAATATAGTAGTCAGTTATTAGAAAAACTTATCAAACTCAAAAATCATTGTCATTCATCACTTCCATTAGCTGAAGAAATGTCTGAGGATGTAGCTAGATTTTTTTCTCCAGGAGCAATATGGTCAAAATTACCTAAAGAAGAAAGAAGTGATTTTTTAATTTCTAATCAGCTTTATACCTCATTTAAGGAATATCTTGATTTGTATTTGAAAATTCTTTTCGAAAGCAAAGAAGTCAATATTGAACAGCAAAAAGAATTAATAAACGGTCAAAATAATTATTTGAACTATAGAAGAGATAACGATCCAGCGAGGCCAATGTTGTCGAGTTTGTTTGGTAAAGAATTTACTGAATCTTTAATTAAAGAAGTTTTATTTACTACTTAAAAGTCTTATAATTTACTGAAATTTGAAATCATATGAAAAAAATTTCTGTTCTTTTTGTATGTTTGGGAAATATTTGTAGGTCTCCTGCAGCAGAAGCTATTTTTATAAGTCTAATTGAAAAGAAGGGCTTAACCGATGGCTTTATTGTAGATTCTGCTGGAACTGGGAGTTGGCATATTGGAAAAAAAGCTGACTCTAGGATGAGAATTGCGGCAGAAAGAAGAGATATAAATATCTTAAGCAGGGCTCGTCAAATTACCAACAAGGATTTTGACGAATTTAACTATATTCTTGCGATGGACGATTCAAATTTTAGAAATATTCAAGATCTTAAAAATAGAACAGCTTCAGCTGGTTTTGCATCAATTAAAAAAATGCAAGATTTTAGAACAGTTTTTAATGAGCAAGAAGTTCCTGACCCATATTTTGGAGGTGATGAGGGCTTCGATTATGTCCTTGATATTTTAGAAGACTCTGTAAACGGTTTTTTGGAAAGTATTGCTTGAATTTATTTGATCTCAGTCTCTTTAGGAATCTTGTCATTATAAAGATCAATAATTTTATCCACCACCTCATTAATTGTGTATCCATCCGTAATAATTTCTATTGCGTCATTCGCTTTTATTAGAGGTGAAATTTCTCTATTGGAATCTTCAAAATCTCGTTTCTTTATAAGTTCTTTTAATGTATTAAGGTCTATTTCTTGTAAGTCTTTACTATTTTTATCAAATTTTCTTCTTTTTGCCCTTTCATCAATGCTAGCAGTTAAAAATATTTTAAGTTCTGCATGAGGAAAAACAGTAGTTCCTATATCTCTTCCCTCAGCTACAAGGCCGCCTAATTCTCCAATTTTTCTTTGTTCTTCTACTAAGAATTTTCTTACTTCTTTTATCGAGGAAATTTTAGAAACTATTGAACTTATCTTTTGCGACCTAATTTCTTCAGTAACACAGTAGTTATTAATATAAACATCTTGATGTGAATTTGTATTTGACTTGAAAACAATAGATATATCTTTGAAAATATTCAGTAATTTTTTTTCTTTTTTATAATCAATATTCTCTTTAAGTATAAGCCAACTCAATGCCCTATACATCGCGCCAGTATCTAAATATAGAAGTTTAAGTTTCTTCGCTATTAACTTTGTTACAGTACTTTTACCTGACCCTGCAGGACCATCAATTGCAATAATCGGCCTTCTTTTCATTAGGAAAACGTGATCAATTAATCTTGTCTCTCCACATTTTATCGCACCAGCCAGTAACGAAATATTATCCTCAAGTCTCGCTTTTTGGAGGGTATGAGGGTTTAAGTGTTCTAAATATTCGATTGAAATTTTTTTTGCTGATAACTTTTTAATTATTTCGTTTAAATTGATATTTTTTTCTTGTTGAAAATTTTTTTTTGCTTTTAATAACTCACTTGAAAAAAATCTGATCAATTTTCTTTCTTTTTTTGATAAATGTATATTACGTGAACTTAAAGGAATTCCATCAAAATCTCTTTGTGTAGGAATAGATTTAATAGTAACATTTAATTTCTCTTTTAGAACAAGATTTTTTAAAATTAAAAGTTGTTGCCAATCTTTTTCTCCTAAGTAAAGATTTTTAGGCTTGATGAGATTAAGTAATCTATAAACTACTGTACAAACGCCATCAAAATGTCCAATTCGATTTAATCCACATAATACAGAAGATAATTCTATTGGAGCTTTTAGGAATTTAATATTTTTATTATTTGGTGGATATATATCTTCATTGCTTGGGATGAAGATGGCATCCGCGCCATTTGAAAAGGAGATTTTTATATCATTATCAATTGTTTTAGGGTAATTCTCTAAGTCTAACTTGTTATCGAATTGAAGTGGATTAATAAAAATACTTACTAAATTAACATTAGAATTGTCATTTTTTGCTGTGGATATTAATTTTATATGTCCATTATGAAGATTACCCATTGTTGGAATAAAGTTAATTTCACTATTTATATTTCTCCTCCAATTTTCTATTTCTTCAGTTTTCCTTATTATTACTTTGTTCACTTTGTTTTTAAAAAATAAATCTATTTGATAAATAATTACTGGACAAAAGCAATCTTAGGAGGAATATCTATATAGGGAGAGTCTATCATTTTTATTTCATGGATTACAAAACATCAGGTGTTGATATAGAAGCTGGACGAGAATTTGTTTCCGAAATCAAACAGGCAGTTGAAGGAACTCATACACCTAATGTGATTGAGGGTATTGGCGGGTTCGGAGGCTTGTTTAGAATTCCTATCGATAGTTTTAAAAAACCAGTTCTTGTTTCAGGAACTGATGGTGTTGGAACAAAATTAGAATTAGCCCAAAGTAAAAACTTTCACTTTGAGGTTGGTATTGATTTAGTTGCTATGTGCATGAACGATATCATTACTAGTGGTGCAAAACCGTTATTTTTTCTGGATTATATTGCTACTGGTAAGCTTGATAAGAAACAATTATTGAGGGTTGTTCAGGGAATTTCACATGGCTGCGGAGAAAATAACTGTTCATTACTCGGCGGAGAAACTGCTGAAATGCCAGGATTTTATTCAAAAAATAAGTATGACCTTGCAGGATTTTGTGTTGGAATAGTCGATGAGGATAAGCTTATTAATGGTAAAAAAGTTTCTGAAAATGATTTAATAATTGCTTTAAAAAGTAATGGAGTTCATAGTAATGGCTTTAGTTTAGTAAGAAAAATTATCCAAAACAATAATCAAATAGAAAAGGAATTTGAAAAAGTTTCTCACTTAAGTTTTTATGATGAGTTATTGAAACCTACAAAAATTTACAATAATGTGATTAACCAAATGTTATCTGAAAATATAGAAATTAAAGCAATGTCTCATATAACTGGAGGAGGAATTCCAGAAAATTTACCAAGATGTATTCCTTCTGATTTTATTCCTTATATCAATACCAGTTCTTGGGAAATACCTATTTTATTTAAATTCCTTAAAGACAAAGGATCTATTCCTGAAAAAGATTTTTGGAATACTTTCAATCTTGGAGTTGGATTTTGTTTAATTATTGATAAAAAATTTAAGGACGCGATATTAAGTATCTGCGAAGATTATGATATAGATAGTTGGGAAATTGGAAGGATAGTTCGAAAAAATAATTCAACAATTAGTAAATTTTTGCCAGAAATTTTAACTTAAATTTGTTTATCTTTTTTAAATGAGTTTTAAAAAATTATTTTTTATACCCAAATGAAAAAGTTAGGTGTAATATAATAAAATTACCGCCGAATTATATCGGAAGTTTAAGTATTAAGATTTAACCTTTATTCAATGCCCTTTGCAAATAATCAAAGAATTACACGTAGACGTAGTTCAGCTGGCCCTACACCTCCAAAAAGACCAATAGGTAATAATTCTGAATCAAATGGTAGACAGGCTCAAGGCCCAAGACCAACTTTCTTGACACTAAGGGATCATGGGAAAGTTTTTGTTGCTGATTTACCTAATTTGTCTGATGGTCAATTAGCGCATATTAGTAAAGAAGCTAATGAAGTTTTGAATAGTTTGGAAAAAAGACTTAGTGATCTTGAAAATGAACCTAACGTTAGTAATCCGGAAAACGATACGCTGATAAAAGCTTCTACTAAAAGAGACGTCACACTGAGGTTTATTAAATCAATAGAAGAAGAACAAGAACATAGAAAGAATAATCCTGCTTTACGAGATGCTGCATCTGAATCGTTACCGAGAACTTTTCTTGAGGTTGCTAGACATAGATTACCTGGAGCAACTTTTGATTCACTTCTTAGAGAGGCTCTTGAAGCTTGTGCAGTTGATGAGAGTGCTGAAGAAAATCAAGTTATTGATGAGCCTAAAGAAACTGTAAAAATTATGGATATACCCTCTTCCAACACTAATGCTTCACTTGTTGTTAGTATCGAATCAAGTGATGATTCTAAGAATGACTCTATTTGATTCAACACAAGAGTTAATAAGCTTTAAAGACCAAAATAATCCAAAAATTAACCTTACTTCAGAGAAAGATCCCATTTTATGTAATCATTGCAAAAGGACTGCCTCAAATGGTGTTAGATGTTTGGGAATGTGTGTAGCAGATAATGATTACTAAAAAAATTCAAATTTTTATATAAATAATCTGATGAAAATAATTAATAAATTAATTAAATTTTATTTATTAATAGTTATCGGGTATTATTTATCAATAAATAAAAGAAAAGATCATTTTTCTATATATCAATAAGTAATTGAAACTTTATACCTTTTATTTCAAATTGAAGTTCTTAGAAAACTTCATAATTAGATTTGTAAAAAAATTTAATAAGGCGGCACCCAGATTCGAACTGGGGATAAAGGATTTGCAATCCTCTGCCTTACCACTTGGCCATGCCGCCGAAAAAGATTCGATTGAGTCTTTTTATGATCTTAACAGTAAGGTGTCTCATTCTCTATTATTTATATGCAATGGTCATGGAGAAGATGTAATTGCATCGGAGATAATAAAAAGATTACTAAAAAAAATAAAAAATAAAAATATTGAAGTTTTACCGTTAGTAGGAAATGGAGATGTATTTAATTCCATAAAATCAAAGAATTTTCGTAAAATAGGATTTTTAAAAGAGCTGCCTAGTGGAGGTTTTAGTAATCAAAGTCTTAAGGGATTTGTGCTTGATTTGTTTGCAGGATTTTTAATCGATAATTTAAGAAATTTTCTAATTGTAAAACAGAAGTCAAAACATAACTGCAAAATTATCGCAGTAGGCGATTTCTTGCCATTACTCTACGCTTGGAGTTCAGAATGCGAATTTAGTTTCATTGGAACTCCCAAAAGTGATCATACTTGGAGTAGTGGGCCAGGTTGGGATTTAAGCGATTTATATCATAAGTTGAAAGGTTCTGAATGGGATCCATGGGAAATGTTTTTAATGAAATCTCCAAGATGTAAAAATTTAATTATGAGAGATAAAATTACAGCTAATAATTTGAATAAAAAAAATATTGATGCAAAATATTTGGGTAATCCAATGATGGATTTTGTTAATACAACAAACGATAAAATATTAAATATTATTCCTTTTAAAAGGATTATTTTATTAGTTGGAAGTAGATATCCTGAAGCTCTTAAAAATCTTGATAATTTTTTAAATTGTTTGCAAGATTTTCATTTATCAAAGGATTTGGTTATTCTTTTGCCTTTGAGTATTAATGCAAATGTGATTCAAATTCAAAATTATTTAAATAAATATGGTTTTATAAAACAGAGTAAAGTTAAATTTCTAATTAATGAAGATTCAGTATGGAAAAAGAAAGATCAATATGTAGTGATTGGAAAAGGTAAATTCAATTCATGGGCCAATATGGCAGAAGTTGGCTTGTCTAATGCAGGAACTGCTACAGAGCAAATTGCTGGCCTTGGAATTCCATCTCTCTCTCTACCAGGAACTGGACCACAATTTACAAAATCATTTGCAAAAAGGCAATCAAGATTATTGGGCGGTAGTGTTTTAGTTTGCAAGAACAAAAAAATCCTTTTAAAACGTTTAAGTGTACTTTTGAAAGAAAAAATTGAAAGGTTAGAACAAGCAAAAATAGGCAAAAAAAGAATGGGGGAATCCGGAGCAAGTAATAAAATCGTAGATGCCATAAACCTTTATTTGTTATCTTAGTAAATGGCACTAGCTTATTAATTATTAATTCTTTTATGTATCCAATAAATGATCGGCAATATTTAAAAATTTGTGCAGAGATTGCAAAACTTATGAGTATAAGCTTGTCTTCTGCTAAAAAAAAAGTAGAAATTCAAATTGCAAAAGAAGGCTCGAAAACTATTCAAGAAAAAATACAAGTTGCGCAAAATGTTTTAAAAATTTGTGAAAAAAATGATGGAGATAAATTAAGTTCTTCAAGAATACTTGATAAGCTTATGGAAACTCTTGATGGTGAAGATAATTTTTTAACTGAAGATTGATTATTAATGTTCAAATATATTTGAGAATTTTAGTATGTCCAAATCAGCATGTACAGAAACTGTTTCGAAACATTTTTGAGCTAATTCATATCTATTCTCTCTTTCTAAGATAACTTTTAATTTATGCATAGCTTCAATTAAATATCTAACATCATTTGCTGCATAATCTAATTGATCTTTTGTTAAATCTTCGTTGCTACCCCAATCACTACTTTGCGAGCTTTTGTCCAGTTCTATACCTAACAATTCATTAATTAAATCTTTTAAACCGTGTTTATTTGTATAAGTTCTTGCCAACTTACTAGCAATTTTTGTACAAAAAATATTTTTTGTATTAATTTCAAGATTGCACTTTAGAGCTGCTACATCAAATCTCGCATAGTGAAATATTTTAGTAATTTTTTCATCTTCAAGAAGTTTTTTTAAATGAGGCGAAGAAGATGTATTAAGTTCGATTTTTATACAGCATGTTATTTTAAATTCATTGCATATTTGTACTAAACAGAGTCTATCTCTTCCATGGATTAAACCCATTGCTTCAGTGTCAATAGCTAGGTAGGATGATTTTTTATAAAGATTGTATAAATCTACTGTTAAATCGTTATAAAGAAGATCAATATTTTTACTTTCAATAGTCATTTTTAATAAGTATTTAAGTTAATTTAAGATTTAGAATATTACTTAAGATTTTATTTAATTAAGAATTTTTATTTTATAAAATTATTTTACAGAATAATTCTAAAAAAATAGAATATGATGTAACTTTAATTTTTATTCTCGAGTTATTAGAAAACATTTATTAAATGTCCTATTCCTTAAATTCAACATTATTGCTGACAATTCTCTTGGCTATAGGATTATTTTTTTTCCTTAGGGCATCCAGTAAAGATAGAACAACCATCGTTGAAATTAAATCTTCTCAGCAGCCAATTAAGGTTTTAAATGGTTTATGTGAATGGCTTAATTTGAGGGGATGGAAGCAAACAGGAGGGGATTTTGAACAAAGAATTTTAATATTCAAGGGTCAAGTTGTTTCTAGTAGATTTTTAGCAATCTTTTTAGGTTTTCTTGGCGGTTTTGGTTCTTGTGCTTTGGGATTAGTAATTATTCAAATATATCCTGAATTAGGTTGGTGGCCTATTCTTTTAGGATTAATTGGTGGCCCTTTGTCTGGAATTGTTTATTTTAAAAAATCAGCAAGAGAGGAGAAATTTGAATTAAGGTTGATCAACGAAAATGAAAATGATTCAACTTTCATGAGACTAAGAGCTCATAGGGATGAATTAATCTCTTTAGAAAATGAACTTGGAGAAAAACTGCAATTGAAAAGTGACGGTTCTTTATTTAAAACGCCTATTTAAGATACTTTAAGATTTTATTCGATAATTTTTAATCAAAAATATTATTCTCTATACACCATTTCTCTAACTCTTTATCGTTTAACCAATCTTGGGGTTTTGTAAAAATTGATGTGAGAAATTCCTCTCGAGAACCCTTTTTAGCTTTATATCCATATTCCCATCTAGCTAAAGGTGGTAAAGACATTAATATAGATTCAGTTCTACCATTTGTTTGTAGTCCAAAAATCGTCCCTCTATCCCAAACTAAATTGAATTCGACATATCTACCTCTTCGATATAGCTGGAATTCTCTTTCCTGCGATGAATATGTTTGAGAAGCTCTTTTTTCAATAATGGGCAAATATGAGGGGAGGAATGCTTGCCCACAGTTTTCTGCTAAAGAAAATAAATTATCCCAATTTAAATTAGATCTGCCAATATTTTGTGAAGCTTTTGATGCCTCTCCATTTTGATTATTTCCTCTATATATTTTGCCTGATCCATCTTGATAATCATAAAAAATACCTCCTATGCCTCTAGATTCATTTCTATGCTTTAAAAAGAAATATTCATCACACCATGGTTTGAAAACTTTATGCAAATCTAGATCAACTTTTTCACAAGCTTTTTTATGCTCATTATGAAAATTTCTTACATCAGAAAGATAAGGATAAAAAGGGGTTAAATCTGCACCTCCCCCAAACCACCAAACAGGACCAGCTTCGAAATATCGATAATTCAGATGAACTGTAGGAATATAGGGATTCTTAGGATGCAAAACCATAGAAGTTCCCGTAGCAAACCATTCATGACCTTTTGCTTCGGGCCTTTGAGAGATTATAGATTGAGGTAATTCTTTTCCCTGTACTTCCGAGAAATTTACGCCTGCTTGCTCAAAAATAGAACCATTTTTCAACACTCTTGATCTTCCACCGCCACCTTCTTCTCTTAGCCAGGATTCTTCTGTGAATTTTCCTTTGCCATCTACATTTTCAAGTCCTGAACAAATTTTGTCTTGCAGAGTTAATAAGAGATTTTTAGTTTTTTCTCTCGAGTTTTTAGGAGGTTCTTTCAACATGTATTTAGTAAATCTTGAAGAAAAAAAATTTTTTGGTTAATTATAAGTTTCTCTTTATAATTTCTCTTAGGGGGTACTTATTGCCTATTATTTGATAGTTCGACATAGTTCTTAATCTTTTAAACAGTCGACTACCTTGTCAAAATATTTAAAAATTTAATGACCACAATAGAAGATGCGAATTTTGCTTTACAAAAAGTTCTAGATGCTGGATCACAGAAAAATGTAATTGAATTAGCTTGGATTAGAAATGTAAGAGTGATTATACCGAGAGTAATCGTAACATTATCATTACCATCGTTTGCAAATTCTCAGAGAGATAGAATTGTAGGAGAGGTTAGAAAAGTTCTACTGGATTTTGAAGATATTGATGATGTTCAAATAGAGTTAGATAATAATCCTTCCAAAACAGAATCTCAAAATCAAAATAATGCGCCTGAGTTGCAGAAGATTGATGGAATTCGACATATTATAGCTGTTAGCAGTGGTAAAGGTGGGGTTGGGAAAAGCACCATTGCAGTTAATCTCGCTTGTTCTCTAGCTAAATTAGGCTTAAAAACTGGTTTGCTGGATGCGGATATATATGGACCTAATACTCCCTCAATGATGGGAGTTGCTGAACAGAATCCAAAGGTTACAGAAGGTAGTGGCAGTGATCAAAGGTTAATACCAATAAATAAATATGGAATTTCATTAGTATCAATGGGTTTCCTTATAGAAGAAGGTCAGCCAGTTATATGGAGAGGACCAATGCTTAATAGTATCATCCGACAATTTTTGTACCAAGTTGAATGGAATAATCTTGATTTTTTGGTGATTGACTTGCCTCCAGGAACAGGAGACGCTCAAATATCTCTTTCTCAATCTGTGCCTATTTCTGGAGCTATAGTTGTCACTACTCCTCAACAAGTATCTTTGCAAGATGCAAGGAGGGGATTAGCAATGTTTAAACAACTAGGAGTACCTTTACTGGGAATTGTAGAAAATATGTCAGTATTTATACCGCCAGATATGCCAGGTAAAAAATATGAAATTTTTGGTAAAGGTGGCGGACAAACATTAGCTAAAGAAAATGACTTGCCATTATTAGCTCAAATTCCTATTGAAATCCCTCTCGTTAATGATAGTAATAAAGGCGTACCAATCTCGGTAAGCCAGCCCAATAAAGAAAGTTCTGTTGTATTTGGTAATTTAGCTCAATTAATTAAGAATCAATTTGTTAATAATTAATTGATGTTTAAGAGAATTTCTTTATTAAATAACAGAAGATTTTTACAAAAAAAAGACAACTTTAATAGAGGTTTTTTATTTTCTCCGCTACTTATAATTCCCCTGTTTTTAGTAATTATTTCGGGCTTATTAATAAAAAGTATTCAGGGTGATCTTTTAGTATCGAACTATTTAGGTCATATGCTTACTGGTTTTATAGGTTATTTTTTAGCATTTTTTATTTCTTATATACCGTTAGAGAGACTTAGAAAGTATGTGGTTCCATTTTATTTGTGTAATTTAATATTCTTATTACTAATTTATTTTTTTGGGATTTCAGTTTCTGGAGCCCAAAGATGGCTAAACTTGGGCATCTTTTCTTTTCAGCCTTCAGAAATAGCTAAACTTAGTACTATATTAACTCTTGCTTTAGTGCTCGACAGAAAAATAATACTAACAATAAGAGATTTAGTATTGCCATTATTAGTAGTAGTTATTCCTTGGCTATTAATTTTCTTTCAACCTGACTTAGGTACCTCTTTAGTTTTACTTGTTTTGACAGGTGTTATGCTCTATTGGTCGCAAATGCCCATAGAGTGGATTTTGATATTAGTGTTTTGTATTATTACATCTTTATTATATCTAACCTTACCAACTCTTCTTATTTTCTGGATTCCAGTTATAGGATATCTTGCTTATAGATCTTCAAAAAAGAAAATTATTTTTTCTGCTCTCGCTATTTCTTTCCATTTATTAGTGGCAAAATTGACACCAATTTTGTGGCAATATGGCTTAAAAGAATATCAAAAAGACAGATTGGTTTTATTTTTAGATCCAAATAGAGATCCATTAGGCGGCGGATATCATTTGATACAGAGTCAAATTGCAATTGGTTCTGGAGGATTATTTGGGACTGGTTTGCTACAAGGTAAGTTGACTAATTTGCAATTTATACCTGAACAACATACTGATTTTATATTCAGTGCTTTAGGGGAAGAATTAGGTTTTGTGGGGTGCACTATAGTTTTATTTTTGCTCTTTTTTTTGATTAAAAAACTTATTAATACTGCATCTATTGCTAGGACTAACTTTGAATCTCTAATTGTTATTGGAATAGCCTCAACTTTTGCATTTCAAATAATTATTAACTTATTTATGACTATTGGATTAGGACCAGTTACTGGGATTCCCCTTCCTTTTATGAGCTATGGTCGAACGTCATTGGTGACTAATTTTATATTTATTGGATTTGTTTTATCTATATTGAAACGTTCTAGATCACTAAGAAGTTGATGAAATCACAAATAACTATAAAAAAAATTCAAGAGCTTTTGATTAAAGGAGTTCAAACCATATACGTAGATGATGATACATCCAGAAGAATGTGGTGGGCATCTTTAGAAGTTATTCAAAAAGATTTTCTATCTCAGAATTATAAAGAGGGGGGGATGTGGGTTGCCTCGCCTCTGCCAGCTTTTAATGATAAAAAATTTTTAAATCAACTTCATGGATGGCTTTGGTCTCCTGAGGGCTTTCCATACTTTCAGAATGAGAATGCAGGTTTTTTACCAGTCAATAATTCAGAAAAGATAAAAAAAGATTTCGATTTAGTAAGTAATTATAAAGTTTTAAATCTTTGTCAGGAAGATGGCTTTGAACCTTTTTTGATGATAATCACCCCAAATTTTCAATGCGTATTATCAATTGTAGGAGAAAAAGATAAGAAAATTTTTTTAATGAAGTGTGATGAAGAAAGCCTAAAACTTTCAATTGAATTAATGCATGCAAAATTAAATCAAGAAAATTATGATGAAGGAGTAAAATTTCGTAATGCAATAAATAATTTAGGTAACCTTAATATCAACAATCAATTTGAAAAATTATTCTGGCCAATATTATCGGCAAAATTAGCAAATATTATGCCAAATCATAATATACAGAATTCTGTGAAAAATGACGAAAAAAATGTGCAAATAACTGAGGCAAAATTATTACGTGCAATTTCTCATGAAGTAAGAACTCCTTTGGCAACCATAAGAACCCTAATAACTTCTACTTTAAAAAAATATAAAATGGATGAATCAATGAGAAATCGTTTAATTCAAATAGATAATGAATGTAATGAACAAATTGATAGGTTTGGTTTAATCTTTAATGCAGCAGAATTAGTTAGTAATGAAGTCCCATCATTGAATAACTTGGCGAAAATTAATTTAGCCGAAATTTTCAAAAAACTTGCTCCTTTGTGGAATAAACAATTAAATCGACGTGGTATTTCTTTGAAGATAGATATTCCCAAACAACTTCCACAAATTTTGAGTGATTCTGAAAAATTAGAATTAATGTTAGGAGGATTAATTGATAAAAATACTAGAGGATTAAAAGAAGGTAGTACATTGATTCTAGAATTAAGACCAGCTGGTCAAAAACTCAAACTTCAACTCAAAGTACAAAAATTAGATAACAATCAAAATGAAATTTTAAAAAAAGATAATGGTTCTGATATTGGTCCTGTTTTAAATTGGAATCCTCAAACTGGAAGTTTACAACTTAGTCAAAATGCCACTCAAAAGTTGTTAGCTAGTTTAGGAGGGCATGTCACACAAAGACGTGATACAGGTTTGACAGTATTTTTTCCGATTTCAGATGCAAAATGAAATGAGAATTAAGTTATACATATATTAAATAATGTAGAAAATTTCCTATTAATTTTGAATTTTGCAAAATATGAATGCTAATTTCTTATTAGAAATAACTCAAAATTTAGGATGACTGAAACTTTAGTTGGTCAATTTCCAAAGCATATAGGAAGTACTGGGGGTTTATTAAACTCAGCAGAAACCGAAGAAAAATATGCAATTGTATGGAAAAGTTCAAAGGAACAAGCATTTGAATTGCCCACCGGTGGAGCGGCTATTATGCATGAAGGTGATAATTTAATGTACTTTGCAAGAAAAGAGCAATGCCTTGCATTAGGTACACAATTAAGAGCCTTCAAACCAAGAATTGAAGATTTTAAAATCTACCGAATTTTCCCAGGAGGCGATATTGAATTCTTACACCCAAAGGATGGCGTTTTCCCTGAAAAAGTAAATGAAGGCAGAGAGAAAGTAGGTCATAATCCTAGAAGAATAGGTGAGAATCCTAATCCAGCTGGTTTGAAATTTACAACTAAGAATACTTTTGATTAACTTCCTTAAAGTTGATATAAAAGAAGAAAATAATTATAATTTGGGCTGACATTATTAATATGATCAGCTCACAGAAAGATAGTTTTTTAAAGGCTTACAAAGAAGGTAAAAATTTTATACCTATCGTTCAAACTTGGCCAGCAGATTTAGAGACTCCATTATCGACTTGGTTAAAATTATCTTCAAAAGATTCCCATGGTGTTTTTCTTGAATCTGTCGAAGGTGGGGAGAATTTGGGTAGGTGGAGTATTGTTGCCACTAAACCTCTTTGGGAAGCCGTTTGTTATGGAGAAGAAATAGTTAAAACTTGGAATAATGGCAAAACTGAAATACATAAAGGTGATCCTTTTGATACTTTAAAAAGTTGGACAAAGGAATATAAGTCAACCATGCTAAATGACTTACCATCAATTGGACAGTTATATGGCTCTTGGGGTTATGAATTAATAAATCGAATAGAACCAAGCGTTCCAATAAATGAAATCCCAAAAAATAATATTCCCTATGGTTCATGGATGTTTTTTGATCAGTTAGTTGTTTTTGATCAAATAAAAAGATGCATTACTGCAGTTGTTTATGCAGATACAACTTCTTCAAAAGAGTGCTCAATTGAAGATTTGTATCTAGACTCAATTTCCAAAATTAGAAAAACTAGAAATTTAATGAGAGTACCTCTAAAAGAAAATGATTTTTTAGATTGGAATGAAAATGAGAATTTGAATTTAAATCTAGAAAGTAATTGGGAGAAAAAAGATTTTGAGGATGCAGTTCTCTCTGCAAAAGAATACATAAGAAAGGGAGATATCTTCCAAATAGTCATAAGTCAGAGATTCCAAACTCAAGTCAATAATGATCCCTTTAATTTATATAGAAGTCTGAGGATGGTTAATCCATCTCCATATATGTCATTTTTTGATTTCGGCTCATGGTATCTGATTGGTTCAAGTCCTGAAGTAATGGTTAAAGCAGAAAAAAATAAAAATAGTCAGATTGTTGCAAGCTTAAGACCAATAGCTGGCACAAGACCTAGAGGTATTGATAATCAACAAGACTTGGAATTAGAAAAAGAATTATTAAAAGATCCAAAAGAGATAGCTGAGCATGTAATGCTAATTGATCTTGGGAGAAATGATCTTGGAAGAGTTTGTGAAATTGGTACTGTCAAGGTTAAGGATTTAATGGTTATTGAGAAATATTCACATGTTATGCATATAGTCAGTCAAGTTGAGGGAATCTTAAAAAACAATGCTGATGTATGGGATTTGCTCAAAGCATCCTTTCCCGCTGGGACAGTAACTGGCGCCCCTAAAATAAGAGCTATGCAATTGATTACACACTTTGAAAAAGATGCTAGAGGACCTTATGCTGGTGTATACGGATCTATTGATATTAATGGTGCATTAAATACAGCAATTACTATAAGAACCATGATAGTTAAACCCTCAAGAGATGGGAAATATGATGTATCAGTGCAAGCAGGAGCTGGAATTGTTGCTGATTCTTTCCCTGAAAATGAGTATCAAGAGACGATAAATAAAGCAAAGGGGATATTTAAAGCACTAGCCTGTTTGGATAAATAAATGATTCAAAATAATCTTTATAAGGGTTTTGAGGTGGAACTTTTCACAGGTTCTTTAAATTCACATATTGGTGTTTCTGCTGAAATTGAAAAAACATTTCCTGATTTTGTAAAAGAGCCAGATAACAGAAACGTTGAATATATAACAACACCTGCAAAAGACTACGGTTCTTTATATGAGAAATTAATAATTCCAAGAAAAAAGTTAAGGAAGTGGCTTAATACTAAGAATTTAACAATCATTCCTTCGTCCACTCTCTGTTTTGAACATGATATTCAATTTCAAAGATCTGATACTGAAAACGTCTATCATCAATTTATTCAAGATAATTATGGAATATCTATTGCAACTTCAAGTGTCCATATCAACATAGGAATAGATGATTTAGATAAACTTTTTACAGCTATAAGACTTATAAGAGCTGAGGCTGCTCTATATCTATCATTAAGTGCTAGTTCACCTTTTTTAAATAATAAAATCACGGATAATCACTCGCAAAGATGGATCCAGTTTCCAAAAACTCCAATTAGAGTGCCTTTTTTTGTAAATCATAATTCTTATATCGACTGGATAGAGGAAAATATATCTAATAAAAATATGCAAAATATTAGGCATTTTTGGTCGTCAATCCGACCAAATGGTCCTCAAAGACCTTTAATTCTTGATCGTTTGGAATTAAGAATTTGTGATTTTGTTCACGATATTAATTTGCTTTTAGGGATAACTGCCATGATAGAACTAAGGATTTTAAATCTTTTTGAAAATATAAATACCTTAGATCCTATGAATGCTAGTGTTTTTTCTATGGATGAGTTGTCAGAAATATGTGATCAAAATGAAATTAATGCTGCTAAAGATAGTTTGAATTCAGAGTTGATTCACTGGCAAGATGGCAAAAGAGTTATTTGTAGAGAATGGATTCAAAACTTATTAATAGATTTATCATCCACAGCACAAAATTTTGGAATGAAACATCTTTTAGATCCTATCTATAAAGTGCTTGAAGAAGGCAATCAATCTATGAAATGGATAAATCAATATGAAAAAGGTCTTTCTATTGAGCAGATAATGAAAATTTCCATTGAAGATATGATTAGGAGTGAGGCCTAGAATGTTTGATTATTTAAATAAACTTTGATCTGAACATTTTCACTTGTGACATAATGATTATATGGAATCTTTTCGACAGATAAAAAATAATAACGAGGATCTGATAAGTAACAATGATCCACTTGATAAAAATCGTCTTTTAATTGAAGATCTCTGGGAATCTGTGCTCAGAGAAGAATGCCCATATGAGCAAGCAGAGAGATTGATACAGCTTAAAGAATTAAGTTATTCAAAACAAATTGATGGTGATAGTTCAAAAACTTTTAAAAATGAAATAGTTGATATTGTAAATTCTATGGATTTAGCAGAATCCATAGCTGCAGCAAGGGCATTTTCACTATATTTTCAACTTGTGAATATTTTGGAACAAAGAGTAGAGGAAGATAGATATATTCAAAGCTTTACTAATAAGGATGTTCAAAAATCGCCCGACAATCTCGATCCTTTTGCCCCAGCATTGGCTAGGCAAAATGCTCCTGTAACTTTTAGAGAATTATTTTACAGGCTGAGAAAATTAAATGTACCACCAGGCAAATTAGAGGAGTTATTACAGGAAATGGATATTCGTTTAGTTTTTACTGCACATCCGACGGAGATAGTACGACATACGATTAGACATAAGCAAACAAGAGTAGCAAATTTGTTAAAAAAAATACAGATTGAGCAATTTCTGACAAAAGAAGAAAAAAATTCTCTAAAAACCCAATTAAAAGAGGAAGTAAGACTTTGGTGGAGAACAGATGAATTGCATCAATTTAAACCTTCAGTTTTAGATGAAGTTGATTATGCCTTGCATTATTTTCAACAAGTTTTATTTAATGCGATGCCTCAATTGAGGGGTAGGATCGCTGAAGCACTTACCGAAAATTATCCAGATGTTCAGTTGCCCTCAGAATCTTTTTGTAACTTTGGTTCTTGGGTAGGTTCTGATAGGGACGGTAATCCATCGGTTACTCCTGATATAACATGGAGAACTGCTTGCTACCAAAGGCAGTTGATGTTGGAAAGATATATTATTGCGACGTCTAATCTTAGAGATCAATTAAGTGTGTCGATGCAATGGAGTCAAGTCAGTTCCTCCTTATTAGAGTCACTCGAAACTGACAGAGTTAAGTTCCCTGAAATATATGAAGCTAGAGCTACAAGGTATAGATCAGAACCCTACAGATTAAAATTAAGTTATATTTTAGAGAAATTAAGGTTGACACAAGAAAGAAATAATTTATTAGCTGATAGTGGGTGGAAATTTGACTTGGAGGGAGAAACTGATAACAAAAATTTAGATAAAGTTGAAAACTTATATTACAAGTCAGTAAACGAATTTACTTATGATCTAGAACTAATCAAACATAGTTTAATTAGTACAGATTTAACTTGTGAGTCTGTAAACACTCTACTTACTCAGGTGCATATTTTTGGATTTTCTTTAGCAAGTTTAGACATTCGTCAAGAGAGTACAAGGCATAGTGACGCTATTCAAGAGCTTACAAATTATCTTGATTTATCTGTTCAATATGGCCAAATGTCTGAGGAAGAGAAAATTAAATGGCTTATAGACGAATTAAATACAAAAAGGCCTTTAATTCCATCTGATGTTAACTGGACAAAAACTACAGAAGAAACCTTTTCAGTTTTTAAAATGGTTAAGAGATTACAGCAAGAATTTGGAAGTCGCATTTGTCATTCTTATGTAATTTCAATGAGTCATAGTGCATCTGATTTGCTTGAAGTTCTTTTACTAGCAAAAGAAATGGGACTTCTTGATCAAAATTCACAAAAGTCACAATTATTAGTTGTTCCTCTTTTTGAAACTGTTGAAGACCTTAAAAGAGCACCAGAAGTAATGGAAAATTTGTTTAAATTAGATTTTTATAGATCATTATTGCCAAAAGTAGGAGAATCTTTTAAACCTCTACAAGAATTAATGCTTGGATATTCTGATAGCAATAAAGATTCAGGGTTTGTTTCTAGTAACTGGGAAATTCATAGAGCCCAAATAGCTCTTCAAAATCTCTCAAGTAGAAATAACATATTGCTAAGACTTTTTCATGGAAGAGGTGGCTCTGTAGGGAGAGGAGGAGGACCAGCCTATCAGGCAATATTGGCTCAACCAAGTGGCACTTTAAAAGGGCGAATAAAAATAACAGAACAAGGGGAAGTTTTAGCTTCTAAATATAGTCTTCCCGAACTAGCTTTATACAATCTTGAGACTGTAACTACAGCGGTAATTCAAAATAGTTTAGTAAATAATAGACTTGACGCTACTCCAGAATGGAATCAATTAATGTCTAGGTTGGCAGAAACATCGAGGTCTCATTACAGAAAATTAGTACATGAGAATCCTGATTTGTTAAATTTCTTTCAAGAGGTCACTCCAATAGAAGAAATAAGTAAATTACAGATATCTAGCAGGCCTGCTAGAAGAAAAAAAGGTGCAAAAGATTTGTCAAGTTTAAGAGCTATTCCATGGGTATTTGGTTGGACACAAAGTAGATTTCTTTTGCCAAGTTGGTTTGGAGTAGGCACTGCATTGTCATCTGAATTAAATTCAGATCCACAACAAATTGAATTATTAAGAGTTCTGCATCAAAGATGGCCATTTTTTAGGATGCTTATATCTAAGGTGGAAATGACATTATCTAAGGTGGATCTTGAAGTTGCTAGATATTATGTTGATACTCTTGGCAGTAAAGAAAATAAAGATTCTTTTGATGATATTTTTGAAGTCATCTCTAAAGAATATAATCTTACAAAATCTCTAATACTTGAAATTACTGGTAAAAATAAGCTCCTAGAATCTGATAGAGATCTGAAATCATCAGTAAGCTTGAGAAATAAGACAATTATTCCATTAGGGTTTTTGCAGGTTTCACTCCTCAGAAGATTAAGAGACCAGACAAGACAACCTCCAATAAGCGAATTTATTATAAATAAAGATGAATCTAAAAGAGCTTACAGCAGAAGTGAACTATTGAGGGGGGCACTTTTAACTATTAATGGGATAGCAGCTGGCATGAGAAATACAGGTTGATAATTGCAATATTTTTCTAAAAAAAAACTTGTTCTTCCAGAAGGTTATTTTGTTAACTCTTCTCAAGTCCCACTAGCTAAAGAAGTTAACAAACTTTTAGCAAATTGTGGTTGTGAGACATTTCCAATAAAGCCTCTTTCTGAGGCTATTCAGAAAAGTAACTTCTTTTTTACCATACAAAGTGAATTAAAAAATAAATTATATGGCTTTGTAAGAGTTACCTCCGACAGGGGATTGAATGCTAACTTGTGGAATTTAAGTGCATTGCCAGGGAATAATCAGCAACTTTATTATTCAATATTGCTTCAAGTAACTCTTGAGAAAATAAATAGAGAAATGCCTGGATGCAGTATTTCTGTACAAGCTCCAGTATCTTCATTTATAAGTTTAGAGGAAAATGGATTTATACTAGATCCAAATGGAATAAGAGTAATGTCATATAAACTTTAAAAATCATTTTACGAGCATGGAGGGATTCGAACCCCCGACTCTCAGAACCGGAATCTGATGCTCTATCCAACTGAGCTACATGCCCTTTAATTTTTCAATTTCTTTAAAGAAAATCTAAACATTTTAAACTTAGCTAATTTAATTAATGAATGCACAAAAAAAATTTTTTTAAATAAATTAAAAATTAAAAATTTTCGGAACCATAAAAGTTTTGAAATTGATCTAAAAGAGCAAAGAGCAATTGTTCTCGGCTGCAATGGTATTGGCAAGTCAAATTTACTTGAGTCGGTTGAATTTTTAAGTCAATTAAAATCTAATAGAGCACTAAGCGATAAAGATTTAATAGAAAACAACAGTGATATGGCTGTAGTTATAGGACAGATAAATTTTAAAGACGATTTAAAGTTAAATTTATTCCGAAAAGGCCCTAAAAGAATTTATGTCAATGAATCAATCTTGAAAAAACAGAGTGAAATAAAAAATTATATTCGGAGTGTAAGTTTCTGTTCTAATGATATAGATATTGTTAGAAGTGAACCCAGTTATCGAAGAACATGGATTGATAAAGTCGTATCTCAGCTTGAACCAGTATATTTAGACCTGATAAGTAGATTTAATAGGCTTTTAAAACAAAGAAGTCATTTTTGGCGTTCGGAAAGTTTCTTAAAAACCCAATCCACAGATATTGTTGAAAGCTTTGATATTCAAATGTCAATAATAAGTACAAGAATTTTTAGGCGCAGAAGAAGAGCTTTATTAAAAATAAAACCATATGTTGAATATTGGCATAATCATTTAAGTAAATCTCAAGAGCAAATAGACATAAATTATCTTTCGGGGATACAAAATATAAGTCCAGAAGAAGAAGAAGAAGAAATTATTAGTAAAAAAATAGTAGAACAACTCTTAAATCAGCGTTCAATAGAAGCATTGACCGGTAAATGTAATTTTGGACCTCATCGTGATGATTTTGAGTTTCTAATCAATAATGTTTCGGTTAGAAAATATGGTTCCTCAGGACAGCAAAGGACTTTTATCTTGGCTTTAAAGATGGCTGAACTCGATTTATTAACAAAAACATTAAATGTTCCTCCAATACTTATATTGGATGATGTCTTGGCCGAATTAGATTTAACCAGGCAAAATTTGTTATTAAATTCTGTTGGTAAAGATAGTCAATGTTTTATAAGTGCGACACATTTAGATAAATTTAATCAGTCTTTCATAGGTTCGTCACAAATGATTCATTTATAATTAAAAAAAGGCATGATTTTTAGCTAATCTTAATTTCATATAAATTTCTTAAATGGAAATCTACAAAAAAAAGTCAAATTTTAAGTTCGTTAAGTAATGAGCAAAAATTAAGTCATCAAAGTAAACACCTTTTGTTGGAACTTTATAGATGCGATCGCGAAAAATTAAATGATGAATCCTTTTTGCGCTGTATTTTAAATAGAGCTGCTAAATTGGCAAATGCAACAGTTTTGAATTTGATAAGTAATAAATTTGAGCCTCAGGGGGTTACGGCAATTGCATTACTAGCAGAATCTCATATTTCAATACATACTTGGCCTGAATCTAATTATTCAGCAGTCGATATCTTTACCTGTGGTCAAAATATGATGCCTGAAATAGCTAGTCAATATTTAATTGAATCTTTGATGGCTAAAGAACATTCCTTGCGTGTCATTGAGCGAAATCCACCTTCAGCAGTCTCTAAACAGATCAGGACGGTTGTTTGACAATATTTACCTATTTAATTTTCCGCTTACTAGTCCCTCAAGATCTAAACTTGTGCAATTAAATCCTAAATTAGAAAAATATTGAACTAACTCACCAAAATTATATTTGTTAAAAAAATGCTTTAATTCATCTTGGGGAATTTCTATTCTTGCAGTTAAGCCTTGACATCTAACTCTAACCTCCGATAATCCACATTCTTTAAGATATTCTTCTGCTTTCTCAACCATTTTTAGCCTTTCACTAGTTATTTCATGACCATAAGGAAATCTTGATGATAAGCAAGGTTGAGCAGGTTTATCCCACCAAGGAAAACCCAATGCTCTTGATATATCCCTAATGTCTTGTTTTGAGACTTTAAATTTTGCAAGGGGAGAAATAACTCCTGCTTGTTTTGAAGCTTGTATACCTGGTCTGTAATCTTTAAGATCATCCAGATTGACTCCATCTAAAACAATCTTGTAATTAAGTTTTTTAGAGAGGTAGGTTGTTTGTTTGTGAAGCTCTTTTTTGCATGCAAAGCACCTATCCTTAGGATTTTTACTGTAACTTGATTGGTCTAATTCTGATGTTTTAATTTCTAGATGCTTTACTCCAATCCATTTTGCTTGCCTTCTTGCTTCTTCACGAAGAGTATTGGCTAATGCAGGAGAAATACCAGTTATAGCAATTGCTTTGCTACCTAATTGCTCGAATGCTAATGATGCTACTAATGTACTGTCAACTCCTCCGGAATAAGCGATGCAAACACTATCAAGACTCTTAATGTATCTTCTAATTGTATAAAGCTTTTCACTTTGTTCATCAGAGAGAATTTCTAGTTGATTGAACATGCTAATTACTTTAAAATTCAAATTACCTATGAATAGGTTGAATTTATTATTAAATATTTAATAATATTCTCATCTATATCTTAGATTAAATTTACTAATTTTGTTCAATTGACGAATACGAGTAGAAATAGAGGAATTGGAATTGTCACAGCAAGTGACAGCCAAGAGAGATCAAAAGGTCAATTACATATATATGATGGAGAGGGTAAGGGGAAAAGCCAGGCTGCATTGGGAGTAGTTCTCAGGACAATAGGATTAGGAATATGCGAAAAAAGACAGTCAAGAGTTTTACTTCTAAGATTTTTAAAAGGACCTGAGAGACCATATGACGAGGATTCAGCTATAGAAGCTTTACAAAGAGGCTTTCCACATTTAATTGATCATGTAAGGACAGGAAGATCTGAATTCTTTACTGCTGACCAAGTGACAAAGTTTGATGTTGGTGAGGCGGAAAGAGGTTGGAATATTGCTAAAGGAGCAATTGCTAGTTCTCTTTATTCTGTAGTTGTACTCGATGAGTTGAATCCAGTTCTTGATTTAGGCATGCTTGATATCAATGAAGTAGTTGATTCTCTTCAAAATCGTCCAGATGGATTAGAAATAATTATTACTGGAAGGGCAGCCCCGCCCTCTTTGGTAAGAATATCTCAACTCCATTCAGAAATGAGACCACGTTTGAAAGGAGACTTATCAGAACTAAGCAGACAAAGTAGTTCTAATGGTGGAATTGAGATTTATACAGGTGAAGGAAAGGGTAAATCCACAAGTGCACTCGGTAAGGCGCTTCAAGCTATCGGTAAAGGAATATCGCAAGATAAAAGTCATAGAGTTTTAATTTTACAGTGGTTAAAAGGTGGAAATGGATATACAGAAGATGCTGCCATAGAAGCTTTGAGAGAGAGTTACCCTCATTTAGTAGATCATTTGCGTTCCGGCAGAGATGCCATCGTATGGAGAGGTCAGCAACAACCAATTGATTATGTTGAGGCTGAGAGAGCATGGGAAATTGCTAAAGCTGCTATTTTGTCTGGCTTGTATAAAACAATTATTTTAGATGAATTGAATCCAACTGTTGATTTAGAGTTGTTACCTGTGGAATCAATTCATCAAACGCTCTTAAAAAAACCAGCAGATACAGAAGTTGTAATTACTGGTAGGTGTAAAAATGAACCTTCATACTTTGAACTAGCTGATATTTACTCTGAAATGGTTTGTCATAAGCATTATGCAAATGTGGGAGTTGATTTGAAACGAGGTGTAGATTACTAACTATTCTTAAAAAATTAATTCCACAATATTTTTACCTTTTCAATGCCGCCTTTAATAGATCTTGACTGAATTTTGAATTTAGACAAGATTCTTGAAGCTTTTTCAGAACGTTTCCCCGATTTACATATAGTGAAAACCTCTTTATTTAAACTTTCTTTTTTAATAAATTTTAAATCAGATTCTTGTTCTTGGTTCAAATGACTTAAGGGAATTGAGATAGACCCCTCTATTGCAGATGTAGAAAATTCTTCATTTTCTCTAACATCAATTAAAAGAATTTTGTTGGGTTTTGCTTTATATAAACTATTAAAGTCATTGGCATTAATACTTTTAATTTCATCGTTGCTCTCACAACATTCATCACTATTATAGAAGCTCTCAAACTGAGACAGACTTTTTATTCGTTTATTTAACTGATCACTTTTTAGATGTAATTTTTTCATATTCATATTTAATAGATCAAAAATTAAAATCTTCCCATCTAAAATTTCACCTTTTTTCAAAATGATTTTGATAATTTCATTAACCTGAAGAATTCCTATTAAACCTGTTGAAACACCCACAACCCCGTATTCTGCACAACTAGGGGCAGCATTTTTTGAAGGAGATTCTGGAAGTAAGTCTCTTAAATTGGGACTATTTTTATATAAATTGAAAACACTCACTTGCCCTTCAAAGCCTTGTACACTTCCGAAGACTAGGGGTTTATTTAATATCAGGCATGAATCATTTATTAAATATCTTGTGCCAAAGTTATCCGAGCAATCACAAATAACATCAAACTCCTTTATTAATTCAAGAGCATTTTTAGGATTAATTCTCTCTGAAAAGGTTAATATTTCACAATTAGGATTAAATTTTTTAATTCTTTCCTTAGCAGAATCAATTTTAAGATTGCCAATAGTACTTGTTTCATGAATAATTTGTCTCTGGAGATTAGACTTTTCAACTTGATCGTTATCAACTATTCCAATTCTCCCAATTCCTGCTGCAGCTAAATAAAGCAAAACGGAAGACCCTAGCCCTCCTGCTCCAATGCATAATACTGAGCTGTTTTTAAGATTTAGTTGACCTTCAAAACCTATCTCTTTGAGGGTAAGATGTTTTTGATATCTTTCTTCTTCATCAGCGTTTAAGAAATTAAATTTTATATCTTTGGACATTTCGATCCTTTAATTTTTGCAAGCTAAACTATGAAAACATAATAATTAAAATAAAAATTTTAGACTTTTAAATTTTTTTTATTACTTTGATATTTTTAATATTTTTGTTAGAACTAGACGATATTGTGAAGTTTTTATAAATCAATTTTAAGACAAAATATCTTCAGAAACTCTTTATACCAACGCCTCTAAAAAATACAAAATGTTTCGGTTCGGAATTTTGCACAACAAAAAGGTAGTCAATAGACGTTTTTTCCGATACTGTCTGGTTCATATATTAAGTTTACTGAATTCATGAGTGATAACACTCCAGAGTCAAACCAAGACTCCGGCTCCGATACAAGCTCAGAAACCAAAAGTTTTTCAGAGAAGTACTCTGATGTTATGGGAAAAATCAACGAAACCTTAGGTAATGTTGATTGGACTCAAATGGGTAAGTACGGCAAGGCGGCAGGCATAATTGCTGTTGTCGTAATAGCTCAGATAATAATTAAAGTTGTCATTGACACGATAAACTTTTTCCCAATCCTCCCTGGTTTACTAGAACTGCTAGGCGTAATTGTTGTCGGTCAATGGAGCTGGCAAAATCTTCGTACCAGTGAAAATCGTGAAGCTGTTTTAGATAAGGTACAAAATCTTAAGAAGACATATTTAGGATAGTTAAAGATTACATATTAAGAATTGCTTTTACGTAATCTTCAACTTGGTTTAAGTACCCTCCTCCAAACATATTGGCGTGATTCAATATGTGATAAAAATTATAAATAATAATTCTTTTTTCAAATCCGTTTTTTACAGGAAAAATTTTATGGTATTCTTCATAAAATTCTTTTCTAAAACCTCCAAATAGTTTCGTCATAGCTATATCTACTTCATTATCTGCCCACCAAGATGCAGGGTCAAATATAACCCCCTTTCCATTTTTGTCCATTCCTGCATTTCCTGACCATAAATCACCATGAACTAGAGCATTTATTGGTTTGTGATTCAGCAATTCCGATTTTATTTTTTCTTTAACTTTATTTATAATTTCTTTATCCGAAATTCTCGATTTAAGACTTAATAATTGAGGTATTATCCTTAAGTTTAAAAAACAATCTATCCAATTATCTTCCAAGCCTTTTTTCTGATCTGTTGTTCCGATAAAACCCTCAACTGGAAACCCAAACATTTTGGGGTTAGATTCAGCTGATTTCAAGTGCAATTCACCTAAACCTTTTCCAAGCTTTTTTTGGTCAAAGTTATGCATATCTATCCATTCAATTAAAAGAATCTCTGTACTTTTTATATTTTTATATGCAATAACTTCAGGAATAACTAAGTTTTCTTGATTAATGTATTTTCTCAAATTTTGGAGACAATATTTTTCAAATTCAAGAAATTTTTTGTTTCTAATGTTTCTTTTAAGGAATAACTTTTTGTTTGAGAATTCTATTCTCCATGCATTATGAATATCGCCACCATGTACTTGTTCAATACTTTTTGGATAGGTTTCACCTAATTCTTCGCAAATTTCGTTAATTTCAATAGGAGATAATTTTTGCATTTTAATGAAAAAGTCTGAAGTTATTGTTGTAGGGGCTGGTATAGCAGGACTGACTTCTGCAGCGATTTTATCAAAACAAGGCTTATCAGTGACTTTAATCGAATCTCATACTCAAGCCGGAGGATGTGCCGGTACTTTTAAAAGAAAGAATTATACTTTCGATGTTGGCGCAACTCAGGTTGCTGGTTTAGAGAAGGGAGGAATACATTCTAGAATTTTTGATTTTTTAGATATTCCATCCCCAGAAGCCACAATTTTAGACCCTGCTTGCATTGTTGATTTAAATGATGGTGGTAATCCTATACCTATTTGGTATGAAAAAAGTAAATGGATTGCTGAACGAGAAATGCAGTTTCCTGGGAGTCAAAGATTTTGGAAGCTTTGTACCCTAATACATGAAAGTAATTGGATATTTGCTAATAATAATCCTGTATTACCAATAGGTAATTTTTGGGATTTTTCTCAACTTCTCAAAGCACTAGCACCTTCCAACCTTGTCACAGGTATCTTACTTAAATCTACTATTTTTGATCTATTGCGGATATGTGGATTATCCAAGAATGAGCGCTTGATTAAATTCTTAAATCTTCAACTAAAACTTTATTCTCAAGAAGACGTTTATAGTACTGCAGCATTATATGGATCTACTGTTCTTCAGATGTGTCAACAGCCACATGGTCTGTGGCATCTTAAAAAATCTATGCAGTCTCTAAGTGAATCATTAGAAAGTTCATTAATTAAAACTGGAGTTAATTTAATTTTTGGACAAGAAGTTAATTCTATAACTTTTGACGAAGTAAATATGTGTTGGCAACTATCTGCTAATTCGAAAAAAAAATCATTTATTTATCAAGCAAAAGATGTGATTTATACCGCACCTCCACAATCTTTGCTCAAGCATTTGAAAGATCCTTTAGAAAGAAAAAAAAATTATAAAAATCGACTTAATAATTTGCCTGATCCAAGCGGAGCTGTAGTTTTTTATTCAGCATTAAAAAAGGAACATATTAAAAATACATTCTCCAATCATTATCAATTCGTTTCAAAGGAATTTTGTTCGTTATTTGTATCAATTAGTGATGATGGTGATGGAAGAGCGCCAAAAGGTGAGGTTACTTTAATTGCCAGTATCTTTACCAAAACTAAAGATTGGTTTGATCTAGATAAACAAACTTACTTAAAGAAAAAAAATGGTTTCATGAAAAAAATATCCCTTGAATTGGAAAGTCAATTTGATATTGATCCTGAAAAATGGCTACATAGAGAATTAGCAACTCCATTGGGCTTTGAAAAATGGACAAAAAGACCTAATGGAATAGTAGGCGGGCTTGGTCAAAATCCAGATATTTTTGGTTTATTTGGATTATCAAGTAGGACACCTTTTGAAGGTTTATGGTTATGTGGAGATTCGATTTATCCGGGAGAGGGGACTGCAGGTGTTAGTCAGTCTGCATTAATGGTTTCAAGGCAAATTTTAGCTTCCAAAGGTATAGAAAATTTTAGTTTATAAAATTTTGTCTGTTTTCTTTTGCTTCAGAAAGTTTTTTAGAAAGTAAATCCCAATTTTTTTCTTTAATAAGAGATTCCAGTATATTCAGCTTATTTTTAAAATTATTTATGGAATTTAAAACATTAATCTGATTATTAATAGCTAAATCTAGGCCTAGTTGTTCATTGCCTCCGCCAACTCTCGAAGTGTCAGCAAATCCTGTAGCGGCTAATTTTTGCGAGAGATCTAATAAAGATTGATTATTGTTTGTTTGCGCAGTTTCTATAAGGGCAGAAGCTAAAAATATAGGCAAATGAGAAATTAGAGATACTGCTTCATCATGCTCTTTTGGCGAAGCTTGGCAAATTTCACAATCCATTGATTTTATGAGCTCGGAAATAGTTCTGACTGAATTTAAATCACTATTTTGTGTTGGGGTAATAATCCATTTTGCATTTTTAAAAAGACCTTCAAAACCTGAATCAACTCCTTTTTTTTCTGTGCCTGCCATTGGATGAGATCCAATAAATAGAGGATGTGAATTTTCCCATGTATTTACAATTGGTTCTTTTACAGACCCTACATCAGTTAGTATTGTTTCCTGAGGTATTGATGCTACTAATTGTTGCGTCGGACTGATCAAATCTTTGATAGGCAATGCCAAAATTATTAGCTCACATTTTTTTAATAAGCTCAGATCACAGCTAACAAAATTTGCAAGTTTTTTATCCTTAGCTTTTTTTTCATTAAATTCATTATTTGCTATTCCATAAATTGTATGATTTAGACTTTGGAGTTTTAATCCTAAAGAACCACCAATTAATCCTAATCCTACTATTCCAATTTTCATAAATTAATTAATTCAAGACCCTCTTTTATTGATAACAATTTTTTGTATATTAGGTTCATAAATTTTGCATGTTTTTGAAATTAAATTAATTATAAATGCTTGAAACTTTAAGTCATCAATATTTGAAAAATTTTTTGAGAGATCAAAGTATTAATTGGGAGCACATATATTCTTTTGGGAGGATAGTTTCCAAATGTATTGAAAATGATTCTACCTATCTAATTAATTCAGAAATTTTCTCTAGCTATGATTGGTTATCTCCAATTTTGATTTCTTTATTTTTAAAGGAAGAGGATTCAACTTTTATTTTATCTAAAGAAAAAATCCAATTTATAAGCCAATTTCAGATTGATTCATTGAAAAATCTAGGTTTTAATTTTATTTTGAAAAATGATCAATTTATTTTTGCAAATCATCATGTTCAATTGATAACTATCCAAAATTTTCTTAGAGATCCCAATTCTC
>QCPX01000001.1:0-206148 GCA_003209675.1 Prochlorococcus sp. AG-442-N07 | reverse complement strand
AACGTTTTTTTTGAGATTAATCAGCTTATCTGAGAATTTTTTTATTTTTGTTATCTCTCCATCTAAGTCAATTTGAGCAAAACAAAGATCATTTTTCTCCCAGGGCATATATGGAGAATCCCACTCGACCCAAGAAAGTAAGCTAACAGAAGTATTAGAAGATAATTCTCCAGCGAAATTTTTAAATTTTTTTATTCGGTAAATATCTTGTTTGGTTTTTTTTAAGTTTAAAGAAAATAAGTAATCTCTATAATTTATTTCACAGATACCATACAAAAAATTGTTTTGAGAAATAACAAATGAAGAATCGAAATTTCCATCAATTGATTTCGATAGTTGTCTAGGTTCTTGAACTAAATCGAGATATCTTTTTTGACTTCTGTAATTTGATGCTGCCTCTTTAAAAATTTGAAACCATAGTGATTTTAGTGTTTTTGAGAAGAAAGTAGTGTTGAAAGGTCATGGATCTGATTTTCTTGGAAATCTACTTGAAATTGATTGTAAAAAGGAATTTTTATCAAATGTTTTTGAGGAAATAAATGCTGAATATATAAAAGATTGTTCAAAACCTGAATCTTTTTGGTTTAAAGGTTTTGAAGATAAATCTACTCATTCTTTTTTATATAGGCCGCTTGTTGAAAAATTTAGAAAACCACCGCTTTTTGTTAGAGCTCATAGTGGACCAACTTCATTCTTTGATGGATCATATAATTCTGAAGTTCAATATTGGACGTCGAAGGGTTTTTTTGGTGCTGAAGTCAATTATGGAGGATCATCAGGATTTGGCAAAGCATATAGAGAGAGATTGAATTATAAATGGGGTATTGTTGATTCTTATGATTGCAAAGCACTTGCTCTTGAATTGATTAAATCCAATCAAGTAGATAGTGAAAAAGTGGTAATTTTTGGGAATAGTGCTGGTGGGTTAACTGCCCTGAATTGTTTATTATATGGGTCTATTTTTACAGCAGCAATTTGTAAATATCCTGTTATTGATTTAAAGGATATGCATTACAACACTCATAGGTTTGAAAAAGATTATTTAAATTCTTTGGTAGGAAATTATGCAAAAAATAATGATGACTATATAAATAGATCACCGATAAATTATATTAACAAAATAAAAAAACCTATTTTATTGTTTCATGGAAAAAAAGATATAGTTATTTCTTATAAACAAACTTTAAAAATTCAAGAAATTTTGATTCAGAATAATAAATATTCAGAAGTTATTTTTTTTGATAATGAAGGGCATGGGTTTAGAAATATTGAAAATAAAGAAATAGTAAGGCAAAAATCTCAGGAATTTTTAAAAAATGCTTTAAATATTTAAGAATTGATTTTTAGAAAATCAATAGTATCTTTTAATTTTTCTATAAACATATCAATTTCTTCCTTATTGGTTGTGAAATTCATGCTGATTCTAGCTGTTGATTTAATTCCAATGTATCTGTGAAGAGGTTGACAGCAATGGTGACCACTTCTAATGCAAATTCCTTTTGAATCAAGAATTTCAGCAATATCATTAGAATGTATATTTTTTATATAAAAGGTGGCAAGAGAGGCTCTGTCTGGATCTATCTCCGGCGATGGACCTATAATTTCAATATTTTCTATTTGATTTAATTTTTCAAATAAATATTTAGTAATAGTCTTTTCATATTCATGAATTTCATTCAATCCAATATTGTTAATATAATTAATTGCTTCTGCAAGACCTATTGCTTCTGCAATGGCTGGAGTTCCAGCTTCAAATTTGTGTGGTAGGTCTGCCCAAGTACTTGTCTCTTCAAAAACATCTTGAATCATTTCGCCGCCTCCAAAGAGAGGAGGAATTTTTTCTAGGATTTCTTTTCTTGACCAAAGGAAACCAATACCAGTAGGACCGCATAGTTTATGTCCTGATCCAGCTAAAAAATCTATATTAAGATCAATCACATCGAGTTTTTGATGAGCCAGACTTTGGCATGCATCTATTAACACTAAAGAACCTTTTTGTTTAGCTAATTTAGTTATTTCTTTAATTGGATTACAGCAACCTAGAGTATTACTAACATGTACCAGGCTAACAAGTTTAGTTTTAGATGTTAGTTTTGATTTAAAGTCATCTATATCTAATTTCCCATCTTTATCTATACCTATGAATTTTAATTTGCATTTATTTTTTGCTGCAACCATTTGCCATGGAACAATATTGCTATGATGCTCCATTATTGATAAAAGAATTTCATCATTTTCTTTTAATGAACATTCGCCCCATGATCTAGCTACTAGATTGATTGCCTCAGTAGCATTTCTTGTGAAAATAATTTCTTTTTCTGAATTCGCTTTTATATATTTGCTAATTAAATATCGTGCATTTTCAAATTCTTCTGTTGCTTTAGCACTTAATTGATGCGCCCCTCTATGTACATTGGCATTAAAGTTTTTGTAGTATTCATCAATTTTTTTTAAGACTTGTATTGGTTTTTGTGTGGTTGCAGCATGGTCTAAATAAATAATTTGCTCATTACTTTTTAAGTTCTTATTTAAAAGAGGAAAGTCTTTCTTCGTTATTTCAAGAAAATTTTGAATCGTTTCCATTAATTCTCATTTAAAAGTTTATCAAGCAAATCCCATTTATCTTTTGAAATTGGAATAAATGAAATTATTTCTTGAAAGAAAGAACTTAATTGTAGTTTACTTGCTTCTTTTAATGTGATCCCTCTTGTTCGCATATAAAAAAGTTCTTCTTCATTTAGTTGCGAAATTGTAGCTCCATGTTTGCATTTGACATCATCAGCAATTATTTCTAATTGAGGTTTGGTGTCTATTTGTGCGAGATTTGATAACAGTAAATTTCTGCTTAATTGGGAAGCATCAGTTCTCTGGGCAATTTTCGGAACAATTATTGAACCTTCAAAGATTGCATGTGATTTATCATCAGCAAGTGATTTATTTATTTGATCTAGAAATCCATTTGGGCCATTAAATTCTATTTTTGTATAGGTTGAAATTTGCTCATCTTTTTTTGTTATTTGCATACCTTTGATATTTGTTTTAGCGTTTCCCGCAGCTTGTTTAATACTAATTTCAAATCTCGAGTAATCGAATTTGAAATGTAAAGTTCCTAAGTTGTATGAACTATTTTTTTGTTGAATTACATTGAGAGAATTTAATAGATTGGATCTGTTTTCACCGTATGAAACAACACCATGATTTACAGAACTATTTTCTTTCATGCAAAAGAAAGTTGATTGAGACAATGAAGAGTTTTCTTGACCAAGATTAACTTGCAATAATTCAACATTACAATTCTTTTCTAAAAATATTACTAGTGTTTTTGCGTTTAAAGAATTACTTGATGCATGACTAAAAATTTCAATAGGAGGAATTTTTGATCCATTTATTTTTAATCCCAAAATATTATTTTTACAACTTAAAGATAGATTTAGTAGGTCACTCCAATTTTCGTTTTGATTAAAAAAAGAAATCTGTTCCTTGATATATTTTTGTAATTTATCCTCACTTAATTGCTGTATTGAATAATTTTTCTCTATTAATTTAATTTGGCAATTTTCACCAATTATTAATCTAATAGTACTTTGAGAATTTTTCGGATATGGTATATCAAATTTTGAATTGTTTTCATTAACCGAGTAATCTAAAAAGTTTGATAATTTTGATTTATTTGAAAGTCTCCATAGTTCACTTTTAGGATTAGGTAGAGGGCTTGATTGTAATTTATGAAGACAGATTTTTTGTATTTCTGTTAGGTTATCAGTCGATTTATTAGTTTTTATTTTTTCAATAATTTCCATTTATTTAGGTCTCTTTTATAAGGTTATCAGTCCATTCATACCCTTTTTCCTCAAGCTCTAGAGCAAGATCACTCTCACCAGTTTTTATGATTTGTCCGTCTGACATAACATGGACATAATTTGGTTTAATTTCATCTAATAATCTTTGATAGTGGGTTATAAGTATAATTCCAGTTTGTGCATTAGATATTTTTTTAATGCCTGATGCCACTATTCTTAGAGCATCAATATCTAGACCAGAATCGGTCTCATCTAATATTGCTATCTTGGGCTCAAGTAAAGCCATTTGTAGAATCTCATTTCTTTTTTTTTCACCTCCAGAAAATCCTTGATTTACACTCCTTGATAGGAATGCGGGATCCATTTTCACAATTTCTAACTTTTCTTTAACTAATTCTTCAAAATCAAAAGTATCCAATTCTTCTTTGTTGAGGAATTTCCTTCTAGCATTAGTTGAGACTCTAAGAAACTCAAGATTACTTACACCTGGAATCTCAATTGGATATTGAAAACCAAGGAAAATTCCTGATTGAGCTCTCTCTTCAGGTTCTAAAGAGTTGATGTGTTCACCTAAAAATTTTATATCGCCATTTGTAATATTATACGAGGGATGTCCTGCAATGATTTTTGAAAGGGTACTTTTGCCACATCCATTTCTTCCCATAATGGCATGGATTTCTCCAGGATAGACAGTAAGTGAAACCCCTTTTAAAATTGGAAGATTATCAGTAGATGCAGAGAGGTTTTCAACTTCTAAAATTGGATCTGATTCTTTCATTTTGCTTTGCATTTCAGTTTAGAAATTGATTAATTAACCTACTGATCCCTCTAGTTTAAGTGCCAGTAACTTATCTGCTTCAGCAGCAAATTCCATAGGTAATTGATTAAATACATCTCTGCAAAAACCGCTGACCATCATAGAAACTGCCTCCTCAAATTCTATACCTCTGCTTTGTAGATAAAAAAGTTGGTCTTCTGAGATTCTACATGTGCTTGCTTCATGCTCAATTTCAGAATTGGGTTGTTGAGATTTGATGTAAGGGAATGTATTTGCAGAGGCTTGATCCCCTATTAACATTGAATCACATTGACTGTAATTTCTTGATCCTGTAGCTTTTGTCCCCATTTTGACAAGACCTCTGTAACTATTTTTTGAGTTACCTGCACTAATACCTTTGCTAACAATAGTTGATTTGGTCTTAGGACCAATATGGATCATTTTTGTGCCGGTATCTGCTTGCTGAAGATTATTGGTGAGAGCCACTGAATAAAATTCTCCTACAGATTCTTCCCCTAAAAGAAGACAGCTAGGATATTTCCATGTAATTGCAGATCCTGTTTCAACTTGAGACCAGCTAATTTTACTTCTCTTCCCTAAACATTTTCCTCTTTTGGTGACAAAATTAAAAATTCCGCCAATACCTTCTTCATCTCCAGCATACCAATTTTGCACTGTAGAATATTTTATTGAGGCGTCGTCTAATGCTATAAGCTCTACAACTGCTGCATGTAGGGTATTTGTATCAAACATTGGAGCTGTACAACCTTCTAGATAACTTACAGAACTTGATTCTTCAGCAATGATTAGTGTTCTTTCGAATTGTCCCGAATCTCCACTATTAATTCTGAAGTAGGAAGATAGATCCATAGGGCAGGTAACACCTTTTGGGATAAAAACAAAAGAACCATCACTAAAAACAGCAGAATTTAGTGCTGCAAAATAATTATCACTTGCGGGAACTACTGTACCTAAATATTTTTCAATCAAATCCGCATGATTTTTTACTGCTTCACTAATTGAGCAAAATATAACTCCATGTTTAGCAAGTTCTTCTCTAAAAGTTGTGGCTATAGAAACACTATCAAAGACAGCATCCACTGCTACATTTGTGAGTTTTTTTTGCTCCGTGAGGGGTATTCCCAATTTGTCAAAAGTCTCAAGTAGTTTGGGATCAACTTCATCTAAGCTAGAAATTTTCTCTTTTTGCTTAGGAGCAGAGTAATAGATAATATCTTGATAATCAATTTTTTTATATCCTAATGCTGCCCAATCAGGCTCTTTCATTTTTTGCCATTTTTTAAAGGCTTTTAATCTAAAATCAAGAAGAAATTTTGGCTCTTCTTTTTTCTGTGAAATTAATTTTATGATATCTTCATTTAATCCTTTTTCTATTTTTTCAGTTTCAATATCAGTAACGAAACCATATTTGTAAGGCTCTTTTACAACATCTTTAACTAAATTTTCGTTGACCATGTTATCAAAAATAACTTATTACAATTAGCTTTATATACTTTAACGAAAGATACCCCCAATATTGAGTTTTTTTCCTTTATTAAAACTAAAATTTAATGTCTAATCATCTTGATCCCTTGTCTAACCCATTAAACATAGAAACTATTCAAGAAATTGACAATCTTGACCTACCTATAATGCAGAAACATCATTTAAGAATACTCGCTCATTGCCTTCAGATTTTAAAAATTATCAAAGTAGATAATAGTTTTGATAATCAAAATAAAAACCTCCTGAGAGAATGGTGTGATAAACAATCCAAAAAATTTGATGATAAAAAATTTAGTGATCTTTTTTATGAGCAGTTAGAATCCACGACGAAAAAATTAAGTACTTTTTCAAAAAAAATAGGTAAAAGTATTGAGGATTTAGAGATAGATGATTTAGTACTTCTAGTCGAACAACGCTAAATCCCCTTTAAATTGATCCCGAAGAAAAAATATATTTTTGTTGAGTCGTTAACAAATTCAGGTAATAAAATTTAAAAAAAAAGAAAATTAATTTATCTTTTAAAAAGATTAGAAAATTAATTAATTGCTTTGATACCAACTGTTCTGAAGATAAATATCAATTTTGAGAATTTTTCAGTAGTCAGAGGATCCTGACGACAGTCCAAAAAGACACACAATTCCTTAAAAAAAAGAACATACTGATCCCAAACAAAAACGGAGATTTTAAAGTGGCTGATGGGATCATGAATAAAGATCAATTACTCTCACTAACCCTCAGACAATTACGTCAAGAAGCAAGTAAATTATCGGTTCCGCTATACAGTCGTAAAACAAAAGCTGTTTTAGTTGATTTAATACTCAAATACCAAGAAAAATCTATAACAAAAACATACACTACACCTCCCGAGCCAAAATCTGAAGAAATTTTTGAATCCAATGCTTTTAACAGTAGTGAAGAAGTTAAAACAAATGTAGTTTTCCTACCTCGAGATCCAGATTGGGCTTATGTATTTTGGCAAATTTCTGATGCAGATAGAGAAAAAGCACAATCTTTGGGAGCCAATAAATTATGTTTACGATTATTTGATGCATCTGGTTCTGAAGGAAGCAACATGAATCAAGGAACACTAAGGGAGATAGCAGTTGATAGTTACAGTACTGAGTGGTACTTGCCAATACCACTTGCAGATAGAGATTATAAAGTTGAATTAGGCTACAAATACGGTTTTAACTGGATGTCATTGGCATTTTCTTCGATAAGCCATGTTCCTGGATCTCATCCTTCTGAGCAAATTCTTGATAGATTTGTACCTTTTAATTTAGATTCTACTACTGAGTCAATCCCAGATATTTCTAGTCCTGTTGTTTCAGAACAAAATGGTATGCATGAAAGGTTATACCAAGCAGCAACTAACATTCCTCTCAGAAGAAAAGTTGGTTCTGAAGAATTTATGGAAAATGTAAATTCAACAAACCTCGATGATAATCTTACAGACTCAGGTGCCGGTAAATGGTCATCAGGTTTAAATGATTCAGGAAGCGGAATTGTTAAAAATAGATCTTTTTGGCTCGTTGCTGATGCTGAATTAATTGTTTATGGAGCTACAGAGCCTTCAGCAAAACTAACAATAGGTGGAGAAGATGTACCTCTTGCTGCAGATGGTACTTTCAGAATTCAAGTTCCATTTAGAGACGGGGCTCAAAAATATGATATTAAAGCTGTTGATATATCTGGTGAGCAAGAAAAAAGTATATCAATGAAATTTGATAGAACTACACCACTTGACGATACTAATGAAAAAGATAATGCTGAGACTGAGTGGTTTTAAGAAATTAAATTAATGCTGAAAAAAATTGTAGCTTTTACTCCATTGTTTGGAGCATTAACGTTTCCGCTAATAGTTCCAATTACAATTTCTAAATTTGGTGTTAACTATGGAATTCTTAGTGCATTATTAATTTCTTCATTATGGTTTATCGCTATGTTAAGAACTTCCGAAATGCCTCATTAATTTAGTTAGATTTTTAGAAGTTTTTTAAAAATATGAATCAAGTGAGTGTAATTAATATCAATTCTCCTTTTCTAGATCAAAAACCTGGTACTTCTGGTTTAAGAAAAAGTACTTTAAAGTTTCAGGAAGAACATTATCTAGAAGTTTTTATTGAATCAATCTTACAATCATTTGAAGATTTAAAAGGTTCAACATTAGTAGTTGGTGGTGATGGTAGATATGGCAATATTGAAGCAATAGAAAAAATTGTTCAAATATGCATTGCTCATAAAGTTCAAAAGGTTATTGTTCCAAAATACGGTTTATTATCTACTCCTGCGACATCACATTTAATTAGAAAAGAAAACGCTATTGGTGGAATTATTCTTTCTGCAAGCCATAATCCTGGTGGGATTGATGGCGACTTTGGAGTGAAATTGAATATCTCTAATGGTGGCCCAGCTCCTGAAATAATTACTAATAAGATTTTCAATGCTTCACAATTACTAACTAGTTATAAAATTTGTAAAATTCAATTACCTGATTTTAGTGAATATGGAACTTATCCTTACGGTGAAACTACCTTACAAATTATTGATGGATTAAAAGATTATTCTAATTTGATGGAGAAAATTTTTGATTTCGATCAAATTAGTGATTTTTTAAAAAAAGACTTCTCGTTAATCTTTGATGCAATGAATGCAGTTACAGGCCCATATGCAAAAAATATTTTTGTTGAAAAAATGGGTCTTGCACGTGATTGTGTCATGAATGGTACCCCGTTAAAAGATTTTGGAGGTTTACATCCTGATCCTAATCTTACTTACGCATCCCACTTAGCTGACTTGTTATTAAATAAAAAATCCTATAGTTTTGGTGCTGCATGCGATGGAGATGGAGATAGGAATATGATTTTAGGGAGTGGATGTTTTGTAAATCCTAGTGATAGCCTTGCAGTTATTACTGCTAACACAAAATGTGTCCCTGGTTATAAAGATGGTATTACTGGTGTAGCACGATCCATGCCAACCAGCTCAGCGGTTGATAATGTTGCTCAAGCATTAAATATACCTTGTTTCGAGACACCTACTGGCTGGAAGTTTTTTGGAAATCTTTTAGATTCTAATTTAATCACTTTATGTGGAGAAGAAAGTTTCGGAACAGGTAGTAATCATGTGAGAGAGAAGGACGGACTATGGGCAGTTTTGTATTGGTTACAAGTTTTAGCTGAGAAAAAATGTTCGGTAAGTGATTTGATGCAGAATCATTGGAAACAATTTGGTAGAAATTATTATTCAAGACACGATTATGAGGCAATTCCCTCAAATATTGCTAATCAAATCTTTTGTAAACTAACTTCTATGCTCGAAAATTTAAAAGGAAATAGTTTTGCGGGCCATTTAGTTAAAGTTGCAGATAACTTTTCATATTTAGATCCCGTTGATAATTCCACAAGTGAAAATCAAGGTTTAAGATTGGTGCTTGATGATAATTCTCGAGTAATTGTGCGCCTTTCTGGAACTGGAACTAAGGGTGCAACATTAAGACTTTACTTTGAGAAATTTTTTAATCCTCAACAGAATCTTTCGTTAAATCCTCAGATCGCTCTGAAACCTTTAATAAATGATTTAGATGCTTTATTAAACATTTCAAAACTTACTCAAATGGAAACTCCTACAGTAATTACATAGAATTAAAGTAATGATTTTTTTGATTTTATTGATATGCATTCAGAAAATTTATTTACTAATTATTCTCAAATAGAAAATAATTCACCTTTAGCAGATCAATTAAGACCAAAGAATTTGGAAGATTTTTTTGGTCAACAACCAATCCTTAATGAGAATTCGCTTTTAAGAAGTGCAATATTAAACGATAAGATTAGTAATTTTATTTTTTCTGGCCCTCCTGGCGTTGGAAAAACTACTCTAATTGAAATTATTTCCTTTAATACACGTTCAAAATTAATTAAGTTAAATGCAGTATTGTCCAGTGTTAAAGAATTAAGAAATGAAATTGCTAATGCAAAAGATAGATTAATAAATTCAAAAAGAAAAACAATTTTATTTATCGATGAGGTTCATAGATTTACATCAGTTCAGCAAGATGCTTTATTACCTTTAATAGAAAATGGAACAATAACTTTTATTGGTGCTACAACTGAAAACCCTTTCTTTGCTGTTAATAAAGCGCTTGTTAGTAGGTCTCGTATTTTTACATTACTTCCTTTGTCAGAAAATGATTTGCAGAAAATAATACAAAAAGTCATAACTCACTATTCTAAAAAAAAAGATTCAAAAAAAGTTTATTTAACTCAAGATGCTATAAGTCATTTAGTTAAATTTTCTGGCGGTGATGCAAGAACATTAATCAATGCGTTAGAGATGGCCATAGAGACAACTGCTGAAAATGAAGCTAAAGAAATAAAGATTAATCTCTCAATAGCAGAGGATGCAATTCAAAAGAAAAATATTGTTTACGATAAAAATGGTCAAAATCATTACGATGTAATAAGTGCCTTTATCAAGTCCATAAGAGGTTCTGATCCAGATGCAACTTTATTCTGGCTTGCGAATATGCTGGAGGCTGGTGAAGATCCTAATTTTATTTTTAGAAGACTACTTATATCTGCTAGTGAAGATATTGGAATTGCTGATCCTAATGCAATAGTAGTTGTACAATCCTGTTGTGCTGCTTTTGATAGAGTTGGTTTTCCAGAAGGATTATATTTTTTAACGCAGGCTTCTTTATATTTAGCTATGTCTCCAAAAAGTAATAGTACGAAAAGTATTTTTAAAGCAATTGAAAAAATCAAATCTACCAATGCTTTTGAAGTTCCACTTCATTTAAAAAATAATTCTAATAGTTATGTCAATCCTCATAATTATCCAGGTAATTGGGTCGGACAAGAATATCTTCCTAAATCTTTAAGAGGTTTAAAAATATGGGAACCAAATAATAATGGATGGGAAAAAACTAAATATGAAGAACTGCTTAGAAGAAAAGCAAACTAAAAATTTTCGAATAATAAATAATCTCAGGATTAAAAAAAGTTTTTTCTACGTAGGCTTAAGCGATTGTCCAATTATGCAAGTTAATCAGTGAATAATTTAAATGTATGTTTTTCTTCTTATGCATTAACTCTTTTGGCTTTTCAAAACATTCCCAATGGATAATGTCTTTATCTAATTTTCTATGATCCCATTCATAGCAGGTTTGATAGCACGCCATTGATTTAATATCATATTTTTTGTTAAATAATTATTATGATTTGATTTATTGGTATGAAAAAAATATTTTTCTGCAAATTTAATATGGTTTAAATCTCTATCTGTTCTCTCAATATCAATTCTTATTTAGCATTTATGCAAGGCTATATTATTGGCATCTTTAACAATGACTTAAACTGATATTCCCAATGCCAGAGTTAAACTTTGAGGCTCTCCAGGATGAGCATTAATTGGAATTTCTAGAGGGTCTAAATCAAAAAGTGTTGAAAGTGATTGTCTCAAATAAGATCTTGTTTCTAAGAAAATCTTTGATCTTGAATTTGTTAGGTTTTTTGCAGTTTGAATTTCTTCTATAGTTGCGACATCTTGCACAACTTTAATCTCATAAAACCAAATTTTTGGTATTTTGTATTTATATTCATTTAATAATTTCAATGGCTCTTAAGGTTGGCGACAAAGCACCAGAATTTAAATTAAAAGATTCTTTTCAGAAAGAAGTTTCTCTTAGTGATTTTAAAGGTAAAAGAACAATACTATATTTTTATCCAAAAGATAATACTCCAGGATGTACTAAGGAAGCATGTAATTTTAAAGAGAATTGGGATTTACTCCAAAAAAATAATATTATTGTGCTTGGTATTAGTAAAGACAATGCATCCTCTCATCAGAAGTTTATAGAAAAATTTAATTTACCTTTTATTCTCTTAACTGATCCTGAACCCTGCAAAGTTTCTTCCGATTATAATAGCTATGGACTTAAGAAATTCATGGGAAAAGAATATATGGGAATGATGAGAAATACTTTTTTAATTGATACTGAAGGTAACATCGAAAAAATTTACTTAAAGGTAAAAGCAGCAATAATGGCTGATCATATAATTGCAGACCTTGGGTTAAGCTAATTTTCTTACTGACAAGTGGTGAATAATCATGCCTTCCATAACTAAATTAGGAGCATTGATAATATTTTCTTTTTGAGTTTTTAAAGATTTTGTGAGTAATTGAGAGTCTCCTCCACAGATTATTAAAATATCTTTTTCAGGATTAAATAAACTATTAATTACGCCAGTAAGAGAGTTGATTACTCCTTTTAAGATTGCATCTTCTGTATTAATTAAAAAATCTTTGATCGGAATATCATATTTTTTGGGAACTTTAAGATTTTTTGTATTTTGTTCCATCGATTTTAATTGTGTTAGGAAACCCGGAAGAAGTTGACCACCAATAATAGATCCATTTGAATTCAATTTTGTTATTGATAATATTGTTCCAAAATCTGCAATTAGCAAATCTTTTTTGAAAGGGTTTTCAATAATTTTTAAAGCGGAAATACAGGCTAGAGCTCTATCAACTCCAAAATAATCAGGAAGATTTGATAACTGAATATCTTTAGTTTTTATTTCATTTTCTTTTTTCAGAAAGAAATTTGGTAGTTTTCCTACAGAAGCCCAAATTAATTGATCAAGATCTATATTTTCGGGAACTTTTTGCTCTTTTTTTGTATGGAAGAATTTAAATTGATTTTTAGAATATTTTGCCCAATGAAGCCTACTATTGCCTACTAATAAAAAATTTATATCTGAGACCATTGCTCTATGATCAATTTAATTATTAGTGTGTATTCCACATTCTTGTTTAATCCCACTAAATCTTGTATCTCTGCCCTTTTTTTCTATACCATCAGGACTGCTTGAATGCCAATCTCCTACAGAAGAATAACCTTTGATAAAAAGTGGATGTGCAGGTAAACTATTTTCTTCCATATAATAAAAAATATCTTTATTTGTCCAATTTAATAAAGGTCTTAAAGAGAGTCTTTGACGAATTATCTCTAGGGATTTCATTTTGTTTCTGTTTTCTGTTTGACTTGATCTAACTCCGCTTGCCCAGCAGTGAATATTATACTTTTCTAGTCCATTATCTAGAGGTTTAATCTTTCTTAACTCATGATACTTATCTAAATCACTCTCTTTATTTGTTTCCCAAAGTTTTCCGTATTTAGCCTCCATTCTTGCTGGAGATACTTCACTTTGCAGAACTACTATTTCTAATGATAAATCTTCAATAAGCTTTTCAGCGTAATGGTATGTTTCTGAAGGTAGGTAACCTGTGTCTATCCAAAATATTTTGATTTTTTTTTGTAAACATAATTTACTAACCATATTTAAAAGGACTGATGACTGTATTCCAAAACTTGTTGTAATAGCAAATTGATTATCAAACTTTTCATAACCCCAAGTCAGCATCTCTTGAGGCTTCATATTTAATAGCTCTTGATTATATTTCCTTAAGTTAGGCTGAATATCTTTGGGGATGTTTTCAATCATTCTTCAATTTGATTATGAGTTTAATGTTATTTCGCTCAATTTAAAAATTATTCGTATAGTTTAATAATACATTTACGCATAACAATATTTCGCTAATGAAATCAATACAAAAACCAATAGTAATAGTTGGAGCAGGTTTTGCAGGAATGTCATTTGCTTTGAATTTAAAAAATCTTAATCCTTCTTTACCGATTATTGTGGTTGATTCTGAAACTAACTTTATATTTAAACCTTTAATGTATGAAGTTTTAAGTAAAGAAATAAGAAGTTGGGAAGCTACCCCAAAATTTGCAAATATTTTTTCTGATGCAGGAATAACTTTTTTAAAAAATTGTTTAACCAAGATTTCTTTCAAAGAAAATATTCTTGAATTTAGTGACGATTTAAAATTAAGTTATCAATATCTTGTTATTTGTACAGGGTCTATTCCAAATAGTTTTTTAATAAAAGGTGTAGATGAAAATTGTTATTTTTTTAATGATTTTAACGATCTAAATAAATTAAGATCTTTTTTAAAAAAATCACAAAAAACTGAGCTTTATCAAAAGTTATTTATAGTTGGAGGTGGTCCTTCCGGCATAGAGTTAGCATGCAAAATTAAAGATATATTTACAGATCAATTTGAAATTAATGTAATAGAAAAATCAAATGAAATCCTTAATAAAAACAAAATTTTTAATAGAGAACAGGCAGAGAAGGCATTAGAAAAAAGAAAAATCAACGTTCTTTTGAATTCCACAGTTAAGGAAGTCTCAGAAACTAAAATTAGTATTTCTAGTGAGGTTGGAATAACTTCTTTGGATAAAGATATTGTGATTTGGACTGCAGGTGTTAAACCTAATCTGTCTTACTTAGAAACTAATGAAATAACAAAAAAATTTGGACGAATTTTAGTTAATAATAATTTCCAAATACAAAACCATAAAAACTGTTTTGCTATTGGCGATATTTCAGTTATTGAGGGAATGGAGGATTTACCTATAACTGCTCAGGTCGCTATGCAGGAAGGAAGCCATCTGGCTAATAATTTAGAACTTTTAATGCAAGGAAAAGATCTTTCACCTTTTGAATTTAAAGACAACGGTGAAATGATTAGCTTAGGAATAGGTGACGCTTCAATTTCTGGGCTTGGGGTTACTTTATCTGGGAAATTGGCTTTTGAATCAAGAAGACTTATATATGCTTCTAAGTTGCCTGATATTACAGAAAGCTTAAAATCTGCATCTTCATGGATATTCCAAAAAAAATCTATTTTTAAAAAGTTTCTTAAAAAAGATGATTATTCCAATTAAACTTTTTTGAAATATTGTTTTTGGGTATATTGAGTTAAATAAGTTTCGTATGAATTTCATTGCAGTTGTTAGTAATAATTTTGATGCGTTTATAACGGTAGTTGTTTTAATAATGTCAATAATTTTGTTTATTAAAAATACTATTGCGCCAGAATTGACTGGTTTGTTATGTGTTGGAATATTTATAGCTACTGGGGTGCTTTCTCCTGAAAAAGCTTTAGCTGGATTTGGTAGCCCGTCCTTAATTACCCTTATGGGTTTATTTGCAGTTTCCTCTGCATTATTTAAAAGTGGTGCCTTAGACAGAGTAAGAGAATTGATTTCTTCTGAAAGTATTAGAACTCCAAGGAAATTAATTTCTTTAATAGCTTTTTTGATTGCTCCAATATCTGGAATTGTACCTAATACTCCAGTAGTAGCATCTTTGTTACCTTTAATTGAAAGTTGGTGTGCGCGAAGAAATATATCACCATCAAAAGTTTTATTACCTCTTTCTTTTGCTACTTTACTCGGTGGAACTCTGACATTATTAGGTAGCTCAGTAAATCTTCTAGTAAGTGATATTAGTCAACAATTAGGTTATGGAGCTTTGGAGTTATTTAGTTTAACTTCAATAGGAATTCCTGTTTGGCTTATAGGTACAACCTATATGATTTTAGTTTCTGACATGCTTTTACCAGATAGAGGGAGAGATAAGGAGTTTATTAAAAATGGTGATATGAATATATATTTTACTGAAGTTACTATTCCTTTTTCTTCAGAATTAGTTGGGCAATCTGTCAGAAATAGCAGATTGCAAAGACGATTTGACGTTGATGTTCTGGAATTGCAACGAAATGGAAAAGTTATTCTGCCTCCTTTGGCTGATAGAAAGATTGAACCGGATGATAGATTAATAATCCGCGTTACAAGGGCAGATTTATTTAGGCTGCAGCAGGAACATACCATTCTGTTAGGAGAAAACAAAACATCTTTCGATGGAGCAAATTTTTTCTCAGATGATGAAGGTACTAAGACCTTTGAAGCCCTTTTACCAGCTGGTTCAACTCTAGCCGGTGCAAGTTTGAGAGAATTAAGATTTAGGCAGCGTCATAATGCAACAGTTTTAGCATTAAGAAGAGGTCAACAAACTGTTCAGGAGAGATTAGGACAAGCAGTTTTAAGGGCTGGAGATGTTTTATTATTGCAAGCACCTTTAGATTCAATAAGAGGTTTGCAAGCTAGTAATGATTTGCTTATTTTAGATCAATTCGAAGATGACTTACCTTTTTTAATAAAAAAACCTATATCGATTGCAATTGCAATAGGAATGGTAGTTTTGCCTTCGGTTTCTAGTATTCCATTAGTAGGTTCAGTCCTTTTAGCAGTCATTGCCATGGTGGCTTGTGGATGTTTAAGACCTGCAGAAATACAAAAATCAATTAGGTTAGACGTCATTTTATTGTTGGGATCTTTATCATGCTTTAGTGTAGCTATGCAAGTAACAGGATTAGCGGATTTAATTGCATTCAATCTAAATTTTGTCCTTAATGGAATGCCTCTGTATTTTGCGCTAGTAGTAATTTTTGTATCGACAGTTATTCTTACACAATTTATCAGTAATGCTGCTTCGGTTGCTTTGATTTTGCCTGTTGCTATTGAATTCTCAAATGTTTTAGGAATTTCACCAAGTGCTTTAATAATGCTTGTTTTGTTCGGCGCAAGTCAATCTTTCTTGACTCCAATGGGTTATCAAACAAATTTAATGGTTTATGGCCCTGGAAGATATAGATTTTTTGATATCGCAAAATATGGAGCTGGATTAACACTTATAATGTCAGTTACAGTGCCAGCATTGATAATTCTAAATTACGGGTAATATCGTGAAATTTATAGGCAAGGTTTTTAAGATCAGAGATGCTTACAAAAAGCTATCAGTACCACAATTTACTATTGTTACAGGCTTGTTTATTATTTGCCTTGGAACTTTAATTTTGAGTTCACCATTATGTTCATCTTCAAATGTTGGTTTGTGGGAAGCATTTTTTACATCTACTTCTGCAATAACTGTTACTGGCTTAACCATAATAGATATTGGTGATGATTTAAATTTCTTTGGCCAAGTTTTCTTAGCCTTTATGCTGTTATCAGGTGGTCTGGGATTAATGGCTATTACGACATTTTTACAAGGGTTTGTTGTAAAGGGGACAAAGTTAAGAACTAGATTAGACAAAGGAAAGACTCTAGATGAATTTGGAGTTGGAGGAATTGGTCGAACTTTTCAAAGCATTGCTATTACTGCGTTTAGTATCATATCCTTGGGCGCACTTGTTTTATATTCTTTTGGATTTGTAGATATTCAAAATAATTGGGAAAGACTATGGTCGTCAATTTTTCACAGCATATCGGCATATAACAATGCAGGATTTTCTTTAAGGTCAAATAGTCTCCAAGATTATAGAGCAAATTATTTGGTTAATAGTGTTTTTATTTTTCTTATTGTTATGGGTGGATTGGGATGGCGAGTTATTGATGATATTTGGAGTAATAAAAGAGATCTTTCATATAAAAAATTAAGCCTTCATTCCAGACTAGTTATTAGGGCAAGTTTGTCTCTAATAGTTTTCGGATCATTAGGATTTTTTATCACTGAATCATTGCTAAATAGTCAATTTTTCAATGATTTGAATTTTTTTGAGCGGTTAATGTCATCAGTCTTTGAAACAGTAAGTGCAAGAACTGCAGGCTTTACAAATTACCCAATCTCCTTGAACTCTATATCAGATACTGGTCTATTATTATTAATGACTTTAATGTTTATTGGAGCAAGTACTGGAGGTACTGGAGGAGGAATAAAAACAACTACATTTATCGCTTTAATGGCTGCAACTAGATCAACCTTAAGCGGTCAGAAAGATGTAATTATTAGCAATAGATTAATTTCAGATAAAGTTATTCTAAAGGCAGTTGGAATCACAGTTGGATCTTTGCTTTTTGTTCTTTTAATGGCAATGTTGCTAAGTACAGCAAATACCTTTGTTAAGAAAGAATCTTTCACATTCCTAGAAATTCTGTTTACTTGCATATCTGCATTTGCAACTGTTGGTTTTGATATTGGTTTAACTATAAAATTAAATCATTTTGGCCAATTTATTCTTATTGTCGGAATGTTTGTGGGCAGACTTGGTATCCTTTTGCTTTTAAGTGCACTTTGGCAGGCTTTATATAAGAGTAGAATAGATAGACAAAAAAGAATTGGCTATCCTAGGGCTGATCTTTATGTTTAAGATTGACTGAATTTTATTATGGCTGATTGGTGGCAGTGGTCTCAAAAGAGAGAAAAAGAAGCTCTCACTTTTGCAGTTGTTGGCGTTGGAAGATTTGGAACTGCTGTGTGTAGAGAACTTATAAGTAATGGTGCAGATGTGTTGGCTGCAGATTATTCGGAAAAAGCCATTGATGATTTGAGACAATTGGAACCATCTATAGAAGCTAGAGTTGTAGATTGTACTGATGAAGAGTCTATGAAGGAATCTGGAATACTTGAAATGAATACTGTTGTAGTAGGTATAAGTGAGCCCATTGAAGCAAGTATAACTACGACACTTATTGCTAAAGATAGTGAAGGCAGTAAAGTGAAAAGAGTAATAGCAAGAGCCACGAGTGACTTGCATGAAAAAATGTTAAAAAGGGTAGGTGCAGACAAAGTTGTCTTCCCTTCCAGAATGCAAGGAGAGAGATTAGGTTTAGAACTAGTTAGACCAAATCTAATTGAAAGATTGGAACTAGATAACCAAACTGGTATAGATGAAATAACTGTTCCTGAGGAATTTATCGGAAGATCCTTGAGAGATTTGAATTTGAGAAAAAATTATTTAGTTAATGTTCTTGCAGCAGGACCTGCTGAAGAGTTAACAGTTAATCCTCCAGCAAAATATATCTTAGAAAGAGGAAATATTTTAGTAGTTATGGGAAAAACTGCAGATTTACAGAAATTGCCTCAGAATTAATTTTTTTAATCGGATTTTTTATAGTATCTAATCCTTTGAGGAGCTCTTTTTAATCTTCTTACGCTTTGTTTTTCAAGTTCGCTTCTAAATCTATCGGTATTTAAATCATTTTCTGAGAAAAATGATTGATCCTCCTTCTCTAAGTATTTTTTTATACCCTCTTGTATTAACACTTTTGCCATATTACTAACTGTCCTAGATTCGTTGTTAGCCAAAATAGTTAATTGCTCGCATATTAATTCTGGGAGAACTACTTGAATTCTAGGGGATTTAGGCTTCCCATTGGTTGAGTTTTGCCGGGTAGCCATGAGTCAAAGTTGATAACTGTTACTTATAAGTATACACAGTTAGTCAAGGATACTATCTTTGTGTATATTATTAGTAAGGAAATTTATGTCCGTATCAATTAATTGTTTTTATTGCCCCATGAAAAATTCAAGAAAACTGGATTCTCCCAAAAGGTCGATAATTGATAAGAAGAAAAAAAGATTAGTTAATTCTGATTCTCACGATAATGAAAATAGTGATGTTTTGGTGTCAGCTGTAATTAGTCCATATTTGTTAACTCATCTTCACCATATTCTTCAGCAGTCTGAGTACTATGCTCAAAAAGATGGTAGAAAATCTCACGCAGCTAACTTTGCGAAACTAAGAAAAGTTTTATGTTTAGACGCAAGAAGTATGGCAGATGCCTCTGCAAAAGAAATAAAAGATTCGGACAATGATTTATCTTTTAATAAACATAGTGAACAAAATGTAGCTTGAAGTAATAATCTATTAATAAATAGATTTTAATAACATGTCCAGTAATGCTGAAAAGCTCTATAAGTTAATAGCCAACGATTCCAAAAAGAAAAACAGTTTGTTTATGACAGCCTTAACTAATCCCAAAAAAGCCTTAGATAAAATATGTGACATTGGCGACGAGTTAAATATTTCTGTGACTAAAGAAGAGGTTATTGAATATTTGAGTACTATTGATGATGAGGCAACTAAAATGTGGTTAATTAAGGCTCGAGGCGGTCTTTAGGAAAAGGTTTCGAATAATTATTATTTGGATTATTAATAGGTTTTATTCTTTTGTTGTAGCCACCTCCACCAGCTAAAGTCCAAAAAAACCAGTAACTTGGAATTGCAAGAGCTGCAGCTATGAAAATCACTACAATTTGTTCTATTCTTTTCATGATTTAATTTTATTCCACAAAATATTTTTTAGTAAATAAGCCACAGATTTTGTAAATTCTATTTTTAAAACAGTGATTAGATTTGAAAATGTAAGCAAAATTTATTCTACAGATGTTGTTTTAAAAAATATTAATTGGGAGATTAAGAAAGGAGAAAAAGTTGGCTTAGTTGGTTCTAATGGTGCAGGCAAATCAACCCAATTTAAAATTTTAATTGGAGAGGAAGAGCAAACAAGCGGAACGATCATCAAAGAGGGAAATCCTAAAATTGCCCATTTAAAACAGGAGTTTGATTGTAATTTGAACTTTTCAGTGAGACAGGAATTAGAAAGTTCCTTTAAAGAGATACAAATTGTTGCCATTAAACTTTTAGAAATTGAGAATAAAATGAAATCTTTGGATATAAAAAAACATTCTGATGAACTCGAACTATTAGTAAATCAACTCGCAAAATATCAAGCAAAATTTGAAGCTTTAGGTGGTTATAAAATGCAATCTGATATAGAAAAAATATTACCAAAATTAGGCTTTTCTATAGAAGATGCTGATAAATTAGTTGGTAATTTTTCAGGTGGTTGGCAGATGAAAGTTGCTCTTGGAAAAATAATCTTACAGAAACCTGATTTACTTTTACTGGATGAACCAACTAATCATTTAGATTTAAATACTATTTTTTGGCTGGAAGAATATCTATCTTCGCTTAAGATTGCAGTCATCATAATAAGCCATGATAGATATTTCTTAGATAAATTATGTAAAAAAATAATTTTTGTAGATAAAGGAATATCTGAAATATATAACGGAAACTATTCTTTTTTTGTCGAACAGAAATCTTTAAATGAAGAATCCCAAAATAAGGCATATCAATTACAACAAAAAGAAATAGAGCTACAGAAGAGGTATATAGATAGATTTAGAGCTAGTGCAAATAGAAGTTCGCAAGCAAAGAGTAGAGAAAAACAATTAAAAAAGATTTCTAAAATTGAGGCCCCTATAGCAAATTCAAAAAGTCCTGTTTTTAATTTTCCAGAGTGTCCTCGCTCAGGAAAATTAGTTCTAAATATCAAAAATTTGTCTCATAGTTTTGAAGATAAAATTCTTTTTTTAGATGTTAATTTAAAAATTTCTTCTGGGGAGAAAATAGCAATATTGGGACCTAATGGATGCGGTAAATCTACATTGCTTAAAATTATTATGAAAAAAATATCTCCTGAAATTGGAGAAATTAATCTTGGTAAACATAATATAATTACAAGATATTATGAACAGAATCAGGCTGAAGCACTTTCACTTAAGGAAAGAGTTATTGATTTAATTTATGATAAGTCTCCAGAATGGTCCCAAAAAAAAGTAAGAACATTTTTAGGAGGTTTTGGCTTTCAAAATGAAACTGTTTTTAAATATATCAAACAACTCAGTGGGGGAGAAAAGGCAAGATTAGCATTGGCGCTCATGATTATTAATCCTAGTAATTTTCTTCTATTAGACGAGCCAACAAATCATTTGGATTTACAATCTAAGGAAAACTTAGAATTAGCAATTAAAAATTATAAAGGTTCATTATTAATCATTTCCCATGATCGGTATTTTATTTCACAGGTTGCAAATAAAATTATTGAAATTAAAGATTCAAAATTATTTTCATATGATGGTAATTACGAATATTATTTGAAAAAAACTCAAAGACTTAAAAAAATTTGATTACTTTTAATAAACTTTACATTTGGCTAAGTAAGATCACTCATTTATCTTTACATAGTTTATCCTCCTTGTTTAATCTTAAAAATACAAATATAAGTTTTAAAAATTTATATGAAAAATTATCAATTCCAAGAAAAACAGTTTCAAATTTTTGATCCTATTGAAAGTTATTTTGAATGCATTACTACTTGTGATGTGAGGGATGGTAGATGTATTTCTAAGTGTGTGGAAATACTTAAACAGAATGACAATTAAATCTTTTAGTTGTTCTCTAGATTAGTTATATCAGTTGGTATTACTTTTAATTGAATAAATTTATTTCTACGCTTCAATAATATATTTATTTGTTTATTAATACCATTGTTACTTATTTGGTCTATGACGTCTGATGCTGTTTCAATATCTTTATTTCCTACTTTTATTATAATATCTTCTATCATTATTCCACTCTTTTCAGCTGGGCTGTTCGGTACTACATATCCAACTTTAACGGCATTATTTTTTCTCTCAGAATTACTCTCTTCTATTAGGCTAATCCCGATCATAGGATGTATTACTTTTCCATTTTTTATAAGTTGATCGGCAATTTCCTTAGCTTTATTAATTGGAATTGCGAAACTTAAACCCGCCCCAGGACCTGATCTTATCAACGTATTAATTCCTATTACTTCTCCCTCGCTATTCAATAGTGGACCTCCAGAATTGCCAGGATTAATAGCAGCGTCTGTTTGTATCAACTCAAGTTTTTTATCATATATTCCTAATTGATTGACGTTTCTATTTAGATTACTAATGATACCAAGGGTAACTGTGTTTTCGAGTCCAAATGGATTTCCAACTGCTATGGCCCAATCACCAACTTTAATCTTTGCAGAATTGCCTAATTTTGCTTTTGGCCAAGGTCCTTTCCCTTCAATCTTTAGAACAGCTAAATCAGTAAAAAAGTCTTGCCCTATAAGTTTTGCTTCAAATTTTTTGCCATTGGTTAAACCAACAATTACCTTATCTGATCTATTCACAACATGAGCATTTGTCATTATAAGTCCATCTGCAAATATAAATCCACTACCTTGGCTTTGCTCTATCTTGGGCCGATTGTCATTAGGTAAATCTAATCCAAAAAATCTTTCAAAATATGGGTCTAGAAGTGATTGAGAATTTCTAGGAAATTGTCTTTTTTTAACATATCTTTGAGTATCAATTGTAACCACAGCTGAACCTGTTCTTTCTACAGCTTTAGTTATAAAAGATTTGTTTGAGTATAAATTAACTTCATTAATTTTTGGTTTACTTAATGTTTGGGATATGACGACTTTTGTAGGATATCTAATGCCCACTGTAATTAATGAGGTGATTAGTAATAGCTTTTGGATGTCTCTTTTCAATTTTGATTTTTTATGTTTTCCGAGAGATTTATTACACCATATCATTGGAATTTAAATATAACTACTAATTAAATTTATTGAATCTAGGAAATAATTTAATCACTTAAAGTAGCTAAATTTCTTTTTTTCCGGCTATGATATAAAACATATAACTAATTAATTTATAAGTTCGATGACTATTCTTTTTCCAATAATATATTCTGCAGCCTTAACTTATTTAGTTTGGAAAGCTTTTAAAGTTATGTCCAATGGCTGGGGTATATCCGATAATAAAAATCAACGATTAAGTACTTCCAGTTTTAAACAAAAAAAGTACACAATACATCCAGAACTTTTAGATAAATCAGGAAACATAACAGAAGAGGAACTACTAACAGTGAGATTTTCAAATGATAATGACTCTACATTGGAAGAAAAAGGTTCAACAACTGATTAATCAAATTATATCTAGGGAAAAAAATTGGAATTAAGAACAAAAATTGTTTCAGCGGTAATAAGATCACTCAAATTGCCACCAAGGTTTCGTTTAAAAATAGTTAAAGAAGATCCAGTGAGACTTGAACTTAGTCTTACTCCTTCTTACGGCAAAAATCCAGTAATTGTTGGTATAGTTGAATCTTTAGACTTAGTCGCTCGAAGAGATAGAGAAGGTAGACTACCAAGAGATCTTCAAGGAACTTGGGACTGGACTGTAAGACATGGAAAAGTTAGTACTGGAGGTTGGAATCCTATGTTAAAAGAAGCATTGCAAACAATGTTTGATACAGGATTGCCAGCTATTGTTTTTGAGGAGTTAACTGGAGATGAGTATCGACCTGTTGATGGTGTAAGACATGTTAAATAAATAATTTAATTATTTATCATAAATTCTTACTTAAAACGTTAAAATAATTTGATAGATATTCTAGTTAATTATGAATAATGACAATCAAACAAGATTTGGCTTCGTAAATTTCGCAGAAACTTGGAATGGCCGTATGGCAATGATGGGTATTTTGATTGGACTTGGTACTGAATTAATTACTGGACAAAGTATTCTTAGACAAATTGGAATAGGTTAATATTTTACTTAATTTCTTCTGCTTTCACATCAATTGTGCTTTCACTAGGCCTTTTATCTAATTGATTTTTCTTACTTACACTCTCCAAATCTGCACCGCAATTAATGCAGGTTTCACTTAAACCTAATGATATTGCCCCACAACTACTGCATGTATTAATTTTAGATTTGTAAGAGTTAAAACCTATAAACACTAAAACTAATAATAGAAGAGGAATTAAAAATAAAAGAAGTAGAATATTTCCAACAAAGCTAATGAAAAAGTTAAATCCAAAAATTGGAATAATGATAAGTATGATTAATGAGTAGGTAAGAACATTTTTATTGGCTTTAAGAAAATAATTCACCTTAGTTATCCTTATCTATAATTTCTTTTTTTATTTACTAAAGTCATACTAGCAATTACTACGCTCCAACACTGTCCAAAATATAAAATTACTCCTAATAGCCATACCCACAAAGTAAGTACTAGGAAACCTCCAATAAAACCGTATGCTTGAAATCTTACTCCAAGTGACAGAATACTTTTACTTACTGCTAGGTTCAAAGTGGTTAGGCCAATTCCAATAAGAAAAGATCCTGGTAACAGTGGTTTCAATGGAACTTTTCTACTGGGTAAAAGTGCTTGTAATAAAAGAGCCATTAAGGAAAAGCCAATTAGTGGTATTGCAAACTGACCAACTTGTAATAACGGCAATTTTAATAATAAATCAGAAATAAGATTATTTGATTTTGAAAGATTTTCTAAGACGTTACTAGGGATCATCCTAAGATTTGCACTAATTTGATCTAGTACCATTAAAAAACCAATAAAGAATACTATTAAAAAGGCTTCAACTCTATTTCGGAGAAACTTCGAAGCTTGCACTCTCCAAGCTGCATTAACTTTTTTAGAAGGAATTTCGTCCTCCCAAAGCCTATCCGAACCTCTTTGAAGAGATAGATATGCATTTCCTGCTGTAAAAAGTAAAAACATAGCCCCAAGAATACCTGCTCCAAACCCTTGATCTATCAAATTAAATAATGTTGTTTCTACTAACTCAACTACTGAAGGAGGTAAAACCTGAGCAGCAATAGCAATTATTTGTTGATCTAATCCTTCTTGTTTTCCTAGGAACCATGAAGCTATTGAAAGAGAAATTAGAAGGATGGGAAAAAATGATTGAAGTGTGTAGTATGCAAATGCAGCGCTTAAATCAACACAGTCAGATTTGCTCCATCGCTCACAAGCTCCCCATAAACTTTTAAGTATCCATGTTGAACTTCTCTGCATATTATTTTTCTTCAAATATTTTATTTATTTACTTAATTTTTATTGTATCTGATTAAGAAATTTTTCAAGCAATTTTTTATTTATGATGCAACTATTTTTCTAATAATAAATTGCCCCATGGCTTTAAAATTTCAAATTTTTCTATAGATCTACAAGCAATTAATGGAAAATTAACATCGCTCAAGTCTTCTCCTGAAACTAAATTTAAAGGATCTGTTTCTAACCACTCTATAGAACAATTTAGTTCTTCTAATAGCAGCCAGGCTGCTGCAATATCCCATATCTTCGGAGTTGATTCTATTGCTCCGAAAGTTTGTCCCATTGCTACACTTGTAAGATTTAAACTCGATACACCTAAGAGTCTGATTTTCCCAGGAAATACTGAATTTGGTTTTTTTTGTAAAATTTTTATTGATCTACTACATAAAGAAATGCATTCACTTTGACGATTATTTTGGATAGGATCTATTTTATTTTTATTTAACCAAACCCCTTTACCTTTAATGGATACAAACTTTTTTTTCAATGTAGGAATTATTAAAAAAGAAGATTGTGGTTTACCATCAACGAACCTTGCTACAGATATAGACCAGTAAGGAATACCTGCAGCAAAATTTGTTGTTCCATCGAGTGGATCGACCACCCAGTAAGCTTTTGAATTTGGAATTAACTTTTGCCCTTCTTCACTAAGGACGCCTTCACCTGGAGCTATTGAAGCTAAACCATCTACGATTGTTTTATCACTCCATAAATCACAACTTGTTAATAATGATCCATCTGCTTTATTGCTGGCGCTAATATTTCCAAAATCTTTTGTTTGACGTTGACTAACCAATTCAAATAAAGAATCTAATTCACGTAGTTGCTTATTAGTTAAATTTGGTGGATTCATCTTTATAGATTGCAAATAGACTCTGTATCCTTAATTTTAGTATTATTACTACCCAAACAATTTTTACTTTTATCAAGGAAAGTTAATCTTTCTAATTCATCTATATTCAAATTGTAATTATATATTGCATTAATATTTTTTGATCTCGCATTACTTAATTCACTTTGCCTAACAAGAACATCCTTTAGAGTTGATATTCCGACATCATATCTAAGTCTGGAAAGCCTTACAGACTCTTTGCTAGATTCAATTTCTTTAAGGGAAGAGATTATTTTTTCTTCATTTAATTTAAGATTTAAATAGGCCTTACTAATATTTGTGGTTAAAACATTTTTTAGATTTTCATAAGCATATTTTTCGGATTCTGCATCTGCTATTTTTGATTTGTAGGAGTTCTTATTTTGTCCGCCATCAAAAATACTCCATGCAAAATTTAGACTTATGGTATTTGTATAATTAGATCCAGATTTTCCATAGTCGATATTAGTTTGTAGAGAGTCACCCTTTGAAAAGGTACTAGATAATGAATTACTGATATAGATATTTGGCTTATTTTGAGCTAAAAAGCTCTCTGCTTGGCTCTTTTTGATTGATTTTTGAAGAATAAGGTTTTTTAATGAAAGATTTTTATCCAAACCCTCATTAATATTCCTATTCAATTTATGATTCCAAAACCCTATAAGATTTTGCTCTTTATTAGTTTCGAAATCTCCCTTAGCATTAAGAATCTCTTTAAGAGAAATTTTATTAATTTCATGTTCTATTTTCTTTTCATTAAGTGATTGTTGATCTCGAGAGAATTGAGCTTCTGCTTCAAGAACTTCAAATTTTGTACCTATTCCAGCATCTAGCTTTGCTTTAGCATTTTCTAAACTTGTAATAGATAAATCAAGTGTGAATTTTTTATTTTGAATATCTTGATATGATTTTTTGTATTTGTGATATCTGATTCTAGCTTCTTGAATTAAATCTTTTTTCTTAATCTCATAATTATTTTCTGCAATTTTGTAATTTGTTTTGGCAATTTTAATTTCAGATCCTCTAAGAGGGGCAATTACATCCCATTTAATGTTCAAGGAGGGATTTGCCGTAAATTGTGATGTTTTTACAGTAGGTGAATTGCTATTGTACTTTTTGCCTGCGACATATTTTGGTAAACCATTGGCTTGAAAATCTAAGGATGGGTATCTTTTGGCAATTTGACTGGAAAGATTAAAGCTTGCAGAGGCTACTAGGTTTTCTAATGATTTCAATTCTTGATTATTTAATACAAGTTTTTCTATTTCTTGATAATCAACAAAAGTAATATTTAATTTTTCTTCTAAAACATTGTCAATGTTATTTTTTGTTTCGCTCGATTGAACATTAAAGGTATTCATACTAAGAGTGATCGGCAATAATAAGAAAGGATTTATTATTCTTCTAAGCATGTTTTATATTATCGAAAATATTCGATTAACCAATCAAAGTATTAATAATATCATTTGAATCATCAAGAACGTGAATTTTAGTATTTATTTGATTCTCAACTTCTTGAATATTTTTATCATCTAAAAATAAATCAGTATTAATTTTTAACATAATGGATGGTATGTAAACAGCTTCTCCTAAATCCTTATTTTTCAGCCCGTAAATTAGATCTTCTCCAGTAAGAAGACCTGTAACAACTTGATCTTGACCCCAATAAATACTTGGTAAACCATATAAATTAATTGTCAATCCATTAATTAAGTTTAATTTCTTAACTGTAGGAAGAAGGGCTTCATAAACTAATTTGCCAACAATCCAACTAACTTTTTTTGGCTTTTTTACTTTTTGGGGTAGGTTTTGAGTCTTCTTTCCTAATACTTCTAGAAAGTTTCTAATAGTCCCAACGCCATTAGATTCTTGTGGCATATTTTCGTAGGTTTTGTAACTAGGTAAATTTGTACCAGCAATTAAATACCATTCGTCTGCTAGCCAACAAAAACGAGTCCCAAGAGTAATTTGTAGAGAGGCTTGAATTCTCTCTACTTGTTTAATAGTTTTTTTTGCATATTCTGGGCTGATGGATTTCAATCCATCAGTTTCAGGTCTAAATTTTGTAAGTCCTACAGGAACTATTGCGACTGAAAGTACTGTTTGAGAGGTTTTTTTGTAGAATTCAGCAAGTTCCAAGATTGATTTCTCAAGAATATCCCCATCATTTATATCTGGACAAACAACAATTTGAGCATGTATTTGAATATAGTTTTTTTCAAACCACGAAATTTGATCTAGTATCACTCCTGCTTTTTTATTTTTTAATAATTTTTCTCTTGTGGCGGGATCAGTAGCATGAACTGAAATAAAAAGTGGAGATAGTTTTTGTATAGCAATTCTTTCCCAGTCTTCTTTTTTTAAATTCGTAAGAGTTAAATAAGAGCCATATAGGAAACTTAATCTATAATCATCATCTTTTATGTATAGGCTTTTTCTTTTACCACTTGGCTGTTGATCAATAAAACAAAATGGACATTTATTATTACATTGCTTGATTGAATCAAATAATGCATCTTTAAAATTTATACCTAAACTAACATCTTGATCTTTTTCAATATTTATATTGTGAATCTCATGATTTTTATCTAAAACTGATATGTCTAAAATTTCTTCACTAATAAGAATCTGATAATCGATTAGATCTCTTGGTTTTTTCCCATTAATACTAATAATTGAATCACCTGATTCAAATCCTATTTCTTCAGCAATAGAATTAGCTTCAATACTTTCAATTTCTGCAGGGTTTATTTTATAAGTAATATTAGGAACCAAAAGCTCAATGGGATCTTCCGTATAATTAATTTCTTGCCACACAATTTAAGGCCAAATACTCTTATTAATATTTATTCTAAACTTATATATGACTCAAAGTGTATTAAATACTTTTAAAAAACTAAATATAGGTGTGAAATTATGGGCCTTTAATTTATTAAAATATGGCATTCGCAGTTTTCTAAAACACGATTTAGATTAATTAAAATAACCTTTATCATTGAAAGAATTAATTACAAAAAATTTAGAAGTAAAAGATAAATTCAACTATGAATCCCATAAGACAGTTGATTCATACGAAAATAGTTTTTTATCAAATCCTATATCTTTAAGATTGTGGTCTTCTTTTTTTGTAATCTTACCTATTTTTGTTCAAGCCCCTTGGGTTAGATTAGAACCAATAAGTGCTCTTTGTTTTACTTTTGTTATTGTCTTAGTGGCAATTATTTTGAATAAGAAAGCATCAAATAAGTGGTTTATTGTCAGTTCATTATTACTTGGTATATCAGGTAGTTGGCTTGGTGGATGTTTGTTCTGGGGATGGTTAAGCCCATTTCCTATTTTACACATACCTGTTGAAGCTGTAGTTCTCCCATTAGCTTTAATTGGATTTGGTACTAATTGGAAAATAGGTTCAAGTTTTTATATCTCTTCTTTATTTGGAACCGCAGTTACCGACATTACAATATTTTTAATTGGAATCATGGATCAATGGCGGCAGGTAATTACAGCAGATTCTGAAAATGCACCCATGATTCTTCAAAAAACTTCAGAGAGTCTTATTCAAATAAAATCATTATCTATTATCGTTTTTGCTGCTCTTATACTTTGGTTTATTTCAAAAGAAATTTTAGATTCTGGCACAATTCATACTACTAGTGGTAAAGCACTCTTAGTTTCTGGTTACGTAATTCAAACGACATTAATTGTTGACGGTATTTTTATTGTTTTAGCAATTCTGCAACCAACTTTTAGTGGCTTGGTTTAATGTTAAGGCCTCCATTTTCGCAAGAACCGATACCAATCAATAATTGGGATGTAATAGTTATAGGAGCTGGAGCTGCTGGCCTTATGACTTGTCTTGAATTACCCTCAAATTTAAAAGTTCTCCTTTTAAATAGAAATACTAGTAAAGTATCTTCCAGTAGATGGGCTCAAGGCGGAATTGCATCTGTTGTTAGACAAGATGATTCATTCGATCTTCATGCTGAGGATACTTTAAAAGCAGGTGATGGACTATGTGATTTTCAAGCTGTAGAAATGCTAGTTAAAGAAGCTCCAGGTTGCGTAGAAAGGTTGCAGAATTTAGGGATGATTTTTGATCAAAGTTCTGATCAACTAGCTACTACCTTGGAAGCAGCCCATTCACGAAGAAGAGTCTTACATGTTAAGGATCGTACTGGACGCGCATTAGTTGAAGTTCTAGAAGATCATATTGAGAATCAAAAAAATATTCTTCACTGCAGGGGTATAAGAGTAACTCAACTTCTCATTGAAAATAAAGAATGTAGAGGAGTTCAGGTTCTTGATGGAGCAAATTTATATTGGATTAAATCTAGAGCTGTTGTTTTGGCTACAGGAGGGGGTGGGCACTTATTTACAAATACAACAAATCCTGCTCAATCTTCTGGTGAAGGGATTGCTCTTGCATGGAAAGCAGGAGCTGCTATCGAAGATTTAGAGTTCGTGCAATTTCATCCAACAGCTTTAAAATTTTATGGTGCACCTTGCTTCTTAATATCTGAGGCACTTAGAGGGGAAGGAGCTATCTTAGTTGATAAAAATGGTGAAAGTCCAGTTAAAAATCTTGAAAATCGTGATCTAGCTACTAGAGATCAGGTAAGTAGAGCAATTATGAAAAATATGCATGATAACAATGTAGACCATGTTGGCTTAGATCTTCGGTATATTGACCCAGAAAAAATTGTAGAGCGCTTCCCTACGATCTTAAGTCGATGTCAGGATTATGGCGTAAATCCTTTAAATGAGGTTATTCCCGTAGCTCCTGCAGCTCATTATTGGATGGGAGGTGTTAAAACTGATCTAAATGCATCTTCAACAAGAAAAGGATTATATGCCGTTGGAGAAGTTGCTTCTACAGGTGTGCATGGTGCTAATAGACTGGCAAGTAATTCACTGATGGAGTGTCTTGTTTTCGCAAGAAAAATGTCTTCAATTGTTTTGAATGACCTTTCTAAATTTGAAAAATTTGATAGATCATTTCAAGAGTTTGATATTGAAGATCCTAAAGAAGATCAAATTTCTATAATTGCTGAAAAAATTGATGAACTAAGAAAACTATGTTGGTTAAATTTAGGTGTATCTCGAAATAAGCTAAATATGAGTAAATTTTTAAATTACATTCAAAATGATATAGATAAATTAAATAAAAATTATTTTCTAAAAAGTCTTGAAAAAATAAAATTTGATCAAAAAATAAAACTTAGTGAACGCAATAGAAGAGCATTAAATCTGTTACTTGATTTAAAGAATAGACAAATAACCACCATAACTTTATTAAAAGCTTGTCTATTTAGAGAAGAAAGTAGAGGGGGACATTATAGAGATGATTTCCCTGATAAAGATAAAAATTGGGAATGCCATACTAGACAACAGTTAGATCAAAAAATTCAAAAAAGATTTATTAAAAATTAAGATCTCCCTGATAGCCGGTTTTTGTTGCTAATTCATTTAAGTCACGCGTACCACTAATAATTTTTCCATCTATTTCCCAAGACGGAAATCCACTGATTCCTTTCGTTTGACATAGCTCATAATCATTATCTTTACCATCTTTAGCACACTCAACTACTTTTAATTCTTTAACTGCTTCATTACCAAATAGTTGTTTCTGATCGTGGCAATGCGGGCACCAGTATGCACTATACATAACAATATTGTTTTCACTTAAAAATTTTGCAAATTTTACCTTCTGGGGAGAGCTTGAAGTGGTAATTATTGGCGATACATTTTCAGTAGGGTTTGTAAGATCATTAGCATTAGAGGGGTCAACGTTTGTTGACCAAATTAGCCCCCCTAGCAGGACACTAATGGCTACAATGAAACCTCTAAAAATCATAGGTTCTCTACTTTCGAACTTTGCTCCAATCATAGAAATTATAAAGATAGAAAACGATAAAATTGCTGAAAGTATACAAAAAAAGCAATATGCTTGAATTTTTAAAAACATTATATTTATCAATAGAAAGCTAAATGTTGATGACGCACAAGAAATTAGAAATACTAACCACCATAAAAACTTATTTAGTTTTTCTTTTGGGGAAATTAAATTAAGCGAGAGTATTATTGTGATTACTAATATTGATAAATATGTTATAAATCCAGCTAATGAGAGAGGTATATTAACTTGATTATTTTCAAATAAAGTACCCCAAGGACTATTTAAAACTGTTTCACAACCATTTTGTATCCCTGGGCATGAAAGAGAAGTAAATAATCCCCAGTTTTTTAAAGTAATCGAACCTGTATCAACTATGCCTATAGTGCTAAGAATTGCGATTATGATTTTTGGCCATTTCAAATCTTTTTTATTTCTTCTGTTTAAAGTCTCAAGGGCCATAAAAAGAAAGTTTGTTATTTACATTATCTATCCTAATATTATCTTGGCATAAGAGTTATATACGAAATGCTGTTTAAATCTTTTAATTCTTATTTTTCAAGTTGTGAAACAAAATAGTCTCAATGTAAAAGAAAAAAAACTATCTAAGGTTGCATTCAGTCATATTGGTTGCGAGAAAAATCTTGTTGATACTGAACATATGCAAGGCTTATTAGATAAAGAGGGTTATGAAGTTGACAGCAATATAAATGATGCAAATGTTGTTGTTGTAAATACTTGCAGTTTTATTGAAACAGCTAGAGAAGAATCTATTAGAAAAATTCTAGAATATACAAATCAAGGAAAGGAAGTAATAGTTGCAGGCTGTATGGCTCAGCATTTTAAAGATGAGCTTATAAAAGAAATCCCTGAAATAAAAGGTTTGGTTGGAACAGGAGATTATCAAAAAATAGCCAAGGTTTTAGAAAGAGTAGAAAAAGGGGAAATCGTTAATGAAGTTTCAAAAATACCTGAATTTATAGCAGATGAGGAAATACCTCGTTTTGTAGATAAAAATAAATTTGTTGCTTATCTTCGCATTGCTGAAGGCTGCAACTATAATTGCTCTTTTTGTATTATTCCTAAGTTGAGAGGTCCTCAAAGAAGTAGAACAATAGAATCTATAGTTTCAGAAGCCAAAAGTCTTGCAAAAAAAGGGATTCAAGAAATCATATTAATTAGTCAAATAACAACTAATTATGGTCAAGATATTTATGGAAAACCATCATTAGTCAAACTTTTGAATGAGCTTTCTAAAGTTCCAATTCCTTGGATAAGGATACACTATGCTTATCCAACAGGTTTAACTGATGAAGTTATTAGAGCTTTCAAAGATTCAAAGAATATAGTGCCTTACTTTGATTTGCCACTTCAGCATAGTCATCCAGATGTGTTGAAGAGTATGAATAGACCTTGGCAAGCTTCTTTGAATGAATCAATTTTGGAGAAAATTAGAGAAGAAATTCCATCTGCTGTATTAAGAACTAGTCTAATTGTTGGTTTCCCAGGAGAAAAAAAAGAACATTTTGAACATCTTCTCAAATTTTTGGATAGGCACAAATTTGATCATGTAGGAGTTTTTATTTTTTCTCCTGAGGAAGGAACTGCAGCTTTTCATTTGCCAAATAAAGTATCTCAAGAGGTTGCAGAGGCAAGAAAAGATAACGTTATTTCAGTTCAACAAAATATCTCTAAAGATAAAAATCAGACATATGTTGGTTCAAAAATGAAGATTTTGGTAGAAAAAATATCAGAAAATAACGAATTAATAGGTCGGTCGTATAATTTTGCTCCTGAAATTGACGGAACTGTAATTTTATCTGTTAATGATAAAATTGATTTGAAAAATTATATTGGTAAATTTGTTGAAGCAAATATTTCTTTTGCGGATGAATATGATTTGTATGGAGAAACTATTAAAATTTTGTAGTTTTTTTAAATTAATTTAACAGCTCTTAAGAGCTTATCTAATGCGAAAGCAGCTCCAAAACCAAAACCAATAAATGCAAAATAGAAAATGATGTTCATTAATTTTTTTACTTTTATTTAATTTAACATCAGATCAAAAGATTAGATTTTTTCGTTTAATTTCTTAATCTTGAATATAAGGTAATTTTTTGTATAAACATTCTTCTGCTTTTTGTAGTTCTCGGCCTAAATATAGAGCATGGTCGAATCTGGTTATTAAGTCATTTCTTTCTTCAGTGATCAATATTCCAAGTTGTTTCGCACTAATACCTTTAAAAACTTCATTACTAACTCTTTTATTTTGAGAGTCGCATTTGATTGGTTCATTTGTTTCTGGGTCAAGCGCATAGCCTTCCTCATCGATGTTATTTAAAAAGTGCTCTAAAATTATTTTATTTTCTTCTAAATCTACTTTTATAATAAAATAACCATTTGGATCTAAGTCTATATATCGGTTGGATAGATTATTATCAATCTTTATTTTTTCATCTAAACTTTTACTAGAATCCATCCTTAGAAGTTAATAAAAACTATATTACTAATATAATCTTTTATAAAGCAGAATAATTTTTTATTTAAAGGGTATAGAATTGTTCTCAAATTCAATTTCCTTCTCGGTTTGTTTATTAACTTCCTTTAGCCAAGGATAAATTATATTTTCCATATTTTTGTCAAACCACTTATGCAAGCTAATGGTTCTTTTTGCAAAAAACCCTCTCCGCCTTTTATGTTTACCACCTGCTCCAGGATCAAAAAAATGGATACTATTATTTATTGCCCATTCAATTGGCTGGTAGTAGCATAATTCAAAATGTAAATTAGATATGTCTTCTTGACTACCCCAATATCTACCCCATAAGTTGTTTTGATTTTTAACGCACATCGACATAGCAAAAATATCATTTGAATCATTTTTTGATGCGCTAAAAAGTAAAATGTTTTTTTTATTAGCAACAATTTTTTCGAAAAATGTAGATGTTAGATATTTACTTCCCCAAACTCCCCACCTAGAACAATGCTGTTCATAAAAATTATGCATTTTTTTGAGGATTTCTTGGTTGATATTATCTTCATTAAAAATTTCTACTTTTACATCTTGTTTAGTAATTGATTTCCTCTCTTTTTTGATATTTTTTCTCTGATTAGAGTTAAATCTACAAAGAAAATCATCAAACGTCTTTTCTCCATTACTCCTCCATTCACTGCTGGAATTTATCCATTTATGGTATCCCAAAGATTTAAGATGGTTGCCCCAGCTTTCCTCAATGTATAAAAAATTACAACTTAAAATTTTGTTTGTAATCGCAAAGCTTTCGATATGGTTTATGAGTAAATTTGTAATTTCTTTCTTATCTTCATTTTTTTTATAAAGAAATTGATATCCATTTACAGGACTATAAGGACTCATTCCAATTAATTTAGGGTAATAATTTAAATTCAGCTCTTGAGCCAATCTTGCAAATGATTGATCAAAAATGAATTCTCCATAGCTATGATTTTTTAAAAAAAGTGGAGCAATTCCTAATATTTCTTCATTTTTATAAGCAACAAAATATAGAGGTTGCCAACCAGTTTCTCTTGAGACACTTTTTGATATTTCAAGGTTTTTAAGCCAAGTCCATTCATAGAATGGATTATTGATTTCATTTGTTAATTCATTCCATATCTCCTCGGAGATTTCCTTGATCGACAATTTGACTTCAACTTTATGTATTATTTGTTTCATTTATTATTGAATCTATTTCAAATTTTTTTGTAATGAATGTGGATTTCATTATTTATTAAATTTTTAATTGATTTTATTTCCCATAGTCTTTTGAGATTAAAAATCTCATTTGTTTCTTCTGGAGGAATCCATGTATATTTACCTCCAATAATTTGTGGAATTATTGTAATTTTTATATCTGTTATTAGATCCTCTTTTATAAAAGAATTTATAAGTTTTGCACCTCCTAAAAGAGCTAAATCATTGATCCCCTGTTTTTTAAGTGAAATTAAAGTTTTACTCCATGAATCTTCGAAAAAGAGTTGTTTCTCGAAGTCATTATTCGACGAATTATCAACTTTACTTGAGCTTATTAGCCATCTTCTAATTGGTTGACGAAAGTATTCCCAATTACTGTTATATTTTTTGCTATTTGAAGCAACTATAGAAATTGGTTGTTTTTTTAATATTTTCACTTCGTCATTAACATTGAGATTTTTAATTAGGTAAGTTGATTGATGAGCTATTAAAGTGCCTAACCCAAAAATGGTGGCGTCAACCATTGATAAGTGTTGATTTAACATTTTTTTATCTTCTTCGCTTCCAAGATGCGATTCTCCACCTCCAGGAAATGCAATTCTCCCATCAAGACTAGATGCTATAACAATTATTACTCTTGGGATACTCAAGTTTGTGAGACTAAACTATTTTCAAGTTTCAACTTTAATGAGTTGGTTAGCTTTTGATCAACATAAATTTCTGCAGCATTATTTGGGCTCTCTTGGAGTCTTATTTTGTGTAATGTTGCACCAAGTTCATGTATGGGATTTTTAAGAATATCAGAAATATATAAAGCTATATTTTCAGCAGTTGGAACACAATTCTGGAAAAATTCGATGTCTTTATTTAGAAAAGTATGATCTAGTTGTTCAACAACCAAATCATTAATGATCTCCTGGAGCGCAGATAAGTCGCAAACCATTCCTGTTCTCTTATCAATGTCTCCTTTTACAGTTATATCGACAAGATAGTTATGACCATGTCCATTAACTCTGGCACATTTCCCATAGATTTTTTTATTTTCATCAAAGGAAATCTCTTCTTTTGCAAGTCTATGAGCGGCTGCAAAATGAGTTTGTACTGTTAAAAATGCTTCCATGTTTTTTCCAAAATAATCTGCCCATAAATTTGGGTTTTCATAAAGCCTTAGACTTGTAAGAGGTAAATCATCCTTTAGACGACTCCAAATAACTTTTACTAATGCTTCGGTTGTGGGAAGTATACCTTCTTGATTATTAACATTAAATTCAGGCCAGACATCATTTAAAAAACGAAAATCTAATTGTCCAGTAACCTTATCTTTAATAGAGTGTTTTACATCAGAGAGATTAAGTACCATTCCATCAGAGTCTAGTTCTCCACCCATTGAAACAATGAGTTCATAATTATGACCATGACCTGGTGCAATACTGCAATTTCCGAAAAGAGATAAATTTTCTTCTGGGGTTTTTTCAGGAAGCCAATAACGGTGACTAGAACTAAAGCAGGCACGTCGAGTTATGACGCATTCACGTCCTTTTCCATGTAATGGTTTGGATTGTGTAGAAGTCATAACTTTCTGCGATAATACTATCTTAAGGTTTTAAATACGCTTTTGTCTTTATGGAACAATCCATTATCAAAAAAACAGTTCATATTTTAAAGGGCAGAAGCATTTTTTTAATAGGAATGATGGGTGCTGGTAAGTCACAAACTGGTTTAAAGCTGGCTGAATTATTGAAGTATAAATATATTGATTTAGATTCGTTAATAGAAAAGTTGGCAAAAAAATCTATCAATCAAATTTTTAATGATGAAGGAGAAAATAATTTCCGTGAATTAGAAGCAAGCTGCCTTAAAGAAACTATCAAAATTCCTTCATTAGTAATCTCTACTGGGGGAGGAATAGTTACCAAATCGGAAAACTGGGGAATCTTAAGGCAGGGAATAATTGCTTGGATAGATCTCGACAAAGATATAGCAATTGAAAGATTGAAAAATGAAATTGAAAATAGACCACTTCTTCAGGGAAAGAATCTAAATGATTTATATATGAGCATTTTTAAATCTAGAGAAAATTTGTATTCTCAAGCAGATTTAAGAATTCAAGTAAAAAAGGAAAATATTGAAGAAGTCGCTATGAAAATAATTAATGCAATCTATAAAGAAATAATTAGTTAATCTGGTTCAATTCTTACTGCAAACCATTTGATAACGTATCCTAATTTTATTTCTAATTCATAAGTGCTTTCTAACAATTCTTCAAAAAATTCCTGATCAGGATCTTCTATATTTTGATATATTGTTTGTGTTTCTGTTTTACTGAGCCAATTCTTCAACCATAAAATTGCTTCTTGCTTTGATACAATTTTTTCTTTTGAATCTGGCTCTAGTAATACATAATGATCTGATGCTCTTATTAGTGGATTTGACATAATGAAGATTCTTCTTGGATTAATTCTTTGCTTAGTTTTTCAGGGAATTTTTTTAGAAAGTTCTTTTGCTTTTGTAGATTCTAATGTACGAGAGTTTTTGGAAAATCGTGTAAATCAATGGCCAGAATTATATTTACCAAATTTTAAATTGTCTGATACTTCTGAGGATTTAATTTATCCTAAATGGTTCGAGGGGAATTGGCTTGTTACTTCTCAAGATATAAATAATGATTCAGAAGAGCCAGTTATTTATAAAGTAAATTTCTTTAAGAATGATTCAGATTTAGTTGTTGGTAATCGTGCAAAAAATTCTGAATCTATTGGAAAAGCAATATTTGGTAAGACCTTAATCAAGGTTGTAAATGATCCTCAATCTATTAATAATCAAATTACTTATTTAAAAGATGATTTTTATATCGATTCAAGAATTACAGGGAGAAATCAGATCCAAGATGATGATATTTTTTTCGCAGATGAGCTAGTTATACAAACTGCACATAAGCCAGGAGCTTCAAGGATTAATCAGGTAGAGACTATTAGTAAATTTCAAAAATGTTCCGAAGAAATATTGGAAGTTGATAATTCAATCAAACCATCAATTTGTGGAGTGCAATATGTTGCTTCTTATGGTTCAAAAGTTGGTGATCCTTCTATTCATGCTATAAAAACAAATAAATATAAATTGAAGTTTGAATTTATTGAGAGTTAGCACTAAAAAGATATTCTTCTAAGGTGTTTCTCCAAATGAAAAGATTTTCTAAATAAGGGTTGTTTATGTATTCTTGGCTCCCCTCTCCTGAAAGAATTGGTCCTGCAGACTTTGGAAATTTAAGAAGGGATAATTGAGCAGCAATTGAAATATCTGCAATTGACAAACTATCTCCAACTAAATATTTTTTGTTGATCAAGGATTTTGATAAAGCTTCCAGTAATTTTTGGAGTTCTAAATTATCTTTAGAAGACAAAACTACATTAGAAATTTTACTAAGATTTTCAAAAGGTAATTTATCGACAATACTTTTAACTGAAGAAGGTATTTCATCAGGAAGTAATGCAGTTCTTAGCTGTGGATTTTCTATTGCAGATTTTATTAAAGCTTTTCTACAAGTTGTAGCCATTGTAGTATCTGCCCAGTCTTCAATTAGTTTGCATTGTGCAAATAATATTGGGTCCTCAGGGAAAAGTGGATTGTTATCATTTTTTTTATCTATATATTCGCAAATAGTTGAAGAGTCATTAATAACTTGATCATTACTATCGACTATTACAGGTACTTGTTTTTGACCTGATAATTTAAAGATTTCAAATTGGCCTATTCCAGGTGTTACTTCTTCAACTCGATATTGTAGTTTTTTTGCGTGAAGAGCCATTCTTGTTTTTAAACAAAAAGCACTATGCCTAAATTGATATAATGTAATCATGCTGTTTAATGTTTGTTAAAACTTAGCTAAAAAAGTAATCTATTTGTGGAGCTGATGGGCGAATTTTTCTCTAATGTTGCGAGATATCCAAAGTATTTGATATCTATCATTGTTGGGGGACTTGTTGCTTTGCTTGAACCTTTATTCAAGAATAGATCAAATCCTCTCACAATAGTAGGATTGATATCTTCTGTCTTAAGTGCTTTCATAACTGTCTATTTTGTCTTGCAAGCGATGACAAACCCAATAAATTTACAATCATAATGCCAAATAATTACCGTCTTGCAAAAGTTTCTTCTCTTTTGAAAAAAGAAATTACTCTTATTTTGCAGAATGATTTAGAAAATGATCTTATTAGAGATCATTTCGTCAATATTTCTAAGATTGATTTATCAGGTGATTTGCAACACTGTAAAATTTACATAACTTCAACTGCTCAAAAGAAAGTGAGGAAAGAGATTGTTGAAAACTTGAATACTGCTAAAAGCTCTATAAGGCATAGTTTAGGAAAAAGAATTGAGATGAGAAGAGTTCCAGAGATAATTTTTAAAGACGATGTTGTTCTTGATAAAGGATTATCAGTCTTGAAACTTCTCGATGAATTAAAAAATAAAAATCTAAATCGTAATGTAGAGGACAAGGATGCCAAAAGTTGACCTACCCCTTGATCAAAGAAATATAATTATTACTCGATCAAAAGAAGGGATATTGGATATAAAAAAGATATTCATAAGAAAGGGCGCTAATGTATTTGATTTACCTGCAATAAGTATTGCTGATCCTGATGATTTGAATCCTCTTGACGAAGCACTAAATCAAATAAATGATTTTCATTGGATTATTTTTTCCAGTAGTAATGGGATCAAATTTGTGGATAAAAGACTTAGATACTTTAATAGTTCATTAAAAGAATGTTCTAAAAAAACAAAAATCGCCGTAGTCGGAGAAAAAACCTCAAAAACTCTTGATGATTTTGGGATTAAGGCTGATTTCATACCTCCAGAATTTGTTGCTGAAAGTTTAATTGATAATTTTCCAGTATCTGGTTATGGACTTCGAGTTTTTGTACCAAGAGTTCAAACAGGTGGTAGGGATTTAATTGCAGATCAATTTAGGAAGGCTGGTTCTCGTGTATTTGAGGTTGCTGCATATGAAACTAGATGTCCTGAATCAATTCCGGAAGAAACAATTGATATTATTTCTAATCGAAAAGTCGATGCAATTATTTTCTCAAGCGGTAAAACCGTAGTAAATGCTGCTTTTTTACTAGAAAAAAAATTTGGTAAAAAATGGTTAGAATATTTTGATCAAATTAAGTTATTAACAATTGGACCTCAGACAACAAAAATATGTAACAAGATTTTTGGAAGAGTTGATAGTCAGGCACAAAAATATACTTTTGAAGGACTACTAGACGTAGCAATTAATATTTTTAATTAGAAAAATTTTTTGTATAGTTCTTTTCAACTAAATCTTTGAACCTATCAATATTTGCCTGTAATTCGTTTGTAACCATTTTGCCTAAAATATTTTCTTCCATAAACCGAGCAATCATTTTTGGTAGTTCATAAGTTATGGCTAAATTGACCGTTGTGATTTGGTCAGTTTTACTTTCGAAAACTACTGATCCCTCAGTAGGTAAACCTCCTATTGATTTCCATTTAAGTTTGTTTTTTTCAACCCTTTCTGTAATTTGAGCTTTCCATTTAAACCTAAAGCCATTTGCAGCTAAAGTCCATTCTGTTAAATCTGGTAACGTATTAGTTTCTTCGTCAACTGTTTTTACAGATTCAATCCAGCTCATCCAAAGTGACATTGAGTCTAAATCGCTCCATGTATCCCATACATTTTCTATAGGCGCATTAACAATTGTTATTACGTCATGTTTTAGCCAAGTACCCATCAATTAACTTACTGCAAGATTTTTTGCTAATTCGGCTTTCTTCTCTAAAATTGCAGCAGCAGCCAAATGACCACTCATTGTAGCTCCTTCCATAGAGTCTATATAGTCTTGTTTTGTATAACTACCTGCCATATAGAAATTAGATATAGATGTTTTTTGATCTGGTCTGAAAGGTTCCATACCGGGAGCTTCTCTATAAAGTGATTGTGGAATTTGTACCACGTTACTCCAAAGCAATTTAAGGTTTTTTGAGGATGGGAATAGACGGCGAACCTCTTTATCTATTTCTTTTGTAATTCTTTCTGTGGATCTTCCCATCCATCTATCGCCAGGAGTTAAAACACATTGGAGAAGCGATCCCATATCTTTTTTTCTATAGTCTGCTGGACTTGCTAGTGCTAAATCAGCAAAACAACTGAAAGAGGCGTCAGCAGAATAAAGAAGGTTATCTAGTCCAATTGGTTCATTTCCAGTATTATCTTTTTCCAATTCAGTAACCCAACCGTCATATCTTAATTGGATTGTGGCAACAGCTACAGCTCTAAGTTTTTTTAAACTTTCAAATTCTTTAAATTGATACCATTCTTTTGGAATTATTTTTTTTATTCCAGGAACATCACAGGCAGCTAGAAATTTATCTGCAAAAACTGCCTTAATTCCTTCAGGAGAAGATATTTTTAATTGATTTACTGAATAAGAGGAAGATTCCTTTTCATAAATGATTTCTTCTACCTTATGGTTAAGATGTATTTTTGCTCCCTTGTTTTTGATGTAGTCGACAATAGGTTGAGTTAACCACTTATGCGGAGAACCTTTTAAAAGATTAAGTTTTGAGGCTTCTGTTTTTGAAGCAAACATCATAAATATAGTTAGCATGCATCTTGCTGAAATATCTTTGCAATTAATAAAACCTAAAGCGTATGCGATAGGATCCCACATTCTTTCTAAGCTTTTTTCACTTCCACCATGGTTTAAAAACCATTCTTTAAAACTAATTTTATCTAGATCTCTAATTATTTTCATTGCGCCTTCATAGTCTATCAATCCTCTAACTATTGGGCTTGTCCCTAAAGCTAAGGCATTTCTGAACTTATCAACCCAAGTAAGTTGTTCGGTAGTAAAAAAAGCTTTAAGTCCGTTAAATGGAGCACCTAAAGGGAATCTGAAGTCTAAAGATTTTAAATTACCACCATTATTAATAAATAGATGAGTATGATCTTTCGGGAGTAAATTGTCTAGGGCTCCCACTTTTTTCATTAATTTAAAAAGATTTGCATAATTGTAAAAAAATACATGTAAACCCATTTCTATGTGGTTGCCATCCTTATCTTCCCAACTTCCTACTTTACCTCCCCAAAATGACCTGCTCTCGAAAATTTCTACTTCGTGGCCTTCATCAACTAAATTGACTGCTGCTGTAAGACCAGCTAATCCAGAACCAACTATTGCAATTTTCACTTTTTCTTACAATTATAACAAATCAAGTTTGGATAACGTTTGTTCTATGCATCCTATCGATTAAGTTTTTATATTATAAATAATAGAAATCCTTCGTTTATGGAAAATGTAGAAGTTAAACAGGAAATTAAGAATTCTGATGATGGAAAAGGAATCTTAATTACGAATGATGCTATAGAACAAATTTCAAATTTATTGAAAGACCAAAGTGATAAAAAAGCACTTAGGGTAGGAGTAAGATCAGGCGGTTGTAGTGGAATGAGTTATACGATGGATTTTATAGGAACTGATGAAATAAATTCCGATGATAAAGTTTATGATTATTCATTAAAAGCTGATCAAAGCTTTCAAGTGGTTTGTGATCCTAAAAGTCTTTTATATATTTATGGAATGCAGTTAGATTTTAGTAAGGAATTAATTGGAGGTGGCTTTAATTTTGTAAATCCCAATGCATCTCAAACTTGTGGTTGTGGAAGCTCCTTTGCAGTTTAATAAATAATGAATAACGAAATTAATCCAATCGAAGAGGATTTTAATGCAGCTTTATCAAGATATAAAGCAGGGCAAGATTTAATTCCAATCGTTCAAGATTTTCAAAAAATTATACAGCAAATTCCAAATCATTTTGCTGCTTGGACTTGTTTATCATGGCTTCAACTACTTTTGAAAAATAATGAAGAAGCTTTGTCAGCTGCCAGACAAGCTGTTCGATTAAATCAGCAAGATCCACAAGCAAGAATGAATTTGTCTTTAGCTCTTTTGGCTACTAATAATAAAGGTGTTAGGGATCATATTGAGTTAATAAAAAAAATGTCTATGATGATGCCAGATGTGAAAAGTGAGTTGAAAGAATCTGTTGAAGACGGATTAAGTAGATATCCAGATTGGCCTGAGTTAACCAAAGTAAAAAAATGGTTGGAATTTTAAATTGTTTAAAATTTTAATATTAAGTAATGGGCATGGAGAAGATTTATCTGGCAGTCTAATAGCTAAACAAATCGTAAAAAGTGGTTATTCTGTTCATGCTTTGCCAATTGTTGGTATGGGAAACCATTACGAAAAAGAACAAATTAAGATTATCGGTAAAACTAAAGAATTTAGAACTGGAGGAATTGGCTATAATTCTTTCAAGGGAAGACTTACTGAGATATTAGGAGGAGAAATATTTTATGTTTTAAAAAGATTATATTTAACTTTTAAAATAAGAAAAAAATATGATTATTTTTTTGTAGTTGGAGACATTGTGCCAGTTTTTTTTGCATGGGTTTGTAAAAAAGATTTTTTTACATATCTAGTTGCTTATTCCAGCCATTATGAAGGGAAGTTGCAATTACCATGGCCTTCTAAATTTTTCTTGCTCTCACAAAAAGCAAAAAAAATATATGCGAGAGATTCCCTTACAGCTAATGACTTAACGTTGCAATTAAAAAAGAAAGTGTCTTTTTTAGGAAACCCATTTATGGATAAGTTTTTTCCTAGAAACAAAGAATTTAATAAAGCTGAATTTAGTATTGGATTATTTCCAGGAAGTAGATTCCCTGAGATTTTAGATAATTTTGTTTTTATTTTAGAGGTATTAGAGGCATTGTCAGATTTAAGATATTTCAAAAAAATTCAGTTTAATTTTGCAATAGTTAATGCTCTATCTTCATTAAAAATAAAGGAGATATTGCAAAAAAGAGGATGGTTAAAAATAGAAAGTATAAAAGATAAAAATCTCTTGAAATTCCAATATAAATTTTTAGAAGTAAATATATATTGGAATAATTTTGATAAAATATTATTGAAAAGTAGATGCTGTATCAGCATGGCAGGAACAGCAGCAGAGCAAGCGATTGGATTAGGAAAACCGGTTATTCAGATTGAGGGTAAAGGTCCACAATTTACAAAAACTTTTGCAGAAGCGCAAAGACGTTTGCTTGGAAAATATGTTTTTTGTGCCACTAATTATAAAGATAAGAATGATCAAATCAATCAGACAATAAAGTTGATCATAAAAATAATATACCTTATACAGCTGAATAAGAAGTTTATGATCTCATGTAATGAAAATGCTAAAAAAAGACTTGGTGAAAACAAAGCTTGTCTTAAAATGGTTGATGATATGAAAATTGTTATAAAAAATGACTAAGGAGAATAATCAAAATAAGTTAAAACAAATTGTCGATAATTTGTTATTAATAAATTTATTTATGGTTATTTTTTTTGCAATATTTTTTATGTTTGCAATCATCATGCAATTAAATGGCACATTTATTTTTATTAATTTTATTCAGATAGTTTGGAATCCTCTTGTAGTTCCATTGATAACAATTCTTATTATTGGTGCTGTAGTCAACGGTATTATTTCTTGGTGGAGGCGTAAATTGCTTTCTCAAGAAGAGGATATTTAAAATTATAATTTTTGAGTTTACTGCTAATTACTTTTTGTCCTTCTAATACAACTTTTGCTCCATCTCCTAACAATATTTTTAAAACCGCTCCAGGTACTGGAAGTAAATTAGGCCTATTCAAAGATTTGCCTAAAGTCTGAGAAAAGTCTTTCATTAATACTGGATTTGGTGCCACTGCATTAAATACTCCCGAATACTTTTTATCAACTAATGCTTGAGTAATTAATGAACATAAATCAGTTCTATGAATCCAACTCATCCATTGCTTACCATCTCCAATTGGTCCACCTAATCCAACTTTAAATATAGGGAGCATTTTTCCTAATGCTCCTCCATCTGCCTCTAGAACAATTCCAATTCTAAAAATAACTAACCTTGAGAAAAATGGTTTTTCAGCAGCGACCACTTCCCATTTTTTGCAAAGATTAGCTAAAAAGTCTTTTCCTCCAATACTATTTTCAGTGAATTCTCCAGACAAACTTGTACCGTAATAACCTATTGCTGATCCATTTATTATGACTTTTGGGTTTATTTTTAAATTTTTAAGGGTCTTCATCATAAATTTCGTGGTGTTAATACGACTATTTTCAATCTCCTGTTTTTGTTCAGAAGTCCATTTTTTTTCTGCTATGGGTTCGCCCATCAAGTTGATAATTCCATCTGTCTCTCTTAAAATATTTAGAAGATTTTCGTTATTCCAGTTTTTTTCTTTTGATAAATCTATTTGCAAAAACTTAAACCTATTGAAATCTAAATCAATCTTTAATTTACTAATGGGTTTTCTGCTCACAATGTATATTTCGTGATTTTCATTGAGCAGTGTTGGTACTAATTCTTTTCCAACAAATCCAGTGCAGCCAAGTAGTAAAAGACGCATATCATTTAGATGTTTATCATTCAAGGCTATTAAATTTTTTAGACCTTTGTAATTATTATTCCGGTATAAATTTTTTTCAATATTTTTCAAACAAGTTTTTGTATAATAAATTTCAAATAACTTTCTTGAATTTATTATGACAGATTCTATTCCAAAGAAACCTTTCAAGAAAGGAAGCTTAGTTTTTGTCGATAGAGAAAATTATATAAAAAGTATCGAAGCGCTAGCCAGTGATAATGATCTACCTAATTATGTCTTTGAAGGGCCTGGAGAGATTCTTTCACTCAAAGACGAATATGCTCAGGTTCGATGGCGCAGACCTGTTCCAGATGTTTGGTTGAAATTAGATCAACTTAAAGAATACACTCAATAAAATTTTATATCTAAAAGTTTTTATTTTTTTTCTCTTCAGACATCTTTGACTTAATTCTTTTTGCTTCTTTGATCATTTCTTTGCCATCAAATAAGTAGTTATCCACGTATCCTTGTGTATATCTATCAAATTCTGATAGCGCATCTTTAACTTGTGAAAAACAATGATAAAGATCGAGGCCTAATGCTGAAATAGACTTTGGAACTATTTTTTTGTTATAAATTTTTTCAACTTTTTCTATTTTCTTTTGTGAAAGCATTATGTAACTGCAAAAATTTTCCATTAGTTGGTCATCATATGGATCCGCAGATAGTTCTTTTATTTCGTTATTCAAAGGTTTAATTATTTGGCTAATTAATCTATTTATGGGACTATAAACTTCTTTAATCCATGTTTCAACTTCTTTGTCCTTTATTGAAGAATTATATTTCTTTGCATTAAATTTCTCTTCCCAATTATCATTTAATGAATCAAATGATGAACTGGAAGAGGAAAAACTGCTATCGTATTGTTTCTTTTTGATAGGGTCATTTAGAGTTTCCCAGGCATTTTGTATTGCGAGAAATCGTTCTTTCTTGCCGCCTGCATCAGGATGATGTTGTTTAACTAAAGAGCGATATGAAGATTTAATTTCACTTCTGGTTGCATTTTTTTTGAGACCTAATTCTTCATATAAATTTTTTCCCATTTTTATAAATTATGCATTAAAGATAACCATCTTTTCTTGCTTGAATTGAGGTATTAGATTCAAACATTGCTGTTGATAAATATCTTTCTCCAAAACTTGGAAGAATAACTATCAATCTTTTATTCATTAGTTCTTTTCTTTTGCCGATTTTTATAGTTGCTGCTAAAGCTGCACCGCTACTGATGCCAGATAAAAGGCCTTCCAATCTAGCTAATAAACGCCCATAATAAAATGCTTCATCGTCATCTATTTTTATAATTTCATCAATTAATTTAGTATTAAGTACTTTCGGGACAAAACCCGCTCCAATTCCTTGAATCAAATGAGATCCTGCTTTTTCTCCGGAAATCACAGCACTTTTTTTAGGCTCTACGGCATAAATTTTGCAATTTGGATTAACTTTTTTCAAAAAACGTGCACAACCAGTAATTGTTCCTCCTGTTCCTACTCCTGTAACTAGTCCATCTAAATTGTTATTGGATTGGGACCATATTTCTTGGGCAGTTGTTCTTTCATGAATATCTGGATTAGCAAAATTTTCAAACTGATTAAATTGATAGCTATTTGCAATGGTTGAAGACAACTCATTAGCTAAATCTAAAGCTCCTTTCATTCCGTCTTTCCCAGGTGTTAGCTGTAATTCAGCTCCATATGCTCTCAACATTGCCCTTCTCTCAATACTCATCGTATCCGGCATAGTTAATATCAATTTATAGCCTTTTGCTGCGGCAACCATTGCTAATGCGATGCCAGTATTCCCACTAGTTGCTTCAATTAACGTTGTTTTATCTGGTGTTATCAATCCTTCTTCTTCAGCTTTACATAACATTGAATAAGCGATCCGATCCTTCACGGAAGCTGATGGATTGAAACTTTCTAGTTTGGCTATTATTTCTGGATAACAATCAAAATACTTTCTGATTCGATTTAATTTAACTAATGGGGTATTTCCAACTAGAGAAGTTATATCATTTGCTATTTCCATGAAATTATTTTTTAAAATGCAAAATAAAATCTCCTATATTAATAATAATTGTATTTCAGGATCTTTTATATAATTTTCTCAAAAGAATTTAATTTAAATAACTTCCTGTTGAAAAATATTTAGTAATATAAGAGGTAGTTTTTATTATGATTATGTATTCGTTAGAACTAAGTCTGAGATATTCACCTTTTCCACTATCTATTCAGAGGAAAGAATTTGATGATGTTAAACGAATTTATGATGAAATAAAAAGTTCTATGAATGAAACTTTAGAATCCTCAAACTTGATCGAATTAAGGTGTGACAAAGTGCAAGATAAATTAATTGCTGTAAGAGCTAAAGAAATCATTTCTGTTCAGATGTATGAAAAATCGTCAGTAGCAGGAGGAGCTAAAAGACCAGGATTTTCTCTCAACATAGATTAATAGAATTAATGCGAGATTCCATTGAAAATGAAATACCTCATATTAAATTCAAAGATGTTTCTTTTTCATATCTTGGAGAAAAAGACAATTTAATTTTTAAATGTAACTTCTCAATAAAAAAACCTGGATTTTGGATGGTCGTAGGTAAAAACGGGAGCGGAAAAAGTACTCTTTTAAAATTAATTAATGGAATAATCAAACCCAAGGATGGTGTAATTGATTCTAATGCAAATATTGGCATGGTGTTTCAAAATCCTGATCATCAAATATTGATGCCAAATTGTAGGAGTGAACTTCTGATAAATATTAATCAGAATATAAGTCAAAATGAAATTAATAAAAAAATTGAATATGTGCTTGATCAGGTAGGAATGACTGGGTTTGAGAAAAGACCAGTTCATACTTTGAGCGGTGGACAAAAACAACGCTTAACTATTGCATGCGCTCTGATTAGTAATAGAAATTTTATTCTTTTAGATGAGCCTACAGCGTTACTTGATCAAACCAGCCAATTAAAAGTTTTACAAACTATTAAAAATCTTACAAGTGACCATAAAAAACCTTTATCAGCTTTGTGGATTACTCATCGTTATGAAGAATTAACTTATGCTGATGCAGTAGCAGAATTGAAAAATGGTTTTTTATCTAGCTGGCAAGAACCATCAAAATTTCAATATAATTAACTCCTGTACTTGTCATAAGGTACTTTAAAGAGCTAAATTCATTCTATATTCCTCGGTAGCTCAGCGGTAGAGCGATCGACTGTTAATCGATTGGTCGCAGGTTCGAATCCCGCCCGGGGAGTTTAATAACGGGTTCTTAAGACTTCAAGTTAATTCACTTGAGGTCTTTTTTATGTCTAAAATTATTTTTTAAATTTTTAATGGTCGTAAAAAGGTCTTTTTTCTGAATTAGTCATGGTCATGGTCGTGAAATGTTCGTGAAATATATCTTTTTCTTCTATTTCTTATATCAGGTTCAATCAGACACTATCAAGAAATATTAACCCAACTTTCGCCCAGGGAGTTTATAAATTCCAAAAAGTTATCTAAAGTCACGTTTTTAGGGTGAATTTTTTTTATTTCTTTGCCCCCTTTTTTGTCAAATAGTGGTTAGCCGAAGATATAATCAAGTATATTTGATATAATATTAAGAACAGTTTAAAGAACATTAAAAATACTTAAAATTGTTTTTATAAAAATAATTTTCAAGTAAAAAAAATTGTTTATTTAGAACAGTAATTAGAACATTAACTAAATTCTCCACATAAATGAAAAAAAATAAGCTCTTTGATTAATTTTTCATTTTTAAATTAAGACATATTTTTCTTTATATCTTTTGAATTACTTCACTATTCAGGAAATTTAGTCATCCCACATATCCTTTTTCTCTTGATCCAAATTATTCCTTTCAAGTAATTCTATTCTTTGCTTCTGAGAATCTATTTCTGTTTCAATTACGTTTTTATCGTCAATATATTTTGCTTGTATTTCTAAGATACTTATTTCAAATTGTTCTCCAAAAAAATCTGACATTTCTCTCCATGCTTCCATTTCCTCTTCTTTGCCTATGGTATCGTTTATCTGATGAGAAATAATTTCTAATACATATTGTTTAAGTTCTTGATGACTCATCGATTCAACTTTTTTTTGAATGTAAAGTTCTTTAAGAATTTCTAGTTGTTTTTTTGATAAATCAGTATAAATAATAGACTTCTTTTTCATAGATACTTAAATTTTTTTTAATATAGACAAAATTATGAGTTTAAACATTTTGGGGAATTAAAAATTTTAAACTTAGTTAATTCCTATTTGAAAACTGAAAATCTCTTTACTAATTCAATTTTTCTAAACCTTATAACGGCAATCTGAATTAGATATTCTTTCAATTTGAACCATTATTTGTTTCCAATAATCCTATGATTATTAAGAAAAAGTAAATAGAATCGAAAGAAATTCTAAAATTTCAATTTTTCTAAAATTTGCGATTTCTATCGTATCTATTGCTATCACAAAGTTATTTCAAAAATCTAATTGATAAAATTGTTTACAGTAATTCAGCAATCTTTATAAATTCTTGAGAGAATCATAATACTAAAACTTAATTTTAATTTAATAGTTCATAAATATGAAAATTTCAATCCTTTTAATTGAAGACGATCGTGATATGCGTGATTTGGTGGCTAGGCACTTAGAACATTCTGGTTTCGATGTCCAAAAAGCTGAAGATGGAATTAAAGGACAAGCATTAGCTCTTCAGTACTCACCAGATTTAATACTTTTGGATTTAATGCTACCAAGTGTTGATGGTTTAACTTTATGCCAGCGACTAAGGAGAGATGAAAGAACATCAAACATACCAATTTTGATGATAACTGCGTTAGGCGGCCTTAAAGATAAAGTTACTGGATTTAATTCTGGAGCAGATGATTACATTACTAAACCATTCGATTTAGAAGAATTATATGTACGCATTAAAGCTTTATTAAGAAGAACCAACAGAGCACAATTAAATTCTAGTAACCAGCAAGAAATATTAAATTATGGCCCTTTAACTCTTGTTCCGGAAAGATTTGAAGCTATATGGTTTGAATCTCCTGTTAGGTTAACTCATCTTGAATTTGAACTTCTTCATTGTCTTTTGCAAAGACATGGTCAAACTGTGTCGCCAGCATTAATTCTTAAAGAAGTATGGGGATATGAACCTGATGATGATATTGAGACAATAAGAGTTCATATTAGACATTTACGCACTAAACTTGAACCCGATCCGCGCAAACCTATTTATATAAAGACTGTATACGGTGCCGGATATTGTCTCGAGTTACCTATTGGTTCTCAAGTTGAAACTGCTAGGCAAGAGTTCATTCAAGCAAGAAATCCTAATTTAATAAACTCTTCAGTAGATTAATCTCATATATTTTCCATTGAAATTTTTATAAAAGCAATTTCCCATGCCAACCTCGGTTGAATGTTTCTTTTTAAGAGGTATTTTAAATTTTCAAGTTTTTTAACTAAACCTATACTTTTTGTTTTTCTCCACCAAATTGTTTGAATTAAATTTACTAAACAAATCTGTTGAAAAATTTCTAATTTTTCAGATATTGATTTAGATATTTCTAATATTTCCAAACTATTTTTTATTGGAGAATCCAATTTACTTATAATTTCATCCGAAAATTCATTCCAAATTTCAATATTTTTCAATAATTGGTTTGGAGATCCATTTGCAGAGTTTATTAAATCTTCAAATTTTAATTTTGTATTAATAGTTAATTTAGAAGTATCTAAATATTCTCTCAAAATTGACTTTATTTGTTTTCTAGAAAAAGATCGAAATCTGACGATTTGACATCTTGAGATGATCGTATCTAAGAGAAGGTTTAATTTAGATGTTAGTAAAATAAAAATGCCGTTACTAGGTTCTTCTAGGGTTTTTAAAAGGCAATTTGAGGCTGCTTCGTTTAAGAGGTGCGCATCAATAATTAAAACAATTTTTTTATCTGAGTTTATTGATTTTTGACTAAGAAAAGTTTTGATATTACGTATTTGAGCAATCTTAATAATCTCAGATCCACTTTTTATTGTTTTTTCAAGATCGGAACTTCCTGAACTTTTAGTTGCCAAAAGAGAATCAGGTTCAATAATTAATAAATCAGGATGGTTATTGTTTGTAATTCTCTCTTCAACATTTTCGCTTGGTGAAGACTGTTTGAAAATCTTCTTTATAAATTGAAGAGCAGTTTGCTTTTTTCCTACTCCTTCAGCACCATAAAATATATAACCATTAGCAAATGATTTGTTTTTAATTATGTTGTTAAGACAAGTATTGACTTCTTCATTCAAGAAAAAATAATTTTCTTTAACCTTAATCATTTGTTATTAGAAAAATTGTTTAGCATAGTCTCTTTAATTTGATTAGAAATAGTTTTAATATTTTGTGAAGCAGATATTACTTTCCAGTTTTTTTGTTTGGCAATTAGTTTGAAGCCTTCATTTACTTTTTCTAAAAATCTAAGACCTTCTGATTCTATTCTGTCTGGAATTTCATTTTTTCTTCGGAATATGCTCTCTTCTGGAGAAATTTCTAAGAAGAAAGTGAGATCAGGAGATTCTCCTTGGCACACAATAGATTCAATATTTTTAATTATTTCTAAATTTATATTTCTTCCATAACCTTGATAAGCTAGAGTGGAATCGGAAAATCTATCACTTATTACCCAATCATTGTTATTTAAAGCAGGTGAAATAATTTTGGAAACGTGTTCAGCTCTATCCGCTGAATAAAGCAATAATTCTGCAAGAGATGAAGGCTTGTTGTTTTCATTATTATCAAGAATAAGTCCTCTAAGTTTTTTTCCTAAAAGGCTGCCTCCTGGCTCTCTAGTTGTGATTAATTTAGACCCTTTCTTTATTAGACCACTATTAGGTAGCCATTTAGATAGTTCATCTATTTGGGTAGTTTTACCACATCCATCAATACCCTCAATAACAATAAATTTTCCTTTCATTTAATCCAAAGATAAAGCATTAATAACCACTGTAATAGAGCTAATAGCCATCAATAATGCTGCTATTGAGGGGGTAAGAAGAATACCGTATTTAGGGAATAAAATGCCAGCGGCTAAAGGTATAGCTAGTAAGTTGTAACCAAAAGCCCATGTTAGGTTTTGCTTTATTTTTCTTATAGTTTTTTTTGCAAGATTAAAGGCGAAGGGTAATCCATTTAGTTGATCTCCCATCAATACTACATCTGCATTTGCCTTGGCTATTTGAGTCCCTGATCCCACCGCAATACCTAAGTCTGAAGATGCTAAGGCTGGGACATCATTAATACCATCACCAATCATTGCTACCTTATTATTGATTTTTAAATTTTCTATAGTCTTTAGCTTCATTTCAGGAAGAAGATCCCATTTTACTTCTGTTTCTTTACAACCAATTTTTTTTGCTAAAGCTAAAACTGATTGTTTTCTATCTCCACTTAAAATATTAATTTTAAATTTGTTTTCTCTTAAATTTTGAACTGTTTTAATTGAATCATCTCTGAGTAAATCTCCTAGGAAGATAAAGCCTAATAACTTTTCTTTTATACTTACACCAATAATAGTGTTGGTTTTTGTTTCTTCATTTTCAATGACTTTTTTTGCATCACTATCAATAATTATGCCTTTACTTTGTAGCCATTCAATATTCCCAATATTAATAAGTCCATCAATTGACTCTAGTTCCCCTGAAATACCTCGACCTGAATGAGTGAAAATTTTTTTTATTGGAAATGAACTTAAATTTTGTTTTTTTGCCTCTTGAATTAAGGCATCTGCGATTGGATGTCTGCTTTCCTTTTCTAAACTGGAAGCTATTCTTAATAAAAATAAATGATCATCATTATTTTTATAATCAACTATGAAAGGCTTTCCTTTTGTTAGAGTACCAGTCTTGTCAAAAATAATGTGGTTAATTTTTGAAGCCATCTCTATTTTGTCCCCACCTTTAAATAAAACTCCTTTTTTTGCTGCTTTACCTGATGCAACAGTTATTACAGTTGGGGTGGCTAAACCTAATGCACAAGGGCAAGCTATTACTAAAACAGCAATTGACAATTGAATGGCTAAACTAAGGAAATTCTCAGCATTACTACCCAGCGAACTATGAAGTGTATGGCTTGAGTGAGTAATGAATTGATGATTATGACTTAATAAATCTGGCCAAATGTTTCTTGCCCCCTTCCACCAAAAGAAGAAGGTTAGAGTAGCAAACATAAGTACAAAGTAAGTAAATTTGCCTGCAATTTCGTCAGCAATTCTTTGAATGCTGGGTTTTCTAGCATTTACAGACTCAATAAGATTTACTAGTTTTGCAAGAGAAGAATCCCCTCCGACCTTTTGTACTTTAAGTCTAAGAGTTGAATTAAGATTTAAAGAACCACTAGATAGAATTTCGCCTTCTTTTACTTCGATAGGTTTGGATTCTCCAGTAATATGTGAAACATCAACATATGAATTACCTTGAGTAACAATGCAGTCAGCAGGAACTCTGTCTCCTGCTAAAACTTGAATCTCTTGATTAGGTCTTAAAGTGTTTACTCTTATTAATCTTATTTGATTATCTTTTGTGTAGATATTTGCCATTTCAGGTTGAAGATCTAATAACTCTCCAATGGATGAACCAGTTTGGTATCTTGCTCTTTCCTCTAAGAATCTCCCAATCAATATAAAGCCTAAAAGCATAACAGGTTCATTAAAAAAACAAGGAAAACCAGTTGTAGGAAATATTAAAGATAGAAGACTTGTTGTATATGCGCTAGTTACTCCAAGAGCTACTAAAGAATCCATATCCGGACGGTTCTTAATAAATGCCTTAAATCCATTAATAATTATTCCTCTACCAGGAAATAATAGAGCTAATGTTGCTAATGAAGCGTGAAAAAATATATTACCTAATATTGGAAAATTTATATATCTTCCTTCTGCTAGATGACCTAAACCTGAAAATAATAAAAGTATTAAAGCAAAAGTCAGTTTTTTCCATTGATTATTCCATTTCTTTTTTTTTTCTAATTCTGCCTTATTTATTTTTTTTGAAAAATCATTTATGTAAATCTTTGATGGGAAACCACTTTCTTTTAGATTTTTGAGAACTGTTTCTATTTCTATATGTTTATGGTTAATTTCAAAATATGCACTTTCACTTAGTAAGTTAACAGAAACATTTTTAATACCATCAGAATTATTTAATATATTTTCAACAGTACTAACACAACCTCCGCACTTCATTCCTGTAATGCTTAATTGAATGCTTTCCATATTTTTCACGATTAAAGCAAATTAATGCTTGACCTTTTTTTTAACTATAATAATAAATGTAATAGACTTTTTAAATAGTTATTTTTAAAATTACTATATTAATTTTATTAGTTTTAGAGCGGTGCCTAGTAATCAAAACAGAGACAATTTTATTGATAAAGCTTTTACTGTAATTGCTGAATCAATAGTAAAAATAATGCCTATTGCAGAGAAAGAAAAAAAAGCATATATATATTACAGAGATGGCTTGGCTGCACAAAATAATGGGGATTATTCGGAAGCATTGGAGTATTACAAAGAGAGTTTACTTCTTGAAGAAAATAAAATTGATAGAGGTGAGACTTTAAAAAATATGGCAATAATATATATGAGCAATGGTGAAGAGGATCGGTCTATTGAAACTTATGAAAAAGCATTAATAGAAAATCCAAAACAGCCATCTTGCCTTAAAAATATAGGTTTGATTTATGAAAAAAGGGGAAGATATGCTGAGCAAAATGGTGATTTAGATCAAAGAGATATTTGGTTTGATAAGGCTGCTGAAGTCTGGTCTAAAGCAGTGAGATTATATCCAGGTGGTTATCTAGATATTGAGAATTGGCTGAAAAACTCAGGCAGAAGCTCAATTGATATGTACCTTTAATTTTTTTATTTTGATAAAGAATAATCAACTGCTTCTTTAATATTGGATATTTCTTTGATATTTATTAAATTTTGAAAATTATTATTTAGTTCCTCCTCTAGTTTTGGCACTACGATATTTTTAATCCCTAGTCTTACAGCTTCTTCTATCTTTGTCCGAAGGTTATTCGATTTTCTAACCTGACCACTTAAACCCAATTCCCCAATAAATGAGCTATTTGCCAAAGGTGGAATATTTTTCAAACTTGATAAAATTGATATTGCTACTCCTAAGTCAGATGATGGATCATTAATCTCAAAACCCCCACCAGTAGCTATATAACAATCAAATTCAGATAATTTTATCCCTACGTGTTTTTCAATAACAGCTAGAATTTGATGCAATCTATTTATGCTTATTCCAGTTGTAGTACGTCTTGGGTTACTGTAGAAAGTTTTATTTACCAGTGCTTGTATATCCACTGCTAATGGTCGAGTGCCTTCATTTGTAATCGTAGTTGTTACACCTGAAATGTTTTCTTTATTCGTGAAAATTGAACTTGGGTTTTTTATTTCTCGTAAACCCTCTTCAAGCATTTCAAAAATTCCAATCTCGAAGGTCGATCCAAATCGATTTTTTATACTTCTTAGTAATCTATGCGAGGAAATATTATCTCCTTCAAAGTTTATTACTGTATCAACTAAATGCTCTAGTGTTTTAGGGCCAGCTAAAGCACCATCTTTGGTTACATGACCAATAATTAGAAGTGCAGTATTATTGTATTTGGCAAGATTTTGCAATTCAGATGAACATTCTCTAACTTGAGAAACCGATCCTGGAGAACTTTGCATTTCATGATTATGGATGGCTTGAATACTATCAATAATTGCGAAACTTGGATTTACACGTTTGATCTCTTCAATAATTAGGGATAAATTGGTTTCTGCAAAAATTTGTAAATCAATACTGTTTTGATTTAATCTTTCCCATCTAATTTTTACTTGTTCTAAAGATTCTTCTGCAGTTATATATAAAACTTTCTCATTAAGAGATATTTTTCCTGCTGATTGAAGAACTATTGTGCTTTTACCTATACCTGGTTCTCCTCCTAGTAAAACAACAGATCCTGGGACTATTCCACCTCCAAGCACTCGATCAAATTCTCTAAAACCACTTGAAAATCTTGATATTTTTTTTGATGAAATCTCGTTAAATGATATAGATTTTTTATTATTTTTTATATTTTTTATTTCTTGATATTTAGATCTCTTACTTTTTATTTCTTCAACAATGGAATTCCATGAGTTGCAATTTAAGCATCTACCAAAGTATTGAGAAGTTTCAGATCCGCAATTCTGACAAATAAAAGTAGATAATTTGCTAGACATTTAGTTTCTGAATGAAGTAATGGAACTAGAATGTTTGGGATATTGCCCCTCTACAAGTTAGATTAGGTTAATAATAAATTCTCTTACTGATTAGCTAATAGAAACAAATGGCTCTATCTAGTCAAACTAAAGAAACTATACTTGTCGCAGATGACGAGGCAAGTATTAGAAGAATTCTGGAGACACGTCTCTCCATGATTGGCTACAAAGTTGTAACTGCAAGTGATGGCAAAGAAGCACTAAAGTTGTTTAAAGATTATGAACCTGATTTAGTAGTACTTGATGTCATGATGCCAAAACTAGATGGTTATGGAGTTTGTCAAGAGTTAAGGAAAGATTCTGATGTTCCAATTGTTATGTTAACTGCATTAGGAGATGTTGCAGATCGGATAACAGGTTTAGAATTAGGGGCTGATGATTACGTAGTAAAACCATTTAGCCCAAAGGAGTTAGAAGCTAGAATTAGGTGCGTTCTTAGAAGAATTGACAAAGAGCAAATTCCTGGAATGCCTAATTCAGGATTAATTTTGGTCACGGATATAAAAATTGATACAAATCGAAGACAAGTTTTTAAAAGTGATGAGAGAATTAGATTAACTGGTATGGAATTTAGTCTTTTAGAGCTTTTGGTGAGTAGGTCAGGAGAGCCATTTAGTAGAGGAGAGATTTTGAAAGAAGTTTGGGGATATACTCCCGAGAGACATGTAGATACAAGAGTTGTCGATGTTCATATATCAAGATTAAGATCCAAACTGGAGGCTGATCCAGCAAATCCAGAATTGATATTGACAGCAAGGGGTACAGGATATCTTTTTCAACGGATTGTCGATATTGCTCCCTTTGATGGTAAATAAATGGGGAAAGAAACAGCGCAAAAAATTAACAAGCCCAGAGCTATTAGAAGATTAGTAATTTGGTACAAAAGAAATTCGGCTGTAACTTCTATAGTAGATACTGCTGCTAGTTCTGCAGCAACGGCTAGTAATGTTGCGGGTAATATGGTTTCTGGTGCTGGATCAGTAGTAACAACAGCTAGTAATGTTGCAGGAAATGTTGCAGGTAATGTAGTTTCAAGTGCTGAATCTGTCGTTAATACTGCTAGTAGTGTAGTTTCAAATGCAAGTTCAATAGCTAAAAATACATTACAGCCATTAGTTTTTGACCCATTAAAAAGATTACAAAATAACGATAATATTTTAGATAGAGTGGAGGAATCTCAATCTAAAAGAATTTGGATCGCAGTTGATGGGATGGGTGGAGATTATGCTCCTGGTCCAATTCTTGAGGGTTGCCTAGAAGCAATAAGTAGATTTCCAATAAATATAAAGTTTGTTGGCAAAATTGAAAAAGTTAAAGATGCTGCAGAAAAAACTGGTTTAGCAGAATTATTAGAAAATGAAATAGATAATAATCGTCTTGAATTAATTGATAGTGGAGAGCCTATTGGGATGAATGAAGAAGCTACCGCAGTTAGAAAAAGGAAAAATGCAAGTATAAACGTTGCAATGGATTTAGTGAGAAATAATAAAGCTGAAGCTATCTACTCAGCGGGTAATTCAGGCGCCATGATGGCTTCTGCCATATTTAGAATTGGGAGATTGAAAGGGATTGAGAGACCAGCTATAGGAGCATTGTTTCCAACAAGGGATCAAACTCGCCCGGTATTAGTTTTAGATGTCGGTGCAAATACTGATTGTAAGCCATCTTATCTGCATCAATTTGCTCTTTTAGGTAATATTTATGCAAAAGATGTCCTCCAAGTACAAAAACCAAGAATTGGTCTTTTAAATATTGGAGAAGAAGAATGTAAAGGTAATGATTTATCCCTAAAAACATTTGAATTATTATCTTCTGAAAAAAGTTTTGATTTTGGAGGTAATTGTGAAGGTCGAGATGTATTATCAGGTAGTTTCGACGTGGTAGTCTGTGATGGATTTACTGGAAATATATTATTGAAATTTCTTGAATCTGTCGGAGGAGTTTTATTAGATATTTTGAAATCTGAGCTGCCACGTGGAAGGCGGGGGAAAGTTGGTTCAGCTTTTTTAAAAAGTAATCTTCTCAGAATTAAGAAAAGGTTAGATCATGCCGAACATGGAGGAGCTTTATTACTTGGGGTGAATGGTATTTGCGTTATTGGTCATGGAAGTAGCAAGTCTTTATCAGTAGTTAGTGCTCTTCGCTTGGCTCACTCTGCAGTAAATCATGGTGTTATGGATAATTTAAATCAACTGCAAAAGCTTCAAGTTTTAAATTCATAAAACATATTGAGTCAAATTTATGTTTGACTAATATAAGTAACTAAAAAATTCTTTTGGAAGGAATAAATTTTAATCAGATTGGAGTGTCATTCAAGGGAAGCGGAAGTTATGTACCTGATCAAATCCTAACCAATCAAAAAATTAGTCAAAAGGTTGAAACAAGCAATGAATGGATAAAATCTAGAACTGGCATTTCTGAGAGAAGAATCTCTAGAGTAGAAGATAATGTTACTGAGATGGGTTATAAGGCTGCTCTAACTGCTATAGAAATGGCTAATTGGGATATTAAAACGATTGATTTGATTGTTTTAGCTACTTCTACTCCGCATGATTTATTTGGATCAGCCCCATCCATTCAATCTAAATTAGGGGCAGCTAATGCTGTAGCTTTCGATTTAACTGCAGCTTGTAGTGGTTTTTTATTTGCCTTAATAACAGCCTCACAATTTTTAAAAGGGGGTAGTTTTAAGAGGGCTATAGTAATTGGAGCAGATCAATTATCAAGTTTTGTGGATTGGAACGATAGAAGAAGTTGTATTCTCTTTGGAGATGGTGCCGGTGCATTAGCAATTGAAGCCACAAATGAATTTGATAATTTTATAGGTTTTGATATGAGAACTGATGGGGAAAGGGGTTCTTTTCTTAATCTTCCATCAAAAAAGAATAAGGATTTAATAGTTGATGAGATTGATTTTTTAAGTGGAGGTTTTTCTCCAATTCAGATGAATGGTCAGGAAGTTTATAAATTCGCAGTTAAAGAAGTCCCCCTAATTCTTGAAAAGTTGTTGAAAAAAATGAAATATGATTCTGATCAAGTTGATTGGCTCTTACTGCATCAAGCTAATCAAAGAATATTGGATTCTGTAGGAGAAAGGTTAAAAATTCCCAGAGAAAAGATTCTTAGTAATTTAGAAAAATATGGCAATACGTCAGCAGCAACTATTCCACTAATGATGGATGAGGCTGTAAGAGATTATAGAATTAAACAAAATGATATTATTGCTACAAGTGGTTTCGGCGCTGGGTTAAGTTGGGGTGCAGCCCTAATTAAATGGGGTTAAAAACAAAATAGGAACATTATGACAGTTGCATGGGTATTCCCTGGACAGGGTTCGCAAAAAATTGGAATGGCAAAACAAATTGAAAATTTGCCGAGCACAAAAGAGAGGTTTAGTTATGCTTCTGAGATATTTGAAAGAAATTTATTTGAAATTTGCGAGTTAAATTCTGACCCAACAAATCCTCTTAGTGATTTGAATAATACAAGCAATACACAAATCTGTCTTTTTTTGGTTGAATCAATTTTATTAGATGCTTTAAAAGAAAATGGTTTTAAACCAACTTATGTTGCTGGGCATAGTCTTGGAGAAGTAACTGCATTATATTGTGCGGATGTTTTTTCATTCGAAGACTGCGTATCACTAATAAAAGTAAGATCTCAATTAATGGTAAATGCTGGGCAAGGATCTATGGCAGCAGTAATTGGTTTTGATAGAAGTGAACTTGATTTATTAGTCAAAAAAAGTGAAGATGTTGTAATTGCTAATGATAATAGCTCTTCACAAGTTGTCTTATCAGGATCTAATGAAGAGTTAGACAATTTATCGAAAGAAATTTCTTGTAAAAGATTCCTAAAATTAAATGTTTCAGGTGCATTCCATTCACCATTCATGGATGAGCCTGCAGTTAAATTTTCTGAATATTTAAAACAGATTAAGTTTAAAAATCCTTCTTTCCCAGTAATAAGTAATTATGAACCTTCATTAAGTAACGATCCTGATGAGCTTAAAACTAGATTTAAAAATCAAATGTGTAATGGCGTCAGGTGGCGAGAAACTATGGATTTAATGGCAAAAGATGATGATCTTCATTTAGTTGAAGTTGGCCCATCAAATGTGCTTAGCGGTTTAGCAAAAAGACATATGAAAGATTTAAAAATTTCTCAAGTTTCATCTTCTAATCAAATCACTTATTAATCAAGTATGAAAAATGATGTTTTTCAAAAATTAATCTATCAATTAGTTAGCAAACTTTTTGTATTACCAATTTATAAATTTGTATTTAGAGGTAATTTAATAGGTAGAGAAAATATTCCGCAAAAAAATTCTTTTATAATGGTTTCTAATCATGGTTCTCTGCTTGACCCTCCTTTCTTAGGACATGCTCTTGGACATAATATATCTTTTATGGCCAAGGAAGAGCTATTTAAAATACCTTTACTTGGGTTTATTATCAAGGCTTGTGGAGCTTATCCTGTAAAAAGAGGAATTGTTGATAAAAATACTATTAAAACAGCCTGTAAAAAATTATCAAATGATAATTGTATTGGAATATTTATTGATGGTACGCGTCAAAAAAATGGTCGAGTGAATAAGCCCAAACAAGGCGCAGCATTATTAGCCTTTAAAAATCAAAAATTATTATTGCCTGTTGCAATAGTTAATTCTCATAGACTAATAAGATTTAAATTCTTTATTCCTTTGTTTTCAAAAATAGTTATTAAAGTGGGAAAACCTGTTCAACCTCCACAGAGTTCATCAAGAGATGATCTGAATTCTGTAACAATGCACCTTCAAGATAAAATTAATAATTTGATTGGATGAATATTTAGTGAATTGGAGAAATAGGGTAAAGAGGCAAAACTTTTCTCCAGGAATCTAAATTTGAATTTAATAAATTATTATTTGCTAAGTTTAATAGTTCTTTTAAATCTTCTTTATCATCATAATTAGCCTCAAAAAAAGGTTCTTTACTCTCAAGTTCTTTGATAACTTTTGGTAAAACTGTTTCTCGAATGACTAGATCCGAGGAGTTTTTTTCTTTATGACAAATTTCATATTTACCTGCAATTAAACCCTTTCGTTTTAATTTTTTGTAAATCCAGAATGATTTTTTGTTTATATAGATATTATTTTTTGATGCAATTCTTTTTGCCATTATTTCAAATGAACTAAAACTGTCTAGAGGACAATTTATTTGTTGTGAGATAGTTCTTGCTAAAACTACAATAAGTCGTGAAGCATTAAAATTTGCTGGCCCTACGCTGACAGATATCTTATTTATTTTTTGTAAATTTTCTTTGGAAATGAATTTGTTAAGATCATTAACCAAGTTGTTGCAAAGGTCATTATCAAACTTTTTGATAAATAATTCTTCAGATTCAAGAGTATTGTTTTTTCTATAACCAAAGCCAAAAGAATTGTCTGTGCTATGAATCACTAATGTAGGGTAATTTTCTCTTTGTTTGAGTTTATTTGTCATCAATTACCTTTAGACAGGTAATTCCATTCCTGGATTACACTTAGACCATTTACCAAATTCATTTTCAAAAGTTTCACAAGATTGCACATCCCAGTCAGTTTTATAATCACCATTTTTGTCTTTAACTATACTGACATGAATGAATGGTTTTTTTGCTTTAAAATCAGGTAGATCACAAATATGATCAACACCATGATTACTCTCAACATCATGATATGTGATACATCTATCAACCCATTTACAGTTGATGCAAATGCACATAATTAATAAATAAAATGAAAAAAAGCATCCAAATAGATCATACACTAATAATTGATGAATTAGAAACAAGTATAAAATTTCATAATTTGGATTTAATATTAGGTTTTTTACCTAAAAGATCATACCTGGTTGGTGGTTACATAAGAGATATTATTTTGGGAAGAGAAACTGAAAAGGTAGATTTTGATATTGTTGTACCTTTAAATGCAATTGAAATTGGGAAAAAGATTGCAGATAATATTGGATCAAAATTTATAATTTTAGATGAAAAAAGAGAAGTAGTAAGAATTATTCTTAATCATATTAATATTGATATTGCTAATCAGGTTTCGTCTACGATAGAAGGAGATTTATGTTCTAGAGACTTTTCGATTAATTCAATTGCTTTTTTATTTGATAAGAAGTGTCTGGTTGATCCATTAAATGGTCTTAAAGATCTAGAGATTTCTTTGCTAAGAACTAATTCTGAAAACAATTTACTCAATGACCCTTTACGAATATTAAGATGTTTTCGATTTGTTTCAGAATTGAATTTTAAAGTTGATCTTCATTTAATTACTTTCATTAAAAAAAATAAAGGGAAATTATGTCTTGTAGCCAAAGAGAGGATTAATAATGAAATAAAGAAAATAGTTCATGGAGCCAATGCTCTTGATGCAGTATTGTTGATAAAAAAATTAAATATATTTGCTACTTATAATTTATCTGAAGATTCTTTTTTTCTGGATTTAGAGAAAATTAGTTATGTAGAACTTAATCAGGAAGAAAAAGACAAATTTTTACCATCATTTTTTATTGCTCAAATTTTAGATGTTATATCTTTAGAAAAACTTAAATTTAGTAATGCTGAAATTGCAAAAACTAAGTTATTGAGAAAATGGCACTTTTTGTTAGAGAAAAAAAATATCGCTGAATTAACTGAAGCAGATAGATTTGCATTGCATAAAGAATTAGAGATGTTTCTTCCAACTTTTATTTTTCATTTACCTCAAAACTTACGATTAAATTGGCTTCGTAGATGGCGTAACAGTGATGATAAATTATTTCATCCTTCCAACTTACTTAATGGTGACGTAATCAAAAAAAATTTAAAAATAAAGGATGGGCCTATCTTAGGAGAGCTTTTAGGCTATCTTTCTAAGGAACTTGCATATAAGAGATTAAATAATTTTGATGAAGCTATTTATAAAGCAAAGCGATGGATTGAACAAAATGCACCAAAATGTGATTAAATACACATAGCTTAGTTTTGTCTAGAAGTTCAGACTTCCAAATCATTTTTAAAAATTTATGAGCATTCGCATTTACATTGGCAACTTACCACAAGGATTTAATCCAAAAGAATTTGATACACTTTTAAAGTCAGTTAGTGATTCGATTAGATTTAAAGCAGTTCTAGATAAGGAAACTAAGGAATGCAGGGGATTTGGTTTCGCCACAGCTAATAATGAAGATAACGCTAATTTATTAATTCAAAAGTTAAACGGTTTTGAATTTAATGGTTCTAAATTAAGAGTAGAGCTATCAGAAAAAAAAGATTCTGCTTCAAACAAGAGAAATGGTGGAAAATTAAACAAAAATAAGAAAAGGAAAGATTTTAAGAAAATTGTTCATAGTGATGCCCCTAACCTCGAAGCTCCTGATCCAAGATGGGCTGGAGAATTATCTAAATTGAAAGATCTATTGGCTAATCAGAAGACCCCTGCCTAGTAAATTATTACTTAATTCGAGAAATTAAAAAAGATATTGGGATCTCAATAGCTTTGACCGAATTTTTTACAAAAGCTCTATTGTTAAAAACATCATAATCTAGTCTTTCAATAGAATCTAATATTCCTCTGTAAAGACGTAAAGACGTCCATACTGGCCATCTTGCATCAGAAGATAGCCACTTGATACCATCCTCAGACTTTTGGAACCATTCTCGAGCCCTTGTCAATTGAAAGTTCATCAGTGATTTCCACTCCTTGTTTATTGTTCCTTGTAAAAGTTCTTCTTCAGAATAATTAAATTTTTCAATATCCACTTGTGGTAGATAAATCCTTCCTCTCTGTCTATCTTCTCCAACATCCCTCAAGATATTTGTTAATTGATTCGCAATTCCAAGAGCTATAGCTGCTTCGGAGGGATCTGGCATGGCACTCCATGGTGCTGATGTGTAAGCGCTATCAATCCCCATAACATTTTGAGTCATTAAACCAACAGTTCCTGCAACTCTATAACAATAGAGTTTTAATTCATCAAAATCTTTGTATCTAAATTTATTCAGATCCATTCTCTGGCCATCTATCATGTCTAGATAAGGTTGAATACTTTGTGGATATTTCTCGATCGTATCGAATAGAACTGAGTCTAATTCAGATTTAATTCTCCCTTTAAATACATTTTTAGTATTTTCTTCCCATTCATCAAGATTATCTGAAAGCTCATCTTGCGATTTAGTTGAGGCTTCTACACTATCCATTATTTCATCTGTTCTTCTACACCATACATAGATAGCCCAAATAGCTTTTCTCTTTTCTTGAGGTAATAGAAGAGTTCCCAAGTAAAAGGTTTTAGCCCATTGTTGAGTTTCTTTTCGGCATATCTCGTATGCTTGGTCTAGTTGAGAAATTGAATTTTTCAAAAAGTTTTAGCTAAATTTTAGAGGTTTGTAAAAGTTATGAAGAGACATTTTGAGGGGTTTTGGCATACTCCTTATTTATTGATTCTGCGCATAATTTACCACTTAAAACGGCACCTTCCATAGATGCTAAATATTTTTGCATTGTATAATCACCAGCTAAGAAAAAGTTTTTTATAGGGGATTTTTGACTAGGTCTGAACTCTTGACATCCTGGAATTGCCTTATATACGGATCTTGGAGTTTTAACTACTTTGTATTTTCTTAATTTTGTCTTATCTTCACCTATGAAATGTGTTGGGAATAATTTCTTCAACTCTTCCATAGTTGCATCAACGATGTCTTGATCGCTTTTATTAATCCAATCTTTTGCTGGTGCGAAAACTAATTCAAGCATTGATCTATTTGGATCTTCGTATTCTTTACATGTAATACTCATATCTGCATAAACACTTAGAAGTGGTGATCTGCTAAATAGTAGATGGTCGATATCAGTTAATTTTTTGTCAAACCATAAATGGATATTGATAACTGGCACACCATTTAAACCATCTAATTTAGAAAATGCATCTAACCCTTTCCATTGTTTAGGGATCATTAATTTAAAGAGATCTACAGGCATTGCACTTACATAAGCATCAGCTGTTAGCTCTTTCTTTTCGTTTTTATCTAAAGAAGCAATAGTAAAACTTTTAACAGTGCTATCCTCATTAAGGTTGATTTGCCTTAATGGACTATTCATATGAACTTCACCACCACGAGCAGTAATATAATCAACCATTGGCTTACAAAGTCTTTCTGGAGGAGCTCCGTCGAGGAATGCCATTTTAGAACCATTTTTTTCTTGTAAAAATCTGTTTAATGCTGTTAATAAAACTGTAGATGAAATTTCATCCGGCCCAATAAAATTTAGGGCTTTACTCATGGCTATAAAAACTTCATCATTAACTCTTTCTGGGATATTGTGCTCTTTTAACCAATCTGTCCATGATTTTGTATCACATTTGTCTAAGTACTTTTGGCCTCTCAACATTGCAGGCACTAAACCTAATCCAAATAGAATCTTTTCATTCCAAGAAAGCATATCATTATTGCTTAGTATTGCTGACACTCCATTTACGGGAGCAGGTATATCGGGAAAGTCAAATCTACTATAAGTTCCCGGCTCTGATGGCTGATTAAAAATCATTGAATGACTTTTCCATTGGAGTCTATCTTCTATATCCAATTCCTTGAAAAGTTGCAACATATTTGGATAAGCTCCAAAAAATATATGTAAACCAGTTTCATACCAATCTCCATCTTCGTCTTTCCATGCGGCAACTTTCCCTCCTAAAACATCTCTAGCTTCGAGTAAAATGGGGATATGACCATTATCGACTAAATATTTAGCACAAGATAAACCTGCTAAACCAGCACCAGCAATTACAACACGCATTATAAAATCAAGAAATAAATTAACACTTACTAATAAGCTACATTAAAGTTAGAACATAATAGTTTTTTTCGTTGATTATTTTGTAAAATTATGGAAAAAATGCTTTTAAAATCGACTACTAGACATGTAAGAATTTTTACTGCTGAAGTAGTTGATAAGGAATTAAAGTTTCATCCCAATAAATTGACTCTTGATTTAGATCCTGATAACGAATTTATTTGGAACGAAGATTCTTTAAACAAAATAAATGAAAAATTCAATGATCTAATTAAAGAAAGAGCAGGAAAAGATTTAGATGATTACGAACTTCGAAAAATAGGATCAGAAATCGAAGGTTTAATCAAATTTTTGCTTCAAAATGGTCAGCTAAGTTATAACCCCGATTGTAGAGTAATGAATTATTCAATGGGTTTACCAAAAACTAATCAAGTGCTGTGAATAGATCATCCTCAAATAGAAGGCCAAGGAGAGGCTCCAACAGAAATTATTATCCTCAAACTCCAAGAGATAATGATTCGTATGGGCAAAGAAATCCTAGACTGCCTGATTCCTCTGAACAAAAGATCAATTTCAGTACAGGGACCATTGCTGTACTTGCTGGAGTACTAATATTAGGAGTTGGTATTGGGAGTGCTATTACCAGTACAACAGATGGCGGACAGGGAAATATAGCTAGTCAACAACAATTAGATATGGCTGTTCCAGACCCTGAATTTTGTAGACAATGGGGAGCTAGTGCTTTTGTAATTGATGTTGAAATGTATACAACTCTGAATCCATCTACGAGTTTTGTAACGCAACCAGCTCTTCAGCCAGGTTGTGTCATTAGAAGAGAGAATTGGACAGTTTTACAGAAACAGGGAGCAATTAGTAATGAAGATGTAAGAGAATGTAAGCAAAGAATGAATACTTTTGCTTATATTGGATCTATAAGAGATAAGCCAATAGTTAAATGCGTTTATCAGACCGATGTAAACGAAAATAAATTTATAATAAAGGGGGATGGACAAGCCGAAGACGGAGGAGTTGGTATTAATAAAGAAGCAATTCAGTTTTGATTAAAATTAAATATACCTTAGAGGGCTCTCTAAACTAGCAAATTGTGGAAGAATATTTTTTTTAAATACTTCTGATGCTCTTGATGTATATCTTGAAGGATTCGTAATTAATTTAAGTTCTCTTTTAACCTCCAAGTCAGCAATAAATGCTTTGTGGATTGTTCCAGCAGATAATTCTCTTTCAATGGATACAACAGGCAAAAAGGAAGCTCCTAATCCTGATTGAACTGCATTTTTGATTGCTTCAAGAGAGTTAAGTTCCATCTCAATTTTTAATCTTTGAATATCAAGCCCAGAGTCTTGAAGAAGTTTATCAACAACTTTTCTTGTTGTAGATTGAGAGTCTAATGTTACAAAATTTAATTTATATAAGTCTTCTTTTAGAAGCTCTTTTTTGGTCGAAAGTGGGTGTTTAGAGGGTAAAACTAATGCTAATTCATCTGTGGCATATGGAATTACTTGCAGCAAATTTTCTAAATCTCCAGGTAATTGTCCGCCAATAATAGCTAAGTCAATTTGTCCATTTGCGACACTCCAACCAGTTCTTCTAGTACTGTGAACTTGAAGCTGAACAGATACGTCAGGGTATTTTTGTCTGAATAGTCCTATCATTCTCGGCATTAAATAGGTCCCAGTTGTTTGGCTGGCTCCAATGACAAGAGTTCCTCCTTTTAAGCTATTTAAATCTTCAATAGCTTTACAAGCTTCGTCGCATTGATTCAAAATTCGTTCGCAATAATCAAGTAATAGCCTCCCTGCTTCAGTCAATTGAGCCTTCCTACCACCTCTGTCGAAAATTGTTATTTCCAGTTGTTTTTCTAGATTTTGTATTTGTAAACTTACGGCAGGTTGGGTTACATACAAGAGGTCTGCAGCTTTTTTAAAACTTCCTTGAGCTGCTATAGCTTTTAGTATTCTTAATTGGTCGAGTGTAAATGGTAATTCTGGCATCTATTATGCCTACAATTATCTATAATTCTAATGCTTAGTAGCATTCTTGTTAAGAACAAAAATTATTTGAATAATTTAAATTTATGGAGACTCATAAAACTTCTCTAATTATCTTACTTTTGATTTTAATTTTTGCCATAATTCATAGTGGCGGAGCGGCTTTAAGAATCAAAGCAGAATCTCTTATGGGTGCTAGGTTATGGCGGTTATGTTTTGTTTTTTTAAGTTTGCCATCTGCAGTAATATTGATTAGTTATTTTTTGGCTCATAGATATGATGGAATCAGATTATGGAATTTACAGGGTAATAATTTCGTTTTTATGATGGTTTGGACTTTAACTGCAATAAGTTTTTTATTTTTATATCCTGCTACTTACAACTTGCTAGAAATTCCGTCGGTTTTACAACCCAAAGTACGAATTTATGGAACTGGGATAATGAGAATCACAAGACATCCACAAGCATTTGGTCAGATAATTTGGTGTTTTGCTCACACTTTATGGATTGGGACATCATTCACATTAATAACTTCTATTGGCTTAATTTTGCATCATCTTTTCGCAATCTGGCATGGGGATAAGAGATTATCAAGTAGATTTGGAGAAGAATTTGAAAAGTTTAAACAAAATACTTCCATAATTCCTTTTATGGCAATATTTGAAGGGAGACAAGAATTTAATATTAAAGAATTTTTTAGGATATCTCAGCTTGGAATATTAATTGCAATTGGCATACTTTGGTGGTCTCATCAGTATATAAATATTGCTGTTAAAACATTTAATTCATCATTTTTGTCTGAATTTTTCAATTGACAGTTTAAAATCAAAATATAAGTTCTTTAAAACATGCCTCAAGCTTCAGAAATTGCCTGGTTAATTCCTGTTTTCCCACTTATTGGAGCGGTACTTTCTGGCTTAGGACTAATAACTATAAACAAAAAAATTAATAATTCAAGAGAAATTGTTTCTGTAGGTCTGATTTCTTTCGTTGGGATTTCCGCAGTAATTAGTTATAAAGCTCTTCTTGAACAAGTTAATGGTTATCAATCAGTAGAAAAATTATTTGTATGGGCAAATGCAGGGGATTTCACAATTCCAATGGGCTTTGTCCTTGATCCCTTGGGGAGTGTAATGCTTGCTTTAGTAACTACAATAACTTTGCTTGTAATGATTTACTCTCATGGTTATATGACCCATGATAAGGGTTATGTCAGATTTTTTACATATTTAGCATTATTTAGTAGTTCGATGATGGGATTAATAGTTAGTCCAAATTTATTAGAAATTTACGTTTTTTGGGAATTAGTTGGAATGTGTTCTTACTTGTTGGTTGGTTTTTGGTACGACAGAGATGGCGCTGCACACGCTGCACAAAAAGCATTTGTTGTGAATAGAGTTGGAGACTTTGGATTATTACTAGGGATTCTTGGTCTATTTTGGGCTACAAATAGTTTTGATTTTAATGAAATAGCTAATGGAATTTCTCAATCAATATCTGACAATTCGATACCCATTTGGGCTGCTTTACTTCTTTGCTTTTTAGTATTTTTAGGACCAATGGCAAAATCAGCTCAGTTTCCTCTACATGTGTGGTTGCCTGACGCGATGGAAGGCCCGACACCTATATCTGCGCTGATCCATGCCGCAACAATGGTTGCAGCAGGAATATTTCTCGTAGCAAGACTACAGCCTTTGTATTCAATATTCCCCTCTATTCAGTTTATTATTGCTTTAGTTGGCACTATTACTTGCTTTTTAGGAGCCTCTATAGCTTTGACCCAAATGGATTTAAAAAAAGGTTTAGCTTATAGTACGGTTTCTCAGCTTGGTTATATGATGCTCGCTATGGGTTGTGGAGCACCAGTAGCAGGAATTTTTCATTTAGTTACTCATGCTTGCTTTAAAGCAATGCTATTTTTGGGATCTGGGTCAGTAATACACGCTATGGAAGAAGTAGTTGGTCATCAGCCGGTGTTAGCTCAAGATATGAGATTAATGGGCGGTTTACGAAAAAAAATGCCATATACATCAACAACATTTTTAATAGGATGTGTGGCTATTAGTGGGATTCCACCATTGGCAGGTTTTTGGAGTAAAGACGAGATACTTGGAAATGCATTTATATCATTTCCTGCTTTTTGGTTTGTAGGACTTCTAACAGCTGGTATGACTGCTTTTTATATGTTTAGACTTTATTTCTTGACATTTGAAGGAGATTTTAGAGGCGAGAATAAAGAATTGCAAAAAAAGCTTCTAATAGCTTCTAAATCAAACCTAGATGAAGAAAATGAAGAGGAGCATCAAGAACATGGCTCTATTCATGAGTCGCCTTGGTCAATGACATTCCCCTTGGTATTTTTAGCGGTACCGTCTGTAATTATCGGTTTTATGGGACTTCCATGGGATAGTAAAATTGCAAATTTACTAGATCCTGAAGAAGCAGAAACTGCTGCAAAAGCTTTCGAATTAAACGAATTTTTGCCTTTAGCAATAGCGTCAGTTCTTATTGCATCAGCGGGAATTATTATTGCTTATCAGGCATATTTTCTGAAAAAAATTAATTTATCAGTTTTATTTGCTGAAAAGTTTCCTACTATCAACAAATTTTTATCCAAAAAATGGTACCTAGATGATATCAATGAAAAACTTTTTGTTAAGGGTAGTAGAAAACTTGCTAAAGAAGTCTTAGAGGTTGATTCTAAGGTTGTTGATGGAGTCGTAAATCTTACTGGACTTGTAACTTTAGGGAGTGGAGAAGGTTTAAAATATTTTGAGACTGGTAGGGCTCAATTTTACGCTCTTATTGTTTTTGGAGGAGTAATCCTACTAGTTGCCATATTTGGTTTTCAATCTCCTCAAGTAACTTAATTACAATTGTGTGTCTTCACTGTCCATTGGGTGAAAAAGTACAGAAAATTTCTAGAATTTAATTAAGAAAATTTCTTATTAAATTGAGTACTTATTCTTTTACAAATTTTGCGACGCAAATGTTGGGAACTCTGGGAGGTGGATTGTCTGATTTTCCTTGGTTATCTGCCTCAATTTTATTCCCAATTGCTAGTGCATTTGTGATACCTTTTTTCCCAGACAAAGGGGATGGCAAAGAGGTGAGATGGTTTGCATTGTCTATTGCATTAATAACTTTTTTAATAACTGTAGGTTCATATATAAATGGCTTTAATATTAATAATGAAAACGTTCAACTGAAAGAAAATATTAGTTGGCTTCCTAATTTAGGCCTTACTTGGTCCGTTGGTGCTGATGGCATGTCTATGCCGTTAATATTATTAACTAGTTTTATAACTGCATTGGCAGTTCTTGCTGCTTGGCCAGTCAAGTTCAAACCAAAGTTATTTTTCTTTTTGATATTGGTTATGGATGGTGGGCAAATCGCTGTGTTTGCGGTACAAGATATGCTTTTATTCTTTCTAACTTGGGAACTTGAGTTAATTCCAGTATATTTGTTGCTGGCAATATGGGGTGGTAAAAATCGACAATATGCAGCAACAAAATTCATTATTTATACAGCTGGCAGTTCTATCTTTATTCTTCTGGCAGCGTTAGCAATGGGTTTTTATGGTACAGAAGTTCCTAACTTTGAGTTCTCTCACTTGGCAGCTCAAGATTTTAGTCAAAAATTCCAAATATTATGTTACGTGGGGCTATTAATTGCATTTGGAGTGAAACTTCCAATAGTTCCCCTTCATACCTGGCTTCCAGATGCTCATGGAGAGGCTACAGCTCCAGTCCATATGCTTCTAGCAGGAATTTTATTAAAGATGGGAGGATATGCTCTTTTAAGATTTAATGCACAATTATTACCCGTTGCTCATGCTCAATTTGCACCATTATTAATAGTTCTAGGGGTAGTCAACATAATTTATGCTGCATTAACTTCTTTTGCTCAAAGAAATCTTAAAAGAAAAATTGCATATAGTTCTATAAGTCATATGGGTTTTGTTCTTATTGGAATAGGGAGTTTTAGTAGCCTTGGAACAAGCGGAGCTATGCTGCAAATGGTTAGTCATGGATTAATCGGTGCAAGTTTATTTTTTCTTGTTGGTGCTACCTATGACAGAACAAAGACTCTTAAACTTGATGAAATGAGTGGTGTAGGACAAAAAATGAGAATCATGTTTGCCCTATGGACTGCTTGCTCCCTAGCTTCCCTTGCTTTACCTGGTATGAGTGGATTTGTCTCCGAATTAATGGTGTTTACAGGATTTGTTACTGATGAAGTGTATACACTTCCATTTAGGGTGGTGATGGCCTCTTTAGCTGCTATCGGTGTAATACTTACTCCTATTTATCTACTTTCAATGTTACGAGAAATTTTCTTTGGTAAAGAAAATCCTAAATTAATCGAAGAACGAAAACTTATAGATGCTGAGCCAAGGGAAGTTTATATTATTGCTTGTCTACTTTTACCGATTATTGGAATAGGTTTGTACCCAAGATTAGTTACTGAAAGTTATATTGCATCTATCAATAATTTGGTGGATAGAGATTTAACTGCAGTTAAAGGTGCTGTGAAAACAAATATTTTTTCAGGAACTAAAAAAAATGACATCCTAAAAGCCCCAACAATATAATTTTTTTAAATTAATGCAATATTGTTTGGCATTAAATAAATTAAAAGATATCTTGTGAGTAGATTTTATCTATTTCAAAATATCTTATTCCAATCCTACTGATAGGCAAAAATTAGGCCCTAGATTATTAATTAAGTTTCTTCAAGATGCTGCAGGTAAGGGTGAGCTTGATCCATGGGATATTGATGTAATAAGTGTAATTGATAGTTTTTTAGAGCAATACACGCATACTTTCAATAAATCTTTAAATAGCAAAAGCTCATATCAAAAGGATTTAGCTGAGACAAGCGAAGCATTTTTTGCCGCTTCCGTACTAGTTAATTTAAAGGCGCAGGTTTTGGAATCTGATGTTTTCAAAGAAAATTCTTCAGATTTTGAAGATGTATTTGAATTGGATGATCAAGATTGGATTGATAAAGAATTTGATATCCCAAAATATCCTGAAAAATATCTAAGGAGAAGATCAATTGCCCAACCAATTCTTAAACGTACAACAACGTTGGGAGAACTTGTAAGTCAGTTAGAGTCCATAGCAGAAGTTATAGAAACTCAAGATCTTCTGCTTATGAAGAGAAAAAGAAATAAAAAATATTCTGATAGGGCTTTAATCTCTCAAGTAAAATCTTTAGCACATCGCGAAAAACTTCCAGAAACAACTAAAGCATTAGGGAAATTTATCGAAGGATGGGAAAAGGCATTACAATGGACAGATTTTGAATATTTAGTCAAAAAATGGCAAACAGTTGTAAAAAACGATTTAGATAAAGATCGTTTGGGAGTTTTTTGGGCTTTGTTATTTCTATCATCTGAAAACAAAATTGAAATCAAACAAATTAATTCCCTATATGGTCCAATTCAAATTAAAAGAATAATACCTGATGGTGGCTTAGCTCAATTGCCTATAGAAAATCTTGAAGTCAGTAATGTATCTTCTTCGGCTGCTTAGAAGCTTAATAGTAATAACGTATAATTTTAAAAAATGGTTTTGAATTTATGAAGGCAATGATACTTGCGGCAGGTAAAGGCACACGTGTTCAGCCTATTACTCATGTTATTCCGAAACCGATGATTCCGATTTTGCAAAAACCTGTTATGGAGTTTCTCTTAGAACTTTTGAGAGAACATAACTTTAAGGAAATAATGGTTAATGTTTCTCATCTTGCTGAAGAAATTGAAAATTATTTTAGGGATGGGCAAAGATTTGGAGTAGAAATTGCTTATAGTTTTGAGGGAAGAATTGAAGATGGAGAATTAATAGGTGATGCTTTGGGATCTGCAGGAGGATTAAAAAAAATTCAGGATTTTCAAAATTTCTTTGATGAAACTTTTGTTGTTTTATGTGGTGATGCTTTAGTTGATTTAGATTTAACTCAAGCTGTTAAAAAACATAAGCAGAAAGGAGCGATTGCGAGCTTGATAACAAAAAAAGTAATTAAAGATCAAGTATCAAGTTACGGTGTTGTAGTTTCAGATGAAAATGGTCGAATAAAGGCTTTTCAAGAAAAGCCATCAGTTGAAAAAGCTTTAAGTGACTCTATCAATACAGGAATTTATCTCTTCGAACCCGAAATTTTTAATTACATTCCTTCAGCTGAGAAATTTGATATTGGAGCTGATCTTTTCCCTAAACTTGTTGAAATGGATTTACCATTTTTTGCATTACCAATGGATTTTGAATGGGTAGATATTGGAAAAGTTCCTGATTATTGGAGTGCTATTAGAAATGTATTGCAAGGTAAGGTAAGACAAGTCCAAATACCAGGTAAGGAAATTAAACCAGGAGTTTTTACCGGTTTGAATGTAGCGGCTAACTGGGAAAAAGTTAATATTACCGGCCCTGTTTATATAGGAGGTATGACTAGGATAGAGGATGGAGCAACTATTATTGGCCCTTCAATGATTGGACCAAGTTGTTGCATTTGCGAGGGAGCAACTATAGATAACTCAATTATTTTTGATTATTCTAAAATTGGTAAAGGTGTACGACTTATGGATAAGTTAGTGTTTGGTAAATATTGCGTTGGGAAAAATGGAGATCATTTTGATTTGCAAGATGCATCTTTAGATTGGTTAATAACAGATTCAAGAAGATCTGATTTGACTGAGCCATCGCCTCAGCAGAAAGCTATGGCAGAATTATTAGGTACTGATTTGATTAATATTCCAGACTAATATCAGCTTTTTCAATAATCTCAGGAATTAAATGCTCTGCCTTTATGGCCATTAGATGTATACCATTTGCGATATTAATAAAATCATGAGCCTGTTCAGCAGCAATTTTAATACCTTCCTGTAAAGGGTTTTTAGCATCTTTAAGACGATTTAAGATGTTTTCAGGAATGTTTGCGCCTGGAACATATTTGTTTATGAAGAGAGCATTTTTATAAGATTTTAATAGGAATACACCTGCAATTACAGGAATTCCAAGAGGATTACTAATTTTTTCGCAAAATTCTATCAAATTTTCTCTTTCCATAACCATTTGAGTTTGTATAAATCCAGCTCCAGCCTCTTTTTTCTTTCTCATTCTATTTTCTAAACTTCTTTTGTTTCGGCAACTAGGGTCGGCTGCAGCACCTGCAAAAATAAATGTTTTTTTATCGGACAATTCCCCTAGAGTAGGATCAATTCCTTTATTGAAGGCCTGAATTTGTTTAAGCAATCTAACTGACTCAAACTCATGTACTCCCTTAGCATCTTGTTGATCCCCTGCTTTTACTGAGTCACCGGTAATGCATAAGATGTTTCTAATTCCTAAAGCATTTGCTCCCAGAATGTCTGATTGTAAAGCAATTTTATTACGATCTCTACATGATATTTGCATTACTGGTTCTATTCCATTTTCCAGTAATAGTTTGGACATTGCTAAGCTGCACATTCTCATTACAGCCCTGCTTCCGTCGGTAATGTTAACAGCATGTACCTTATCTTTCAAAAGTTGTGCTATCTTAAGAGATCTTATGGGGTCTCCGCCTCTTGGCGGCATTAACTCTGCCGTTATTACCTTAGATCTTTTTTCTAAAGTCTGCTGAAGTTTCGATTTCAATTGCTTTTGTTTCCTAGTTAGTTAACAAGTGTACTGAGATTGCTAAACTTAATTAATATAAAAAAGGAACTGTTTAAATGCAAATGGTTGACGAAGAAGTAAACAACATTGATATGATGGGTCTCTCAGCAAGAGAGATGGAAATCATTGATCTAGTAGCTGATGGGCTTACAAATCAAGAAATTGCGGTAAAACTAACTATTAGCAAAAGAACTGTTGATAATCATGTAAGTAACATGTTTACAAAAACTGGTTCTAAAAACAGAGTAGCACTTTTGAATTGGGCAATGGACAACGGGAAGATTTGTAGAGATGGATTTAATTGTTGTTCACTCCCAGACTCTGATCAAGAGTAGCTTTGCCATTTATTTTTTTTGTATCATTAGGCAAATCTATTAAACAATAATTTGTAGAACCTAATTCGAAGAGTTCAGCATATGCAATACATGCATCTTTGTCTGAATCAACAAATCTCAATATTCCTTCTTTGTCGTAAAGACCATACATATTAAGAAAATAAAAATTACTTTGCGTAAATATAAAAAAAATATAAAGGATGAGTGGTACTTTTGACTAGTTACTTTTGAAAGTTGTCAAATAGTCTTCTTCCCACTCTGAAAAAGGATTGTTAGCTAGACTAAAATTGGAGAAATGGGTCAGCCCAGTAATTTCTTTTGAGATAAAAGATGGTAGCAATAAATCGTCCTCTTCATCGGAAAGTTCAATTTCTGCAATTTCAAGTGGATAATTATTTTCTTTAAAGCAATCTATAATCCAAGATTTTTTTTCAACTTCTAAAAAAAATCTTTCTTTTTTAATTGTACTTGAAAGATTTGACATTATTGTTTCAGCATCGCTTCGCGGAATGGAGTATTCAAATTCAAAGTTGGTAAAGCCTTTGATATGTTTTTTTAGTGCAATTTTGGAGTTTTTGTCTGAAAACCTTATCCTAATAATCCAATCATCTAAACTTTTGGATAAATATCCTTGTTCAATATAAATTTTTTTAGTTATGAATTCTTTCCAGTTATCATTTTTTATGAGAAATCTTCTTTCTATTTCTATGGCCATTTAATTTTTTGGATTTTTTTTAGATAAATCGCCTTTCCAATCTAGTTTTTTTATTAGGGTATTGTAATAGTTGGTGCTTTTTTTAAACTTTATTATTTTGCAGGGTGATTTCCCTTTCTTGATCTCACAATAATAATTTTTCTTAATGGTCATACATTTTGAACCGTCAGTCCATAATTTAATTTCCCCTTTACTTTTTTTTATTGGTTTAATGATTACCTTACTTGTATTAGGTATGACGATTGGTCTACTAGCCAAACTCATTGGGCATATAGGGTTAATAATCATTCCATCTATACTAGGATGTACTATTGGACCTCCTGCAGCCATTGAGTAAGCTGTTGAACCCGTAGCTGTAGATACAATCAATCCATCACCTTTATATTCATTTACCTTCTCATTATCTATTTCAATTTGTATTTGGTTGGTCGGAGAAATATCTTCTTCAACGGATTTAAAATAAAAATCATTTAAGGCGTTATAGCTTTTTATGATTTTTTTCTCAGAACTTTTCCCCTCAATACAAACATTACAATTTAATCTATTACGAAAGTCAATCAAATATTCTTCGTTTTCAAGGATTTCAATAAAAGATTTGTCAAATAAAAATTCTTTCTCTTGAGTAAGAAACCCCAAATTACCTCCAATATTAATACTCAATAAAGGAATATCATAATCAGCTAATGCATTTGCACATTTCAGGAAGGTTCCATCTCCACCAAGAACTATGCCAATATTTGGTTGTGATTCTGAATTAGAAAAATATTTTTCAATTTCATCTTTATGAAAATTACTTTCAATCCTGTTTGATTTAATATTTTTTGCTTTAAGTACTTCTTCACAGAATTTTGAAGCCTCTTGAGCTATAGAACTATCTGAACGATATACAATAAGCACTAATGAAAGTTTCATTTAATGCTTTTACCATTTTAATAAATTAAAACTTTCCATATCGACAGTCACCCTATTCCTATAAAGAGATAACAATATAGCTAATCCAACGGCTGCTTCTGCCGCAGCAACAGTAATCACAAAAATTGTAAAAACTTGTCCTTGAATTAAATTATTATCAATATAGGAAGAAAACGCCATCAAGTTTATATTTACTGCATTGAGCATTAATTCAATGCTCATAAGAACCCTGACTGCATTTCTGCTATTTAATAATCCCCAAATACCAATGCAAAATAGTGCTGAAGAAACTATTAAAAAAGCTTGAAGAGGAATTGATTCTAAATTCATAATAAGAAATACAAAAGGTTAATTTTTATTTGTAAGTAATGGTTCTGATGATTTTTCAATTAACTCTTGATCAACAGGTAGTCCTGTCGAAATATCTTTGCTCATTACATCTCTTCTAGCTAAAACTATAGCCCCAATCATTGCCATTAAAAGTAAGACTGAAGCTACTTCAAATGGGAGTAAATAATCACTAAAAAGATGTTCACCAATCCTAATGGTTGATTCTTCTCCAATAGAGTTTTGAGGACTTGATAAGCTCCATACATTGGTCAAGTCAACTCTTATTAAGAGGCTTAGAAGGGTTAAACATATCGATGTTGATATAACTCTTCTCGATTTAATGTCATTAATAGGCTTTAAATCTTCTTTTTTATTGACAAGCATGATTGCAAAAATTATTAATACATTCACTGCCCCCACATAAACTAAAACTTGAGCTGCAGCAACAAAACTTGCATTTAATAGAAGATATAATCCTGCAACACTCATGAAAACTCCACCAAGCAGAAATGCTGAATAAACAATACTTTCGAGCAACACAACACCAAGTGCTCCAATAATGACAACTAAAGATAAAACTGTAAAACAAATAAATTGTGTTGTTATGGCAATGGACATAAATTAATGGCAATTAATTGTTTGGATTAGAAACTTTATCTTTATTTTCATTGGATTCAGACCTCATCCAATCATAAACTTCTTCCGGTAATTTACCAACTCTTGCATCTGAAGCTGGGATTTCATGAGGGTCCATGACACCTTTAGGAAGATAGGCAAGTTCTCTAAGAGGTTTAACTGAAGGATCTGTTGTAACATTTGTGGGTAGTCTGCCAAGTGCGACATTGTCGAAATTTAAATTGTGTCTGTCAAAAGTAGCTAATTCATATTCTTCGGTCATTGACAGACAATTAGTTGGGCAATATTCAACACAATTTCCGCAAAAAATACAAACTCCAAAATCTATTGAATAATTTCTAAGTTCCTTTTTTTTGGTTTCTTTATTCATTACCCAATCAACTACTGGGAGATTTATAGGACATACTCTCACACAAACTTCGCAAGCAATACATTTATCAAATTCATAATGTATCCTTCCTCTATATCTTTCAGAAGGTATTAATTTTTCATACGGATATTGAACAGTAACTGGTCTTCTTCGAAGATGATCAAAAGTTACCGATATACCATTGTATAAATATTTGCCAGCATTAAATGCTTCTTTGATATAGCTATTTATTTGTTGAAGGAAATTGTTCATTTCGAAGAATTTACTTAGTTATTTTATTTTAGTGGAATAATTTTGAATTTAAGTATTTTTACTTAAATTTAACCACCAAAGTATTGCGGAAAAGCAAGTTTTAATCCTGCCGTTATCAAAAGATTAGCAAGAGAAATTGGCAGAAGAAACTTCCATCCTAGATCTAAGAGTTGATCAATTCTTACTCTAGGAGTTGTCCAACGTAATAATATTGCAATAAAAACTAAAAGATATGCTTTCAGTACAGTCATTACAATTCCTATTGATGCAGTGAAAACCTGAATAAAGGGCGCATTAATAGGTAAATTAAGAAACTTAGCTATTAATTCAACTGGAATAGGAAAACCCCATCCTCCCAAATAAAGTATTGATACTAATAAAGCGGAAAGAATTAAATTAATGTAACTACCAAGGTAGAACAATGCGAATTTCATCCCTGCATATTCAGTTTGATATCCTGCAACTAATTCTTCTTCAGCTTCGGGTAAGTCAAACGGAAGTCTCTCACATTCTGCAAGAGCACAAATCCAAAAGACTATAAAACCAACTGGTTGTCTCCATATATTCCAACTTAGGATTCCAGCACCACTTTGTTGGTTGACAATGTCAACAGTACTTAAAGAATTTGTCATTAGTACGATAGCCAGTACAGATAAAGCTAAAGGAATTTCATAACTTATTGATTGAGCCGCTGCTCTTAAACCTCCTAATAAAGAATACTTATTATTTGATGCGTATCCGCTCATAAGAAGGCCAATTGGCTGAATACTGCTTAAAGCAATCCATAGGAAAATTCCAATGCCAACGTTACTTATTAAAAGGTTTTGTCCAAAAGGAACAATTAGCCAGGACAGAATCACTGGGACAAGAACTAATATAGGTCCTGCAGTGAAGAGAATCCCATCCGCTTTGGCAGGAATAATATCTTCTTTGACAAGTAACTTAAGACCATCTGCAATTGGTTGGAGGACGCCGAGTGCTCCAGCATATTCTGGACCTATTCTTTGTTGAGCAGCAGCAGATATTTTTCTTTCAAGCCAAACTGTTACTAAAACGCCAACAACTGCCGCTACCAAAACCAAAAGCATAGGAAGAGGGAGCCATATTATATGAGCGACTTCGCTGGAAAGGCCAAAACCTTTTAAGAATTCATTAAAACTATATTCGAGATCTAATCCGTATTCCAAAATTTTTATGTTATTTACTTAATAGATTAACTCTTCACAAACAATATGTGTGTTTTTTATGAAAAGCTGCAAATATTATTCTCTACTTTCTAAGCTGATCCAATCTCTTGGTGCTGAACCTGTATAGATTTGCGATGGTCTGAAAATTCTATTTGCTCCAAGTTGCTCTCTCCAATGAGCTAACCAACCAGCCACTCTAGATATGGCAAAAATTGGAGTAAATAAATCACGAGGAATACCAAGTTTTCTATAAACAAGGCCAGAATAAAAATCCACGTTAGGGAATATACCCTTAGGTCCAAGTCTTGGTATTGCCTCTGCCTCAAGTGATTTAGCAACTTCATACATTTCATCTGCTCCAAATCTAATAAAAAGTTCTTCTGCAAGTTTTTGAAGAATTATTGCTCTAGGATCTTTGACTTTATATTCTCTGTGGCCAAAGCCCATTATCTTACTTTTATTTTTTATTGCATTATCTAAAAAAGACCCAGCATTTTCTGGGGTTTTAATCTCTTCTAACATCGCAATCACATCCTCGTTTGCTCCTCCATGCAATGGGCCAGCTAAGGTTCCTACTGCAGAGGCGATGACAGCATATGGATCTGTAAGAGTACTTGCAGTCACTCTAGCGCTAAATGTACTTGCGTTTAAACTATGTTCGGCATGTAGAATTAAGCACCTATCAAAAACTTTTGCGGCTATAGGATCTTGTTCTTTTTCCGTCAACATGTAAAGAAAATTTGATGAGTAAGTTAGATCATCTCTAGGTTGAATAGGGTCTTGTCCTTTTCTAATAAGTTGGAACGCTGCAATCATTGTGGGTATTTTTGCTATTAGTCTTATGACTGCGTTGTAGATGTAATTAGGATCATCTATTGCTCTACGCGAATAGAAGAGCCCCAAAGAAGCTGCACTAGATTGAAGAGCATCCATAGGATGACCAGTTGCAGGGAAACATTTCATCATATCTCTAACTCTAAAACTTAACCTTCGATGCATCTGAACTTCTTGCTCGAAATCTCTTAGTTGAATAGCTGTGGGCAATTCACCCCAAATCAATAGGTAAGCGGTTTCTAAAAAACTGCTTTTTTTGGATAGTTCCTCAATGGGATAGCCTCTGTACAATAATTTACCTTTGTTGCCGTCAATATCACATATGGATGAATTAGTTACTGGGACGCCCTCTAATCCTGGTTTTAAAATTAGTTTGTTACTATCCAATTGCTTAATTCAATATCAAATACTTATAGATTAAAGATAGTCAAATAATTTTTAATTAACCACAAGATATTAACTTCGCAAAAAATTAAAATGATTGTTTTTGAAGCTTGTTTGGATAGATTTAATTTAAAGAATGTTTAGTATTGTTTCTCTATAAATAATTGGATTTTTTTCAGGAATAGACTGACTTATGATTTCTAGCGATTCTTCATTTGATATTTTTAAAATATTTTTAATAAGAAAATTAAGGTCCTGCAAATTAGAAAAATATTCAATTTTATTAGAATTACCATCTTTGATATCAACTTTTGAATAAAGAAAAGCAGATTTATCTTTATTACTTTTTAGGTTAAAAAATTTTTTTGATATTTTCTCAAATTCTTTACCATCAATTAAATTATTACTTATGGTTTGTAAACCTTTTGATTCTATCGAATAGATATTTTCAAAAGATAATTGTTTTATGACATCGTCTTTTTCTTCAAGAATATCTTTGGAATATATCGAATAAATATCTTCATTTTGTTTCAAAGTATATTTGCTGAAATCTTTTAGCTTTCTCAAAGCACTTAAATCAAATTGATCTTCATTATTTTTTTCAAACGTAATAAGCCAATCTTTATTTGAATTGATAATTAAAATGTTTTGATTATTATTTTGATTAAACTCTTCAAAAAAACTGAGTTGAAAATCATTTATTAAGGGATTAAGTTGTTTGTCAAAATTTTTCATATCACAAAAAATTAAATTTTCAGGATTATCTTCATTACTATTCTCTTTATTACTATTCTCTTTATTAATTAACTTTTCGTAAGTAAGAATATCAATATTTTTTTTATTATTTAGTAAATATGATTTTAAAATTAGTTGCTTATTTTTAAAGTCAAGAATTGTAGCAATTTTATCTCCATTATTCTCAGGAAAAATTTCTTTATTAAAAAATTTACTTTCCAAAAATTTATTTGTGAATAATATATTTTTTTCATTATTCAGTCCAACAAGTTCTCCCTCATATTGAAATTTTTTTTTCTTAAAATTTTTACTAGAGATAATACTATTTTTGATTAATTTTTTATCTGATGAAGCAATTATATAATTATCGTGGGTTCGGTATATATAGTTAAGAAAATTTATTTTGTTTTCTCTATTAATTGAAATTATCTCATCAATCTGATCTATTTTATTAGGCAAATTTAATAAATCATCTATTGTTTTTTCTGGCTTAATTTTAAAAACAATCAAAATATCATCTTCAAGATTTTTATTATTTTCAACAGTTGAGATTATAAGTTCATTATTGTAGATATCTTCTAATTTATTGTTGCCTAGATCTATTCCTAAGTAATCTAATATAGAGTCTTTTATTAAAAAAAAGTTATCTTTATTTGTTGGATTTTTATCCTTTTCATTATTATTAACGATATTAAAACTATCTAAATTTGAAATAAATAATAATTTATTGTTTTCAGGTGCATATTTTAAGATATTTATTTGCTCAATATTTGTACTTTGTTCCTTCTTTTTATTAGTAGAAACTTTTTTAAAACCAAAAAAAAGTAATAAAGATAATAATAGGATTATTGCTACTACTCTAAGTTTCATTATCAATGTTTATTTTTATTTTTAACAATAAATTTCCTACTGCAACTTAATTTATTAAATTGTAAATAACACATAATTTATCCTATAAATTGGGAAGTTATCCAAAATCTATAAATGCTTCTAGTCTAAATGATTGGTTTAATTCTGAGAAAGAAGATCCAGTCTTGATTGATGTAAGAGAGCAGTCAGAGCTTGAACTGGCTCGTTTCTCAAAAGAATTTTTACATATACCAATTAGTAAAGTTACATCTGAATATGTTGAAGAAATATTTGCTGGTTTATTAGATAGAGAAATTGTAGTTACCTGTCATGCAGGAATAAGAAGTTATAACTTTTCTCAATGGTGCTTGGATAATAATATTGTGAGCGAAATATGGAATTTGGAGGAGGGTATTGATGGATGGAGTAGATATATTGACCCATCAATCCCAAGGTATTGATTAAATATCTAATGAAGATGCAACAGTATTAACATCTTTGTCGCCTCTTCCAGAGCAATTGATAACTATATGAGTATCTTTTTCAAGAGTAGGGCATAATTTATCTAACCAAGCAAATGCATGGGAAGTTTCAAGTGCAGGAATAATTCCTTCTAGTTCACTAACAATTTTTAAAGCGTCTAAAGCTTCTTGATCTGTGACTGATCCATATTCTGCTCTACCTATTTCTTTTAAATGGCTATGTTCAGGACCTACTCCAGGGTAATCTAAACCTGCACTTATTGAGTGAGCTTCTTGTACTTGACCATTATCATCTTGCAAGAGAAGACTCATTGATCCATGTAAAATTCCAACTGACCCTTTAGTGATAGTGGCAGCATGTTTGTCAGTATCAACTCCGCTTCCTGCGGCTTCAACTCCAATAAGACGCACAGAAGGTTCTTTAACAAAAGGATGGAAAAGCCCCATTGCATTTGATCCCCCACCTACACAAGCAAGCAAAATATCGGGAAAAGATCCAAATGATTCTAAACATTGTTTTTTAGTTTCTTCACCTATAACTGCATGAAAATCTCGCACGATCTTTGGGAAAGGGTGTGGGCCGGCAACAGATCCTAAAATGTAGTGTGTGGTTTCGACATTAGAAACCCAATCTCTAATGGCTTCACTAGTGGCATCCTTAAGTGTTGCAGTTCCAGAATTTACAACTTTAACTTCAGCTCCTAGAAGTTTCATTCTGAAAACGTTAAGGGATTGCCTTTTTATATCTTCAGCACCCATGTAGATAATACATTTCAAGCCAAATCTCGCACAAACAGTAGCAGTAGCAACTCCGTGCTGACCTGCTCCAGTTTCTGCAATTATTCTTTTTTTGCCCATTCTTATTGCAAGTAAAGCTTGTCCGAGGGCATTATTAATTTTGTGAGCCCCAGTATGATTTAAATCTTCTCTTTTAAGCCATATTCTAGGAGTTGCTTGTTTAGTTTTGTAATGTTCAGTAAGTCTTTTGGCTTCATAAAGTGGTGTTTCTCTTCCTACATAAGTCTTAAGGAGATGATTTAATTCTTCTACAAAAAGTTTATCTTTCCATGCATTACATGCAGCTGTTTCAAGCTCAAAAAGAGCAGGCATTAGCGTTTCAGGAACATATTGACCACCATATTTTCCAAATCTTCCCTCTTTGGAGGGTTGATTTAAATCGTCATTTTTATAGTTCTGATCTTTGCGAGAAAATGTACTTACCACTTTTTCTATAGAATAAGTATTAACTAACTATAGATTATATTGAAAATAATGGGAAAAAAGAATTGGATCGAATTTGATAATCAAGAAAAAAAATCAGAAGAAACATCTAAAGTAGATGCAGTTAATAAAAAATCAAAAATAAATATTTCAAAACAAAAAAAAGGTAAAAAGGGAAAAACTGTAACTTTAATAAGAGGTTTAGGCGCGGAGGATGAAATCTTATTAAAAGAATTACTAAAAAAAATTAAAGTTTTTTGTGGGACTGGAGGAACATTGATTGATAGAAATATCCAGTTGCAGGGTGATATGGTATCGAAATCAATTGAGTTTCTTCGTAAAGAGGGATTTCATAATTTATGAAGCAAGGGTTAGGATAGGTTTTAATTTTGATGATGCAAAAAATGAAAGAACAAGATCAAACAAAGTCAACCAATATAAAGTGGCACAACTTAACTATTAATAGAGAAAAGTTAGAGAAAATGAGAGGTCATAAAGGTATGGTTATCTGGTTTACCGGTTTATCAGGTTCTGGTAAAAGTACTTTGGCCAACGCTTTAAATGAAGTTTTACACTTAGATGGTTTTTCGACTTATGTGTTGGATGGAGATAATATAAGACACGGTTTATGTAAAGATCTAGGTTTTTCGGATGAAGATAGAGAAGAAAATATAAGAAGAATTGGTGAAGTTGCAAATTTATTTATGAATGCAGGGATAATAACTATTACAGCATTTGTTTCGCCATTTATTAGCGATAGAGATAAGGTGAGAAAAATTATTGGATCTAAGGATTTTATTGAAGTTTATTGTTCTGCTGATATCACAATTTGTGAAAATAGGGATACTAAAGGTCTTTATAAGAAAGCTCGTTTGGGTGAAATTAAGGAATTTACAGGGATTTCTAGTCCATATGAAGCTCCTCATAATCCTGAAATTGTTGTTGATACAGGTTCGTTAGATTTAAATGATTCCGTTGAAAAAGTTATTAACTACCTCAAAAAAGAAAACATTATTAACAAGGCCTAATAGAAAAATATTAGTTCATTTATTTTGAAGATAATTGTCAGGTCCAATAGTTGATAACTTTTTATTTTTATTTCTTACCTGTGTATGTAGATTTTCTCGGAATTCTTTTAAATTTTTCTTTATGGATTCATCAAATAAACTGACCATCCCTATTGCCAATAATCCAGCATTCTGTCCTCCATTAATTGCAACTGTTGCAACTGGAATTCCAGAGGGCATTTGAACGATTGATAAAAGAGAGTCAATTCCCTTCAGTGTCTTACTCTCTACTGGTACTCCAATTACAGGAATGCAAGTTATGGATGCCAGCATTCCCGGAAGATGAGCAGCACCCCCAGCACCGGCAATTATTACTTTTATGTTTTCTGATTCTGCATTTTTTGCATATTCCATCATTTCAAAAGGTGTTCGATGAGCAGAAAGTATACAAACTTCAGTTTTTATTCTAAATTCTCTTAAAATATCAATGGCTGGTTTCAATGTATTTAGATCTGAATCACTACCCATTACGACAGCAATTTTATAAATTTCTTTAGAATTCAATTCTGACAAAATAACAAATCAATTCTTTCCTATAATGGCGCGCAATTAATTTGGTGCCAGTTAGTTAGTATGAAAAGAATAAATTTTCATAAAATATTATGACGTCAAATAAGATTATCGAAAAAAGTGAAGTTAGGGAGTATTTTAATGGTACTGGCTTTGAGAGATGGAATAAAATTTATAGCAAATCTGATGAAATTAATACAGTTCAGAAAAATATTAGGAAAGGACATCAAAAAACTGTAGATGATGTAGTCTCATACATCAAAAATTATCCTGAACTAACAAAAAAAAGTTATTGTGATGCAGGCTGTGGTGTAGGAAGTCTTTCCATACCTTTACTAAGACTCGGTATAAAAGAACTACAGATGAGCGATATTTCTTCTGAAATGATTAAAGAAACAAAAAAACGCATTCATGAATTAGGTTTGAATCAAGGTAAAATTAAATATGAAGTCTGTGATCTGGAAAAATTAAAAGGTTTATTTGATGTTGTAGTTTGTTTGGATGTATTTATTCATTATCCTCAACCGGTCGCAGAAGAAATGGTCCAACATTTATGCGACTTAAGCAAAGAAAAACTAATCGTTAGCTTTGCTCCTTATACCCCAGTTCTTGCTGTTCTAAAAAATATTGGAAAATTATTTCCTGGGCCAAGTAAAACTACAAGAGCATATACATTGAAAGAAAAGGGTATTATTAATGCTGCCAAAGAAAGAGGATTTAAAGTTGTTAAAAAGAAATTAAATCAAGCTCCTTTTTATTTTTCAAAACTAATTGAATTCGAAAAAATTAAATAATCTATTTTACTAAATGATTTTCAAGTGCATAACGAACTAATTCTGTTCGGCTTGATGTACCTGTTTTGATAAAAAGTCTACTTACATATTTCTCAACATTTCTAATAGATGTTTCAAGCTGTCTTGCAATTTCTTTGTTCATCAGTCCCTCTGCTACTAGTTGAAGCACACTTGCTTCTCTAGGAGTGAAACTAGGAAGATTTATTTTATTTTCTGGATTAGTCTGGTTTTGGTCTGTGAGCATAGATTTTATTTCAGTAATTTGTTTTGCCATTTTGCTTACGTCAATATCTGCGAATCGTGCCGCTTCTTTTAATAATCGTTCTTGTCTGTTGATTACATTTTTGACTCTTGCAGCTAATTCATCGGGATCGAAAGGTTTTGAAATATAATCATCAACTCCTGCAAGATAACCTTCTGTTCTGTCTAGGGTCATTCCTTTTGCAGTTAGAAAAATTACTGGAGTTCCTCCTAATTTTTCATCCTCTCTAATTTTTTCTAATAAAGCATAACCGTTGGCTCGAGGCATCATAACATCGCTAATTATCAAATCGGGGAAGACTGTTTGAGCTTTTTCCCAACCATCCTCTCCATCAACTGCAATAAATATTTCAAAGCCTTCATCTTCTAGAAATGTTTTAACAGCTGTTCTTAAACCAGGCTCATCATCAACTAATAAAATTCTTGATTTTCTTACCGATTCTTTATTTATTTGACTAATTTCATTCATTTTTTTAATTCTTTAATTTGATTTTCTAGTAATAAACAGAATTTTATATACTAAACATAATGCTATCAACTCCCATACTACTAGACTATCAATCTTCGACTCCTTGCTCTAAAGATGTCGTTGATTCTATGAAACCTTTTTGGAGTGAGATATTTTCTAACCCTGCAAATAAATCTAATTTGGCGGGAATTAATGCAAGCGCTATATTGGAAGCCTCAAGAGAAAAAATAGAACAAAGTTTATTTCTTAAGAATAAAAAAGTTATTTTTACAAGTGGGGCAACTGAATCTAATAACTTAGCCTTACTAGGTTTTGCTAGAAATTTCTATAAAAAAACAGGAAATTATGGACACATTATTACCTTAAAAACGGAGCATAAAGCTGTTTTGGAGCCCTTAAACCAACTAAAAAAAGAGGGATTTATGGTTACAGAAATTAATCCTGAGAAAGATGGCTTAATTTCAGAAGAAGAATTCAAAAAAAAAATAAGAGAAGATACATTTCTGGTTAGTGTCATGTTGGCAAATAACGAAATAGGAGTTATTCAGCCCATAGAAAATATTTCAAAGATATGTAAATCGAGAGGAATAATATTTCACTCTGATTTTGCACAATGTTTAGGTTATATGGCTTTAGACAATCTTTTATCAGATGTAAATATGATAACGATGAGTTCTCACAAAATATATGGTCCTAAAGGGATAGGACTTCTTTTGATTGATGAAGAAATTAATCTTGAGCCTTTAATTGTTGGAGGAGGTCAGGAATATGGTCTTAGGTCTGGCACATTACCTCTTCCTTTAGTAGTTGGCTTTGCTAAAGCAATAGAGATAGCAGTTCTTAATCAAAAAAATAACGCTGAGAAATTACTTTTTTATAGAAATAACCTTTTAGAGGGGTTGTTAAAAAATAATTCTGGTTTATTAATTAATGGCTCCATAGAAAAAAGATTACCTCACAATTTAAATTTGACTGTATTGGATTTAAACGGAGCAAAGTTTCATAAACTTTTAAAATCTAAAATAATTTGTTCTACTGGATCTGCATGTAGTAGTGGTGAACCATCTCATGTTTTACTAGCCTTAGGTAGATCTCTTAAAGAAGCAGAATCTTCAATAAGGTTAAGTATTGGATTAAGTACTAATTCAAAAGATATAAAACAAGCAATTCATATTCTTACAAATTCAATCAGATCATTACGATAGAAATTATTGGCTTTTAATTTAATTGAGCAATTCTTAATTTTCCACTTCTAGCTCTTTTATTAAGTTCGACCTCTTGTTCGGAAGGAGTTATTGGCTTTTTTGTCAGGTTTTTTAGTCTTTGATCATTCTTAAAACAACTTTTAACTAACCTATCCTCAAGAGAATGAAAACTAATAACAGAAATAATACCCCCTGGCAAAAGCCATTCAGGTACAATTTGCAAAAATTTTTCTAATACTTCAATTTCTTTATTAACAGCAATTCTTAGTGCTTGAAATGTTCTTGTTGCTGGATGTATTTTTTTATATCTTTGTTTTGGTGGGAAGCAGCCTGCAATAGAGTAAGCTAACTCTTTTGTCCCAGAATATTTTCCATTTTCCTTCAAATCCAATTTTATTTTCTTAGCAATCTTTCTTGATAATCTCTCATCTCCATATTTATAGATTAGGTTAGCTAGATCTTTTTCATTTAAAACCTCAATTAATTTCTCTGCATCAACATCAAGCAAAGGATTCATGCGCATATCAAGCGGACCATCTTTTTGGAAACTAAATCCTCTTTTAGGGTCATCAAGTTGGTTACTATTTACTCCAAGATCTGCAATCACAAAAGAAACTTTTTCTTTTGGTACAAAATCCGCAAAATTTGAAGCCCTTATATCAATTCTACTTTTAAACTCATCAAGTTTTTTTAATGCTGATTTTCTTGCAAATGGATCTTGATCAAGTCCAATTATATTTAAATCCGAATATTTTCTCAATAAATGATAAGAGTGCCCGCCTCCGCCTAAAGTTGCGTCTATTCCCTTAAGTTGATTGTTATGTATAAGTGGGTAATGCTCTAATGAGGCCATAATCTCATCTGTCATAACTGATTGATGATTGAAAAAAGATGAATCAGATAGGTCAGTTTGCATAACTTTCGACTAAGATTTGTTTAGAAGTTAAATTTCGAATGGCTCAGCTAGAGACTAGAACAGAACCAATGGTGGTCAATTTTGGCCCTCACCATCCTTCAATGCATGGGGTTTTAAGGTTAGTTGTAACTCTTGATGGTGAGAATGTCATTGATTGTGAGCCAGTAATTGGATATTTACATAGAGGAATGGAAAAGATAGCTGAAAATAGAACAAATGTAATGTATGTCCCTTATGTAAGCAGAATGGATTATGCAGCAGGAATGTTTTATGAAGCTATTGTAGTAAATGCTCCTGAAAGATTAGCTAATATTCCAGTTCCCAAAAGAGCTAGTTACATCAGAGTTCTTATGCTCGAACTTAATCGTATTGCTAATCATCTTTTATGGCTTGGTCCCTTTTTAGCAGACGTAGGAGCTCAAACTCCATTTTTCTATATTTTTAGAGAAAGAGAGATGATCTATGATCTCTGGGAAGCTGCTACTGGACAAAGGCTAATAAATAATAATTTCTTTAGGATAGGCGGTGTCGCATGTGATCTCCCATACGGATGGTTAGAAAAATGTATAGACTTTTGCGATTGGTTTGGTCCTAAGATAGATGAATACGAAAAATTAATTACAAATAATCCAATTTTTAGAAAAAGAATTGAAGGTCTAGGAACAATACAAAGAGACCAGGCAATTAATTGGTCTTTGTCTGGGCCAATGCTTAGAGCTTCTGGAGTTTCCTGGGATTTAAGGAAAGTCGATAGTTATGAATGTTATGACGATTTTGATTGGCAGATTGCTTCTGAAAAAGAAGGAGATTGTTATGCGAGATATCGAGTAAGAGTTGAAGAGATGAGACAATCACTAAGCATCATTCGCCAAGCCTGCAAAATGATTCCAGGAGGTCCAACAGAAAATTTAGAAGCTCAAAGAATGGCGACTGAAGATAAGAAAAGTGAAATATTTGGTATCGACTATCAATATGTAGCTAAGAAGGTTGCTCCAACTTTTAAAATTCCTAACGGAGAATTATATACAAGATTAGAGTCCGGCAAAGGAGAAATAGGTGTATTTATTCAAGGAAATAATGAAGTTACCCCATGGAGATTTAAAATCAGAGCAGCTGATTTAAATAATCTGCAAATATTGCCTCATATTCTTAAAGGTGCCAAAATCGCTGATATTATGGCAATCCTTGGTTCAATAGATGTCATTATGGGATCTGTTGATAGATAATTTCTTTAAATGAAACCCTCTGACTGGTTAATATTGCAGAAGAAGGTAAGGTTTGGTGATTGTGATTCTGCAGGTGTAATTCATTTTCATAACTTATTAAAATGGTCGCATGAAGCTTGGGAAGAAAGTATTGAAATCTATGGGATCCCTTATCATGATATTTTTCCAGATTTTTCTTTACGTAAAAGTCAAATTATTTTTCCAATAGTAAATTGTGAAGCAAACTTTAATGCGCCTATAAAAATTGGAGATTTATTAAAAGTAAAAATTGCCCCTCATAAAATTAATACTCATTTGTTCCAAGTAAATAGCTTTTTTATAAAAAATGGAAATAAAGTTGCCGAAGGGAAAATTATACACTGTTCTTTAGATGTTGATTCAAGAGATAAAATAGAAATTCCCGATCATCTAGAAAGATGGATAGAGGCTTCTAATGTGAGTACAAATTTAAAAGAATGCTGATTATTATTTTTCAAATTTATAGTTTATTTTTTCTGTAATGCTATTTTTGTTCTTAACAATCCACTTTTCAGGCTTTTCATGTTTAGGCCAACTTTGAGAAAAATTTTTTAATAAATTTAAAGAAATTTCAATATTTTTATCATTTGTAAGTTCTCTAAATTCAACTATTACTTTAATTTTATTTCCCCATAATTTGTTAGATACTTTCGAAATATCGAATTTATTAATTGGGATATTTTCTTTCATAATGAAATCATTTAATCTAGATTCAATTACTTCAGGGAAAACAACTTCTCCTCCTGAATTAAAGGCATTATCACTTCTTCCAACAAATTTTAAATAGTAAGAATTATTGATTTTCTTAATTTCACCTAAATCACTTGTTTGCCACCACCCATTTTTATTTTTGAAATTTTCAGTTTTTAAAGAATCTATTATTTCGATTCCAATTCTGGCTGATTGTATTTCGATTAATCCTTGTGCGTTAATTCTTATTTTTGTATCAGGTAGTATTTCTCCAACATTTTTAAAACCCATTAAGAATTCTTTTGGTTTTAAACACGTAACCATTGCTGCTGTTTCAGTTGAGCCATAACAAGGTGCTAATTTTATTTTTTCTTTTATACATTGTTCTACAGTTTCGTCTGAAATTGAAGCTCCACCTACCCAAATTAGATCAAAAATTTTTAGCCAACTAATTCCATCTTTTTGAGCTAAAAGTCTTTGTAATTGGGTAGGTACTAATGACGTAATTAAGTGTTTTTTGTTTTTTTTAAATTTAATTGTGAAAAGTAAAAGTTCTCGAGTTTTTTTTATCAAATTCGGAGAAATATTAATACAATCACATCCCCAAGTTTGACTTCTAAAAATTGGCATTAATCCACTTATATGGTTCAGTGGTAAAGTATTAAAAATTAAGCAGTTTTGTAATTCAAATCCTTGCTCTATTAGCCATTGACCTGATGTAGTTGCAGATAATTTAAGATTATTTAAATGGTGAAAACATTGTCTCGGTTTTCCATAACTCCCACTACTGTTTAAGATAATTGCTGGCCCATTTTCAGTAATTGAATCTAATACATCTTTGTCTTCATAAAATTTGTTTTTTACATAAATAATTTTATTCTCTCTAATTTTTTTAATAATTTTTTCTACAGATTGAGTTTCGTTATTTTCAACTTCAATAGTATGAATTTTATTTTTCATAGTTGATCCCATATCTTTTTTGCTTCATTTAAAAATAGAAATGAATTAGGGAATTTATTCATTGCTAAACCAGGAACTTTTGGCGTTGGTCCTTGTAATTGTAGAGAAGATAAATGATGGAGCCATCTCTTTCCTATTCCAGTTTCAAATGATGTACTTATAGATATTAAAGCTTTTTTATTTTCTAATTCTCTTAAAAGCTTAACTGGATTATTTTCTTGAGAAGGCCTTCTAATTTGCCAACCCTTCCACTCATCAATCAAAGTTGGAAATTTTAAAAGTGATTCGTCTAAAGCTATTGGAATTTTTTTGTTTAGTTCTGACAGTCCATCAATATCATCAACACAGAGAGGTTGTTCTAACCAATCTATATTTTTATTATCTTTCAAAATATCAGCCCATCTATTAGCTATGTCTCTTCCCCAAGAACCATTAGCATCTATTCTTAACTTAATATTATTACCTATTTTGCTTAAGATTTCTTCTAATTTTGCTTCTTCCTCATGGTTATTTTTTAGTGCTACTTTCCATTTTAAGGTTAATTGTTTTCCAATTTCACAATGTCTTTTTTTAATATCATTTAGATCTGAAACTACATTTTCATGATTTAACAATATGGCTGTTTTACCAATTTCATCAAAGTAGTAGTTTTCTTTAAAAATTATTTTCCCATTGATCTCAGCTAATGCAGAATTTATTGCAGATTGAATGCATGGGTGAAAAATATTTATTTGCTCAGATAAATTAAATTCCTCTATATACTCAGGGATCATATCTAGTTGTTTCGCACACCTTTTTAAGTCTTTTTTATGTAGCGGTGAAACTTCTCCAAACCCTATTTTTTTATCATTAGTTATTAATTTAATTATCCAACCCGATTTTGTATGGTAATTGGTTTTAGAATTTTCTACTTTGGCCGATAACTTAAAGCTATAAGATTTTTTTTGAAATATTAAGTTCATTTATTTAGCAAGTAATTAAATATTAATCCTGTGATTAAACCAATTCCATTAAGAGTTTGAAATTTTATTGCGACGAATTTGCAATTTTTTATTGCAGAAGGTTTTGCGTACGAAAATTTTAATAAATTTATAAGTCTTATTGCTTGAGGGAAACTAAGCAAATAAAGGATGCAAAACACTGGAATAAATCCATAAACTATTGTGAAAAGTTGAAAAATATATATTGTAAAAATTATCCAAGGCACAAATTGAGAACCTTTTTTTGCCCCTAAGCGAACTAAAGGTGAATTTTTCCCATGCTTTTTATCTTCAGAAATTTGATGAAAATGAGAACAAAATAATACAAGAGTTGTTGCCAAGGAAGGTCCTGAACCAAGTAATAAAGAAACTTTCCATGGAATATCTTCGAAGTAAATATTAGACGGATTTAATGCAATTAAGACTGCAGAGTACGCAAAAGGTCCAAATGCAAGCCAGCATAATGGTTCTCCAAAACCTTGATAGCCCAATCTAAAAGGAGGACCTTGATATAAATATCCTAAGAAGCAGCAAGCTGCCACCAAAATAAAGATGTTTATACTTGTTGATAAAGAAATAATTAAAATTATTAATAAACCAATAACTAAAGATGTATATGCAATAAATGAAATTATTTTTTTATTTTTTACAAGATTTACAATTGAATGGAATTTAAACTCATCGATTCCTGTTTCTGCGTCGTATAAATCATTAGTTAGATTTTCCCAAAGTAATATCAAAATTGCAGCTAAACTAAATGAAATCAAATTATCAATTTTTACCTCTTCATATTGATTGAGCAAGTAAGCCCCTGTTATTAAAACTGGAAGTATGGCAACAGAATAAAGAGGCCATTTTATTGCTTTTTCCCATAATTTTTTTTTATCTTCGTCCATTTTTAATTAACACGCAAAATTAGATAATTATTGATTGTAGTTTATAAATTGAGTTACATTTTTTACTTTATTGCATCATTTTTAGTTATTTTCAATAAGTAATGAAAAATGATTTAAACTTAACAGATTTTTTAAAAGATGTATTTTCCTCTTTCGATAAGAAAGTTGAAAATTCTGGATTAGTAAGTATTTGTGTTGAGATTCCTTGTATTGATTTATTTCAAGTTTATGAATTGTTAATAAATCAATATCCGTTTTCTTCATTTTGGGAGGAATCTGATGGCATTTCATATATAGCTTTCGAGAAGTGTAAATATGTTACTATGGATGGCCCAAAAAGATTTGAGGTAGCAAAAGAGTTTAATTCTGAGAATTTCAAAAATTTAATAAACTTAACTAATGAATCGCATAATTCTGCACTTTCAAAAATAATTTATTTATTTTCTTTCTCTGAAAATTTGAATAATAAGAATTTATCTTCAGATATCCCTAGTTTGGAAGCCATTTTGCCAAAAATATTAATTACTAAAAGTGGCAAGAATTGCTGGTTAAGAATCAATGGTCATGTTGAAGATAAATCATCATTAAGAACATTAATTGAAGAAATATGGACAATTAGAAATCAAGTTATTAATTCTGGCTCAGAATTAATAAAATCATCTGGCTTAAAAACTAGTTTTGATTCCCCTTTTATTGATGATTTCTCACGCTCCTTAGAAACTTCTAAAACAAACATGAAAAAAGTAGTAAATAGAGGAATTCAATTAGTAGAGAAAGATATTCTCGAAAAGATAGTTTTAGCGAATAGGATTAAAATAAAACTTAAAAATAAATTAGATTTAGTAGAAATTTTAAAAAGATTCAAAAAGAAGCAACCAAATACGTGCCGATACGTTTGGAAAAGGAATAGTAAGGATATTTTGTTTGGAGCATCTCCAGAAAAATTATTTTCTTTCTCTAAACCTAATTTAACTTTAGAGGCTCTTGCTGGAACTATCTCTACTAATTCAAATTTTAAGAAACTCCTAAAAAGTACTAAAGACTTAAAGGAACATAATTATGTAATACAACATTTGATTAAATCTTTAGAAGTTTCAAAAATAACAAACTTTAAAAAAAGTGATATCAAGGTAAATTCATTTGGAGATATTTCTCATTTGCAAACACTCATTTTCTCTAAAGTTGAAAATATTTGTCCTTTTGAGTTGCTTAAAAACTTACATCCATCTCCAGCTGTTTGTGGATACCCAAAAAATGCAGCATTGGATTGGATAAACACTCTTGAGTCTTTTCCTAGAGGAAATTATGCTTCTCCAATGGGTTGGGTTGATTCATCAGGCAATGCTTCATTTCTTTTGGCAATAAGAGGTGCAAGATGTATTGAAGAAAATATTGAATTTACTGCAGGTTCAGGTATAGTTTCTGGCTCCGTTTTAGAGAAAGAAATAGATGAGATTAAATTAAAATTTGAATCTATAGTAAAACAGATATTTTGCGCTAAAAATCCTAGATAATTTCTACTAATTTTTCAATAACTTCCTCTGAAACATTTTTATTGGATAAATTTTCTATTTCTCTTAAACCTGTTGGACTGGTTACATTAATCTCGCTAAGCATTCCATTTATTACATCAATACCTACAAAAAATAAACCCTCATCTTTGAAGTGTTGAGATAATTCTGAGCAGATACTTTTTTCTTTTTCTGTTAATAATGTGGGTTCAGCCTTGCCTCCCATCGCTAAATTACTCCTAAAATCGCCTCCTTGAGGAATCCTATTTATTGATCCAATTGCTTCTCCGTTTACGATAATTATTCTTTTATCACCCTCTATGACTTCAGGAATAAATTTTTGCATCATAACGGGTAATTCTTCTTGAGAAGTGATTAATTCAATGATTGATTTAATTCCTGGAGAATTTTTATTTATCCTAATAACACCTTGACCACCTTTTCCTCCAAGAGGTTTTATGACTACTTCATTATTTATATTTGCAAAATTAATAAGATCTTTTACCTTACTCGCAACTATTGTAGGTGCCATTAAGTGACTGTATCTTAAAGCACCTAGCTTTTCATTCCACGCTCTTAACGATGAGGGTTTGTTAATTACTTTTACTCCTTTTCTTTCGGCAACTTCTAAAAGATGGGTTGCATATAAATAAGCCTCATTTACAGGAGGATCTTTTCTCATCCAAATGCAATTAAATTCGGCGAGAGGTATGCAATCATTCTCTTTGAAAGAAATCCACGGAATTACTTCAACTTTTACGGAAGATGCCCATACTTCATCACCTCTAGCTTCCAGGTCTTGAGGAGTACAACTCCAGATTTCAATATTTTTTTTTGATGATGCTTGCATTAAAGCAGCAGTTGAATCTTTTAAGGGATTTATATTTTTAATTGGATCTATTACGAATAGAAATTTCATAAGATCTAGTTTAATAATGCTTCTAATTTATTTTCATTTTCTAATGCGTAGAGATCATCGCAGCCTCCGATACCCTCATTATCTATAAATATTTGTGGTAATGTTCTTCTACCATCAGCTCTTTCAATCATCAATGCTCTGGCATCTTCGTCGCCATCTATTTTATATTCTGTAAAATTTACATTTTTTTTCTTGAGTAGTGATTTTGCTCGAATACAGAATGGGCAATATTGCCAAGTATAAATTTCAACTTTGGACATTTTTTTAAAATAATACTTAGTTTATACTATTAAACAAAAGTGCTTGTTAGATTATAAATAACGATTAAATTCTATTTTGATAGATATTACAGATTTCAAAAAAGATCTTTCGGAACTAACAGAGCGCCTGGGTAATGCTCAGGATTGTCTTTGACGTTCCAAGATTAAAAGCGAAAAGGAAAGAGTTAGAGCAAATTTCTGCTCAGCCTGAATTTTGGGAAAATCAAGAAGAAGCTAAAAAGCAAATGTTAATCCTTGATGATGTCAAAGCACAACTCGAATTATTAGATAAATGGAAAACTTTTATTTCTGATGCTAATGCCTCTCTTGAGCTTTATTCTCTAGAACCCGAAGAGGAAATGATTTTAGAATCGCAGCTGGGATTAAAAAAATTAAGAGAGAATTTGGATAAATGGGAATTTGAAAGATTGTTATGTGGTGAATACGATAAGGAAGGAGCAGTAGTTTCTATTAACGCAGGTGCGGGTGGAACAGATGCGCAGGATTGGGTAGAGATATTATTAAGAATGTACTCAAGATGGGCCGATAATAATCAAATGAGCCTTGTCATTAATGAATTATCTCAAGGAGAAGAAGCAGGTATTAAAAGTGTAACGTTCGAAATTGATGGAAAATATGCATATGGCTTTCTGCAACATGAAAAAGGAACTCATAGATTAGTAAGAATTTCTCCTTTTAATGCCAATGGCAAAAGGCAAACCAGCTTTGCTGGGGTAGAGGTTATGCCAAAATTAGATGATAATATTTCACTTGATATACCTGAAAAAGATTTAGAAATTACAACGAGTAGATCCGGTGGAGCTGGAGGACAAAATGTTAATAAAGTAGAAACAGCAGTGAGAATTGTTCATTTGCCTTCAGGGATTTCAGTAAGATGTACTCAAGAAAGATCTCAATTACAAAATAAAGAAAAAGCTATGTTACTTCTAAAGTCTAAACTATTAGTGATTGCTAAAGAACAACGAGCTGCTGAAGTCGCTGATATTAAAGGTGATATTGTGGAAGCTGCATGGGGCAATCAAATAAGAAATTATGTTTTCCATCCCTATCAAATGGTAAAAGATCTTAGGACTATGCAGGAGACTAACGAGTTAGATAGTGTTTTAGATGGTGGACTTGAACCATTTATTCATGAATTATTACGTATGAATATTTCTTCTTATGAATCTATTGAATAACTAATGGAAAATAAAAACGAAATTTTAGAAAAAAAAGTTTCTCCTCCAAGCTTTATAAAGCTTGCTATGAGAAATATGGTAAGGAAAGGCTCAAAAAGTATTTCTCATTTTTCAATAACCTTTCTAGTTTTAATTGGGATATTAATACTTGTGGCCACAATAGGTAAGCCCAATATTCCAGTTTAAGAATGTATGAAAGAAAAAATTATTTCTGAAATAAATTTAGATTTGGTTTTTCAATGTAATGATTTCTCTCAATTTTCAAATAAGTTAAAAGATACTAAAAATCATCTTATTTTTGAATCTATTTTTTGGGAGAAAGTTTTTTTATCTTGGATAAATACTATATTAAAAAAAGAGGATTATGAATTACCAAATTATATTTTTGAAAAAAAATCTTTTTCATTAGGCTTACAGATAATATCTAATCAAGAAATTGCTTCTTTGAATAAGAAATGGATGCAAAAAAATGGCCCAACTGATGTTCTATCTTTTCCAATTATTTCTGATGAATCTCTAAATAATTTAGATCATATAGAGTTGGGAGATATTTTTATATCATTAGAGATGGCACTTGTGCAATCTTATGAATATAAACATTCAATCTATAAAGAGATGATCTGGTTGGCTAGTCATGGATTTTTACATCTTTTGGGATGGGAACATAATAATGAGCATGATTTAGAAAATATGTTAAATTTCCAAGAATATTTAATTACTCGATTAGATTAAAAATCAATGGAAAAAAAAATAAACTATTTAGAAAATAGAAAAGAATCATACAAAACTTCTAGTAATGTATTTATAAGTTTTAAGTATGCTTTCAGTGGTATTAGTTATGTATTAAAAACTTCAAGAAATTTTAAAATTCAATTAATTTTTGCAGTTACAAGTTTAATAATTGGTTTTTTACTCAAAATTAGTCTAAGTAATTATTTTATTTTGATTGCAACAATAATGTCTGTTTTAATATTAGAAATATTGAACACATCTATTGAATCAATCGTTGATTTAGTAGTGAAAAAAGAATTTAGTATTTTGGCTAAAATTTCAAAAGATACTTCTGCAGGAGCAGTATTATTAGCTTCCATTAATTCTGTTATTATTGCTGTATATATCTTTGTTCCTAAAATAAAGTTGTTATTTTAAATCCATATAAATATGTTTCTTGTTATTGATAATTACGATAGTTTTACTTATAACCTTGTTCAATATTTAGGAGAACTTTCAGTTGAGCATGAAATAACTAAAGAATTAATAGTTAAAAGAAATGATGAAATTACTCTAGAAGAAATTATCAAACTAAATCCTGGTGGAATTCTCTTATCTCCAGGTCCAGGCAATCCAGATCAATCTGGAATTTGTCTGCCAATTCTAAAAAAATTATCTAAAAATATTCCGACCTTGGGAGTTTGTTTAGGTCATCAAGCTTTGGCCCAAGCTTTTGGAGGTAAGGTTATAGTTGGGAAAGAACTTATGCATGGTAAGACATCCAAAATATTTCATAATCAAAAAGGATTGTTTAAAGATATCGAGACTCCATTTGTGGCTACTAGATACCATAGTCTTATAGTTGATTCAAGTTCTTTACCATCTTGTTTCGACATAACTGCGACTTTAGAAGACTCAACAATTATGGCTATCTCTCATAAAGAATATAAACATTTACATGGGGTACAGTTTCATCCTGAAAGTGTGTTGACGCAATTTGGTCATAAATTAATTAGTAATTTTCTAAAAATGGCTGAAAAAAAGTAAAATAAAATAAAATTAATATTATGATTTCTCAAATTAAAAACTTTTTATTTTTGATATTAGTTAGCTCTTTTTTACCTACCTCATTATTGGCAAGGAACTTAGGAATAAAAAGTTTGGGACATAGTAGTTTTTTAATTACTAGTGCAGATAAATCTATTCTTATAAATCCCTTTAAAGCAATAGGTTGTGCAAGTAATTTAAAGGAGCCAAAAGAAGTCAACTTAGATTTTATTTTGGCTAGTTCTAGGCTTCCAGATGAAGGATATAACCCTAATGATCAATTAATGTTCGTTGAGCCAGGAATCTATCAATTTGAGGATATTTTATTAAATGGAATTTCTGTACCACATGACAGAGTAGATGGAAGAAGATTTGGGATGGCAACAGTTTGGAGTTGGGAGCAGAATGATCTTAAAATTGTTCATATGGGAGGAGCTGCTGGTGATATTGATATAAACAGTCAAATTATTTTGTCTAGTCCAGATATATTGTTTATTTCAATTGGAGGAGGAATAAAATCTTACAATGGTAAAGAAGCCTCAAAAATAGTTAAGCTTCTAAAACCTAATTTAGTTATTCCTGTTCACTTTCAACGCGGCAAAAAAATTAATAAACAATGTGATTTCTCAAACGCTGATTTATTTATCGAAAATATGAAAGATTTTAAAGTAAAATATGTTGGAAAAGATTTTCAAATAAAACCTAAAAGAATCGATCAAAATACAATTTATATTTTCAGTAATTAATTTTTTAAATCTAATATCTTGTAATTGTCCCAGAAAAAAATCATTTGTTCTTTAGTTCCAATACTAACCCTTATAGAATTACCGATATCTTTTTTGTTTTCCATACTTCTAATAAGAATACCTTTTTCTCTCATCTGTTGTATTAAGATTTTAGGATCTTTTTTTGGCCAAATTAAGAAATAATTACCTCCACTAAAGTGAGTTCTGATTTTTGTTGATTTAAATTTATTTAAAATCCATTCCCTCGCCTTTTTTACTTCTAAAACATAATTATCAATATATGATTTGTCTTTAAGTGCTGCTAATGCAGCTGTTATAGCAAAGCTGTTTACATCATATGGTCCTGTAACTTTATTAATGTACTGAATTAAACTTTTATTGCCAAAAGTAAAACCTATTCTTAAACCAGCTAGACCTGCAGTTTTTGACAGAGATTGGATTATTAGTATATTTTTATTCTTTTCAAAATCTATCGATTCAAGAAGACTATCTCCATTAAATTTTTCATATAGTTCATCAACAACTATTAATGAATCGTTATTGATATTGGCTAAATTAATTATTTCATTCGAGCTTAGAACAGTTCCTGTTGGATTATTTGGATTGCAAATAAATATTAACTTTGGATTATGCTTTATTATTTTTTCCCTAAATTCTTCGATAGGGAATAGAAAATCTTCTCCAATGTAAGAACAACTTATTTTTTTCATTCCTCGGATTTCTGCACAAGGAGAATAGTAACCAAAAGTTGGGTTTGTGGTTAGAAATATCTGATCTTTTTCTCCAAAGCAATTGAAAATTGCATTTATTGCTGCATCTGCTCCATTGAAAATTCCGATTTCATCATTACCAAATTTTCTTGAATCAAGATATTTATCACATAAAAATTTTTTTAAAAAATTATATTCTGGATAAATTGAAATTTCATCTAATTTTATCGCTTGTAATGCCTCTAAAACCTTAGGACTTGGACCTAAAGTATTTTCGTTAAAGTCTAAGCGGAGTAAATTTCTTCTATTTTCTAAAGGGGCAGAGTAAGACTGCATATTTATTATTTCTCCTCTTGGTTTTGGGAAAAGATTATTTAATGGATCAAAATCATTCATTACATTCTTTCTAAAGTTTCAATTCCTAAAAGCTCTAAGCTTAATTTTAGTGTTTTTGCAGTTAGGTCACATAAATTAAGCCTAGAGATTTTTATATTTTTTTCTTCTTTGAGGATTGGAACTTGATCATAGAATCTATTAAAAGTCTGACATAGCTCGAACAGATAATTGCATAATCTATTTGGCATTAAGTCTTTTTCAATAGAAATTATGACTTCATCGAACCTAAGTAATTTTCTGATAAGTTTCCACTCAGATTTATGTTCATAATTTACGTACTGAAAATCTTTAGATTCATAAACAAAATCATTTTTTCTTTTAATTCCTAAAATTCTTACAAGTGTATATAACAAATAAGGAGCAGTATTACCATTAAGGGAAAGCATTTTATCAAAACTAAATTGATAATTAGTAATCCTATTTTGACTTAAATCTGCATACTTAACAGCTCCTAATCCAATAATTCTTGAAGTATTTGCTATGAACTCTTCGTTCTCATAACGATCTTCATCTTCTAATCTTTTCAATAAATCTTCTTTCGCTCTTCTAACTGCTTCATTTAATAAATCTTTTAGACGTATTGTCTCTCCTTCTCTTGTCTTTAGTTTTTTGCCATCAATTCCTTGAACTAAACCAAAAGGGACATGATCTACTTGACAATTTTCTGGGATCCATTTTGCTTTTTTTGCAACTTGAAAAACTCCAGCAAAATGATTTGCTTGCCCATGATCAGTTACATAAATAATTCTTGAAGCATCATCGCCATTAGGAGGTTTATTGAATCTGTATCTTATAGCAGCAAGATCTGTGGTGGCATAATTAAAACCTCCATCTTTTTTTTGAATGATTAGCGGTAAAGGTTTGCCTTCTTTATTAGTCATCCCATCTAAAAATACACATTTTGCTCCTTGATCTTCTACTAATATTTTTTCTAAATTCAAATCATCAATAACTGATTTTAAGAAGGGATTATAAAAAGATTCACCTCTTTCTTCTATTTTTATTTTTAAATTTTTATAGATTTCATCAAATTCTTTCCTTGATTGATCACATAATAATTTCCAAGCTTTAATCGATTTAATATCTCCACTTTGTAACTTAACTACTTCCTCTCTAGATCTTTTTTGGAATTCAGATTCGTTATCAAATCTTTTTTTTGATTCTTTATAAAATTCAACTAAATCACTTATCTTGATTTTTCCTATTTCATCTAGATCATTTGAATATAAATCTTTGAGCTGAGTAATAAGCATGCCAAATTGTGTTCCCCAATCACCAACATGATTGAGTCTTAATACTACATAACCTCTTAACTCGAAAATTCTAGATATTGAGTCACCTATTATTGTTGATCTTAAATGCCCTACATGCATTTCTTTAGCAATATTAGGGCTAGAAAAATCTACAATAACTTTATTGGACAAACCACTATCTAAATCTTTTCTAATTAGAGGTATGCCAGCCCTATTGCATTGAATATTTGACTTAATTTCATTTATTAGAACCTCATCTTTTAATTTTATATTTATAAATCCAGGTCCAGCTATTTCTAGACTCTTACATAATTTTGCTATGCTTTTATTTTTATTTAAAAGGTTAATAAAATCATTAGAAATATCTCTTGGGTTCTTTTTATATATTTTAGATAAACTTAAACAAACATTACATTGATAATCACCAAATTCCTCTTTTGATGATTGTGTAATTAAATTCTTGCTAAGAATTGGGAATTCTCCTTTTTTATCATTTTTTTCAAGACTATCTAAAAGAGTTTGTTCAAATTGTTTTGTTAATTCTTTAAAAATGATTAGCATTAATTATTCAATTATTTATCTATATGATTAATTAATATAACGCATACTCAAATCAATCCAATTACTTTTGGTGATTGAAGAACTTGTTGAAATCAAATCAATACCTTTTATTAGATATTTACTAATTTCTTGAGGGTTTATTCCAGAAACTTCTATTATCAAATTTTTATTGACTTCTTTTTGTAGACTATTAATTGATAACTCTCTTAATTCTTCAACGTTTTTTTTGATTATTTCAGGACTAAGTTCATCTAATAAGACACTATCCGCTCCTGCTAATACTGCTTCTTTTGCCTGGTCGATATTCTCAGCTTCAATTATGATATGAGTTGTAAAAGGCGAATTTTGGCGAATATTTTGTACTGCATTCTTAAGATTATCTGTCCATGCAATATGATTTTCTTTGATCATAGCAGCATCGTATAATCCCATTCTATGATTCACCCCACCTCCGCATTTGAATGCGTATTTTTCAAATATTCTTAAGCCAGGAGTCGTTTTCCTAGTATCTGCTAATTTTATATTTGTGCCTTCTAATTTATCTTTAAGATTCTTTGTATATGTTGATATTCCAGATAAATGCATTGCTATATTTAAGCTGATCCTTTCACTAGCGAGTAAACTTTTTGAAGGCCCATATATTTCTAAGAGTTTTTGATCTTTAACAAATTTATCTCCATCAGAGATATTAAATTTTGGACTGATTTTTAAATCAATTTTTCTAAAAATTTCTTTTATAATTTCAACCCCGCAGAATATACCCTCTTCTTTTGCAATCCAATATGCATTACCATTCTCTTCTGTAATAGAGGAACTTGTAAGATCTCCCCTACCTATATCTTCATCGATCCAATTATCAATGATTTTACTTATTATTGGAGTATTTAAATCCACTAAACTAAGAAATAATTAATTAATAAAAATTAAACTGAAGTTAGAGAATCAACTATATATCACTATGTAATTTAACTCAAATTTATTTTCCAATACAAAACTTAGAAAAAATATTATCTAGAAGTTCCTCTGTTAATTCTTGACCAGTTATTTTAGATAAGTTTTGAATTGCATCTCTCAGTTCAATTGATAACAAATCAAATGGCAATTTATTTTCAATTATTTCATCAGTATCATTTAAATTAGATAAGCAAGCAGACAAATTTGTTAGATGTCTTTCGTTTAAAAATATATTGATATTTTCTACTTGTTTTAATCCGCATTTTTTTATAATTTTGTCTATTAATAATCTTTCACCATCATTATTCTTAATACTCATAAGAATTGTGTTTTTTAACTCATTTGAATTAATATTTTTGCAATCAATTAAATCTTTTTTATTGCCCAAAATAGTAATTAATTTTTCTTTGGGAATTTCTTGTATTATTTTTTTGTCTTCTTCATTAAATCCTTCTTCAAGACTATAGATATAAATTATAAAATCTGACTCTTTTATCTTCCCAAAACTTTTTTTAATTCCAATACTTTCAATTTGTTCATGAGTTTCTCTTATGCCAGCAGTATCAATTATTTTCATTGGAATATCATTAATAGTTAAATTAACTTCAATAACATCTCTAGTTGTTCCAGGAATATTAGTTACGATTGCTTTCTCTTTTTTTGCAAGCAAATTTAATAAAGAGCTTTTACCAACATTTGTTTTACCTATAAGCGCAATGGATATTCCATTGTGAATATATGAATTTCTTTTTGCATTTTCTATTAGTAATTCTATTTTTTCTTTGACTTTCTTAATGTTTTTTAGATATTTGGTGTAATCAAAATCTGTGAAGTCTTCTTCAAAATCAACTCTCGCTTCTATTTCGCAAAGTTGATTTATAAGGTCATTTTTAATATCATCAATTTTTTGCTTTAATTCTCCTTGAACCCCGCTAAAGGCTAACTCTGCTGATCTGGTATTGCTTGCATTAATTAATTGATTAATCGACTCGGCTTGAGTAAGGTCTATTTTCCCATTAAGAAAAGCTCTTTGACTAAATTCTCCTGGGTTTGCAAGTCTAACTCTAGAATTACTTGATAATAATATCTTTAAAACTTTATTTACTATGATAATTCCGCCATGGCAATGAAGTTCAACTACATCCTCTCCTGTGAAGCTATTTGGGGATTTCATCACTAAAATTAAAACCTCATCTATAAGTTTATTTTGTTTATTTTCCTGAATAAAACCACGAAAAACCCTATGTGATTCCCATGCATATTTAGATTTAGTTTGAATAATCTTTTTGCAAGAATTTATTGCGTCTTTCCCTGATACTCTTATTATCGCAACTCCTCCCTTCCCAATACTTATAGCTGAAGCAATTGCGGCTATCGTATCTTCTGTAGTAACTATCGAATCCATCTCTCGCTTTGTTATGGATAATTAAGTAAGATTATCAAGAATTTAATTTTGAAATTTTCTTTCTGAATGAGATTTAAAAGAGATATTACCTATAAGAAAATTCTATCATTATTTAGGAGTCAGAATGGAAGTCCTTTCTTTAATGCTAAAGGTTTAGCTATAGGTGTATTTAGTGGTTGCTTTCCTTTTTTTGGTTTGCAGACTTTAATGGGCATATTTTTTGCGAAAATAGCTAAGGGAAATATTGTTCTAGCTGCAATTGGTACATGGATCAGCAACCCTTTTACTTATATTCCACTTTATTATTTTAACTATAAAGTTGGTTCGATTTTTTTAAATAATCCTTCTAATAAAATTCTTGAAAAAAGTTTAGTTATTGATGACTTATGGAAACAAGGTAGAATTTTTTCCCTAAAATTACTCTTAGGTTCATCTTGTGTAGGTATTTTATTAGCTTTGATTTGTGGCAGTATTGTTTTCTTTATCTACAAGATAAAAAGTAAAAGATAGATTGATCTGATTTTAAAATTAACTTTGTCCAACTCTGGCAATATCTAAAACATCTGCCATTGATTTAATTTGTTCAATTGTTTTGTGAAGTTGATTATAACTTTCAAGACCTACACAAAGATTTATAATAGCTGGTTTACCATAAGCAGTTTTAACATTGGCATCACTAACGTTTATACCTTTATCAGATAACCGCATAAGAATATCTTTAAGAACTCCAACTCGATCAATTACTTCTATTCGTAGCTGAATTGGAAACTTATTATCGCCAGTTTTATTATCTTGATTCCAACCGACAGGTAATCTTCTCTCTATTGGAATTGGTATTACATTTTCACAATCTTCCCTATGTATAGTTATCCCATGGTTGCCGAGCGACACAGTTCCGATAATATCCTCGCCTGGGAGTGGGGAACAGCATTTGCCTATTCTGTAATCAAGACCTTCTATCCCGGAAATTGGTGATTTAGCTGCTGTATTAGATTGATTAGTGGATAAATTATTATTACTTTTAAGAGATTTTGCTATTTCAGAGTCAGAATCATTTTTTACATCTTCTGTCTGTAATTTTATTTCTTCTCTTAGTCTGTTTAATACTTGATGCAAAGTTAAACCACCAAAACCAAGAGATGCAAGAAGGTCTTCAGTAGTTTTTAAATTGCATCGATTTGCAACTTTTTTCATGGCTTCACTAGAAAGTAATGCTTCAAAACCGTTTCTACCTACTTCTTTTTCAAGTAATTCTCTACCTCTTTTAATCGTTTCATCACGATGGCTTTTCTTATACCATTGACGAATTCTATTTTTAGCAGTTGGCGTAACTACAAAGTTCAGCCAATCCAAGCTTGGAGTAGCATTATTACTTGTCAAAATTTCTATGAAGTCACCATTTTGAAGTGCTGTAGATAATGGAGAAAGCTTTTCATTAATTCTTATTCCATTACAGTGATTTCCAACTTCAGAATGGATTCTGTAGGCGAAATCTATCGCGGTAGATCCTTTCCTTAAACCAACAACATCTCCTTTTGGAGTGATTACAAATACTTCTTCATCAAATAAATCTTCTTTAATTGAAGCTAAATAATCATTATGATCCCTTTCATTACCTTCTTGTTGCCATTCTACTAATTGTCTTAGCCAATTAAATCTCTCGGCATTACTTTTAGCAGGAGAACCACCCTCTTTATATTGCCAATGAGCGGCAATACCATATTCAGCAATTTGATGCATCGAAGTAGTTCTAATTTGAACTTCAATAGGTCGATGTCTTCCAATCACAGAAGTGTGTAAGGACTGATATCCATTGGGTTTTGGTAATCCTATATAGTCTTTAAATCTACCTGGAATTGGTTTGAAAGTATCATGAACAACTGCTAAAGCTCTATAACAACTATCTGAATTGTCCACGATAATTCTTAGGGCAGCAACATCATAAATCTCGTGAAAATGCTTTTGTTGTCTTTCCATTTTGCTCCAGATGCCATAAAGATGTTTTGGCCTTCCTGTTATTTCAAAATTTTTCAAACCTGCTGAAATCAAGTTTTCCTTCATAAGATTCAAAGTTACTTTTAATCTTTTTTCTCTATCACTTCTTTTAACGGCGATTTGATCTTTAAGATCTAGATATTCTTTAGGCTCTAGGAATTTAAAAGCTAAATCTTCTAATTCCCATTTAAATCTGTTTATTCCTAGTCGATTAGCTAATGGTGCATAAATCTCTCTTGTTTCTCTCGCTATTCTTAGTTTTTTCTCATCATTTAGCCATTCAATTGTTCTCATGTTATGAAGTCGATCTGCAAGTTTAACTAAGACAACTCTGATATCGCTGGCCATAGCCAAAAACATTTTCCTAAGATTTTCAGCTTGTGCTTCAGTCCTATTGTTAAAGTGAATGCCGCCTAATTTTGTTACACCCTCTACAAGTATTTTTACTTCTAATCCAAAATTTGTTTCTATTTCGGATAAATCAATGCCAGTATCTTCAACAACATCATGTAAAAGACCTGCAGCAATAACAGATGAACTAGCACCTATTTCTTTGAGGAGATTTGCAACAGCAACTGGGTGGATAATGTATGGCTCGCCGCTCGCGCGGAATTGTCCATCATGAGCTTTATAAGCAAGTTTAAAAGCCTTTACTATAAGGTTTTGATTTTCATCATTTTCTTTATTTGATTTTTCAAAATTATGAATATCTTTAATAAGCCAATCGGGAATTTTTATTTGATAATTCAAAGATTCACTTTCATATTTGTTATTTTCAGGCAAAATAGTTTTGGAAACTCCAATTTCGTTTTTTTCTTTTGAATTTGCAGCTGCCTTGGACATTTTATATTGCTTTAGATGTATTTTATTTAGGTCTAGAAAAATTTGCTATAAATCATGAAAAAAAATAAAGAAAAAATTATTGTAGTTAAAAATCTTACTGTTAAATATGGTCTGAAACAGCAACCTATTATCAAAAATTTTAATTTGGAAATAGATAGTGGAGATCATTTAGCCATAATAGGACCCTCTGGATGTGGAAAGACCACTTTTGCAAAAACATTAGTAAATATATTGCCTGAAAAGGCGACTTCTAAAGGTTATCTATCGATTTCTAGTGTAGATCCTAGGAAAATAAATAACAAATATGCACAATTATTTAGAAGAAATAATTTTGGATTTATTTATCAAGACTCTATAAAAAAACTTAATCCGCTAATGAGAGTTGGGGATCATTTATATGAATTATTTAAAACACATGATCAAACTAAATCAACTATGGCTATTAAAAAATTAGTAAGAGAAGTTTTTCAAAAAGTAGGAATTGAAGAAAGTAGACTTGATTCTTTCCCACATCAATTTAGCGGTGGAATGAGACAGAGAGTTTCTATAGCAATGGCACTTGCTTTGAAACCTAAATTATTAATAGCTGATGAACCTACAACAAGCTTAGATACCAAAACAAGTTTTGAAATTATGCAAGAAATAATTCATCTATGTAATGAATTTGATACTACTTTAATTTTAATTAGTCATGATATAAATCTTGCAGCAAAGTGGTGTAAAAAAGTTGCAATAATTGAAAAGGGATCAATTGTTGAAAAAGGGAATATATTAGATATTTTTCAATCACCAAAATCAGATATCGGGAAAAAGTTAGTAAATGCTTCAAAAATAGTATTAGAACCAAATTCTAAAAATAATACTCGAGATAAGGTCGTTCTAGAGGTAAATAACCTAAGACATTGGTATAAATTAAATTCTTCAATTTTCATTAATAAATGGAATAAGGCTTTAAATGAAGTTAGTTTTAAGTTATATGAGAATGAGACTCTTGGAATAGTTGGTTCTTCAGGGAGCGGTAAAAGTACATTATGTAGGGCTTTAATTGGACTCCTTAAAGTAAGAGGTGGTGAAATTAAAATTTATGATAAAAATTATGCATCGAAAAAAAATAAATCTTTTAAAAAGAACAATAATGTGCAAATTATTTTTCAAGATCCTTTTTCAAGTTTGAATCCGAAAATGACAATTAAAAATATTTTGGAAGATATATTTTTTATTCAAAAAATTTCAGATAAAAGAAAAATCGAAAAAGAAATAAAATTAATGTTAAAAAATTTAAATCTTCCTTTAAATAATGATTTTTTTAATTCTTATCCTAACCAATTATCTGGTGGTCAATTGCAAAGAATTTCATTAGCCAGGGCGCTATTATTGAAGCCAAAAATTTTAATTTGTGATGAGAGCGTAAATATGTTGGATGCTTCAGTAAAAATAGAGATTCTTGAATTACTTAGAGTATTTCAAGAAAAAATGAATTTAACGATTATCTTTATTACCCATGATTTAGGCATTGCTAAAAGATTTTGTGATAGGTTGTTAGTTATGAATCAAGGAAAGATAGTTGATGAAGGAGAAAGTTCTACAATATTCACTAAAACTCAAAACACGTTTACAAAATCGCTTCTAAATTCCTCTTTAAATCTTATTTAACTTTAAGAACACTTAGTAATTTTTTAAAATCTAATGGTAATTCTGCTTCAAATATCATTTCTTTACCATTTATTGGATGTATAAGTCCAAGCTTAATGGCGTGTAAAGCTTGGCCATCTAATTTACATGGTAGTTTTTTACATCTTCCATATAATGGATCACCCACAATTGGATGATTAATATGAGCGCAATGAACTCTTATTTGATGCGTTCGCCCCGTATCTAGTTTGAAACTCATTAATGAGTAATTGCCAAATCTTTCTTCTAATTTCCAATAGGTACAGGCATATCTTCCTGAAGTTTCATCAACTACTTTATATTTCAATCTATTTAATTTATCTCTGCCAATATGTCCCACTATTTGGCCTTCTTCAGAATTAGGTGCTCCATGAATTACTGCAATATATTCACGTGATGCTATTTTTTCTTTAATTTGTTTCTGGAGATTTACTAATGCCTCTTGGCTTTTTGCAACCACCATACATCCGGAGGTATCTTTATCTAATCTGTGAACAATCCCAGGTCTTAGTTTCCCATTAATTCCAGGTAGATCTTTACAGTGAAAAAGTAATCCATTCACTAAAGTGCCTGATTTGTGTCCTGGGGCTGGATGAACTATTAGACCTGATTGTTTATTGATTACTATGATGTGCTCGTCTTCAAAAAGGATATTTAAATCCATTTTTTCAGGTTTCAAATAAATAAGAGGTTCTGGAGGAGGCATCCATATTTGAATATTGTCGCCATTTTTTAATGGGGTCTTTGCTTTCGCGGTCTTGTAATTTACAAGTACTAAACCTGAATTTATAAAATGTTGAATTCTTGCTCTACTTTGTTCTGGTCTTTTACTTACCAACCATCTGTCTAGCCTCATAGGAAGAGGTAGCTCATAAATAATTTCGATAAGCTCACCTTCTCCAATGCCGAAAGAATTTTGATTATTTAATTCCATAGCGGGACTTCTAAAGCAATTTTACCAAGCATTTGATTTCTATAATCTTCTAATAACTTATGAGACATTCTTCTTATATCGCCTGAGGTATGTTTTGAAGCTGCTTCGTCGATCCACGCAGAAGGAGTCTTAAAGCCTTTTGCCATATCAACTCCATATCTATTAGATATTTGTTTAACTGAGATATTCGCATTCTTATCTTTGTTGAGAGTGGATATAATTTTGATAAATCCAATTGCGACACTCTCTATTTCATAAGCAGCTTCTCCAATATCGTCACACAGTGCAAGATTAAGTGCTGATTTTTGATCTTCTAAATTTGGAGGTATAACACCAGGAGCATCTAGCAGATCTATACCACTTTCTAATTTTATCCATCTTAAATTACGAGTCACGCCTGCTTTCCTAGCGCTATCTACTACTCTTCTTTTTGCAATTCTATTAATTAATGCTGACTTTCCTACGTTTGGGAAACCAAGTAAAAGGGCTCTAATTGGCCTAATTCGCATTCCTCTAGAGAGTCTTCTATCGTCGATTGACGACCTAGAATCTTTGGCTGACTTACAAATTTCTTTAATACCTATTCCTCTTTTAGCATCACACCAAAGAGGATATTGATCTTTAGCATTAAACCATTTATTCCAACTATTGATTGTATGAGGGGAGATCATGTCTGATCTGTTAATAACAAGAATATGTTTTTTATTATTTATCCATTTATTTAAGTGTGGATGTCCTGTTGACAATGGAATTCTTGCATCTCTAACTTCTATAACTAAATCTACTTTATTGATAACTTCAGATAATTTCTTTTCTGCTTTTGCGATATGGCCTGGGTACCATTGAATTTTGGGTATGTCCACTTCAATAAATCAAATAAAATTTTGTATTCCTTTTAGTTTTTATAAGTTTCAAAAGTATTTACTTCTAAAGTTTAGTATAAATTTAATGGCTGAAAAATTTTTATAATCGTTAATTCTTAAAATTTATTAAGGCATAGGTAACAGTAACTACTTTTTAACCCAATAAGCCCAAATTAGCGTTAGGGTCTTAAGATTAAAAATTAAGCTTGTTTAATGTCAAAATTATCTCTTTCCAGTCTTGATAAGACACATTTAGAAGGAAAAAAAGTTCTTGTAAGAGTAGATTTTAATGTTCCATTAAATGAAGATGGTCAAATAACCGACGATACGCGTATTCGTGCAGCGATCCCAACTATTGAATATCTTACTAATCATTCTGCAAAAGTTATTTTAGCTGCTCATTTTGGTAGACCAAAGGGTAAGGTAAATGAAAAAATGAGATTAACTCCAGTAGCAGCAAGATTAAGTGAATTGTTAGAGCAAACTGTTGCTCTTACTAACAGTTGTATTGGTGATGAATCACTTGCACAGTCAAATAGCTTAAGTAATGGAGATGTTCTTTTACTTGAAAATGTTCGTTTTTTTGGTGAAGAGGAAAAGAACGATTTAGATTTTGCTAAAAATTTAGCATCACTTGCAGATATGTATGTAAATGATGCATTTGGTGCCGCTCATAGAGCTCATGCTTCAACTCAGGGAGTCACTAATTATTTAAGTCCATCAGTAGCTGGATTCCTTTTAGAAAAAGAATTAAAATATTTACAAGGAGCGATAGATGCTCCAAAGCGTCCGTTGGCAGCAATAGTTGGAGGATCAAAGGTAAGTAGTAAAATAGGTGTTCTTGATTCTTTGCTAGATAAATGTGACAAAATTATGATTGGTGGAGGTATGATTTTTACTTTTTATAAAGCTAGAGGTCTAGATGTTGGAAAGAGCCTTGTAGAAGAAGATAAACTTGAGCTTGCCAAGGATTTAGAAGCAAAAGCAAAAGCAAAAGGAGTCGAATTATTATTACCTACTGATGTTGTTTTAGCTAATGAATTTTCGCCTGATGCCGAAAGTAAAATATCTCAAATTGATTCAATTAGTGGAGATTGGATGGGTCTCGATATTGGTCCAGATTCCATTAAAGTTTTTCAGAATGCTCTTGCAGAATGTAAGACAATAATTTGGAATGGGCCAATGGGAGTTTTCGAATTTGATAAATTTGCAGAAGGTACAAATGCTATAGCTACTACCCTTGCGGACTTAAGTGCTTTTTCTGAAGTTTGTACAATAATTGGTGGTGGAGATTCAGTTGCAGCAGTTGAAAAAGCAGGATTAGCTGAGAAAATGTCTCATATATCTACTGGAGGTGGCGCAAGTTTGGAACTTTTAGAAGGTAAAACCTTACCTGGTGTAGCTGCTTTAAACGACGCTTAGGCTATATTTTATCGACAATATCAATACTCTTTGTGAAAGTAATAATTCCTTCAGGGTGAGCTATGATTCCTGACCAAATTTGTATCCCTGGTTTTGAAGGGGCTCTTGTCATTTTAAAAATTCCCCCAGATGCTAATGGCTCTAATAATATTTCTTGTTCAAACAATGAATTTATTGGATGAGGTTTAATTGCTCCAGCGATGATCACTTCTTCAAGCGGCTTATTTAGGATTATATCGATATCGTATTTTGAACCAGTAAGAACTTTTTCAGGGATTTTAAAACTAATATCTATCTTCTTATCATCATTCCTTATTGTTGTGAATAAATTTTTAATGGTACCTTCATAAATTTTTTCATTTAGAACTGAAAAAACATAATCGAAATCGGATTCGAGTATATGCATTTCTCCATTAACAATTTTTCTTCCTGAAACTTTTATTCTAAATATTTCGTTATTTGGAATATTTGACTCTAATCTTTTGATTTTCCATTTGCTATCCGGAAAATCATTGATAATTTTTGAGAACTGTTTTGGTATATTTTGGTTTTCATCATTTCTAAAATTTTTTCTAATAAACTCTAAGTCTCGCTTATTTAATGACGTTTCTAAATTTCTTATAAAATCAACTTTTAAAGTTTCCGTTATTGCTGAAAAGGGGAGAATGAGATAAATAAATAAGTAGAGAGGGAATCCTATATTTCTGAATAAGTTTAAATTCAACATATTTATCATTTATTATTTTCATTCTACTAATTTAAGTTTTTATGTCTAAAAAAAATAATTTATTAGTTGCAGCTAGTGGAACAGGAGGCCATATTTTTCCAGCTTTAGCAGTTTCTAAAGAGGTAGAAGATGAGTGGAATATTCATTGGTTGGGTATTCAGGAAAGACTTGACGCGAATTTTATTCCCCAAAAATATAATTTGAAGACTTTGAATATAAAGACCCCAAGAAAAAATATTTTTTTGTTTTATCAATATATAAAAATTTTAATGTCAACTTTCCAAATAATTAGGATCTTAAAAGAAAAAAAAATCAACTTGGTTTTTACGACTGGAGGTTATATATCTGCCCCTACTATTGTTGCTTCAAAACTTCTCAGGATACCTGTCATTATTCATGAATCAAATTTAATTCCAGGAATGGTAACGAAATATTTTGGTTTTTTGTGTAACTATGTTTTTCTAGGATTTAAGAAAACAAATTCTTATTTAAGAAATTGTAAAACTATTTTCACTGGGACTCCTTTAAGAGATCAATTCTATAAATCCCATCCAGTGCCAGAATGGGTCCCAAAAGGAAAAGGACCTCTTTTGATTGTTATGGGAGGTAGCCAAGGAGCAAAAGCTATAAATCAAATTCTTAACGAATCTCTTGAATTTTTAATGAAAAAACAGTTTCGGATAGTTCATATTATTGGCGAATGTAATCAAAAATCCTTTAATATAAAAAAATCAAATAATTATGTTCAAAAGAAATTTACTAATGAAATCGCAGCTTTGATTCAAAACTGTGATCTTGTAATATCGAGATCTGGTGCAGGAACAATAAATGAACTTATAGAAACTGAAAAACCTTCAATTTTAATTCCATTTCCTTATTCTAAAAATAATCACCAGGAGAAAAATGCAATGATTCTTGCCGAAAGTGGAGGATCAGTTTTAATGAATCAAAGTAAAATTTCTAAAGAAGTTTTTGAAGAAACTATAGAAAGAATTTTTAAGAGAAAATCAAAAAACGGAAAATATTACTATGAAATTTTAGATATTATGAAGAGGAATATGGAAAATAATAATAAAATCAAATCTAAAATCGAGATTAGGAAATTTTTTAATTATTTTTTAAAGGAATTCTGAATTTCTTTACATAAAAGAGTGTTATCTTTCCTATTCTGCAAACTTACTCTTGCCCACTTTTCATCCAGAAATCTAAATGAAGTACATTCTCTAAGCAAAATTCCCTTATTTTCTAAATATTTTATATTAGGTGCCAATGATTTTTTACTTTCTATTAAAAAAAAGTTGGTTGAAGAGTTATGAACTTTAAGGTTCTCTATTTTTGATAATTTTTCAAATACTCTTTTTTTTTCAATATTTATCCAGCTGTGAATCTGTTTTGTCCACTGTTCATAGAATTTCTTATTACTTAGTAGATCAATTCCGGCTTTAATAGAAAATGAATTTAAAGGCCAAGGATCTCTATTGATTTCCCATTGTTTTAGTATTTTCGATGAGCCAATAACGTAACCTAATCTAAGACCAGGAATATTGAAGATTTTGGTTAAGCTTCTCAAGACTAATAAATTGTCAAATCTTTGGGTTAATGGTATTAAAGATTCTTTCTCTCCATTAGGTGTTATCGATAAGAAAGCTTCATCACAGATAACTAATTTATATTTTTTTACAACTTCCTCCAATGAATTCTTTTCCCATAATTGACCGGTAGGGTTATGTGGATTTGTTATCCAAATAACATCACCTTTTGGATGCAGCGGAAATGATTGAGGAAAAATATCATTCCAGTTTTTTGGTAATTCGCAATGTATATAATTGCTATTCCAACAATTTAAAGATCTTTCATAATCAACAAATGATGGAGAAGGAATACAACTTATTCCAAATTTGGATGCTTCATAACCTGCCCAGGTTATTAGTTCAGAAGCTCCATTTCCAGGCAATATATTGTCTGGATTTATCCCATGAAATTTACCGATTATTTCTTTCAGATCATTCAAGTTTCTCTCTGGGTAATATCTAAATCCAAGATTCTTAATTCCAGCATTTAATGAATCTATTAGTATTTGAGGTGGATCAAAGGGTACTAAAGAGGCACTTGCGTCAATAATTTCAGAGGGTAATAAATTTAATTTTTTTGCATTTGCATATACATTTCCTCCATGATTTAAGTTTGATATTTGCATGGCTAATGTTGAGTAATCATTAGTTTTCGGATTGTTCATTATTCATTTTCTAATTTTTATTTAACCCATTTTAAATCTGATCCAATAGCCTCTTTTATATTAGATAATTGATGTTTATTAAGTTGCTTTAAAATCCCTTCAAGTATATTGGGGACTAATTTTGGCCCCTTATATATCCATCCCGTATAAAGTTGAATTAATGATGCTCCAGAACAAATTCTTTCCCAAGCCGACTCTGGACTATCGATTCCTCCAACGCCAATTAAAATAATCTTTTTATCAATATTATGAATATGTTTTATTATTTGATTTGCTTTTTTTTGTAGAGGCTTTCCACTTAATCCTCCATTTTCTTCAGAAAGTAATAATCCTGTTTGCTTGATCTTCCTATTTTCAAGACCTAATCTATCTATGCTGGTGTTAGTAGCAATTATCCCATCGATATTTTCCTCGATTATTAACTGGCAAATATCTTCAATATCTTTAAGGCTTAAATCTGGCGCAATTTTTACAAATAATGGTGGACAATTAGGTAAGTTTTTAATTTCTCTAAGAAGTTCTTTTAGAAGAATCGGATCTTGCAACTTTCTTAGTCCTTCAGTATTTGGAGAACTTACGTTTATTGCTGCATAATCACAATATGGAATTAACAATTTTAGAGAAGTTAAATAATCATCTTTTGCTTGAGATAAATCTGTAATTTTAGACTTGCCAAAATTTATCCCTAAACAAATATTCTTTCTATTTTTTTTAGACTCAATTCCTTGTTCGACAAAGTTTTTAACTAGATTTTCAGCACCATTGTTATTAAAACCCATTCTATTTAATGCTGCTTCTTCCTCCGCTAATCTAAACAGCCTTGGTTTGGGATTTCCATTCTGAGCAAATTTGGTTACTGTACCAAGTTCGGCAAATCCAAAACCAAAATCTTTCCATACATTTGCAGCACTTCCATTTTTGTCAAAACCCGCAGCTAAACCAATTGGATTACAAAAATTTATACCACATATGCTCTGAGTTAACCTTTTATCAACTATAGAAAATTCTTCATTTAGATTTTTTAAGATAGATGAAACTACAGGCCAATTATATTTTCTTGAACTGAATGATAAAAGGCTAAGAGATAAATTAGTTAAGTATTCTGCATCAATTCCAGAGTCTCTTTTTAATACAGGGGTAATCAAGTTTTTATAAAGATTTTTAAATACCCCTTGCTGTTCATTCATAAAAAATTAGGTTTCTTTTTTTTCTATTATCCAATATTTTTTATCTTTAGGAATCAATATCCAATTACGCCATTCAAAAAGTGAATATAGTTTGATCTTTAAGTGGTTTTCTTCACCTAATAAGGTGCTTAGTTCTGGTGAACTTAACAAATACTTTTTGTCGGCAAATTTTTGAATTAATTCATTCCTTGAAAACAATTCCTGAATTTCCAAAGGAGCATTTTTTTCAAAAAAGTCAGCTGAAGATTCTGACTCCTTTAATTTACTTTCTAAAGATATACCTTTGCTATAGCTGGTTGCTATTTTATCAACTCTATCATTTTGTTTGTCACCACTATGACCCTTAACATATTCCATTACAAGGCCATTAATTCTTAATTTATCAATTTCTTGCCATAAATCAAGATTTTGAACTAATTTTCCTGAGCTTGTTTTCCATCCATTTCTCTTCCAATTAGTAATCCATTTTGTATAACCTTCTATGACATATTTACTATCAGTTCTTAATTTAAAGTTCTCCTTTAATTTATAGGTTTTTAATTTCTCAAGTGTTTTTATAGCCGCAGTGAGTTCCATTCTATTATTGGTAGTATTTTGCTCGGAACCACCTATTTCTAATTCACTTTTGTCGTCAAAAATTATTAATCCACCCCAACCACCTGGACCTGGATTACCACTGCAGGCTCCATCAGTTGCAGCTTCAATTGCAATACTATCAATATTCATAATTTTTGAAGCCGATATAAAGTCTATCGGCTTGAAAAAATATTCTCTTACTTAAGTGTAACTTTACCGCCAGCTTCTTCAATCTCTTTCTTTAAAGATTCGGCATCTGCTTTAGCAATTCCTTCTTTTACTGTTTTTGGTGCAGATTCAACAAGTGCTTTTGCATCGCCAAGACCTAGACCAGTTGCATTTCTTACAACCTTAAGTACTTTGATTTTTGCAGCTGCATCAAAGCTTTCGAGAACTACATCAAATTCAGTTTTTTCTTCAGCAGCGCCACCATCTGCGTCACCGCCAGCTGCTCCTGGAGCTGCCATAACTACACCTGCAGAAGCTGCAGCAGATACACCAAAAGCCTCTTCAATTTGCTTTACAAGCTCAGATGCTTCTAAAAGTGATAGAGATTTTAATGATTCAAGAATTTCTTCAGTTTTTGCGGACATTTTCTTAAAAGTTAATTAGGTTTTGAATTTAGGATTCTGATTTTTCAGAATGTTGTTTAAGTGATCTAGCAAGTCCAGAAGGTACTTCATTAATAGAGATCGCAATTTTTGTTGCAACGCCATTAAGAGCGCCAGCAATTTTTGCCATCAATACTTCTTTAGATGGAAGACTTGCAATTTCTTTTATTTCAGAATCGCTAAGAAGTCTGCCTTCAAATAAAGCTCCTTTGGTCTCGGATTTTTTGGTGTCTTTTTGAAAAGATTGGATTGCTTTTACAGCACCACCAACATCTTCTTTAATTAAGACAAAAGCATTTGTTCCGGTCAGTAAAGATTCAAGATCGTTCCAATTACTATCTCCATCAATAGCTTTGCGCATTAATGAATTTTTAGTAACTTTGCAGATGCCGTTAGTTGTTTGCAATCTTGATCGCAAATCTGACATCTCTTTGATAGTTAAACCTTTATAGTCAAGAACTACAGCCATTTCCGAGTCGTCTAAAAGAGATTTAATCTCAGTAACGATTTTTTGCTTATTCTCTAGTGTTCGGCCCATTGATGTTTTTTGGATCGTAATTTAGGGAGAGCAGGAAATGCGGCAAAGTCCTTTAAAAGAGGCCGCTTTTATTAGATCCAAAAAGAAATAATTTAAGACGAATCCTCGGTAGGAATTAAAAATTTAGAATAACTAAATCAACCTACTTTCTTTGGCCGTATTATTGCAATTCAATTATACTACAAAGCGTTAACCTTCAGGTTGGTAATCTTGTACAGCATTTATGTCAACTTGAACTGAAGGCCCCATTGTTGAAGTTACATAAAAAGTTTTCCAATACTTTCCTTTAGCTCCACTTGGTTTATTTTTATCAATTGATTCTTGTAAGGTTTTTAAGTTATCAAATAGAGCTTCTTTTGTGAAACTTGCTTTTCCAAAGCGGACATGAACGATTCCAGCCTTATCTGCTCTAAATTCGAGCTTACCAGCTTTGAATTCTTTTATTGCATTAGCAATGTCATTAGTTACTGTCCCAGCTTTAGGATTAGGCATTAAACCTCTAGGTCCTAAAACTCTTCCTAATTTTGCAACCTTTGGCATCATATCCGGAGTTGCAATAAGTAGATCAAACTCCATATTTCCTTTGTTGATGCTTTCTACAAGATCTTCTTCGCCAAATAAATCTGCACCAGCAGCCTTAGCTTTCGATACATTCTCACCGCTTGTAATGACTGCAATTTTGATGCTTTGGCCAGTACCATGTGGTAATGCAACAGTGGTCCTTAATTGTTGATCAGTATATTTTGGATCAATACCTAGACGTATATGTGCTTCAATAGTTTCATCAAATTTTGCATTAGCATTTTCCTTGATAATACTAAGAGCTTCAAGTGGTGCGTAAATGCGATCTTCTATCTTTGTTGATAGAGCCGCCATTCTTTTAGATAGTTTTTTCATAATAATATTGGGTGCAAACGGTTATTAACTAACCTCCCCTAAATAGTGAGAAATTGTGTATTGAACTCAATCAGTGATAGAGACACCCATATTACGAGCAGTACCCTCAATTACTTTCATTGCTGATTCAACACTAGAACAGTTTAGATCAGGAAGCTTAGTTTTGGCTATTTCTTCTAATTGAGCTTTACTTATATTCCCAACAGAGCCTTTTGCGGATTCACCTGAACCTTTCTCTATACCAGCTGCTTTTGTTATTAAGACGGAAGCAGGAGGTGTTTTTGTGATAAAAGTAAAGCTTCTATCTTCAAAAACAGAAATCTCGACTGGAATTACAAAACCTGCTTTATCTTGTGTCCTTGCGTTGTATTCTTTGCAAAATGCCATGATATTGACACCATGTTGTCCTAAAGCTGGCCCTACAGGAGGAGCAGGATTTGCTTTGCCTGCTTGTAGAGCAAGCTTGATAACTGCAACAATTTTTTTTGCCATTAGATTAGATAATTTAAGCTGGAGTAGAAAATCATAATTTTACTCGATAAACAAGAACAATTAGAAATTAATTTTGTTTATTGATTTGGGAGAATTCTAATTCTACAGGAGTCTCGCGCCCAAATATTGAAAGTAATGCTTTTAATTTATTTCTTTCTCCGGAAACTTCTATAACTTCTCCTTGGAAATCCTTGAATGGACCGCTAGTTACAATAATTCTATCTTTTTCTTCAATATCTAACTTGATTACGGCTTTTTTCTCTGATGCGCGCTTAAAGATTCTATTAACTTCTTGTCTTGATAATGGTCGAGGTTTGATATGACCTCGCGATCTTCCGCTGCCTCGACCGTCTTCAGCACCGACAAAGTTAATTACATTTGGAGTACTTTTAACAGCCATCATTGTATCTTCATCCAAAATCATTCTTACGAGGACATAACCTGGGAAAACTTTTTCTTCAGTAGTTTGTCTGCTTCCATCTTTTTTTAATTTAATTCCTGGAGTTTGGGGAATTTCAATTTCAATGATTCTATTATTAACACCTAAAGTTACTGATCTCTGCTCAAGAGTCGCTTTTACTTTTTTTTCACAGCTTGATGCTACTTGAACTGCATACCATCTTGCGATGCTTGTATTTGCTTTTGAAGAAGCAAGGTTTGTAGTTAATTCATTACTCATTTTTCTGGAAGCTTAATTAAGATCTTTATTAATGGATATTCGGGAGATAATTCAACCAAAAATTTGCGAGGCTGCCCATCCATAGAATCTGCTAACAGAAGCAATGGCTGCAGCAGAAAAAGATACCATAATTATAACTGCTACTGATTCGCTAAAAAGTTGTTGTTTGTTAGGCCACACGACAAGTTTAAGCTCATCGTAGGTAGATCTAAAAAAATTATTCTTTTTTTTAGGCTCTTCAACTTCAGGAGAATCCTTTTTAAGAGGTTCTTTATTAGTAGTAGGACTTGTCACAAAATTTTTTTGAAATTAAGCTTTATGCTTTAGTTTTTATTTTAGCTTATTGATTTACACCTCAGCTAGGTTTGAAAACGATCTCATCTTTTTTAGCAGGGTTAAGTTTAATTGTTATATATTTTTTATTTTTGAAGTTATCCTCTAAAAGTTTTGCAGCCAAGGGATTTTCTATTTGTCTTCTAAGTTCCCTGCTAAGTGGCCTAGCACCATATTCAGGTTCGTAAGAATCGTTTGCAATTTTGGTGATAACTTTTTTGTCTATAGCGATATTTATTTTCTGCTCAAGTAGCAGGTTCTTTAAATCTTCTGTTTGTAGAATGATTATTTTTTGAAGTTCATCAATAGATAATGGATCAAACTTTACCACTTCGTCAATTCTATTTAAAAATTCAGGTCTAAAAATTGACGACAATGCATTACTAATTGAATCATCTAGAATTTGTTGATCTTTTTCTGATTTTCCCTCATTTTTAGAAATCTTTTGTGAATACTCAAGTATAGATTTACCAGCTAGGTTACTTGTCATAATGATTACCGTATTTTTGAAATCTACGGTCCTTCCTTGAGAGTCTGTTAATCTTCCTTCATCTAAGACTTGCAAAAGGATATTAAATACTTCTGAATGTGCTTTTTCTATCTCATCAAGAAGTATTACTGAATAGGGTTTACGTCTTACAGCTTCAGTTAATTGACCTCCCTCTTCATAACCAATATAACCTGGGGGAGCTCCTAAAAGTCTTGCTACGGCGTTTTTCTCCATATATTCACTCATGTCTAATCTTAAAAGTGCGTCTTCTTCATCAAATAAAGCTGTTGCAAGAGATTTTGCTAATTCTGTTTTACCAACACCAGTAGGACCCATAAATAAAAAAGATCCAATAGGTCTTTTAGGACTTTTCATACCAACTCGAGCTCTTCTAATTGCAGCAGAAACAGCTTCTATGGCTTTTTCTTGTCCAATAACTTTTTCACTTAGTTCAGTTTCTAGATTGACTAATTTCTTACGTTCATTTGAAACTACTTTAGAAATTGGAATACCTGTGATTTTTGATATAACATCTGCAATATCATCAGGTTCAACTTGATATTTAAAAGGGAAATTTCTATTTTTCTTTATTTTATGAAAGTTCTCTTCAACTTTTTGTATGTCATTCTCTATTTCACTTAACTCTTCTTCAAGCTTTTCTAAATAATCTAGATCATTTTCAATTTCGCGATTTGATTTATCTTTAATTTGTTTGGTTAGCTTATCTTCTTCTTTCATTAAAATAGATAATTCCTCCATTTCTTCACGTAAATTGTTCCAATTTTCCAAAAGAATGTTCAATTTTGCCTCTGATTGTTGTCTATTATTCAATAGTTTTTCTTGAGCTTCGATATTTTCTCCTTGCAAATTATTCAATTTTGCATCAATAGTATTAAGTTTGTTTTCCTGCTGGAGAATGATTTGAGGCATATTATTAGACTCGATTTTCAACTGTGCAGCTGCTTCATCAATTAAATCTATTGCACTATCAGGGAGACATTTATCGCTGATGTATCTATCAGCTAATTTTGCAGAATAGTTTACAGCCTCTTCAGAAATTTTTATGCCATGATGTAATTCATATTTCTTTTTGATCCCTTGTAATATTTTTGCGCTTAATTCTACTGAAGGTTCTTTAACAGCTATCTTTTGAAAGCAATTATTTAATGCCTGATCTTTTTCAATAGTTTCACGAAATTTCTCAGGTGTTGTTGTACCTATACATTTGAGTTCTCCTTCAGCTAGTAAAGGTTTTAAGATATTACTGATGTCGGTAGAAGATCTGTCAGAACTTAATATTGAGTGAATTTCATCAATAAATAGAATCATTCCTTGGTTTGGATTATTTAGTTCTTGCATTATTAAGCTTAGTCTTTCCTCTAGTTGACCTCTAAATTTGGTCCCAGAAACTAATGCACCTAAGTCAAGTGAAATAATTTTTAAGTCCTTTAAAGTATCGGGAACTTTTTTGTCTACAATTAATTGAGCAAGTAATTTTGCAATTGAGGTTTTACCAACTCCAGGATTGCCAATAAGTATAGGGTTATTTTTGTTTCTTCTGCAGAGTACCCTCATTAAATTATTGATCTCATTTTCTCTTCCTAAAACAGGATCCAGTAAGCCTTTTTTAGCTGATTCTGTTAAATCTTTTCCATAAATTGAAAGAGCATTTTCCTCTTTTCCAACTTGTTTTTTGGTTTCAATTTGAAGCTCACTTTTCGGTAATGGAATAATAGCTTTTTTCAATTTTTCTTCTTTAACTAAAGTTTCTTTCTCTGATTCAAAATTAGATTGATTATTTATTGCAATTACATTCCCGTAATTAAAAGAATCTTTTGATTGATTAATATTTGGGTAAAACTTTAATTCTTCTTCTAATTTTTCCATTGAAAGGTTTCCTTCTTCAAAAACATAATTTCCAATTCTTAAATCTCTTCCAAGAGCAATTAGTAAATGAGGGATTTCTATTAATCTCGATCCCCATTGAGTTTTAATCTGATTCGCGTTATCTAATAAAATTTCTAAATCTTCTCCGATAGTAAAAATATCTGACTCATTTGTTGGTGTCTCTTCTAAAAAATCTTCTGTTATGTCTAAAACTGTATCTTGGTCGATTGATAATTTTTCAATAAAAGCAAAGAATTCACTTGATGAGAACAATGTATGAATTATGTGTTCAATATTAAATTCGCTATGATCCCATTTTTTTGCGGTTTCTTCCCCTAATAAAAGAAGGTTCCAACTGATATCGCTAAATAGTTCAGGACTGGATGTAAGGGTTTCTCTCATAAACTATAAAACTACAGTTGATTATTAATTAATATTCTAAATAGGATCTGCATTAATAATCATCCAATAATTTTCAAATTGTAAGATGAATTTCAAAAATATTTTTATGAGAGGGGTTGCAGGGACTTTGGAATTCATAAAAGTGTTAACTAATAACTAAACTGTTATGAAACAATAAATTATAATTGTTTAACATATATATTTCAGATATTAGCCAAATAGTTCAGCTATTAATAGGATTTAAATAGTAATAATTAAATTGTGAAAGAAACTATTGATTTTCTTATTGATACTGTTGAAGCAAGGCAAGTCCTTGATTCAAGAGGTAATCCAACTGTAGAGGCAGAAGTATTTTTGGAATGTGGTGCAAGTGGTAGAGCAATTGTTCCCAGCGGAGCTAGCACTGGTGCTCATGAGGCACATGAATTAAGAGATGGTGGTTCGAAATATATGGGAAAAGGCGTTTTGAATGCTGTTAATAAAATTCATGAAACAATATCGCCGGCTTTATGTGGTTTGTCATCTTTAGATCAAACTTTAGTAGATAAATTAATGATTGAAATTGATGGAACTCCTAATAAGTCTAACCTTGGAGCAAATTCAATCCTTGCAGTAAGTCTTGCAACTGCTAGAGCATCAGCAAATGCTTTAGACATTCCCCTATATAGATATCTTGGAGATCCATTATCCAATCTTCTTCCAGTCCCATTGATGAATGTAATAAATGGTGGTGCTCATGCACCAAATAGTCTTGATTTTCAGGAATTTATGCTTGTACCACATGGAGTTGATAATTTCAGTGAATCATTAAGAATGGGTACTGAAATTTTTCACTCATTAAAATCATTACTTGATCAAAAAGGTCTATCTACTGCTGTAGGCGATGAGGGTGGATTTGCTCCGAATTTGTCATCAAGTGAAGAGGCAGGGGACTTATTATTAGAAGCAATTCAAAAAGCCGGGTTTAAGCCTGGTGAGCAGGTATCTTTAGCTTTAGATGCTGCTAGTACTGAATTTTATAGTGATGGTACTTATAAATATGAAGGGAAAAGTTTAAATAGTTCTGAAATGATTTCATATCTTTCAAGACTAGTTTCTAATTATCCAATAGTTTCAATAGAGGACGGTTTAGCTGAGGATGATTGGGAGGGTTGGTCAGAATTAAACAAAGAATTAGGAAATAAAGTTCAGCTTGTAGGTGATGATTTATTCGTTACTAATACAGAAAGATTAAGGAAAGGGATTATGGAAAAATCTGCTAATTCAATCCTAATAAAGGTAAATCAAATTGGAACATTAACTGAAACTTTGGAAGCTATTGAGTTAGCTAAAATGTCTGGTTTCACAAGTGTTATTAGTCATAGAAGTGGTGAGACTGAAGATACAACAATTGCAGATTTATCTGTCGCCACAAGATCGGGTCAGATCAAGACAGGCTCTTTGAGCAGAAGTGAAAGGATTGCAAAATACAATAGGCTTTTAAAAATTGAGGAGGAATTGGGAAGTCAAGCAAGATTCGCTGGAGCTTTAGGTTTAGGTCCCAAAAATATATAGTTTTTTAGCGCTTAAGTTTTTCTAAACGTGAGCCTTTTCTCATACTTAATTGGCACTTTATCCAGTCAATACTTATTGGTAGTGCAAAAAAAAGTGGCAATAATGCAAAATTATTTTGTTTATTTGTTACAAGTAAAGCAGATGCAATTGATAAGCTTCCTATAAGAATTGAATGGCCTAAAGTTTTTTGAGCAGTAAACATTTTTTTGAATTGCCTATCAGACTCTCCCATTCTTATTTGCAATTGTAAATCGCCCTGCTCTAATCTTTCTAAACTTTCATCTATTCTTTTGGGAATCCCAACAGCTTTTGATCCTAGTTCACCAACTTGCCTTCCAAATTGGTTAATTAAATCATTGGGAGTTTGATTATTCGAAGTCATAAGTTCTATTAAATAAGGCTTTGTAACTGATACAAGGTTAAACCCTGGATCAAGCATTCTACCAACTCCTTCAAAAGTTGATAAAGCTCTCATCACAAAGATTAGATCTACTGGTAGTTGAAATGGTGTTTCATAAACAAGTTCGTATAAATCTCCAGATAATTTTTCGATAATATTTGGACTAAATGGAGGAGTTAAGGCTTCTTTAAGCATCAATCTGACTAATCTTCTGACTGGTCCTACATCTATATCTTTTGAAATTAGCCCAGCTTGTTGTAATTGACTTACAAGTGATGAGGCGTCTCTAAGAGCAGCAGCCTTAACCATCCCCCCTAATCTTGTTTGAAGATTATTTGAGATATTGCCCATCATTCCAAAATCATAAAAAATCAATTTACCTTCATTTGAAACTGCTAGATTCCCTGGATGAGGGTCTGCATGAAAAAAACCATAATTTACTAATTGTTTTAAATAGCTGATGGCACCTATTTCTGCAATCTTAGGTAAATCAATTTCTTGTGATTGTAATTTTTCTAAATCGCTTATTTTTGTTCCTTCTAAATAACTTAAACAAAGAACTTTTTCACTGCTCATATCCCAAATTACTTCAGGGACTTCAACATTTTCATCATCAAGAAATTGCTGTCTAAATCTTGCTGCATATTGTGCCTCACAATTAAAATCAAGCTCTTTCATGAGAACTTTCCTACACTCTCTAGCAATTTCAACCCAGTTTCTACCTCGACTCCAATTCTTGTTTTTCTGTAACAATCCTGCTATTTGCTGCATTATGCCCAAATCGATAATAAACAATTCTTTTAAATTGGGTCTTTGAACTTTAAATACTACTTTCTTACCATTTTTTAAAGTCGCTCTATGAACCTGAGCTAGTGATGCTGATCCAACAGGATCACATATTATTTGATCTATTTCATTAAACTTAGCCCCTAGTTCATCTCTTATAGTTTCTTCAACTTGCGTAAATGAAAAATTAGGAACTTGATCCTGCAATTTAGATAATTCCTGTATCCAGGTATTAGGAATTAAATCAGGTCTCGCTGATAATAATTGTCCAATTTTAATAAATGCTGAACCAAGATTTATTAATTGATTAGTAAACCACCTAGCTCTTTTAATTTGGACCCTACTTTTTTCATTGCTTTTAGTTTGGAAAATTGTAAATCTAATATTATCTATCCACAAAATTGTTAAAAGCGAAATCAGAGTTATCCAAATAAGAAAGGCCCTCTTCAATTTTTTTAAACGATAATGAAAAATGTGATAACTCATTTCATTTGATTATTTAATGTTTTATTAAGGAGATCAATTTGCTTATTGATACCTTCAATTTCATTTAAAGCTTTTTTTATTTTGGAATCTTGATAAGTATTTGAGGACTCATTTTCTTGAATATTTTCCTCTTTTTCCATTCTTGAGGCTTCTTCGATTATGGATTCTTTCAAAATATCAAATTCTTTTTTGAGAATTTCTGGAGCATCCTGAGCAATATTTGTTGCTTCTTCAATTTTTTCAACTAATATCTCGTTTAATTTTTCGGTTACTTTCTTAATAGCAGCTTTTAAAAGGTAGTCAGAGTTGGTCATAAAAAATATATTGTTTCTTCGGCAATTGTTTTTTCGATATGAACTAATAATAGATCAATACAGAACATTTCACGTAACTGATCATTTTGATAATTAATTTTTTATGTTTTTCCTATGTAAGTTTGTTTCTATATTATGCTTTTTTCTCTTTTTTCTTTTAACTTATATTTATAAACATGGTTAGGTATTTACATTAAAGATTTCTTCTAACCAAGAGCTCATCTAATTAACTACTAAAAAGGAGTTTTATTAAATTGGAAATCATTGAGTCAGATGTAGTTATTATCGGAGGAGGTCCGGCAGGATGTACTTGCGCACTTTATACATCTCGTTCAAATTTAAAGACAGTAATTTTAGATAAAAATCCATCTGTTGGAGCCTTAGCTATAACCCATCAAATAGCCAATTATCCAGGTGTTTCGGTTGATATAAGTGGGGAGAAATTACTTACTCTAATGAGAGAACAGGCTGTGCAATATGGTACAGACTATAGAAGAGCACAAGTGTTTGGAATAGACGCTAGTGGAGAATGGAAAATGGTTTATACACCTGAAGGCACTTTCAAAGCTAAAGCACTTGTACTTGCAAGTGGTGCAATGGGTAGGCCTGCATCATTTAAGGGCGAAGCGGATTTTCTTGGCAAAGGAGTAAGTTATTGTGCTACATGTGATGGAGCTTTTTATAAAAATAGAGAAGTTGCCGTTGTTGGAGTGAACAAGGAGGCAATTGAAGAGGCAACTGTCCTAACTAAATTTGCGTCAACTGTGCATTGGATTACATCAAGTGACCCAAAATCAGATAATGAAGAAGCTATGGAATTGATGGATAATTCAAATATAAAACATTGGAGTAGAACAAGATTATTGGAAATATTGGGTGATGAAATGGGTGTTAATGGGGTTGTTGTAAAAAATAAGCAAGAAGAAAACCCAATCAATTTAAATTTAGATGGAGTCTTTGTCTATATGAGTGGTTCAAAGCCGATTACTGATTTTTTAGGTGATCAAATTGCTTTAAAGGAAGACGGAGGAGTAATTGTGGATGACTTTATGTCTACAAACTCTGATGGAGTATGGGCTATTGGAGATATAAGAAATACACCATTTAAGCAAGCAGTCGTTGCGGCTTCTGATGGATGTATAGCTGCGATGTCAATTGATAGATATTTAAATAGTAGAAAAAATATAAGAGTAGATTGGATCCATTCTTAAAAAAATATTTCTGCTTTAATTTAAAGAGGTGTTGCTTCAGAAATATAAGCTACTCCTCCGTAGTAGCTTAAATCGTCCCTGATGTTATCTCTCATTTTATCTATTAATTCTTGCTCACAAAAAACAATTACATGAGCATTTGCTCCTAATCCTGTAAATTCCATATCTTCAGTAACAACTCTTTCAGGACCTCTGCCTGTGGCGTGTTTCATAACGGTATATCCAGGAACATTTGCTTTTTCTAATGTTTTAATGATTGCATCTAGTTCTCTTTCACTAAATATCAAGTCTAATCTTTTCATTTTTTATAGAGGGGAAAGTGGGATAATGGTATTTACTAAACTCATATATATAGGAATGCCAAGAACTATATTGAATGGGAAAGTTAGACCTAGTGTAGTTGAAATATAATAACTAGATTTAGCCTCTGGAACTGTCATCCTCATCGCTGCAGGAACTGCTAAATAAGAGGCGCTTGCACATAAAACCACAAATAAAAGTGCGTTGCCAGGTCCTAAAGATAAAAATCTTGCAACGAAAACACCAATAAATGCATTAAATAGAGGCATGAAAATAGCAAACCCAATTAGAAACGAACCCGCATTCTTCAATCTTGGTAATCTTTGGGCAGCGACTATTCCCATATCTAATAAGAAGAAGCATTCTGCTCCATAGAATAATTGTCCAGTAAAAGGCTCCATTTTTGCAATTCCTGAGGGATTACTGGAAGCAGTCAGAAATCCCACAATTAAGCTTGAAAGCAGTAAATAAACTGATCCATTCAAAAGTGATTCGTGTAATATTGCGCTTAGATGCATTTTTCTTGATTTTGGTCTATTTTTTGGAGCTGCAAATTTCACAAGTAATAATCCAACAATGATTGCAGGAGATTCCATTAAAGCTAAGGCGCCAACCATAAACCCATCAAAAGCTATTTTTTGACTTTCTAAAAAACTTTCTGCGGAAATAAATGTAACAGCACTAATTGAACCGTATGCTGCTGCTATTGCGGCAGAATTAAAGACATCAAACTTAAATCTTAAAATTAAAAATCCAATCAGAGGGATTACTAGTGACATCAGTATTGCAGCGCTTAAAGTAGGCAATACTTGATTTGTAAACCCACTTTTCTGTATCTCTATACCTCCTTTGAAACCAATAGCTAGGAGCAGATATAAGGAGAAAAGTTTAGGTAATGGAGCTGGTATTTCTAAATCAGATTTAAAGAGTACTGATATTGCTCCAATCAAAAAGAATAGAACTGGCGGGGCTAATACATTTTGCAGAATTGGATTTATTTCCATAAATTACGAAGCTATTTCATTTAGAGCAGTTTCTAAAGCTTCTTTTCTTGTTTCAATAATGCCTTCAACTCCAAATTTAGCTAATCTATCTTTCACTTTTTCATTTGCACCAGCAACAAATGCTTTTCTGGAATTATTTTTTGCTTCTTGCATCATATCCTCTATTGCGAGAGTCGCCGTGACTCCAAGTCTTGGTACATCAGTGATATCTAATATCAAAACCTTGTAGTTTCTTACAAGCATCATTCTTTCAGATATTCCTTTAGCTGCTCCAAAACTAAGTGGTCCTTTTAATCTAAACAACATTACTTCTCCTGAACATCTATCAAGAAGTGCTTTTTCATCAGCAGGTAATGCATTTTTTGCTTGATCATCTTTTGATGTAGGATTATCCTCATCCATACCTTCTAGTTGAGTTTCGGTTATTGAATCAATAGTGAGCATATTTGCTATGAATACACCGACTAAAACTGCCCAAATTAAATCCCAAAAAACAGTCATTAAAAGTACGCCGTACATTACTACTGATGTTTTTAAAGATAATTTGTGAGCCCTCCTCAAGAATCCCCAATCAATAATATCTAGGCCTACTTTTATAAGAATTCCTGCTAGCAATGCAGTTGGTATTTGCTCAGCTAAAGGTCCAGCACCAACTAAAACTATCAACAATACAACTGAGTGAACCATGCCAGAAATGGGAGTTGACCCCCCAGATTTAACATTTATAACTGTTCTCATGGTTGCTCCTGCTCCAGGTAAACCTGAAAACAGACCTGCTACAGCATTTCCTATTCCTTGACCAATAAGTTCTCTATCAGAATTATGTTTTGTTTGAGAGATATTGTCTGCTACTAGAGATGTCAGTAAGGAGTCAATAGCGCCAAGTACTGCTAGGACTAATCCTGCCTTGAAAATAATTGGGAAATATTGATTAAAACTTGGGAAATTTAAAGATGGAACTCCCCTCGGAATGTCCCCAATTCTATCAATAGCTCCGTCTCCAAAAATTAAAATTGATATTGGAGTTACTATCAATAAGGCCAATAGAGGAGAAGGAACCCATTGACTTATTTTTCTAGGAGTTAGAAATACTATACCTAGAGTCATTATTGCCACTCCAATAGCAGCACCATTCGGCTGGAAATTTGAAAATACAGTAGATAAAGATTCGACTACCCCACCACGAGTGCTAATACCTAGTAATGGTCCAATCTGAAGTGCAATGATTATGACTCCAATACCAGACATAAATCCTGACACAACAGAATATGGAACTAAAGTAATGTATTTTCCTAGTTTTAGAATCCCAAATAATATTTGCAGTAAGCCGCCAATGACTACCGCTGCCATCACCAAAGGTAAAATTTGTCCTGCAGAGAGATCTCTTGGAACCCCTACTGCTGCTAAGCCTGCTACTACGCCAGCAACAGTTACACTCATTGGCCCGGTAGGTCCACTAACCTGAGCAGGTGTTCCACCGAACAATGCTGCTAAAAAACCAACTACTACTGCCCCATATAGTCCATAAATTGCTCCGCCAGGTCCTAACGCAGCATTACCAAAAGCAAGAGCGAGAGGTAAAGCCACCACTGCGGCAGTGATCCCTCCTAAAATATCCCCTCTTACATTCTTTAGATGAAATCCATTAATTATTTTCAAAGATACTCTCCTTAGAATAAATACTTAACTAGAAGATATTATCTCTTTATGACGTAAATTTGTGAAAAATCAGTTTGTGCAAAATATTTTTGTAACTTTTTTTGCTTTTTTTAAATAAATTTTAGTTACTTTTCCTGAACAAAAGTAGTCTCTGATTGATTTATGTGCGAGGCAAGCGATTAATGTATTAAATAAATATTTTTCAATTTAATAATATTCAAATGAATTCGATTATTCGTCCAAGAAGATTAAGAAGAACTGAGGCAATTAGAGAAATGGTTAGAGAAAACCATTTGGCGGCATCCGACTTTATCTATCCATTATTTATTCATGAAAAAGATTTTAAAGAGGAAATTTCCGCAATGCCCGGAACTTACAGATGGGATATTAATGGCTTATTAAAGGAGGTTACTAGGGCATGGGAATTGGGAATTAGATGTGTGGTTCTTTTCCCAAAAATTTATGATAGCTTAAAGACTGAAGATGGAGCAGAATGTTTTAATGAGGACGGTTTGATACCTAAAGCTATTCGAATATTAAAAAAAGAGATTCCAGAAATGGCAATAATGACAGATGTTGCCTTGGACCCCTACTCGTGTGATGGACATGATGGCTTAGTTGATGAAACTGGAAAAATATTGAATGATGAAACGATTGAAATTTTAAAAAAACAAGCTTTATCTCAAGCTAGAGCTGGAGCAGATTTTATTGGCCCTAGTGACATGATGGATGGGAGAGTTGGAGCAATTAGGGCTGCTCTTGATAGTGAAGGATTTAGTGATGTAGGTATTATTAGTTATACAGCTAAATATTCATCTGCTTATTATGGTCCGTTTAGAACTGCTTTAGATTCGGCTCCCAGAGAAAATAGTAAGAAAGTAATTCCAGACAATAAGTCTACATATCAAATGGACCCTGCCAATTCAAAAGAGGCTTTAATTGAATCTGCATTGGATCAGTATGAAGGAGCTGATATATTGATGGTAAAACCAGGAATTTCATATTTGGATATTGTTTATAGACTAAGCACATTTTCAAATAAGCCCATAGCTGCATACAACGTTAGTGGGGAGTATTCCATGGTCAAGTCTGCCGCTATGAAGAACTGGATTAACGAAAAAGATATTGTTTTAGAGACATTACTTAGTTTTAAAAGAGCAGGAGCAAAATTAATACTCACTTATCATGCTTGTGATGCATCTCAATGGTTGCAGGATACTTAAAAACTCATTATTAACAAAAATTTGGTTTATTCTTAGATAAGTAATAAATTAATTGCTTTGTTTTGAAGTTTTCACAAGGAGTAAATAGGATTGGTCACATTGCACTTAGAGTAGAGAATCTCGAAAGGGCGAAATCTTTTTATATTAAGCTTGGTATGAATTTGATTTGGGATGATAAAGATTGGTCTTATTTAGAGGCAGGTAAAGGGAAAGATGGACTTGCGTTGTTAGGCCCTAGCTACAAAGCTGCGGGACCTCACTTTGCTTTTCATTTTGAAAATAAAAAAGAAGTGGAAAATATTCAACATGATTTAAAAAATTCTGGGGTAAAAGTTGGTCCTTTACATGAACATAGAGACGGAACAGCATCTTTTTATATGAAGGATACTGAAGGAAACTGGCTTGAGATGCTTTATGTTCCTCCTGAAGGGATTCAATCGAATGTTTGATTCTTTTTTTTTGTATGCAAGAGAAAAGTTATTCTAAAAAATCATATTCAGATAACACCTTAGAAGAAGAATCTATAAGCCTTTTAGAGTGGGATTCATTAAAAACGCATTTATCTTCATTCGCCTCAACGGAAATGGGTAAACGAGCAATTTTAAGTTTTGGTATTCCTTCAGAATATGAAGCCTCTAAAAGACTGTTGAATGAAACTGTTGAAATAAGTGAGCTAGAAAATAATTTAGATAAATCAATTAGTTTTTCTGGTGTTTTTGATATTAGTAGAAATATTGAAATTTGTTCCAAGGGAGGTGTAATTTCATCTTCTGAATTGTTAGAAATAGCTAAAACAATTGCTGCCGCAAGAAATTTAAAAAAAATCTTACTAAATTTTGAAGAAAGGCCTTATATTTCATCATTTACAAAAAATTTAATTGACCATCAGAATATCGAAACGATTTTTAAAAAAGGCATTGAATCTAATGGAAGGATTTCAGACAATGCAAGTAATGAACTATCTATTTTTAGAAAAGAATTATTATCTAAGAAACTTGAAAGAAAAATATTAGTTGAGAAATTTATTCAAAAGAATTTAGCTTATTTGCAAGATACTACTATTGGAGATCGATATAGTAGGCCTGTTTTAGCAGTCAAAGTTAATTATGTAGATAAATTTAAAGGCATAATTCATGACTCTTCATCCTCAGGAAATACAGTATATTTTGAGCCTGATAGTATAGTTATTAAAGGTAATAAGATTGCTTCTTTAGAGGCTAGGATAACAGCAGAAGAATTTAAATTACTTAAGAAATGGGCCCAAGTTGTTAGTGATAATTCAGAAAGTCTTATTGAAATGGCATCCATTTTATTGAGATTAGAAAATGCTCTAACTCGTTCAAGATATTCGAAATGGATTGGAGGCAAAACTCCTACCTTTGATAAAAATCCTGTTATTTCTTTAATTGGTTTTTCTCATCCGTTATTGATTTGGGAACATAAGAAAAAAGGAGCCCCTCCCCCAGTGGCTGTCGATTTTCACATAAATAGAAATATTAAAGTTGTAGCTATTACAGGTCCAAATACTGGAGGTAAAACGGCAGCTTTAAAAGGTTTGGGTTTGTCTTTACTTATGGCTAGAGCAGGATTATTGATACCCTCAACTAATAACCCTATTATCCCTTTTTGTCCAAATATATATGTGGATATAGGAGATAATCAATCATTAGAAGAAAATTTATCTACCTTCAGTGGGCATATATCCCGCATAAAAGAGATATTGGATTCACTTGATAATAAAAAAGGATTATCTGTTGTTTTGTTAGATGAGATTGGATCTGGTACAGATCCTCTTGAAGGAAGTGCTCTTGCGATGGCTTTATTAAAAGAATTTGCAAATAAATCTGATATCACTTTGGCAACGACACATTATGGAGATATTAAGGCTCTAAAATATAATGACTCAAGATTTGAAAACGTATCAGTTGCCTTTGATGAGGATTCTTTGAAGCCAAAGTATATACTCAACTGGGGTATTCCTGGGAGAAGTAATGCTTTGTCAATTTCAAAGAGAATTGGTCTCGATGAAAGCATACTTAATGAAGCTGCAAATTATCTAAAGCCAAAAGAGGTTGATAATATTAATAGTATTATTAAAGGACTTGAGGAAGAGAGGATTAAGCAACAAAATTCTGCAGAAGAGGCTGCAGAACTGATTGCAAGGACTGAAATATTACATGATGAACTGAAGAGAAATTATGAATATCAAAAAATAAATGCTGAAAAAATCCAAGAAATTGAAAGGTCTAAATTATCAAAACATATTGTATCCGCCAAAAAAGAGGTAATAGATTTGATTAAAAAATTAAGAGATAATAATGTTAATGGTGAGGACACGAGAATTATTGGAAAAAGATTAAAGGAAATTGAGACGGAACATTTAACCCAAAAAAAATTTGAAAAGTCAATATCATGGAATCCTCAGGTAGGCGATTTTGTAAAAATTAAAAGTCTAAATAGTACGGGACAAATTGTAGATTTAGATAAAAAAGGTGGTTTTTACGAAGTTAAATGTGGCGCATTCAGAAGTACATTATCTGCAAATGATTTTGAAGGTATTAATGGAGAAAAGCCTAATTTCAAAATGTCCAAGATTGAGATCAACTCTACAAGAGAAGATTTTTCTTTTTCTAAAATTAGAACGAGTAAAAATACAATTGACGTAAGAGGGCTGAGAGTTCATGAAGCCGAAATAATTATTGAGGAGAAAATTAGAAAATTTCATGGACCGCTATGGATTGTTCATGGAATTGGCACAGGGAAATTAAAAAAAGGACTAAGAAATTGGTTATCAGGTTTAAATTATGTTGATAAGATTGAAGATGCAGCCAACGACGAAGGTGGACCTGGTTGCAGTATTGCGTGGATAAAATAAAATTTAAAAAACCTAGAAAACAATTTAATAAGCGTATTAAGTGCAATTTATTGATCAAGCAAACATTATTCTTAAAGCTGGAAAAGGCGGAAATGGAATAGTTTCATTTAGGAGAGAAAAATTCGTTCCTGCTGGAGGACCCTCGGGGGGGAATGGTGGCAGAGGGGGGTCAGTTATTTTGATGGCTGATAATAATCTTCAAACATTATTAGATTTCAAATTCAAACGAGAAATAATTGCTGAAGATGGATGCAAAGGAGGTCCTAATAAGAGATCAGGCGCTTCAGGTGAGGATAGAATCCTTAAAGTTCCCTGCGGTACAGAAATAAGGGATATTAAAACCGGCATTATTTTAGGGGACTTAACTAAAGATAAACAGAGCTTAACTATTGCCATTGGAGGAAGAGGTGGACATGGTAATGCTTACTATTTAAGTAATCAAAATAGAGCTCCAGAATCATTCACTGAAGGAAAAGATGGTGAAATATGGGAGGTTCAATTAGAATTAAAACTTCTTGCAGAGGTTGGGATTATAGGCCTTCCAAATGCTGGGAAAAGTACTTTGATTTCCGTTGTATCATCTGCCCGTCCAAAAATCGCAAATTATCCTTTCACGACTCTAATACCTAACTTAGGTGTAGTAAGAAAAATTGATGGGAATGGTTGCCTTTTTGCGGATATTCCTGGATTAATATCAGGTGCAGCTGATGGAGTAGGTTTAGGCCATGATTTTTTAAGGCACATCCAAAGAACGAAGATGCTTGTTCACTTAATTGATGCAATTGCAGAAAATCCTTTACATGATTTTGAGATTATTGAGCAGGAATTAAAAAAATATGGGAAAGGTCTTTTAGATAAAGAGAGGATAATAGTGTTAAATAAAATGGAGCTGGTAGATGATGATTATTTGAAAATAATTACAAAAAAGTTAGAAGATTTATCAAAAAAGAAAGTTTTAGTTATTTCTTCATCTTTAAAAAAAGGTTTATCCTCACTGCTTTCTGAAGTGTGGAAAAGGATCTAATTTAAATTAAAAATTTTTTTGTAAATAAATACACTTGATTTAATAATGAAAATTAGCCATAAATAAGATAATTCTTTAAACATAATATGAATTTCTACAGTTGTTTTGATAAACAAGGAAAAATAATAGCTAGATGTCAAACCATACAAGATATTGAGGTTCTTAAGAAAATGGGAAGACCGATTGTAGAAGTTAAGGAAATGAAAAATGAAGAGTCGGTGGTATGTTCTCTGACAGGTAGCCCATCAGATTTCAATATGGATTACTAAAAGAATTCAAGAATTAAAAAAAGGGCTTTTTGAGCCCTTTTTTTGCATTATCTAATAATTAAATAAACTTAATCATCATAAACAAGACATTCTGGTTCATCTGGGTTTGCGTCGCAAAATAATTCCAAAGCATTAGGATCATGCTTATCTTCTGGATGATGATCCTTATATTCTTCGAGTTCTTTTAGCTCTTCAGTTAAATGTCTGACCTTTGGAAGATTGCCCTCTGCTTTTGCAGATTCGATTTCCGATTGATCTTTTTGGATGTGTTCGTCAATGGATTTCATTTTAAGCTTTTCGTACTTTAGTAGACATACATAACATAGTTAATTTCTAATGAAATTGCATTATCTATGAACTAAATAAGTGTTCATTACAACATCATTTTTTTTTGGGGAATTGATTTTTATATTTTTTCGGACTCTAATCTCATTATTTTCTCTAGCGATGGTAAAACTGGGATTAGTTGATTTGGGTTTAAAGGGAATAAAGCTTTGTAGTAATCTTTTTTCCACTCATTGTCGAAGCATGTCCTATTTACATTAGATAATTTAAAAAAATTTAGTCTCCATTCAATAATTTTCTTGAAATTTGATAGTTCTTGTTCAGTACATTTGAAAAGTTTGCTATATATCAATTCCCATCTTATAAGCGTTGGAAAAAGGTAAATATCTGCGTAGGTTAACTCTTCTCCAAATATCCAGTCACCTTTGTTTTTCTGTAGAAAATTTTCAACTTCATTTATAGCTGCGAAAAGATTTTGACTTGCATTTTCGTAAGCTAACTGGTTTCTGGCGAAACCACATTTATATACTCCATCATTAATGCGATTATTAATTAAATCTAAAAATTTTTGATTACAGTCCTTAATAGTTAATATCTGAATTTCTGATTGAATTTTTATTGAATTGAGTAATCTTATAATTTGTGAACTTTCATTAGACAAAATATTTACTTCATCTTTTACAAAACTAATTAAAAGAGGTAAAGTCGCTCTAAAAATAATCTTTTTATTAGCTTTTTTGTAAAGGTCTGAAAGTCTTATGCATCCCTTAAACTTTCTATTGAAAATCCATTCGCCATGCTCAAGATCTGCTTTTAAAAAAATAACTTTAACTTTTTTAGATAAATGTTTTATTGCGTGGACGAGTAAAGTTCTTTGACACCATGGACAAGAATTCCCTACCAATAAATAAATTTGTCCATTCTCATTATTAATATCGTATTCACTATCAATTGTTATGCCTTTAGGCCTTTTATAGTTACCATGTAAATCTGATGGTGCGAAGCCATTCATTAGTTGGGTCCAAAACCAAAACCAGAATTTTCTGGTGGCTTTTATAAGGTATTTATTTTGCATAAAATTTTATTTTTAATGAAAAAATGACTGTTCAAAGAATACTGATCGTTTCAGGAACTCATGGGAATGAAATTAATCCTGTTTGGGCGGTTAAGAAATTTAATAGAGAGGAAAATATTTTAAATCATGGTATCGAGTACGAGTACATCATAGGAAATCCTGTTGCCTATAAAAAAGGTTACAGATATATAGATTTAGATTTAAATAGATCTTTTAAAGAAATTAAAAATCATGATCAATACAACAATAGTGTTTATGAAATTAATAGAGCTAATTTTTTAGTCGATCAATTTGGAATCCATGGATCTAAGCCCTGTCAAATTGCAATTGATTTGCATACTACTACTGCAAATATGGGAACAAGCATTGTTTTGTATGGGAGGAGATTCAAAGATTTTTGTTTAGCTGCATTACTTCAGAACAAATTTGGGTTGCCTATTTATTTGCACGAAAAAGACAAAGCCCAAACAGGCTTTCTTGTAGAAGCTTGGCCATGTGGTTTAGTTATTGAAATAGGAGCTGTCGCACAAAATTTTTATGATCCAAAAATCATAGATAGATTCTTAATAATCATTGGATCTTTAAGAGAAGAGATAGATAAATTAAAAAACAATCTTATAGAACTTCCAAAGGAATTGGTTGTTCATGTTCATCAAGGGAGTGTAGATTATCCAAGAGATGAAAAAGGATATATTGATGGCTTAATACATCCTAAAAGAATAAACCAAGATTGGAAAATGATTAAAAAAGGAGATCCATTATTTCTTGATAGCCAAGGAATAATTCATAAATATAATGGAGAAGAATTGATTTGGCCTGTTTTTATTGGCGAAGTTGCCTATAAGGAAAAAAACATTGCCATGAGCTACACGAAGAAAGAAGTTATTAGTTCTAACAATCAATGGGTTTATGAGTTTGAAAGCCTTTAAATTAAGAAACAAGGACAGTAAATTGATGAAAACTAATAAGGATTTTTTATTTAAAAGATAAGTTTATTTAATATTTAATGCTTTTATTTTTTTTGTTAAGTCGTCATCCTTAAAACCTTAAATTCTTTCGCTCCAGTAAATAACAGCTCCAAAAGCCTCTAATTGCAGTCTTCTATGCTTAGCCTCTCTTAAGGAAACCACCTCTTTCGATCTTTTCCCGTTAAGAAGCCATTCGATTATTACCAAGTTAAATCTTCAATAACAAAGAAAATATTAAGACATGGAGGTTCTTTTTTTTTGATTTAGCAAAAAATATGTTTACCTAAAGAAAAAAAAATTACACATTTTTAGCGATTTTGGTCTAAAATCTTCGAAGCGGAATTAATCTTCCGTTTTTTATTTACACGTCTCACTTTAGAGACATACTTTACGAACTCATGACAACTATTCAGCAGCAGCGTTCTTCGCTGTTAAAAGGTTGGCCACAGTTTTGTGAGTGGGTAACATCAACTAACAACAGAATTTATGTTGGTTGGTTCGGCGTCTTAATGATTCCATGCCTTCTTACAGCAGCGGCTTGCTTCATCGTTGCATTCATCGCAGCACCACCAGTAGACATCGACGGAATTAGAGAGCCAGTTGCTGGTTCATTCCTATATGGAAACAACATCATCTCAGGTGCAGTTGTTCCTTCATCTAACGCTATTGGTCTACACTTCTACCCAATTTGGGAAGCAGCTACTGTAGATGAGTGGTTATACAACGGTGGTCCTTACCAGCTTGTAATTTTCCACTTCCTAATTGGTATTTCAGCATACATGGGAAGACAGTGGGAGCTTTCATACCGTCTAGGTATGCGTCCTTGGATCTGTGTTGCATACTCTGCACCAGTTTCAGCAGCTTTCGCAGTATTTCTTGTATACCCATTCGGTCAAGGTTCATTCTCTGACGGAATGCCTCTAGGTATCTCTGGAACATTCAACTTCATGTTTGTTTTCCAGGCAGAGCACAACATTCTTATGCACCCATTCCACATGGCTGGTGTTGCTGGTATGTTCGGAGGATCTTTATTCTCAGCTATGCACGGTTCACTTGTTACTTCATCTCTAATCAGAGAAACAACTGAGACAGAGTCTCAGAACTATGGTTACAAGTTCGGACAAGAAGAAGAAACATACAACATCGTTGCAGCTCATGGCTACTTCGGTCGTTTGATCTTCCAATATGCTTCATTCAACAACAGCAGAAGTCTTCACTTCTTCCTAGCTGTATTCCCAGTTGTTTGTGTATGGTTAACTTCAATGGGTATCTGCACAATGGCATTCAACCTTAACGGTTTCAACTTCAACCAGTCAGTTGTTGATGCAAACGGTAAGATTGTTCCTACATGGGGTGACGTTCTTAACAGAGCAAACCTAGGTATGGAAGTAATGCACGAGCGTAATGCTCACAACTTCCCACTTGATCTAGCAGCAGCTGAGTCTACAACAGTAGCTCTTTCAGCTCCAGCTATCGGTTAAGCTTAAAGTTCTTAAATTTACAAGCCCCCTTTTTGGGGGCTTTTTTTTGTGTATTTATATTGGTAGATAATAAATAAGCAAAAGTTATCAAAGATATAAGTTTAGCTCAGCACATTTAATAAGATATTGGACTATGATAATCGGGACGGAAAATTTAAAATCCGTTTTTACTTAAATGTCTCATATAGAGGCAATAACATAACGAACTCATGACAACTATTCAGCAGCAGCGTTCTTCGCTGTTAAAAGGTTGGCCACAGTTTTGTGAGTGGGTAACATCAACTAACAACAGAATTTATGTTGGTTGGTTCGGCGTCTTAATGATTCCATGCCTTCTTACAGCAGCGGCTTGCTTCATCGTTGCATTCATCGCAGCACCACCAGTAGACATCGACGGAATTAGAGAGCCAGTTGCTGGTTCATTCCTATATGGAAACAACATCATCTCAGGTGCAGTTGTTCCTTCATCTAACGCTATTGGTCTACACTTCTACCCAATTTGGGAAGCAGCTACTGTAGATGAGTGGTTATACAACGGTGGTCCTTACCAGCTTGTAATTTTCCACTTCCTAATTGGTATTTCAGCATACATGGGAAGACAGTGGGAGCTTTCATACCGTCTAGGTATGCGTCCTTGGATCTGTGTTGCATACTCTGCACCAGTTTCAGCAGCTTTCGCAGTATTTCTTGTATACCCATTCGGTCAAGGTTCATTCTCTGACGGAATGCCTCTAGGTATCTCTGGAACATTCAACTTCATGTTTGTTTTCCAGGCAGAGCACAACATTCTTATGCACCCATTCCACATGGCTGGTGTTGCTGGTATGTTCGGAGGATCTTTATTCTCAGCTATGCACGGTTCACTTGTTACTTCATCTCTAATCAGAGAAACAACTGAGACAGAGTCTCAGAACTATGGTTACAAGTTCGGACAAGAAGAAGAAACATACAACATCGTTGCAGCTCATGGCTACTTCGGTCGTTTGATCTTCCAATATGCTTCATTCAACAACAGCAGAAGTCTTCACTTCTTCCTAGCTGTATTCCCAGTTGTTTGTGTATGGTTAACTTCAATGGGTATCTGCACAATGGCATTCAACCTTAACGGTTTCAACTTCAACCAGTCAGTTGTTGATGCAAACGGTAAGATTGTTCCTACATGGGGTGACGTTCTTAACAGAGCAAACCTAGGTATGGAAGTAATGCACGAGCGTAATGCTCACAACTTCCCACTTGATCTAGCAGCAGCTGAGTCTACAACAGTAGCTCTTTCAGCTCCAGCTATCGGTTAAGCTTAAAGTTCTTAAATTTACAAGCCCCCTTTTTGGGGGCTTTTTTTGTTTAATTTTCAATTGGTTTCATATAATGTTTATATATAGATAAAACATTTGATATTTCTATGAGTAGTAGTTTTGGAAAAATTTTTCGTGTTAGTACTTTTGGAGAATCACATGGTGGTGCAGTAGGAGTTATCCTTGATGGATGTCCCCCTAAGTTAAAAGTAGATATAAATCTGATACAAAATGAATTAGATAGGCGAAGGCCTGGCCAAAGTGACATTACAACGCCCAGAAATGAAGAAGATAAAATTCAAATATTAAGTGGGATAAAGCAAGGGTTCACACTTGGAACTCCAATAGCGATGTTGGTAAGAAACAAGGATCAAAGACCAGGAGACTATGATAATTTGGAACAAGTATTTAGACCTTCTCATGCAGATGGTACATATCATCTGAAATATGGAATTCAGGCAAGTTCTGGCGGTGGAAGAGCCTCTGCTAGAGAAACAATTGGGAGAGTAGCTGCTGGTGCTGTAGCAAAACAATTATTAAAAACCTTCTGTAACACCGAAATACTATCTTGGGTAAAGCGTATACATAATATTGATTCTGATATAAATAAAGAGAAGATTTCTCTCAAAAAAATAGATTCTAATATTGTTAGATGTCCAGATGAAAAGGTATCAACAGAAATGATCGAGAGAATTAAGGAATTAAAGCGTCAAGGAGACTCTTGCGGGGGTGTTATTGAATGTCTAGTAAGGAATGTTCCCTCTGGTCTTGGAATGCCAGTTTTTGATAAATTAGAAGCTGATTTAGCAAAGGCTTTGATGTCTTTGCCTGCCACGAAAGGCTTTGAAATAGGTTCAGGTTTCTCTGGAACTTATTTAAAAGGAAGCGAACATAATGATGCATTCATCAAGTCTGATGATATTAGTAAGTTAAGAACAACATCAAACAATTCAGGAGGTATACAGGGCGGAATAAGTAATGGTGAAAATATCGAGATGAAGATAGCTTTTAAACCTACAGCAACCATCGGGAAAGAACAGAAAACAGTAAATGCTGAAGGTAAAGAAGTACTTATGAAAGCAAAAGGGAGGCATGATCCATGCGTTCTACCAAGAGCAGTTCCCATGGTTGATGCTATGGTAGCTCTAGTACTTGCTGATCATTTGCTTCTAAATCATGCTCAATGTGACTTAATAAATAAGTAGTATTTTTGTTGAATAAATTATATTTATCTTTGATTTAATTATTTTTGAGCCATTCAAATATTTTTGGATCAAATTTTTTATTTTTGATAGCTTTATCTCCAATTACGACTGCTTTATACCCTAAAGATTTATAAGTTTTTAAATCATTGATTGATAGTCCTCCAGCAGCAATGAAATCAATATTTGTATAGTTGAGTATATCTATCGAACTATCTTTACTGTTTATTGGGTATATTTTGATAATTTTGCAATTTAAATCTATTGCTTCGTTAAGATCTTTTAAATTATTAATTCCAGGAATTAATAAATAACTTTTTGACTGCGCATAATTTAAAAGATCTTTATCCCAAAATTTCATCATCGAAAAATTTAATCCAATTTTTAAAGAATCTTCAATTGATTGCTTATTAACTATTGAGGCGGAGCCTAAATTAATTCTTGGATATTTAATTTTGATATCGGATACAAAATCGAACCAATTTTCGTTGTTAGACCAACTTATTTCAATATTCTTTAATCCTAATTTTACTAAGTATTCTAATTCTTCAAAAAATGAATTTCTTATAGAGGTATTTGAGTAAATATTATTTTCAGGTTTTATAAGTAAAAAAAAAGACTCAGTTTTCAGGAACTCCGAAAAAGAATCTTCTTTATTATTCATTAAAAATTTAAAATTTCGCGATTAAATATAGTTTGCGACTTTTACTTCTGAGCGGTTAAGCAAATCTTGGATATCTTCAGTATCTATAGTTTCTCTTTCAATTAGCATTTGAGCCATTTCGTCTAGAACAGTTCTGTTATCTGATAAAACTTTTGTAGCTCTCTTATAGGCAACATCAACAAGTTCTGAAACCTCTACATCAATTGTTGCGGCCGTATCTTCAGAGAAGTCTCTTGTAGAACTCATATCTCTTCCGAGAAACATTCCACCTTGAGATTGACCAAGAGCGACAGGACCTATTTTGTCACTCATTCCAAATTTAGTGATCATTTGTCTTGCTACATTAGCAACTTGTTGTAAATCATTTGAAGCTCCAGTTGTTACCTCTTCTTCTCCATAAACAATTTCTTCAGCAACTCTTCCACCAAGAGCTACAGCCATTTGATTTTGAAGGTAAGAACGAGAGTAAAGGCCAGATTCCATTCTTTCTTCACTTGGAGTAAAGAAGGTTAGACCTCCAGCTTGACCCCTTGGAATAATTGAAACTTTTGCTACTGGATCATAATCAGGCATTAATGCTCCAACAAGTGCATGACCAGCTTCGTGATAAGCAACTAATTCTTTTTTCTTATCACTGATAACTCTATCTTTCTTTTCTGGGCCAGCCATAACTCTTTCAATGGCATCACCGACTTCATCGTTACTTACTTTATCTAAATCTTTTCTAGCTGCTAGTATTGCTGCTTCATTTAAAAGGTTAGCTAAATCTGCACCAGTAAATCCTGGTGTTCTTCTAGCAACTTTATCTAAATCTACGTCTTTTGAAAGAGTTTTATCTTTCGCATGAACATTTAATATCTGCAATCTTCCAGCATAATCTGGTCTATCGACTGTTACCTGTCTATCGAATCTTCCAGGACGCATTAAAGCTGAATCTAAGACATCTGGTCTGTTGGTAGCAGCAACTATTATTATTCCTGAATTACCTTCGAAACCATCCATTTCAGTTAGGAGTTGATTTAATGTTTGTTCTCTTTCATCATTTCCTCCGCCCATACCAGCACCCCTTTGTCTTCCAACTGCATCTATTTCGTCAATAAAAACAATACAAGGAGCATTTTTTTTAGCTTGTTCAAAAAGATCTCTAACTCTGCTAGCTCCAACTCCTACAAACATCTCTACAAATTCTGAACCAGATATTGAGAAAAAAGGTACACCTGCTTCTCCGGCTACTGCTTTTGCTAACAATGTTTTTCCTGTCCCAGGAGGGCCAACAAGAAGAACTCCTTTTGGAATTTTTGCTCCTACTGCAGTAAATCTATCTGGGCTCTTAAGAAAATCTACAACTTCTGTAAGTTCTAATTTTGCCCCTTCAACACCAGCAACATCTGAAAAGGTTACTTGTGTAGATGGTTCCATTTGCAATCTAGCTTTGCTTTTGCCAAAACTCATGGCAGGGTTACCACCTCCAGCATTACCACTTTGGGATCTTCTGAAAAGAAAAAATAGGCCTCCGATCAAAAGTACTGGAAAAATTAAGCTACTTACAGCTTGTTGCCATGGATTGGCTAATTTTGTAGGAGTTACAGCTATATCTACATTATTCTCAGTCAGTATTTTTAATAAATCTTTGTCAGGGGCTAAATTGACCTCAGACCTGCTCCCATCATTTTCAACAACTTGAGCTGTGGCATTATCTGGAGATATTAGGACTCTACTGATTTCTTTATCTTGTACTGCCTCTATAAAATCACTATATCTCAAGGTCTTTGTAGAACTTTCAGTACTAGGTTTATCAAAAACTGAGGTACCAATGAAAATTACAGTAATAACAGCTAGGACATAAAGCCCTACGTTTCTCCAACGTTTGTTCACGATAAAAAATCTTTAATAAATCTATAATACTAATAATAAAACATTATTAAGAGCGTCTTAGAACATCTACTACACTTTTGAATGCAAACCATTCAGGAATTGGTTCGCCATTCCTTAATTTCTTTCTAAATTCAGTACCACTAAGTTTCATAATTTCATAATTTAATTCTTTGGCTTCTTCAGCTGTTATATATCCTTTTTCCTTCGTATAAACTAAATTTTTTGAAGGAACAGTCTTCATCATCAATTCATCTGCACACTTATTTGCAAAATTCTGAGCGTCATATGGGCCATAAAAATCTTCACCGGTTGCTGATGACTTACAGCCAGCCATATCTCTACCGATAATAAAATGGGTGCAACCATAATTTCTCCTGATTATCATATGTTGAAGAGCTTCTCTTGGCCCTGCCATATGCATTGAATAAGGTAAAAAAGCCCATTTTATTCTTTCATCAGATATTTCCTCTTCTAATTCTTTGTACGTTAAATATCTAACTTTCCCAGGGATATCATCTTGTTGAGTTGGCCCACAAGTTGGATGAACTAAAACAACTGAGTTAGAAGAAACATTATCTGAGAGTAAGGCGTTAGTAAATAATTCATAATGTGCTCTATGAATTGGATTTCTGCATTGAAATGCAACTACATCATGATTTGATGGCAGTGTTGATCTAACTTCTTCTGGGGTTTTACAGGGGAATTCTCTAATTGGCAGTTCGAAACCATAAACTCTTCCTCCTATATAAAATCTCCCTCTCTCATTAAAAATCATCTTAACTGCAGGATGATCTAAAGAATTAGTACCATAACAAAGTTCAGCTTCCAAGGATTTATCAGGCTCCCATTTAGAGCTAACTTCTAAAACTGCTATTTTTTGTTTTTTATAAGTAAGCAATATTGTCTCTCCAGCTTTTACTTTTTCATTATTTGAATCAAATACAATAGGTAAGCCAAAAAGTAACCCGTTTGTATCTCTATTATTTTTAATTACTGAATTGTAATTATTTTCATCCATAAAACCTTCTAATGGAGAAAAAGCTCCAACCATCAAAAGTTCAACATCGCATGCATTTCTCTCGCTGCATTCAAACTCATAAGTAGCTTTAGAGATAAGATCATTTTTAAGGTTTTTATCTTTGATAATTAAATTTTTTAGTTCCCCTCCATAAGGCGGTATTAGTCCATTAATATCCGTTTTAGTTCTTTGTTGTAATTCCATTTTTTAAATTGATTAAAGAAAAATTTTGAAAAAAAAAAGAGGGGTTTAACCCCCTTTTTCTATTAAGTAGGATTTATGCTTTTCTTCCGTAAAGCTCCCCAATTATTTTTACATCAAGAGGATCCTTTGAACCCATATCAGTATCTGAAGGTTGGATAGCTTCAAAAGTACCAGCAAATTCGTCTGTGTCAGAATCTACATTGTTGATTGAAAGAGTAATAACGCCAGTACCGTTTACATCAACTTTAATATTTTCTTTTGCAAGCTCTTCATCATCTCCTCCTAGAGCAACTAAACCTTGAGCATATTCAACACCAGTATTTTTAGCTCTTGCCTTAGGATCTAGAAAATCACCAGTTCTATAGTTAGGTGTAAATGTTGAACCACTAACCTCAGTGCCTGGTTCAATAGATGAAGGTAAATCAGCTGTAAGATCTTTTGCTGAGAATGCAAATGGCACCTCTAAACCACCAGGAGTTAATACAGTAATAAGTTGAAAATCAATACCACCTTTTTCGGTGAAGGTTCCTGAATCAATATCTCCATAAACTTCTGTCACTGTGGTGTTATTTCTAGGACTAATAATTTTTGTAGAAACAAATTCTGCAGCTTTTCGTTTTGTCCCTGGCACTTTTACATAAACTTCTGTTGGATGCATGCATATTCCTTTAAGGCTATCTCCATTACCTAGAGATATTGATCCGACAAGAGATGAGTCTAAAGAAGGGCAATCATTTGCTTTTCCTGTATTAACAACATCTGTGAATTGTGCATTTCCTCTTTCAGAAAAAGCAAATGTTTTAACAGGTACGAAAGCAAAAGTTATACAAATTGAAATAACAAAAGCTAAGAAAGAACGAATTCTCATAATTAAAGTTGCAGTAAAGTTCTGTGACACTAGATTAAAGGTCATCTAAATAGTTTCAGTACGGATATTACAAGGGAAAGGACCATAAAAGACAGGACTTTTAAATCCTCGAAACAACCCGTAGCTTTTTAGATTTTAAAAAACTTGAATTATTTTAAGCTATCACATTATTTTTAATCATTAAGATTACAAAAAAATACAAATTAAAAAATTTTTTTTATTTTTTTAATGAAATAATTTGGGTTATTAATTTATTTGCTAAATCAATTTTTGATGTTTTATTAATGTAGTGTTCCATATTGTTCGTATCGAAGAGCCAACCTTCATTTTGTGCTAAAAAGCCAAATCCTTGGCCTTCAAGATCAATTGGATTCGCGAATAGATAATCACAACCCTTTTGGATAATCTTTTTTTTAATTGTTATTCGTGCTTCTTCGATAGATCCTGTAAAAGCACAAAAGCCTACAAAAACTTGGTTATCTTTTTTTGATTTACTGATTGTTTTTAAAATATCTGGGACTAGCTCAAAGTTTTTATTCAAATAATCATTAATTTTATTTTTTGGAATTTTAGCTGAAGTATCTGAGGTTATCTTGAAATCAGACACTGCTGCATTCATGAAAAAATAATCACAATTTGATATTTCATTATTAAGTGCCCTAATTAAATCAACACTAGTTTCAATTTCATATCTTTTTATTCCATCAGTAAGATTCTTATCAATTTTTAGAGGCCCATGGACATATTTTACTTTTGCTCCTCTAAACCTTGCTACTTGAGAAAGAAGTAGGCCCATAGCTCCAGAACTTTTGTTAGTAATATGTCTTGCCGCGTCAATTTTCTCTGCGGTGCACCCTCCAGTTATTAAAATTTCTTTATTGAGTAAATCTTTGCGATATTCATTTTGTTTGTGTGAAGCTATAAATTCAAGAGCTAATTGAATTAGATCATTTGGAGGTATCTTACCGATACCAATAGCATCACATGCTAAAAGGCCTTCACTTGGTTGCAAAGACAAAACATTTTCATAATTCTGTAAATCCTCATAATTTTTTTGAACAGCTTTATTTAGCCACATTTGTGTATTCATTGCTGGTGCAACAATAATGGGCTTTATATTTGCTATTAAAATGCTTGGTATTAATCCCTCTGCATTCCCAGTAACCCATTTTGCTAATGTTGTAGCTGTTAAAGGCGCAATGATTAAAATATCAGCCCAATTACTTAGTTCTATGTGAAGAGGGGTTGATTGACTATTTGACCATTGATCATTTTCTAAAATGCAAGGGTTTCTACTTAAGATAGATAGAGAAAGCGGCTTTATTAATTTCTCTGCATTTTCAGATAAAACGCATCTTATTTCATAATTTTCTTTTCCTAATTGGCTAACTAATAATGGAATTCTTACAGCTGCAATACTCCCCGTTATTAATAAAAGAACTTTTATTTTGGAGTCCTTACTTTTAGTTTTCATCGAAAGGTTCCTGATCGAGAAGATGGATATAATTAGTTGTTAATTCAGGTCTATTGATTGCAAGAGCCCTTAGTAAGTGCCAGTCTTTTAAACCATCAAATGGAGTATTATAGTTATCTTCTTCTAGCCTTTCAGCGAGCTCAAGGGTCATTTCTTCGTCAAAAGAATTTACTAGTTCCTCACTTATTTGATTTTCAGAAATGGATTTCATATTGAGAAAAGCAAACATACTCTAATAATAAAGCCTCAAGTAATTATTTAAAATTCATATAAGTTTTAAGTAAATATTTTCAAGGATATGGAAATTTTTAACATCCAAAATCTTTGCAAATTATTTAAAGGTAATTTATCTTCATTTTCAATCATAAATAGGCAATCTCTCCTTTTCAAAATTATTCTCTCTTAAAATATTATCGTCATAATTTATATCATGTCGCAAACCAAAAGAGAGCAAGTCATTAGTCACATTCGCTATTTAAGACTAGAGCTCAGAGAAATGCATTTAGGAATAAAAGAAGATGATCTTTTACCTGAACCAAGCGAGTTAAGAGGATTAATGGCTCAGTTGGAAGCATTGCTTGAATTAATAGAAGGAAATACTAAAATTCAATCAAACTCTAAAGCAGCTTAGTTTAATACAAAATGGTTGTTAAACCTCAAAAGACAAAATTTCAGCTAAAAATTGTGGAAAATATTCAGACAATAAGTATTTGGGCTAATAATCCATGGCGAAGATATTCAATTTCATTGATTACACTTTTAATTGGCTACTTCATTGGAAGTTCTCTTGGTATGGTAAGTGCTGTTGTGGAACTCATGGATCCTGTAGCTGCTTTCTTATCAGTAGTTTTTATAGAGATTTTAATAGTTCTAAGAAGAAATTTTAGATCTGAAAGGAAAAAGAAATTTTTGGTACTTTTTTTAGATTCTTTAAGATTAGGATTATTTTATGGTTTTTTTACAGAAAGTCTTAAGTTGCTATAGATTTATTTGTTGTATTTCTGTAATAGATACAGCAAAGCCATTCTTATAGGGATACCATTAGAAACTTGATTATTAATTAAGCAATTAGGATATAGATCTACTACTTTGCTACTTATTTCAACATCTCTGTTAATGGGACCAGGATGAAGGATTGGAATTTCTTTATTATTCAAAGATAATTTCTCTGGGGTTAAGCCATAATCCAAACTATATGAATCAATACTACTAAGTAAATTCTCCATCATTCTTTCTTTCTGAAGTCTTAAAACAATAATTGCATCTGCAATTTTTATTGATTCTTCCAATGATCTAGAAATTGTTATGGAACCTCTAGAATTAACAGGATCTTCTATTTGATTTGGCGGGGGAGTTTTTAAAAAATTGATAAATTCATCAGGTATTAATGTCTTAGGCCCACATAATATTATGTCTGCGCCGAATGCACTCAAAGCCCAAAGATTAGATCTGGCAACCCTAGAATGATTAACGTCTCCAATTATTAAAATCTTTTTGGAATTTAAAACTTCTGGATTCAGTGTTTTTTTGGAAAAGAATTTTATTAATGTATAGATGTCAAGCAATCCTTGGCTAGGGTGACTATGTAATCCATCTCCAGCATTAAGAACAGAAGTCTTGGAATTTATTGCATCAAGTTTTTCAGCGATCTGAAACGTTATGTAACTTGATGAATGTCTAATAACTAATGTATCAGCCCCCATAGCAGAATAAGTTATGGCTGTATCGATTATTGTTTCGCCTTTTGTTAAAGAACTAGAGGATGGAGCAAAAGTTTGGACATCAGCAGAAAGTCTTTTTGCTGCAAGCTCAAAACTATTTTTTGTTCTTGTACTAGGTTCAAAAAATAAAGACGTTACCAAAGTCCCCTGTAATGCCGGTATCTTTTTCGTTCCTGCATTCTTTAGTGCCTCAAATCTATTAGCCAACTCAAATACTGACTCATAATCTTTAACTGAAAAATTAGCTAGTGTGTGGATATGTTTATGAGGCCAAATTTGCATTACGTTTAAAGATAAATGATTATTGAAATTTAGGTGTTTTGTCACCTTTTAATCTTTTACTTACACTTCTACTATTTTTGAGATACCAACGCCATTTTATATTTTTTGCCTTTGATATGCCAATTCTCGCAGTTTGAATAAGATCTTTTTCTTCTAGTTTGGATTCTCTTGGAGAAATCCATAAAGATTTATTATTAAGAACTTCAAGTGAGTTAAATGAAATATCTACGCTGAATGTCTTAGTAACTAAGCCAGGTCCAGAAGCTAATCTTTCATTCTTTTTAGAGATAAAAACTGATCTTATTAATACACCACTCGCAAAATTTTCTTTATCAGTAACTATATTTAAACAATGATGAATGCCATAAGATTTGTAAATATAAAATGTACCAGGTTTGCCAAATAATGATTTGTTTGATTCAGTCATTTTGCGGTAGCCATGACAGGCCTCTTCTTCCTGTGAATAAGCTTCAGTTTCAACAATAACCCCCTTAATTTGATCTATTTCACTATTTTTTTTTATGAGTTGACAGCCTATTAAATCAGGGGCAACAAGCTTAGAGTGCCTATAAAAAAAATTTTTTGGAAATAAGACTTTTTCTATTTTTCAATAGTTATCTATTAACATTTTTAGCTGAGAAAAATAATTAAAGCTATTAATTGATATTGATTTCAAAAAGATGTGATTATTTTTTTTAATTATTTGAAATTCAAAGGATATTTAAAAAAAATGTTCTTAATAAACTATTATTTAATAAGAAGGACTCTAAAGGTATGACAAAAATAAATAAAGAAGAAGTAAAAAAAGTTGCTCATTTAGCGAGATTAGAACTTAACGAGAATGAAATTGATTATCATGCAGAACAATTAGAAAAGATATTGGATTATATAAGACAACTTGAAAAAATTGATACTAATGATGTTCCCGGTACAACGAGAGCTATAGAGGTTACGAATGTATTTAGAAAAGACGAAAAGAAAAATTCTGATTGCAATGAAGAGATTTTAGAATTGGGCCCATCGAGAGAAGATAAATATTTTAAAGTACCAAAAATTATCAATGAATGAGTTATTTAGTTGCTTCCAATAAATGTTTTGTTTACTATCTTTAATAAAAATTTTTTTATTTTAAAGCCTGGATATAAATTTATTATTTTTCTTATTTTCCCCCTCCTTTTGCTATGACTCCTTACACCTATTAATAAATCATAAATAAAGTTAAGAATGTCTTCTTTACTTTCAAATATCCCAACCCTTTGAGGGGAACCTTTTTTATCCAATAATGGCTTGGTTTTTTCATAAGCTATTTTGTATTCAAACCAAGGAATAGAAGGCCAAAGATGATGAATGAGATGGTAATTTTGTCCCATTATTAATAGATTCATAAATTTGCTTGGATAAACTCGAGAATTTATCCATTTATTTCTTGATCTAAATGGTCTATGTGGTAAATAATCAAAAAATATTCCTAAAGTGACTCCCACCATTAATGCAGGGCCGAACCATAAATTATAAATTAAATTCATAAAGTCAAATTTCAAACCTGCCAAGATAATTGTTATGAATATGGATCTTTCAATTCCCCATTGTAGTAATTCATATCTTCGCCAAAGTTTTCTTTGAAAGAAAAACACCTCATGATAAAAAAATCTTGGAGCAATTAACCAAATTGGACCAAAAGTACTGACAATATGATCTGGATCATTTTTGGGGTGATTCACGTGAATATGATGTTGTAAATGAACTCTCGTAAAAACTGGGAAGCTAAAACCTAATAGAATCGCTGAGCCATGGCCCATTGCTTGATTTATCCAAGGAACTGGATGAGCGGCTTTATGACAGGCATCATGAATAACTGTACCTTCAATATGTAAAGCTAAAAACGCAGTGGCTACAAGTAAAGGTAAAGGCCAAACACCTCTATACCATTGCCATATGCTAAGAAAAGCAAGAAAATAACCGGCAAAAAATAAGCCTAATGTTGGGTTCCAAAAACTTGGCGGATCTACGTAATTTTTAATCTCTTTTTGCCAATTAAGCGTTTTTGAAGAATTAGTATTTTTCGTTGTATTTTTACTGGTTAAGTTTGAAATCGTTTCTTTTATTCTTTAAATAATATAACTAATATTTAAAGATGATTGCATGCTCAAACAAAAAAAATTTCTTTTAAGAAATTTTTAATTTAATTTTAATGTGTCAAATTAATCATCTTAAGAAAAAAAATTTTTAAAATTAAACCCTTTCAATTATTATTTTATTTAAGCGGTCGTGGCGGAATTGGTAGACGCGCGAGTTTTAGGTACTCGTATCTTCGGGTGTGGGAGTTCAAGTCTCCCCGACCGCACTTAAGGAAATTCTGATAGATAGTTTGCTTATCTATATCAACTCTTATACTTTTATTAAGTAGTTAATTTAATGAATAGTTTGATATTTTATTTAGGAACTTTTTATATTTTAGTTGGGACCATTTTTCTAACTGTACCTATAATTTATCTTGAGCTTGGTAAACCAAAAGATTTGATAAGAGCTTTTTTAAATTTATTAATAGGTTTGATATTAATAATTAAAAATAAAACATTAGATGAATCATTTTTTGTAATGTTCCTTTTTTTAACAGTACTGGTAATTTTTTATCTAATAGAGCTTTTTTTATCTAGATGGTACCAATTGACAGATAATGAAAAGAAAAAATTAACTACCTTTTTGGAGTTTAAAAATAACTTTTCGAAAATATTAGAGTCTATTAATCTGGTATTTGGTGATTTCACGAAACCTTCAAATTTTTTTAATTTTGGTGGAAATAATAAAAATACAACCCAAAAAAAGTGGGTAAGAAATGATAAAAATGATAATATAAAATTCTGAAATTAAATAAATTGGTTATTTGAAACATTCCAAAAAACACAGGTCAATTAAGAAAGAATATAATAAATTAGATTTATTAAAATAATTCTTTTGAACACCAATATTTCTTATATCCTCGTATGAAATCTCAAAATAGCAAAGAACAAAAATCAGACTTTTCTTATAAAGAAACTTTAAATTTACTAAAAACTGACTTCTCAATGCGTGCTAATTCAGTTGTAAGAGAACCCGAGATTCAGAATTTTTGGGCTAACAATGATATTGATTTTCAATTAGGTTCAAGTAATTTAGGCGAAATATTTACATTACATGATGGCCCGCCTTATGCAAATGGAGCGCTTCATATGGGTCATGCCCTTAATAAAGTTTTAAAAGACATAATAAATAAGTACAAAACCTTAAGAGGATTTAGGGTTCATTTCGTACCTGGTTGGGACTGTCATGGATTACCTATTGAATTAAAAGTTCTTCAGAATTTAAAATCTGATGAAAGAAAGAATCTTGACACTCTAAATTTAAGAAAAAAAGCAACAGACTATGCCCACATCCAAATTAATAATCAAAAGGAGGGTTTCAAAAGGTGGGGCATATGGGGAGATTGGAATAACCCTTACTTAACTCTTAAGAAAAGTTATGAATCTGCTCAGATTGGAGTATTTGGGAAAATGTTTTTAAATGGCTATATCTATAGAGGTCTTAAACCTGTGCATTGGAGTCCAAGTTCAAGGACTGCACTTGCAGAAGCAGAATTAGAATACCCTGATGAACATTATTCAAAAAGTATTTATGTTTCATTAAAAATCACTAAAATACCTGAGGAGATTCTATTAAATTTCATCCAAGAAAATCTTAATAGCAAAAAAGATTTTTTTCAAAATAATTCTTTCATAACTATTTGGACTACTACTCCCTGGACCATACCTGCAAATGAAGCAGTTGCAGTAAATCCAAAAATAAATTACATTTTTGCTATTGATGAAGAGAAGCGAATTTACCTTTTTGCTAAGGATTTATCTTCTGAAATAAGTAAGAAATTTAATAAAGATTTCAAGGTGCTTTTAGAGGTTAAAGGCTCTAAATTGGAAAATATTGAATATCAACATCCCTCTAAGAATAAAAATTGCAGAATTGTAATTGGAGGAGATTATATTACTACAGAATCAGGGACTGGAATTGTTCATACTGCGCCAGGACATGGGATAGATGATTTTAATGTGGGTCAAAAATATGATTTACCAATAACATGTGTCGTTGATGAAAAAGGTAACTTAAATGAATATTCTGGTCAATTCAAAGGATCAAATGTCCTTAAAGATGCAAATGATTTAATTATTGAACATTTAAAAGGAAATAATTTGCTTCTATTGCAAGAAAATTATAAGCATAGATATCCGTATGATTGGAGAACCAAAAAACCAACTATTTTTAGGGCAACAGAACAATGGTTCGCATCTGTAAATGGCTTTAGATCATCTGCTTTAAAGGCAATTGAAGATGTTGAATGGATGCCAGAGACTGGAAAGAAAAGAATTTATTCTATGGTTGTTGGTAGAGGAGATTGGTGTATTTCTAGACAAAGGTCATGGGGAGTACCTATTCCTGTTTTTTATAAAAAAAATGGCAACGACATTCTCCTTAATAAAGAGATAATTAATCATATTCAAGAACTTTTTAGTGAACATGGAGCAGATATTTGGTGGGATTGGGATGTTAAGAATCTTTTGCCAGAAAATTATGCAAAAGAATCGGATCTATGGAAAAAAGGAACAGATACAATGGATGTTTGGTTCGATTCAGGATCTAGCTGGGCAGCAGTATGTGAACTAAGAAGTGAATTAAAGTATCCAGCAGATCTTTATTTAGAGGGCTCAGATCAACATCGAGGATGGTTTCAGTCTTCTTTGCTAACATCTGTTGCTGTCAATAATAAACCTCCATATAAAAAAGTTTTAACTCATGGTTTTGCACTTGATGAAAACGGAAGAAAAATGAGTAAATCTTTAGGAAATGTTGTTGATCCAAATATAATTATTAATGGAGGTAATAATAAAAAAACTGATCCTGCTTATGGTGCTGATGTTTTAAGGCTATGGGTAAGCTCTGTAGATTATTCAGTTGATGTCCCAATTGGTTCAAATATACTCAAGCAACTTTCAGACGTTTACAGAAAAGTTCGTAATACTGCAAGATATCTTTTAGGTAACATTCATGATTATGATCCTAATATTGATAGTTTTGAAATTGATAAATTGCCTCTCTTAGATCAATGGATGTTAGGCAGATTAGTTGAGGTTACAGATCAAATATCAAATGCTTATGAAAATTATGAATTTTCAAAATTTTTCCAAATCTTGCAAAGTTTTTGTGTTATAGATCTATCAAATTTTTATTTGGATATTGCCAAGGATAGGTTATATGTAAGTTCTAAATCACAATTTAGGAGAAGATCATGTCAGTTCGTCATGTCAAAGGTTGTTGAAAATTTAGCAGTACTTATTTCTCCAGTGCTTTGTCATATGGCTGAAGATATTTGGCAAAATATACCATATTCAACTAAAGAAAAATCAGTCTTTCAAAGGGGATGGCCAATATTTCCCCAGTCATGGAAAAATCAAATACTTAATACGCACATTGCAAATTTAAGAAATTTGAGAGTTGAAATTAACAAGGCTATAGAAGGATGTAGGAACAAACAAATAATTGGAGCAGCTTTGGAAACTGAAGTTAATTATTTACCTGAAGATAAAGTTTTAAAAGATTCACTTACTTGGCTAAAAGAATTTGGCAATCAAGATGTAGATTTATTTAGGGATTGGCTTATAGTATCAAACTTCCAAGTGGTATCCAATTTGGCGGAGAATTCTCTCATTATTGATAACAATGAACTTGGTAAAATTCAAATAGCAAAAGCTCAAGGTCAAAAATGTGATAGATGTTGGCATTATCAAAAAGAAACTTTTAATGGAATTCAAAATACAAAATTATGCAAAAGATGTTCAAATATTATTAATTTTGAATTTGTTTAAATCCAGTTTTTTTGATTCAAAAAGAAAACTGAGTTTTGATTTTCTCTTATAAAATTTTCTTCGGTATCTATCAATGGTGCTTTGTAAAGTTTAAAATTTGTAATTACATAAGTAATTGCTATTACTTTTTTTTCTGAATCTATTTCAATTGGATGAGTTGTTGAGCTACTGAAACCTCTGAAAATAAGTATTTCTAAATGTTCTTTTTGATTTTCTTTTTGGATGAAACCCTCTACTTTAAGTATCCTATCAGGTATCTCGGAACTGATTTTTTCAAGACTATTTATTAAATCAATTTTCGCCATTTTCTGAGAAGCAAGAGTTTCTTCCATTTTTAGGTAATTTGATTATTGACCATTGAATCAGGCCTAAAATATAGATGGATAATGAAAATAATCCTAAGAATTTTGCTATCGGCTGAGTAAAGTTAGCTCCAAAGAAAAAATTAAATAAATTTTTTAAAATAAGATATAAATTTGAAGAAGGCTGAAGCCATATTGCACATGCATCCGAATTAATAAAAGAAAAGCAATTGAAGTTTTGGAAACTCTGTATAAAGAAATTGAGAGATATAAAAGTTATTGTCCATCTCCAAATTTTTGTCGTTGTGGTGAGGGAGTAAGAAAAATCATATTCTCTTAATTCATCATTAATATCGTTCCAAAACCAAACTGAAACTGTCATTAATAACGTTGAAATATTTGTTATCACAAGAGCATAATTATACTTTCCTATTAAAAGTAAAAGGCTTATCAAAAATAAAAGGGATATTTTCCAATAAATTGATAGAAGTTTAATAACTGCTTTATTTCTTTTTTTAATTGCCCAGAATGAGAGAGTAATAGGAATACCAATAAGGAAAATTATTGAAAGTTGAAAGGATAGCCAAATAGAAAGTTGATTAAAAACGTTCAAAATTTTTTCTTTTTAAATACATAATAATTAAACATCAAACTATTACTTTTGAACTTACTATTGTCATAGTTATGAATATTATGCATCCTTATATTATTGCCTAGAAATATATTGATAATTGTATGAGACAGCATGTTAATCCCCTTAGTAGTAATTTTAATCAAATTGAAAGAATACCCTCTTTGAGCGAAATGTTTGTTGATCCTAAATCGAATCTTCATTTGGATATAGGTTGTGCTGCTGGTGAGTTTCTATTTGATTTAGCTTTAGTTAATAATAGGTGGAATTATTTAGGAATTGAAATCCGTGAGAAATTAGTCAAAAATGCTAAGTTAAAAGTTCTTGAAAGAGAAATCAAAAATCTATATTTTATATTTGGTAATGCTAATAATATTTTGAATGATGTCCAAAGTAAATTTATTTTCAAAAATCTAAAAAGTCTTTCCTTTAATTTTCCTGATCCATGGTTTAAAAAGAGACATTATAAAAGGCGTGTAATTCAGCCAGAATTTATTAATATTCTCTCAAATTCATTACAAAAAGGGACCTTAATTTTTATAAAAACGGATGTAAAGGATTTATTCGATTATATGGATTACACAATATCAAGTAGTTTTAATTTTAAAACAATAGATAAAAAAGATTTTAATTATTCCGAAAGTTTTAATCCAAATAAAGTTAAAACTAATCGGGAAAAATATGTGATTGTTAACCAACTTGATATTTTTGAAAGGATTTATATAAAAATTTAATGAATCGTTAATTTATTATTTTATCTATTTCTAAAAAGAGTTTGTTTGTTATTTCTCCTGATATAGAATCAACTTTCTTATGATTTTTGGCCTCAACTAGAACTCTCATAACGGGTTCTGTGCCGCTAGGCCGTATATAAACTCTACAATTATCCGAATATATTTTCTGAAAAAAATCTATAGTTTGATCAATCAAGATTTTGGTTTCTGGATTTAATTTATTAATATTAAAATCTAGATTGATATTGGTTAGTTTTTGAGGATAAGGTTCGAAACTACTTTTAAGCCAATCATTTAAATTAATATTTTTCTCTTTACAAAATTTAGAAATTTGAAGTGCAGTCAATATCCCATCTCCAGAAAAGTTGTTAATTTTTAAAAGTATATGACCTGACTGTTCACCTCCTAAAACTGCTCCTTTTTCCTTAATTGCATCATGCACATATTTATCTCCTACATCAGTTCTATATAAAATTCCTCCAATTTTCTTCCATGCCTTTTCAAAACCTAAGTTTGCCATATGCGTTGATACTATTAAATTATTTGTGAGAATTTTTTGTTCCATAAGTTCTCTACCCAAAAGAAAAAGCATGTGATCTCCATCTAAAACATTGCCTTCTGAATCTATTCCAATTACTCTATCGGCATCCCCATCGAAGCTAAAACCCATATCTGCAGCACTCTCTCTTAATGCTTTTTTTAGTGGTTCGAGGTTAGTAGAACCACAATTCATATTAATTTTTAACCCATTTTTAGAGTTATTAATAACTCTTACATCAGCACCAAGAGACTGAAAAATTTTTTTTGCGCAGGTTGATGCTGATCCATAGCATGTGTCTAATATTATTTTCAACCCGCTTAGATTATCTCCACCCATTGTTTGGATTAGGCTTTTGATATAAATATCGATAAGATCTTTATTTGTATTACGAGAGATCACTTTTCTAGAAACTGAGATATTGTGATTTGATTGTTCAATTAATTTTTGAATTTTATTTTCAAAAGATTTGGTAATTTTTTCACCATTATGATCAAAAATTTTTATGCCATTATATTCTGGCGGATTATGACTTGCAGATATCATAATCCCACTACTCAGTTTCTCTTTTTTGATTAAAAAAGGTATGGCTGGGGTAGGGCATATTCCAAGATTTATAAATTGTTTGCCACTATCGTTTATACCTTGTGTTATTGCCTGAAGAAGAATATCTCCACTAATTCTCGTATCTCTTCCAATTATTATTGGACTTTTCTTCTCTAAGCTCGAACCAAGAGCATGTCCTACTTTATAGGCTAGTGAATAGGTTATCTCTTCATTAAATTTTCCTCTTATTCCATCAGTTCCAAAGATTGATTGCATAATTAGATTTGAGGATTCAAAGAAATTTATTTTGTTATTATTTTATCAGTTGATTAAAAGCTTATAGATTTCAATTCTCTTTATTTGTTTAACTTATTTAAAATGTTTTTAGTTAATATTCTTTAATAGTGGAATCTGAGAGTCAAGAACAAATTTTAAAGACAAATTTAAAATCAATACTTATCTTAATATTATCTTTTGTTTTAATTTCACTGTTTTTGTTTAAAAGTTTTTTGTTTAAATCAACTTATCTTCTCAAGAGTTTTGGAGAATTATCTGTTGACCCTGAAATAGCTTTTACAAATAATAGGCCTACATTTTTGGAATTTTATGCTGAGTGGTGTGAAGTTTGCAAAGAAATGGCTCCACAAGTTTCTGCTCTTAAAAATGAATACGGAAAAGATATTAATTTTGTTTTTTTAAATGTTGATAATCAAAAATGGGGTAATTACATAGAGAAGTTTGCTGTTAACGGGATTCCTCAAGTTAATCTTTTTGATAAAAAGGGTAATCTAATATCTACTTTTATTGGTAAACAAGATGAATTAAAAATAAGAAAATCTATCAATAATATAGAAAAAGAAGAGAAACCTTATGAGGAAATTATTAATGCTGAATTTTCAACAATTCAAGAAAATAAAAATAATGCGGTTAGTCCTCGTAGTCATGGATAATTTTTACCATTCTAAAGATTTTGATACAATCGGAAAACTTTTTTTAAAAATAGACTTGCAATTTTGGGCGATAGACTTGTGCTCTTTTTGGGTGCCGTGAGCTGATCTCAAATGAATGTAATGGATCCACGATCTGCATGATCCAGACATATAGATTCTTGTTGGAGTTGCTAATGGCAAAACAAATCTCGCACATTCTTTGGCTACACCTTCAGCAAGTAAATCTTCATATAATTCTGAGGCAGCCTGAAAATGTAAACTAATTTTTTCATTAAATCTTTTTTTTAACTCATCAGGGAGATCAGGAATTGAATTTTGCCTGTTTTTAAAATCTTGACGCCTTAGTTCTGGTAAGGGAATATTACCCAATTGAGAGCTATCTGCATATCTCTGTGAAAATTCTTGGAAAGTAAATGATCTATGTCTTAAAATTTGGGCGGCGATTCCTCTGTTAGTTTCTATTTGTAAGGTCATAAATGACTGTTCAAAAACACTCCAATGTTCATTTTTAATGCAATAACTCAATAATTTAGAATAATCTTCATTTTCCTGATTTTTTGGATTGCTAACTCTTGCAATGTAAGCCATTGTTTTTTCTGCATTAGGGGTTAGCGAAATTAGTTCAACTTTACTCATTTATATCTTTGCAAGAGTTACTTTTTCAGGTTGGTTTTGATATTTACCTCTTCTATCTTCATAGGTTGTAGAGCAAGGATCACCTTCAAAAAAGAGTAGTTGGCAAATACCTTCTTCAGCATAAATTCTGCAATCTGCACCTGAACTATTACTAAATTCTAAGGTTAGATGTCCTTCCCACCCGGCCTCTGCGGGCGTTGTATTAACAATTATTCCAAGTCGTGCGTAAGTACTTTTGCCTATGCAGATAACAGTTATATTTTCTGGCACTTTCATCTTTTCTAAAGCAACTCCTAAGCCATAGGAGTGAGCAGGAAGGATAAAAAAGTCTCCATCATTATCATGGTGAAGAACAGTTTTTTCTAAATTTTGAGGATTAAACTTTTTGGGGTTCATCACTGTCCCTGGGATATGTCTGAAAATTAGAAATTCTTTTGATGAAAGCCTTAAATCATATCCATAAGAGGAGCATCCGTAACTCAAAACTGGCTTTTGTTTATTGTCAGGCTCAAGATGTCTCACTAAATTTGACTGGAAGGGTTTTATCATACCTTCCGAAGCTTTTTGATTTATCCAGAGATCATTTTTTAGCATTGTTTTATGAGCGAAGTTCGGTAATTTGGTTGGCCATTAACAAAAAATCTTTAGGAATATCTGTACCAGTAAGGATTACATCTCCTGATATAAATCGGTTTTCAAGTGTTGAAATCAAATCATCTTTATCGATAATTTTCATTTCAATAGCTAAAAAGATTTCATCAAGTATGATTTGATCAATCTCTCCAGATTGTAGTTCCCTTTTACAAAAATTCCATAATTCAATAGTAGATTCATAAATAGATTTTTTTAAATTTTTATTATTTTTAATTGCTTCAGTATTATATTGATCAAAGGAATGTGATGATCTTAGCCAGGTTAAATTACCGCATAGCTTTACTGCATGATCAACTCCTTGCTTGACTCCTCCTTTCATAAATTGTATTAGTAGCACTTTCCTTCCAAGAGCAGCATTTCGTAGAGAGTCCCTAATAATGGATGTGTAGCTACCTCTATATGAAGATTGATAGATTTGAATTTGTCCGTTTTGTGAAAAATTTTTTAAGTTAATTTTGTTGGGAGTATTTCTATTTACAACATCAAGATTACCTTTAGAATAATTATGGGATGAACTAATTACCATTATTTAGATTCTTTCTACATGCAGTATAATTAGAATCTTTTGACGCTGCATATAGTGTAATTTTACTTAAAAAAGGGTTAAGCAATTAGAAACTGACTGAAAAAAGCTTGTTAATAAACTGATAAGAATTGGAAATTGTTACAGTTGATACAAGATATTTCAGGGTGTCTTCTTAAATTTTTTAATAGTCAAGATATTTATGATACCTGCTTCACGAGGATTCAACCGCTTTAGTTCGCAACATTCCGGACAAAGTAAAATTAACTCTGTTGGAGAACGTTTTCCAATCAATAGAACTTTAATGGAAGTTATTAAAGGTCTAGATGGTGCAAGCACAGAAATGGTTGAGAGATCTAAAACAATATTTTTCCCTGGGGACCCTGCTGAAAGAGTTTATCTTATAAGAAGAGGAGCAGTAAGACTGTCAAGAGTTTATGAGTCAGGAGAAGAAATAACTGTTGCTCTTTTAAGAGAAAATAGTCTATTTGGTGTTTTATCTCTTCTAACAGGCCATAGATCCGATCGTTTTTATCATGCCATAGCATTCACAAGAGTTGAAATGATAACAGCACCCGCAAATTCTGTTTTAAGAGCTATAGAGGAAGATGCATCAGTAGGACTGTTACTTTTACAGGGGCTTTCAAGTAGGATCCTGCAAACTGAAACTATGATAGAAACTCTTACGCATAGAGATATGTCTTCTCGTTTAGTAAGTTTTTTAATGGTCCTTTGTAGAGACTTTGGAGTCGCAGGTGAAAAAGGTATTACGATAGATTTAAGGCTTTCACATCAAGCAATTGCTGAAGCTATTGGTTCTACAAGAGTAACCATTACAAGATTATTGGGAGATCTAAAGGATTCAGGACTTCTTAATATTGAAAGAAAAAAGATCACAGTGTTCGATCCAATTGCTCTTGCAAAAAGATTTAATTGATTCATCATAAATTATGATGTATTGAGTATATGCAAAAGTGTGGCTTGGATTTTAATTGTTTTTTTAATATTACTGGGGGGATTAATCGCACCATTTGGGGATATTCTTGGAACAAAGATCGGTAAAGCAAGATTTAGTATCTTAAAATTAAGACCAAAAAAAACAGCAACCATAATAACTATTATTACTGGTGGGTTTATTAGTTCAATATCAATAGGGTTATTGATTTTAGTAAGTGAAGAATTCAGACAAAGGCTTTTTGTTGATATTCCTTTTTTGCAAAAAACTTTAGATGAAAGTAAAAAGGCTTTAATCCCTTTACAGGAAGAACGAAAGGAACTTGAAGGTAAAATTATTAAAAAAGAAAAGGAATTAAATCAATTAAAAAATAATATTAAAGAATTTAGGAGAGGAAATATTGTCATTAAAAGAGGACAAACTTTATTTATAGCTGAAATCAACTCTAGCTCAAATGTAAAAATAGACTTTACAAAAATCTACAATGAAGCTGATAAATTTGTTACGAAAATTGTAACTCCAATTAATAAAGAAGCAAAAAATATTCTTTTGTGGAGACCTAGTGATATTACAAAAATTCAGACAATAGCTGCTAGAGGTGGTAACTGGATTTTACTAATCAAATCAGCAACAAATGTTTTAAAAGGTGATAATTATGTTTTTGTATCACCTGAATTATTAGAGAATAAATTTATAGTCAAAAAAGGGGATGTTATTACAAGTTCAGTTCTGGGAGAAAGTGATTTAAATCTTAAATCAATAAATTTAAAAATTAAATCATTGCTTAGAGAAACTAGGGATGAAATTAAGTCAAAAGGATCACAAGTTAGTGAAATTAAAACAAATGGAAATTTTGTAAGAAAAATTAGAGACTTTCTTCAAGAAAATAAAAATATCAAATTTAAGCTAGAAGTAGTATCTTTAAGAGATAGTAAAACTATAGAACCCATAGTCGTTGAAATCAATATTTTAAAAATTTCATCTTAAATGCCTAGAGTTATAACTATTGATCCTGGAAAAAGTAAATGCGGCTTAGTATTAGCTGAAATAAGTGAAAAAAAAGTTTATGATGCGATTATTCTTGAAAGTGAATTACTTGAAAAGTATGTCAGAAATTTAATTGCAGCTGAGGACATATTACAAATTATTATTGGCAATGGTACTACCAGTAAAGAAATTAGAGAAAAACTATATTTTTTTAAAAAAGAAATTATAACTTTTGAGGAAAAAAATACCACCTACAGGGCTAAAGCAAGATATTTTGAACTTTTCCCAATTACTGGTCTGAAGTTTTTAATGCCTAGAGAGGTTTTTATCCTTAATAAAAACCTTGATGCAATATCAGCGTTGTTGATTTTAGAAGATTATTGCAAAACGAAGTTTACTTTGAATCAAAATATAGATTTTAAAACTTGGCTGAAATAGTGAACTTATATTCATTCCCTGTTTCAAGTTCATAATCTTTTTTCAATAAGAATCTCAATAAGGCATCCTCAATTAATGCTCTTCCTAGAGGTGGATTTACCTTTAATAGACCTTTGTTAAAGGACCATGTAAAAGTCCATTTAAATTGACTAGCTTCCACAACCCCCTGAATTTGCTTTTTTGAGAAGCAATATTCCTTAACACTTACATTGGCAATCGTTTCCGGTTTTGAACGCATTTCTTAAAGTTGGTCTTTTTCAAAAGAATTTAATTCATTAATTATAAATTCTTCTTTTTTAGTATTTATTTGTTCGAGGGATTCTATTACTCTGTTATACACTTTATCCAATATTGATTTTTCTTCTAGAGAAATATTTCCTAATACATGTGAAATGGTATTGAAATTATTTTTTTCTTTTATTAGAGGAGGTGACCCAATACCAATTCTTATTCTCTTAAAGTTTTGTGTCTGTAATTGTTCAATGATGCTTTTCAGCCCGTTATGTCCACCAGAGCTTCCTTTGCTTCTAAATCTTATTTTTCCAAGGGGAAGATCTTTGTCATCTACTATTATGAAAATCTGATTTAAATTTATTTTGTACCAATCAACTATTGCTCTGACAGCATCACCACTGTTATTCATAAACGTATTTGGTAAAAATAACCTGAAATTAGAATCATTGATTTGAAATTCTGAGCAGGAACTCTTTAGCTTATCTTTTAATAAAAAATTTGAATTATATTTTTTCGAAAATTTTTTAAGCAGTAAGAATCCTATATTATGTCTATTGTTTAAATATTTTTTGCCGGGGTTTCCAAGACCAATTAAAAATATTTCTTTCATGGTTTATTTCCTAAATCTCATTATTATTGAGAATTATGAATATATATAAACTATAACTAATTAATAAAAACAAAAATTTTTAAAAAGTTATTTAGGAAACTTTATATTAACCTAATTCTATATAAGAACTAAATAACTTTTTATGAAAATTTCAGAAATTTAGTTTCCGTTCCAATCTACTGAGAAACCTTGTAGTAGTAATGATTGGTTATAAATTTGTAGAAGAATAACTAAAAAAACAAGTAACAGTAGCCCTATGACAGTCATCACAGGAACTGCACCCCAACCAGGTACTACTTTACCTTGACCTGAATTGCCAATTGCTTTTAAAAGACTGCCTAAGGCTGTTTTTTGACCCATTTGAATTCACGTAATCGAATATTATTTCGCTATTGTATAAGAACTTATACATAAATTGTTTACAAACTTAGCAAAATTGATGCAAACTTTATCATCTGCTCCAGATCCTGCAGTTTCCATAGCGGTAACAATTCTGGCATTACTTCTAGCTTTAACAGGTTTTGGTCTTTGGACTGCATTTGGACCTAAAGCCGCAAAGCTTACGGATCCTTGGGATGACCATGATGATTAATTTCACCTAAAGTATTTCAAAATTTTCCAAAAATACAAAAAGTAAACATTTAACCATAGTTTAATTATAAATTTAATAAGATATAAATCTGTCAGCACTAGTAATTCCATGCTCGCCTTAAAAATTTCTGTTTACACTATCGTCTTTTTCTTTGTTGGAATATTTCTTTTCGGATTTTTAGCAAGTGACCCAACAAGAACACCAAACAGAAAAGACCTAGAAAGTCCTCAAGATTAATCTCTTAATTAAATTTTTTAAATTGATTTCTGGAATTTCAAAAAAAGTAATATTTTTCTCTTTTCTTTTTATTAATTTCATACAGCCTTCAAAATCAGCTGAATCCCTAAAAATTAATAAAAATATCAATAATCAAACTATCAAATTGATTGGGTCGAAAATTTTCAATGAAGAGACTTTTCCAAAATATTCAAAGGTTTCTAATGATAATTCTTCCCTTCTAAATTTATTTCAAAATCTTGATTCATTTTTAGTAGCTAAAGCCGAAACGCAACAAGAGGTAATAATTCAATCTGATAAACAGTCAGAAATAAATGATGTTATTTATGCAGAGGGAAATGTATCCGTTGTTTACAGAGGGAAACTCCTTAAAGCAGATACTTTAATTTACGATAAGTTAAATAAAAAAATTAGTGCTAAAGGAAACATAACTTTGGTATTAGGCGATCAATTCTTCAAAGTTGATCAACTAGAGTACAGTTTTATGAGTGAAAAAGGGTATTTATTAGATGTTGAGGGATCTATTAATACCAACAAATTGATGGATGACTTATCTTCAAATTTCAGCTTATTAGATTTTGAAAAGTTGGATAGTTTAATTGACTTAAAAAAAAAGGAAGTTGTAAATACTCCAAGCAAGGTTGAAAATTGGTTATTTTTTACAGATAAAATATCTATAGATGGCCAAAAATGGGAAAGCAAGAAGGCTGTATTTAGTAATGATTTACTTGAGTCTAAACAAGCTAAATTAGTAATTAATTTATTAGAAGTTTATCCTCGTAATGAAAACTTAAGATTCAATTCTGCATTAAATTACTTAATCTTTGAAGAGAAAATTTCAATACCTTTTTGGTTAGGTGATAGAGCTTTTGATTTTAATAATTCTCAAATCGATAACAGATGGAATATTGGATATGAAAATTTAGATAAGGATGGGTATTTTATTGGTAGGAAATTTGATTCTGTAAAAATATCTGATGATTTTGTTCTTGATTTAGAGCCGCAATTTCTAATTCAGAGGTCATTAAAAGGGTATACAAAAAGTTTTGTAAATAAGGGCGAATCAATCACTTCAGATAGGGTGAAGAGAAGTACAAGTTTTGAAGATTATTTTGCTCTAAATTCTCAGATAAAAGGCCCAATTAAAAAGTGGGATTTAGCAATTAAAAAGAATTTAAATTCTTTTGATTTTAATAAATTTTCAGATGCATTTAGATTTAAAACTGAATTGAGTAAAGAAATTGATTTATTAGATTCAAAATGGGAAAAAAGTTTTTATGGCATTTATAGAGAGAGGGTCTGGAACGGTTCATTGGGTGAAGCAGAAATTTACTCAGGTTATGGTTCAAAATTGCTAAGGGAAAATACTTGGATTGTTGATGGCATTAAAAAGACAGAACTTTTATCTTTAGGTTTGGCCAGCATAACATCAGAGGCTTTAAATACTAAAAAATTGGTAACTAACCTGAAAGGTAATTTGTTTTATTCTCTTGATCAGAAATTTCCAATTAGTATTGTAGATCCTAAAAAGAAATTTATTGATGTTTCATATAAGTATATTCCTGAACCAATCACAAAAGGCTTAAGCCTTAATACAAGATTGGAAGCATCATATTCTTTTTATGAAAATGGAGATCATCAAGAATATTTAGGGTTAGGTATAGGCCCAGAATTAATATTTGGTAATTTTAAAAATAAAACTTTTGACTATACTCGTATAAGTTTTTTACCTTTCTACAAATTTGATAGTGGAGAAAGTGTTTTTAAGTTTGATCAGAATTATGAGGATTTTACTTTAGATATTTCCTTTGATCAGCAATTATATGGACCAATCATTCTCAAAAGTTTTGGGATTTTGAACTTAACAGACAATTCAAATGATTATGGTGAATTTATAGATTCTAAAATTTCTTTAAATTGGCAAAAAAGATCCTACGAAGTTGGTATTTTTTATCAACCTCATAATCAAGCAGGAGGAATTTCTTTTAGTCTCTATGGATTTAAATAGCTAAAGCAAATTATTATTAAATTTCATATAAGGTAATTGGTTAAATTTATTTTCTATTAAATTTTCATTCTCAAGAAGTGTAAAAGTAGCATCCCATTCTCCTGACAAAAACATTTTTCTTGAGCTTTCCTTAATCTCGAGATTGAAATTTAAATCTTTTGATTTTGCCAATGACTTGTTCAGATCAATTTCTAAAAATAAAAATTGATTACCGCAATATTCTTGTATTTCTTCTATGGATTTTTTAGGTAGCGAAAAACAGGGGATTCCTATTGCAACACAGTTACTGTAAAAAATATCGGCGAAACTCTCTCCTATTATTGCTTTTATGCCCCATCTCATAAGTGCTTGGGGAGCATGTTCTCTGCTGGAGCCACACCCAAAATTGGTGTTAACAATCAATATTGTGGCGTTTTGGTTTTCTTCTAGATCGAAAGGATGCTTTCCCTTTAAGGTTTCTCGGTCGTCCTCAAAAACAGATTCGCCCAATGAATCAAAATTAACACACTTCAAGAAACGCGCTGGAATTATTCGATCTGTATCAATGTCGTTACCAATCAAGGAGATACATTGCCCGTTTATTTTTGTAATTTTTCCAATTGGTTGGGTAAACTCGGATTTCATTGATTAATAAATTCTCGCACGTCACTGACTTTTCCATTAATTGCAGCAGCAGCAACCATTGCTGGACTCATGAGTAGTGTTCTTCCGCTAGGAGATCCCTGTCTACCTTTGAAATTTCTATTACTAGAACTAGCACTAACTTGATTACCTATTAACTTATCTGAATTCATTGCTAAACACATTGAGCAGCCTGGTTCTCTCCATTGAAATCCAGAATCTTTAAATATCTGATCGAGACCTTCTTGTTTGGCTTCATTAGCAACTTTTTCTGAACCAGGAACTGCAAATGCTTTGACATTCTTGGATACTTTTTTGCCTTTTAATACTTTAGCTGCAACTCTTAAGTCACTGATTCTTCCATTTGTGCAACTACCTATGAAACAAACGTCTACAGGAGTATCTTTTATTAATTGTCCTGGCTTGAAACTCATATATTCATAAGCCTCTTTTGCAACTAATTTATCATTTGGGGATAAGTCATCTAAAAGAGGGATTTGTTGATTAATGCTTATACTTTGGCCAGGAGTAATCCCCCAGGTTACGGTTGGTTCTACCTTAGAAGCATCTAATATAGTTACATCATCATAAATTGAAGTTTCATCGCTTTTTAATGATTTCCACCATCTGAGCGCTTTATCCCAATGCTCATTTTTTGGAGCACATAATTTATTTTTAATGTAACTAAATGTCTTTTCATCAGGGTTAATGTAGCCGCATCTTGCTCCTCCTTCAATAGACATATTGCATATCGTCATCCTCTCTTCCATTGATAATTCATATATGGCAGGCCCTGCAAATTCATATGCGAAACCTACTCCTGCATTTACACCAAGTTTATTAATGATATGAAGGACTAAATCCTTAGCATAAACACCTTTAGATAATTTATTGTCACACCAAATCTGCCTAACTTTCAATTTGTTCATGGCTAAGGTTTGGGTAGCAAGAACATCTCTTACTTGACTTGTACCTATTCCAAAAGCAATTGACCCAAAAGCTCCATGAGTCGAAGTATGAGAATCTCCACAAGCGATTGTCATTCCTGGCTGAGTTAAGCCTAATTCAGGTGCTACTACATGAACTATTCCTTGATTACCACTACCAATATTAAAAAATTTTATTTTATGTTCTAAGCAATTCTTCTCAAGTGTTTCAATCATCTGTTCAGCAAGATTATCTTTGAAAGGCCTGCTCTGATTATCTGTTGGCACAATATGATCAACAGTAGCAACAGTTCTATCAGGGAATTTAACCTTTAATTTTTTGTCCTTTAAAGCACCAAATGCTTGAGGACTAGTCACTTCATGGATAAGATGAAGACCAATAAATAATTGATCAGATCCACCTTGAAGACTTGAAACTTTATGTAAATCCCAAACTTTATCAAATAGGGTATTTTGACTCAAGTTGTAAAAATAGTTACTTACTATTTGATAATAGGATTAATCGGAGGCTGTTCAAACACACATTTACACTTAGTCTTTGAATTTCTATTCGATTTCGTGTTGAGTTAAATAGTTTTTTTATATTAGTTATATGATTATTCGGTCCTGAAATTGATATATAAACAAGTCCAACTGGTTTGTCTTGACTGCCTCCGTTAGGACCAGCTATTCCACTAATTGCTATTGCCCAATCTGCTCCTAATTTCTCTTTTACATTAATTGCCATGGCCTCACAAACTTCTTCAGAAACAGCTCCATATTTTAAAAGCTTTTCTTCAGAAATATTTAATAATGAATTTTTTAGCTCGTTACTATAGGAAACAATACTACCTTTAAAAACTTGAGATGAACCTGATATTGAGGTTAGTGATGAAGATAGAAGGCCTCCGGTGCAGGATTCAGCAAAAACAATAGTTTGGTTCCTCTTGGTTAATTCTTTTATTAAAACGCTAGGAAGAGTATCGTTATCCTCTCCAAAAATAAATTTCGAAAACTCTTTTTTTAATTTTTCTTTTACAGGCTTAATTATATTTTTTGCTTCTAGGTCGTTCTTTGCTCGCGCGGTGATTCTGAGTTTAACCTCTCCTAAGTTTGCATATGGAGCAACGGTCGGGTTCTTAAGATTTAATAGATCATTAATTTTTTCAGCAACGCTAGATTCTCCAATGCCCGTAAATTTAAGAGTATTTGAAAAAAAGGAATAACTATCTGAGAATTTGGTTTTAATGAAATCATACGCCGTCTCTTCCCACATACTTTTCATTTCACTTGGTACTCCAGGGAAAGTAAGGATAGTAAACCCTTTTACTGGTTCCCAAATCATTCCTGGGGCAGTCCCCCTAGGGTTTTTAATAATTTGAGCATTTTTTGGGAAGAAACATTGTTTCCTTAAGCTAGAGGAATCTTCCTGGAGCTTTGAGTTTGAAAGTTTTTGTTTAATTTCATTCCATAAGTGCGGTCTTTCAAAAAGAGATACATTAAAAGATTTTGCTATTGCTTCAGTAGTTAAGTCATCTGGGGTGGGGCCCAGGCCACCCGTTGTAATTAGAAGATTACTTCTTTTCGATATTTCATTAATTATTTTTATAATTCGATCAAAATTATCACCTACAGTTGATTGCCTAAAGTGATTTAAGCCTAATTGAGACAACTGTTCGGAGATCCATTGAGCATTTGTATTGATAATATTTCCTAAAAGTAGCTCTGTTCCAATAGAAAGGATTTCAACTCCCTTGGAATTAGGACTCATTTAATTGATGCTTCAAGTTTGCCTTCATAAAGAGGAAAACGATTACATAAGGTTAATACTCTTTCTTTACATTTACTTTCAATCAGTGAATCGTCTGGGTTAAGTAATCTATCAGCAATAATTTCACCAACTTCAGCAAAAGCATCCTCATTAAAGCCTCTAGTAGTTAGAGCAGCAGTTCCCAACCTTAGTCCGCTGGTTACAAAAGGTGATTCAGGGTCAAATGGAACAGTATTTTTATTTGCAGTGATATTCACTTCACTTACAAGTAAGTCAGCAATCTTACCAGTCATATTGATACTTCTTAAATCAAGTAAAACAATATGGTTATCAGTGCCTCCGCTAACAATATTAATACCTCTATTTATTAAAGTTGAAGCTAGAACTTTTGCATTTTTTATTACTTGTTGGGAATAATTAACGAAATCTGGCTGCAAGGCTTCTCCAAATGCAACTGCTTTAGCTGCAATTATATGTTCGAGGGGCCCACCCTGAGTTCCAGGGAAAACAGATTTATCAAATTTCTTTCCAAATTCTGCATCTTTACACAAGATAAGTCCCCCTCTAGGCCCTCTTAATGTTTTATGAGTAGTTGTGGTTACTACATCACAATATGGTATTGGATTTGGGTGAAGTTTACTTGCTACAAGACCGGCGATGTGTGCAATATCAGCCATTAAGAATGCACCAACTTCATCAGCAATATTTCTAAATGACTCAAAATCGATTGTTCTTGGATAAGCAGAATATCCACATATGATTAATTTTGGTTTTGTTTCAAGTGCTATCTCTCTTATTTCATCAAAATTTAATTCACTAGTTTCTTTATTTACACCATAGTGAACTGCATTGAACCACTTGCCACTCATATTTACTGGAGACCCATGAGTTAGGTGTCCACCATGAGATAAATCCATCCCCATGATTGTGTCGCCAGGTTTAAGTAGACTTAGGAAAACAGCAGCATTTGCCTGCGCTCCACTATGGGGTTGAACATTAGCCCAATTTGCATTAAATAATTTTTTCGCTCTCTGAATAGCTAATTCTTCGATTTCATCAACAAATTCACATCCCCCGTAATATCTTTTTTGGGGTAATCCCTCGGCGTATTTATTTGTAAGTACGGAACCTTGAGCCTGCATTACGGCAATTGATGCGAAATTTTCGCTTGCGATTAACTCAAGATGAGTTTCCTGCCTATTTTTTTCAGAGTTAATAAAGTTTGATATTACTGGATCACTTTCTTTAAGATTTTGAAGGATATTCATTGAATTTGATAAGTAATACCCATAATATAGACGATATTTTTTAGAAAAATATAAAAAGAATATTTCAGAATTTTAAACGCGCCTGGAGAGATTCGAACTCCCGACACCCTGATCCGTAGTCAGGTGCTCTAATCCACTGAGCTACAGGCGCATAATTATGTAATATCTCTGTTTCAGGGTCTCTTAGTCAACTAGATTTCGGGTAAAATGTCTATTATTAACAATCTAATTATTAATATGCCTATAAAGTGGTACGGAAATGGTGACTCAGAAGATCCTATCTATAAACATTTTTCTCGAATAGTAAATTTTGTTATTCACTGCATGATATTTACTGCGATTGTAAGTGGCACGTGGCTTTTAAAAGAGATTAAATATGAAATCAGCTTTTTTAATAATTTTGCAATTGTCTGGTCAGTTCTTTTAGCCTCCCATTTACTTTTCGTAATTATAAAAAAACCAAAAGATACTTCAAAACAATCAACTTAAATTAATTTCTATTTATGGACTCTCAGATAAGTATAAGTGATCTAGAAAATGTTATTTCTGAAAAGGTTTTTATAAAAATAGAAAAGTGGAATTTGTATCTTGGAGACGCTGGACTAGCTAGGTATCTTGCTATTGAATGTATCAGCAATAGAGATCAAGGCCCATTGGAGGCTGCAAAATTAAGTCTTAAAGCAATAAATGTAAAAGTAGGGGATGGTGTTAATAGTATTCCATTGATTAATTTAATCACTAACTCACAAATTCTAGAATTAGAAGAGATTTTGGAAAGTTTTTTTAAAAACTAAATCTCTTTTTTTGAAACTTTAAATTTATTTACTTTCAAGAATTTTGTAAGTAAAAAATAAATCACAAAAAAAGTTAGAGTTCCAAATATTAATAATAAAAATTCTGCAAGATTTGAATTGAAGTTATTAGTAGTTTGGAGAATAGTAAAACAAAGTGTACTGTCTATAAATGCTGCTAATGACATGAGGCTAATTTTCCTCAATAAATCCAAGTTAGGTAAATTGATATCTTCATTTTGCAGATTAAAAGAAAGCAAAATACAGACTATAAGGTTGACTATTACTGAAGATAAAATTATTCCCACAACTCCGAAATTATATGGAGAAAGATTCCCAAAATTCTTAATTGGGGCACCAATTAAAAACCAATCAAAAAAAATATTAAATATTATTCCTGCAAATGAAGACTTAAAAGGGAAGTTTGTTTTTTCTATTGAATAGTAAGTTCTTACTAATAAATCTCTATAAAGATAAAATGGTATGCCAACTGCATAAGCAATCAATATATTTTTTACTTTTAAAGTTGCTGAATAATCAAAAGATCCTCTTTGAAAAACTAATTGTACGATTTGATTATTGAATGTTATGAAAAATCCGGTTAAAAAAATAGCTGCCAAGAAACAGTACTCTACCCCGGATATCAATTTTTTTTGGAGACCTCTTTTGTCTTCTTCACTTCTTAATTTAGAAAATTTTGGAAGTAATGGCAGAATCAAGGAGTTAGATAATATGCCTAAGGGGGCTTGTATAAGAAAGTTTCCGTAAGCTAGTCCAGATGCTGCGCCTTGAAAACTTGAAGCGAAAAACATATCGATAAAAACATTGATTTGACTTAAACCTGATGAGATAGATGCTGGAATAATTAGTTTGAAAATTCTCCTCTCTTCATTTTTAAATAAATTGAAGGTTGACTCTAATCTCAAGAGACCAATTTTATTTATTTCCCAAATTTGAACAACAAACTGAATTAAAGTTCCTGTCAAAGTTGCAAATGCCAGTAATCCGGTGTAAGTAAAGAAATTGGAAGATGTATTTTCTTGGTTGAAAGTCCAACTAAATAAAATAAAAAAAATAATAGTTAAGCTTGTTATTGCAGGACTTATACTTGATAAAAAGAATTTTCTTTGGGAATTTAAGGCGCCAAAACTTAAACCTATGAAGCCGGATAAAGGGATGCAAGGTGTAAGTATTTGTAATTGGTAAGTGGCAATAGATTTTGCTTCGTAACTTAAATTCGGGGCCAATAAATCAATTAATAAACTGGAATTCGAGTAAATCAATATGGCTAAAATCATTAATAATATTGAGAGTTTTATGCTTACTTGAGTTAAAACAATACCTCCATTTTTTTTGTTAAGCGGAGTTAAAACTGCAACGACTGCGTTATGCAAGGGACCATTAATACCCCCAATGATTATTAGCAAAAAACCAGGAATTATGTATGCATAATTAAACGCGTCGTACGTTACACCAACCCCAAAAGCAGCAGCTATAAATATTTGTCTTATACATCCAGCTAATTTACTTAGACTAGTACCAAACGAAATTGAAAAAACATTATTTTTTAAAAATGAATGCATTTGGAATCGTCTAAATTTTTCAATAAGTTTAAGTTTCAATTATATTTGATTTCTAAATAAAGACATATTTATGAATGATCGGTTAGTTGATTTTGATCCATTAATTGAAGGGGTTTTAATTAAGAGGTATAAAAGGTTTCTTGCAGATATCGAATTAAAGAGTGGAGAGGTAGTAACTGCTCATTGTGCTAACACTGGCCCAATGAGGGGACTTTTGAGTCAGGGAGCAAAAGTAAGAATAAGTGTTTCCCCTTCTCCAAAAAGAAAATTATCTTTTACTTGGGAACAGATATGTGTTGTTAATGCAAAAAATGAGGAGGTTTGGGTAGGTATTAATACTCTCTTTGCAAACAAGTTAATCAAAAAGGTTATTGAAAAAAATCTGCTAATAGAAAGAATAGGTGAAATAGAGATAATCAAATCTGAAGTTCCCTATGGAAAAGATAAAAAAAGCAGAATTGACTTTTTTTTAACCCCAAAATCTTCAAATCCTGATAAACGTAACATTTACATAGAGGTTAAAAATACGACTTGGATTAAAGAAAATGTAGCTCTATTCCCAGATACAGTAACGAAAAGAGGTCAAAAACACCTCATAGAATTAAAGGAATTAATTCCTGAAAGTAAAAGTGTTTTAGTACTTTGTATTACGAGAAAAGATGCTTGTTTTTTTGCTCCTGGAGATGATGCAGATCCCTTATATGGCAGTCTTTTTAGAGAATCTTTAAGTGCAGGAATGATAACTATCCCATGTTCTTTTGAATTTCATAAAGACCACGTATCATGGAAAGGAATTAAACCTTTGAAAAAAATAAAATCTTGATAATTTGAAATTTGAAAAAAAAATTTTTTAAATTTAACAGATATAGTTTTAAGATGCAACTATAAAATTGGTAACAACGACTACTAGACACTAATAAGTTTTTTGAGCAATATTGAATATGAAAGGAAACAGCACAAACTGTTTTTTTGCAGATCTAATTTTTTTTTATGACCACTGCTTTGCAAACGCCTCAAAGGCGCTCTAGGGCCAAATTACAAGATGCAAGTCTTGTTAATGGACCTATGCTCCTTTTGAGGAGTATTCGAGGATTTAGTTCAAACCGCTCTATGTTGTGGCTTGCAACTGTTCCTTTAGCTTTGTTTGGTTTAGGTATTTTTAATCTTTCAGCTCATGCAGCTGATTTACCTGAGTTGAATGCAGCTTTTCTTGCTAACAATCTATGGCTTTTGATCGCTACTATCTTAGTGATCTTCATGAACGCTGGTTTCGCTATGGTTGAGGCAGGTATGTGTCGTTCTAAGAACGCAGTAAACATCCTTGCTAAAAACCTTTTCGTATTTGCTCTAGCTGTAACTTCTTATTGGTTTATAGGCTATTCATTAATGTACGGAGGAAGTGTTGCTGACGGATGGCTTTATTTTGGAGGCTTATTCTTTGATCCAACAGTCACCGCTGATATGGTTACTGATGCTGGATTAGTCCCAACTGTTGATTTCTTGTTCCAGTCTGCATTCGCAGGAACTGCAGCAACTATCGTTTCCGGTCTTGTTGCTGAAAGAGTTAAATTTGGAGAATTTGTTGTTTTTGCTGTTGTATTAACTGCATTTATATATCCAATTGCTGGTAGCTGGAAATGGAATGGTGGTTGGCTTGATTCTTTAGGTTTTGTTGACTTCGCTGGTTCTTCAATTGTTCACTCAGTTGGAGCATGGGCGGGTCTTGTAGGAGCTATGCTTCTTGGGCCAAGAATTGGCAAATACTCTGATGGGAAACCACAAGCTATGCCAGGACACAATATGGCTATAGCTACTCTAGGTGCATTAGTCCTATGGATAGGTTGGTATGGATTTAACCCCGGTTCTCAACTTGCTATGGATCAATGGGTTCCATATGTTGCTGTAACGACTACTTTGGCAGCAGCAGCTGGAGCTATTGGTGCAACTATTGTTTCAACATTAACTTCTGGTAAGCCTGATCTTACAATGATAATTAACGGAATCCTTGCTGGTTTGGTTAGTATCACTGCTGGTTGTGGTGATATGACTCTTGCTGGAGCCTGGTTCGCAGGACTAGTAGGGGGAATTATAGTTGTATTTTCTGTTGCAGCACTTGATGCCGCTGAGATTGATGATCCTGTAGGTGCATTCTCTGTTCACGGAGTTTGTGGTGTATGGGGTACTGTAGTTATCGGCCTTTGGGGTACAGCTGTACAAGGTGATGGAGCAGGTATGGGATTGTTCAATGGTGGAGGTATTACCCTTCTTCTAGTTCAAGCTCTTGGTGCCGCGGCTTATGCTATCTGGACACTAGTTACTTGCTGGATTGCCTGGTCTGTAATTGGAGGATTATTCGGTGGAATCCGAGTATCTGAAGAGGAAGAGACTCAAGGCTTAGATATAGGAGAGCATGGAATGGAAGCATATCCAGACTTTGCATCTGCTAAATAATCTAATTGACAATTGATTTAAGAAGCCTGACTTATGTCAGGTTTCTTTTTTTTTTCGAAAAATTATTTAAAACGTTGTAATATAGGAAGATGGATACTCAAGCTTTTAGAAGATCCCTTCATCATTCTGATAGATACAATAGAAGGGGTTTCGATTCTCCAACAAAAAGAGCTCAAGCGTTAGAAGAAGCTTACCAAAGTGATTTGATAAGTTCTATTCGGGATAATAATTTTACCTATACTAAAGGCAGACTAAATATAAAGTTGGCCCAAGCCTTCGGTTTCTGTTGGGGAGTTGAGAGAGCTGTTGCAATGGCTTATGAAACGAGAAGACACTATCCAAATGAGAATATTTGGATAACAAATGAAATAATTCATAATCCCTCGGTTAATGATCATTTAAGAAAAATGAATGTGAAATTCATCTCAGCTAAAAATGGAATCAAAGATTTTTCTTTAGTTTCTAATGGGGATGTTGTTATACTGCCTGCTTTCGGAGCTACTGTTCAAGAAATGAAACTCTTGCATGAGAAAGGTTGTCATATTATTGATACAACTTGTCCATGGGTTTCTAAGGTTTGGCATACAGTTGAAAAACATAAAAAACATATTTTCACATCTATTATTCACGGAAAATTTAAACATGAAGAGACTCTCGCTACAAGTTCATTCGCAGGTAAATATTTAGTTGTACTTGATCTAGAAGAAGCGAACTACGTTTCTGAATATATTCAAGGGAGAGGTAATAGGAATGAGTTTATGAACAAATTTGCTAAAGCTTGTTCTAATGGATTTGATCCTGATAAAGATTTAGATAGAGTGGGAGTCGCAAATCAGACAACTATGCTTAAGAGCGAGACTGAGGAAATAGGAAAGGTTTTTGAAAGGACAATGTTAAAGAAATTTGGACCAGAAAACTTAAATAGTCACTTTTTAGCTTTTAATACTATTTGTGATGCAACTGAAGAAAGGCAAGATGCAATGTTCTCTCTGGTTGATGAAGATCTTGATATTTTAGTAGTTATTGGAGGCTTCAATTCCTCCAATACTACTCACCTACAAGAAATAGCAATTACTAAAAATATTTCTTCTTTTCATATTGATACTCCAGAGAGGATATCAGTTAAAGAAAATTCAATATTTCATAAACCACTAGGATCGGAATTAGAGCTTAAGAATAATTTTCTACCTAGTGGAAAAATTAATGTTGGAATTACCTCAGGTGCATCCACTCCTGATAAGGTCGTTGCAGATGTTATTGAAAAGTTAATTGATATTGCTTCCTGAATTTGTTACTCATTTATAAATTTGCTTAGTTTTTTTAATTTATTAGTCAGATAATTCCAAAAGATCTACTTTATTAACTAGAATAATGAAAACTTAATGAAGTATGGAAGACAAAACACAAACTAATCAGGTTCAAACTGCAAGTATGAATAGAACTAAAGCTCCCCAAAAAGTGGAAGTGGTAGTTGCCAATTCATCTTCAGGGTCAGAGGTAAATATCCTTGGAGAATTATCGATTTTTGTTTTAAGAATAGGTTTTTGTGCTCTGATGATTCATCATGGCCTTGAAAAACTTCAAGATCCGCAGGGTTTTGCTGAGTTTGTAGTTGGTAAGTACTTTCCATTTTTACCAGGTGATCCTGTTATTTGGACTTTTGGAGCAGCAATTACTCAATTGGTATGCCCAGTAGGATTGGCTTTAGGGATTTTTGCTAGGCTTTCTTCTCTTGGTCTATTCTCCACCATGGCATTTGCAGTTTATTTTCATCTCCTTGATACTGGACTAGAAGGTTTTCCTCTGGCAGTGGTTGAAGGTCATAATTATGCTTTCGAATTGTCTTTCATATATGGGGCTATTTCTCTCTACTTTCTATGTGCAGGTCCAGGCAGGCTATCTTTATTCAGAAAAACTAACAAGATTACATATTATCCAAAATCAACATAATTTAATGTAAAAAGTGCCTTTTTTGGGTAAATACCATTGAGATTCCTTTTGAATTACACATATCAATACTTTCCTGATCTCTTAGACTGCCTCCGGGTTGAATAATAGCTTTTATTCCATATTCATTTGCTAGTTCTACAGTATCTGCAAATGGGAAAAACCCATCGCTGGCCAAGACAGCATCAGAACTTAACTTTCCAGCTGCTTTTAATGCAATCTTTGCTGCTCCTACTCTATTCATTTGTCCAGCTCCAATGCCAATAGTTTTTTGGTCTTTTGCAATAACAATGGCATTAGATTTAACGTGTTTACAAATTTTCCATGCAAAATTTAGATCTAAGTTAATTTGATTACTCGGATTTTTATTTGTTACTGAAATCCAATTTTCAGTTTTTTCTACACTATCGTCAGTATCTTGAACTAGTAATCCTCCCATTATTGTTTTAGTAGAATTTTGATTCTTTTTTGGAAGTTGATCTTTTGCAAACTTTAAAATTCTTAAATTCCTTTTAACTTTTAAAATTTCTAAAGCTTCCTCATCAAAAGATGGAGCGACGACACACTCTAAGAAAATATCTTTGAGGTGAATTGCGGTCTCACTATCAACATTTGAATTAAAAGCAACTATTCCACCAAATGCACTAACAGAGTCGCATTCCAAAGCATTCAAAAATGCTTTAGAAGCTGAATTACTTAAAGAGGCACCACAAGGATTATTGTGTTTTAAAATAACAGCGGCAAATATCTCGGTTGTAAATGCATCTTTTTCTGTATAGCCAAATTCTAAAACTGTAGAAAGTGCCGACTCTAGATCTAATAGATTGTTGTAACTTAAGTCTTTTCCTTGTAATTGTTCTGCTGAGTTCCATCCAATGTTACTTAAACCGTACCAGAAAGCTTTTTGATGTGGATTCTCCCCATATCTTAAGGTTTTGATTAGTGGATAAGATTCAATATATTTGGAAGATTGTAAATCTCTTTCTTTTCTTATCCAATTAGATATTGCAGCGTCATAGTCTGCTGTATGTTGAAAAGCTTCAAGGGCTAATTTTGCTTTATATGAGTCTTTCAATTCACCTTTTTTACTTTCTTCAAGAAAATTTTGATACTGACTAGGATCTACTAAAACGGAAACATCTTTATGATTTTTAGCTGCAGAACGAATCATAGATGGTCCTCCAATATCGATATTTTCAATAGCATCTTCCCATTTAGCTCTCTGAGCTACAGTTTTTTTAAAAGGATATAAATTTACAACTACTAAGTCAATTAACTCAAGATTGTTAGCCTCTATATCTTTTTTATGTTCCTCGTCAGTTCTTTTAGCTAATATTCCCCCGTGTATTTTTGGATGTAAAGTTTTAACTCTTCCTCCAAGAATTTCTGGAGAATTAGTAAAATCAGAAACTTTAATAACTGGAATTTTAGCCTCTATAAGATGTTTGGCAGTTCCTCCACTTGATAGAATTTTATAATTAAATTGATCTACCAATTCCTTACAAAATGGGATTATATTTTTTTTATCAGAGACACTTACTAAAGCTAATGGAGACATTATGGGAAAGTTTACTTACTTAAGAATATAAACATGAAATATGCTATCAATCATGAATTTGTCTCGATTAGCTCTCAAACTGCAACTCATAGAATTATTTTGATGCATGGTTGGGGAGCTGATTCAGATGACCTTTTAACATTTGGAAAGGAGATGACTGAAAAAATAAATCTTGATTTTGAGGTAATTTCTTTGAGGGCACCTGGATTACACCCCAGCGGTCATGGAAGACAGTGGTATGGATTATACCCACATGATTGGAGTGGAGCTGAGGTTGAAGTAGATAAACTTTTAGTTACTTTAAAAAAATTTGATACTGATCAGATTCCACTAAGAAATACAATTTTGTTGGGGTTCTCTCAGGGGGCGGCAATGGCAATTGATGCAGGATTTAAATTAAAATTTGGATTAATTGTTGCTTGTAGTGGTTATCCTCACCCCAACTGGGACCCAGGAGAAAAATGCTCGCCATTTATTATTAGTCATGGTTTATTCGATGATGTCGTGCCAATAGATGCCTCTAGGACTATTTATGAAAAGGTAAAGAGTAGGTCTTCTAAATTTTGCGAATTATTGGAATTTGATGGATTTCATCAAATTGATTCAAAATTAATTAATTTTATAAGTTCAAATTTAAGTAATATTTTCTAAACAAAAGCATATTCGTATTCTTCAATCTCTTCCCAATCATCTGCAGTAAGTTCTAGACCCTCAAATATTTTTTCTTCACCAATTCCTTCAACTACAACTTTTAGTGATGGAAATAGAAAATGATTCTCTTCAGCATATTGGGCGCTGAATAAACCTTTTTCACCCCAAAAAAATCTATCGGTGGTGTGTTCATTTCTTCTGACATTGAAAACTGAAGGCGCAGAGAGACCATTTTCAGCTATGAATCTTCTTGCTGCTGTAACTGGTTTATGTTTGCCAGTTTCGATATGATAAATAGGTACATGTGCCATTACTCTTTGGCCAGCCAATCTTCTTCTGCTGATTCTTTTTCTTTTTTTTGACATTGATTGGTACTCCTGAAATTATTAATGAGATTAGTCTTATTAATTTTTACTAATCTTATATATGTGATTTTAAATTCACTTCAAAATACATAGAGGACCCATCAACCCCTGATGTAGCTTAAAATATGATTAATTGTTCATATTTAAGGCTGGCTAAAGTCAGACCTCTTTATATATCTTAATACTTTTTTCATATTTTACAAGCCCTTTTTCAAGTTTTTTTTTTATAAATTTCTCAAAGTTTTATTAATTATGAATCTTTCAAAAAAATTTGAAAAACTTATCTTAAAACAGCTAGAAAGTTTTGGTTGCTCAATGGGCGTGACTAATTTAGTTATGTATCTTGCTTCAGCTAAGGAAGGAACTAAAGCATCTTTTGAAATGATTGGTCAATGGCCACAAATTGATAGGCTACTTTCATCAATAGAGGATGATCCTTCACTAAAAGTTTCATCGCCTAATAGAAGGTGGTACCCGCTTCAAGAAAACGATATTTTACTTGGTGTCCTTAGGGTAGAAACTGATTTGAAAGGAGGGAATTGGCCAGTATCTCTTGATTCTAGATTAAAAGCGCTTTCAATATCTTTAGCTAAATGCGTCTCTATCGAATTAGAACGTCAAAATAAAAATGAAGAAGTAAATTATTTAAAAAATCAGGTCAATGTCATAATCCATCAATTAAGGAATCCATTAGCTGCTATTAGGACATATGCAAAATTATTAATAAAAAGACTTGGATCAGATGATGATTCTATTGAAATAGTTGAACGCATGATAATAGAGCAAAAACAAATTAATCAATATATGGATTCTTTCTCGCAATTAAATTCACCTATTCAACTTCCTCTGGAAATTGGAGAGGAAAGATTATTATTACCACCAAATTTAGATAATAAAAAGGTAATAACTATTCAGAGTTTATTGAGGCCAATATTAGAAAGGGGTAAAGCTAATGCGGACTTAGAGAATAGAGATTGGACTGAACCTTCTCTTTGGCCAGATTGGACTATTTCGCCATTAAAGGCAAAATATGCTGTAATTGCTGAAATTGTGGCCAATTTATTAGAAAATGCGTTTAAATACGCCCAAAAAGATGCTGAAATTGGACTCGCAATTACGAGTAATGGACTCTGTATATTTGATGATGGTAAAAAAATAACCAAAAATGAAAACGAGAAAATTTTTGAAAAAGGTTTTAGAGGATCTGCCTCTAAAAAGAAGGATGGCACTGGTGTGGGACTTTTTTTGGCGAGGAAATTAGCAAAACAAATTGGAGGAGATTTGAGATTGCTGGAAAAAAACTCGATAGATGATACTGAGAAATCAAAAAATCTTAAGAAAAAAAATATTTTTTATTTAGAACTACCTATAAAAGAATTGCATGCATAAACAACATTCCAGTTTCAACTAGAACAACACTTGCACCGCAGGCATCTCCATTGAAGCCTCCAATTTTATTACCCAGTATGTTAGGGATAGTATAGCTTAGAAAAATACCAATCAAAATTAGAATTAAAAATTTAATTAATATTGCTTTGGACGTAATTGAAACAAATTGGTATGCAATGAAAATAAAAAGAAAAATAATGGAGATCAAAGATTCTTTTTTAAATCCATTCCAAAACTTTTTGTGATTAATAGATTTTTTCTTATAACTCTTATATTTAAACTTTTCCATAAAAAATAAATTTGAAAATCTTCCCCAAAATAAGCACATAGGTAAAACAAAAATTATTAGGTTTTGAACTTTCAGTATGCAAGCAATTTGAATTAAAGTTATAAAAACTAAAGCTTGAACGCCAAAGGAACCAACTTTACTGTCTTTCATGGCTTTTAAACGTCTCTTTTTACCTGCAAAAATTCCATCGAAAGTGTCCATTAAACCATCGAGGTGTAGACCACCAGTAATTAAATATCCCGAAGCTAAACAAATTAATGCAGACGCATAGATCGACCAAGAGTTTGTTCTAAAAAAAAGAAAAATATAACTTTGTATTGTTCCAATAAAAAATCCTAAGGGCGGAGCAAATTGTGCAATATTTTTAAATTCGGGATTAATTAAAGGTATCTTTGGAAATGTCGTATAGAAAATCCAAGATCCTGCCAAATTTTTTATTAAATATTTTTTGATGAGATAAAAATAGATTCAATATTAAATGATAGGTTAGATTAATAAAAAAGGATCAAAAAATTTTATAAATTATCGTGTTTGAATTTGAAATTACATCAAATTGCAGTAATACAGAAGCAAGAACTGGTATATTTCATACACCAAATGGTCAGGTAAACACGCCAAAATTTATGCCTGTGGGTACTTTGGCCACGGTTAAAGGAATTTCATCTAAGCAGTTAACCTCTACAGGATCAGAAATGATTCTTTCAAACACCTTTCATCTTCATTTACAACCTGGAGAAAAACTAGTTAAAGAATCTGGAGGAATACATAAGTTCATGAATTGGCCTAATCCTATTCTTACTGATTCAGGAGGATATCAAGTTTTTAGTTTGGCCAAATTAAATAATATTTCTGATAAAGGTGTGGAATTTAAAAATCCAAGAGATGGTAGTCATGTTTTTTTATCACCTGAAAAAGTAATACAGATTCAAATGGATCTTGGATCGGATGTCGCTATGGCTTTTGATCATTGTCCTCCGCATACAGCTAACGAAAATGATATTGAGGACTCTTTACAAAGAACTCATTCATGGTTGCAAAAATGTGTTGAGACTCATCAGAAATCCAATCAAGCATTATTCGGTATAGTTCAAGGTGGAAAGTATCCGAGATTGAGAGAATACAGCGCAAAATATACAAGTTCTTTTGATCTGCCTGGAATAGCAGTGGGAGGTGTAAGTGTTGGCGAGGCAGTCGAAGAAATACATAGTGTAATTAATTACGTACCGAAATTCTTACCAATAAATAAACCAAGATATTTAATGGGAATTGGCTCTTTAAAAGAAATTTCTCTGGCTGTTGCTAATGGATTCGACATATTTGACTGTGTTTTGCCTACTAGACTGGGAAGACATGGTACTGCATTTTTTAATGATGAAAGATTGAATTTACGAAATGCTCGATTTAAAAATGACTTTTCTCCGATTGATAAAACTTGTAAATGCGAAACATGTAAATCCTATTCTCGATCATATTTGCATCATCTAATTAGAAATGACGAAATATTAGGCCTAACTCTCATAAGTTTGCATAATATTGCTCACTTAATAAGATTTACCAATGCAATTTCTACTGCAATTAGAGATAATTGTTTTACAAATGATTTCGCTCCTTGGAAAACATCCTCTATTGCTCACCATACGTGGTAACGTCTTATCATAATTAATTAAATTATCAAAAAGGTGCTCATTCTATTTAATACATTCGCTGAATTGCCCGAGGCTTATAAGGCCTTTGCTCCAACTGTTGATGTTCTTCCACTGATTCCTTTATTTTTCTTTTTATTAGTGTTTGTTTGGCAAGCTGCAGTTGGATTTAAATAAAATCTTTTAGTTTAGATTGTCTTTATCAGAAGGGATTTTCAAGTAAAATCGCATCTCCAGAATTTTCTACAGCACTCTCTATAAAATCAGCAATTTTTAATGCTCTTGAGGCTTGCTCACCGTCTACCTCTGGTATTTCTTTGCCCTGAACGCACTTAAGAAAATGCTCCAGTTCTGCATAGAGAGGTTCAATGGAGGTTGTGCTAACTTCTTCGACATATCCATCATTTCTATAAACTAATTCTCCATGCTCTGCTGTGTATGATTCATTAGATTTTCGATGTATTTGTAAAGAGTGATTTAAAAAATCAGTTTCTACTAGCCCATTTTGGCAGTGAGCACTTAAACTTCTAATTTTTTTGTGACTCATTTTGCTTGCAGTTAGGCTTGCAATAACATTATTTTTAAAAACTAAAGTAGCATTGACATAATCTATTAATCCTTCGCTATTCCTCCCTCCAACTGCTGCTAATTTTTGTATTTTTGAGTTTACAAGCTCCAAAATAAGATCAATGTCATGAATCATTAAATCCATCACTACAGATACATCATTTGCTCTATCTGCATGAGGACTATGCCTCCTTGCTTCTAAAACAACAATTTCTTCATTATTTACTATTTTATTTAATTCTCTAAAAGCAGGATTAAATCTTTCAATATGCCCTACTTGTAATAGACAGTTACTTGCATTAGCAGCCTTTATTAGAGATTTTGCTTCCAACTCGTTAGCTGCAATTGGTTTTTCAATGAGAACGTTAGCACCTCTATTAAGACAATCTAGTCCTACTTTTTGATGAAGTAGTGTAGGGACAGCAATACAGATAGCATCAACTTTTGGAATTAGGTCCTTGTAATCCTTGAACCATTCACATTGAAATTGCTCAATAGCTAATTTACCTCTCTCCTCATTTGGATCTGCGACTCCAATGAGATTTGCATCTTTGAGTAAACTTAGTACTCGAGCATGATGCCAGCCCATATTTCCTATACCTATGACTCCAACCTTTACGGGTGATGAGGTTGGTTGCATAATTTCAAATCCATATATTAATTATCATTATCCTCTATGGGGAGTCACATTTAGCTTTTTGGAAGGATTATTTTAACACGATCAATTTTTGGCCCTGACATAGAAATAACTTCAAATTTAATATTATTAAAATCTAAAACGTCGCCAATTTTTGGAACCATTTGAAATTTTTCTAACATAAATCCAGCAAGAGTATGATAATCAGTACCTTCTGGAATAGAACAACCTATTTTTTTATTGATTTCAACAATTTCTGATTTTCCAGCTATTGACCATTTTTTAGAGAAATTATCTAACATTCTCATATCAGAATAAGTTCTATTATTGAGCATTTCCTCTCCAACTATTTCGCCATTTAGATCAGCTGCAGTTATAAGTCCTTCTGTTCCACCGTGTTCATCAACTACTAGTAAGAACGGATTGTAGTCTCTTACTATTGGAAATATTTCTGCTAGTGAACATGTTTCTATTATTTTTGTTACTGGTAAAAGGAATGGCTCTAATAATGTATCGGCTTCCATCTCACCTTTTGATATTGGCTTAGCTAGATACCGTAAATCTAATACACCTAATACATCATCTAAAGACTCACCAATCACAAAGAAGCGAGCATGTCGAGTTTTATCTACTTGTTTCATTAGTTCTGAAAAGGTTATATTTTTTGGCAAAGTTACCATTTCAGATCTTGGAATCATCACTTCTTTAACCTGTGTATCTTTTAAAGCAAAAACTCCTTCAAGAATATTCTTCTCATCAGGTTTTAAACCTGTTACGTTGTCTGTTTCTATAAGAGTTTCTAATTCTCCAGCAGATAAACCCGAGTTTAATGAATCCCATTTGTTATTTAAATTGAACAAGCCTAAACAAGCGCTAGCAAAGAATTCTATTGTTTTCACTATAGGATTCATAGCTTTTCTCACGGCATCGAATATTGTGGTTAACCTTAATGCAGCAGATTCTGGATTATTAATTACTAAAGCTTTTGGAATTAGTCCAGAAACAAGAGTAACAACTAAAACAACAAATAAAAATAATAGAAGATCATAAAATCTATTTGATAATATATTGCTTTTCCAATAATCATTAGCCAGGTTATTGCTTAGCCATCCAATTGCAATTAATGAAATTGTTACTCCAAATTGAGAAGCAATTAGTGAAGATCTAAAGCGTTTTTGAATTTTTAAAATTGAAAATGCTCCTTTCTTTTTTTCTTCTATTAACCTTAAAACTTTACTTGGCCTTATTAATAAAAAAGAGAGTTCACTCGCTGCGAAAAAAGCTGGTAGAAATAAAAGAAATAAAAGTAGAGTTATTTTCATTCAATGACAAATGAATAATGGGGGTGGCGAGGATCGAACTCGCCTTAGCCAAATTATGAGTTTGGTGCATTCACCAGATTGCTACACCCCCAAGGTAATTTATGTAATTTTAATTACATTGAATTTCAATATACAATATAAAAATAATATTTCAAAAAACACCTCATTAGGAAGTTTTTGTGAGATTTCTTTTTTTTCTTCTAATCTTTAAATAAAATAAAACTTTTACTAATGGGCAAATTTTCGGATAAGTATGATTTAAATAAAGCAAAATTGTTAAAACAGTTAATTGAAAAATCTTACAAGAAAGGAAACTTCACTTTATCTTCAGGAAAAAAAAGCAGTCATTACTTGAACTGTAAACCAGTGTCATTAAATGGCGAAGGCTTAAACTTAATAAGTGAATTATTTTTAGATTTAAAGGACTCAAGGTCAAAAGCTGTAGCAGGATTGACATTAGGTGCAGACCCTATAGTAAGTGGATTAATTGTTAAAGCAGCTTTGAATGGATTAGACCTTGATGGTTTAATAATTAGGAAAGAAATCAAAAAATACGGTACCAAAGCAGGAATAGAGGGCCCTATATTAGAAGAAGGAACTTTGGTAACTGTCTTAGAGGATGTGGTTACAACTGCTGGTTCAGTAATAAAAGCTATAAAAAAATTACGAGAAAATAATTATGTTGTTGAGGAAGTTTTGTCTATAGTTGATAGGCAAGAAGGGGGATTAGAAGCCCTTGAAGATGAAAATGTTAAATTAAAGAGTCTTTTTACAATAAAAGACTTTTTATAATTATTTCAAAATGCAAGATATAAAAAAAAAGTTTTGGCTTGAAAAATTTGATTGTTTTTCAATTACTGGAAAAGATGCCAGAAAATTTTTGAATGGAATAACAACTGGTAATATTCTTAATTCAGAAAATAAAGTTATCAAAACTTGTTGGTTAACTCCAAATGGAGTTCTAAGGTCATTAATTGAAATTATTTTTTTTGAAAGAAGCTTAGAAGTAATTATCTTGGCGGGTAACACAAATGAAATAATTGATTACTTTAATCAAATTATTTTTCCAGCGGACGATGTACTTCTGAGTGAACATTCCTTGATAAATAGAATTCAGGAAATTGATGAATCTAGTTCATGGAGAACTTACCAGCCTATTTTCTTCAAAACAGAAGATAAAGAATTTGAAATATATAAAAATAAACTAAATTTACTAAATCCCAATGATTTAAAACTTTGGAAGATTAATCAGGCAATACCCTCATTAGAAATGGAAATAAACGGAAAAAATAATCCTCTTGAGCTTGGATTACAAGATCTTATAGATTTTAATAAAGGTTGTTATTTAGGACAAGAAACAATTTCAAAAATAAAAAATGTTTCTTCTTTAAAACAGGAAATAAGAATTTGGAAATCAATTGAATCTAATTTCAATTTAGACTTAGAAGATAAAAATTTATATACAAATTCTGCCAAGGATATTTCTGTAGGCAAAATCACTAGTTTTTTTAAATCAGATTGTCAAATAAAAGGTTTAGCTATGATAAAAAGAAAATATTTAGAGGAAGAAAGTTATTTTTTTTCAGAAATTTTTGGAAAAATTATCATAAATAAATCTGTAGGATCAATTTTTCTTTAATCGATTTTTGATTAAATATTCTGCAATTTGTAGAGTAGCAAAACAATCATCTTTGTTATATTGGATAATTTTCTTTAAAAATATTTGGTTTTCTGTAATTTGATATTGAATCCACCAATAAAGTGCTTTAGAGCCACTTACATTTTTCTGCTCCCATTCAAATCCAAGCCAACCAGAAACATTTTTTAAGCCATAGTTTTTTAGTGGTAATATCCAAGACTTTCTTATTAAGGTATGTAAGTCAATAAATCTTGAGGAAAGTGAATCAATTTCTTCAAAACTAAAATTTAGTTCTTTAGCAATATTAATTATTGATATTTTTTCAGTTTCCCCGTAATGCAAAACTGGCCATTCCTTGTGTGAAAAAAGTATTTCAATAATTTGTCTGTAAGATTCTCCTTTATTGTTTTTAAGATTTAAGATTGGTTCATAAATAAGATCTTCTTTTTTTATAGACAAATTATTTACTTTTAAAAATCCATATAAAAAATCATGCTTTTCATCTGGATTTGACTCAATATCAAATATATAAAATCCCGAATATATTTTTTCTAATAGATCTTCCGTATTATTTTTATTAGAAATGAAATATGGTTCTCCAGAGATATATGCTTGTGCTTGCTTTACAAATATGGATGCTTTTTCATACTTCTGATCTTTGAATTCAGATAATTTCTCTCCAAGTTGTTTTTCGCTGTACGAAGCTAATGTTTGGGTATTAGTTATTCCATTTGCTTTGAGTATCGAGGCCGTTTTGGACCCTATTCCATCTATATCTGTTAGATATCCATTTTCTTTTGCTTCTTTGTCACAAAATTTTTGCCAGGAACAAATAGTACATTTTTTTCTATCTTGAGTTATTTCTGGTATAGATCCCTCCAAGCATTCATTCAAATTTAATAAAACATTCAAAACTTTTTTTCTTAATTTTTTATTTAAATAAATTTCTTCAACTTTAACTTTTTTATAAAAAGTTGAAATTACTAATCCTTTATCAATTTTAGATTCTTGAAATGATTCCAAAAGCATAGAACAAAAAGCTAAGTCGAATAAATGTTCTTTAGTTGTTTTGTGGCCTAACTTATAAACAGCAGGTAAATATTTATATTGTCCCCATTTACTTTTACCTTTAGTCTTTAAAAGTAATTGTGGAAGTGTCTCTGCGTTTATATTTTGGAAAAGATTTCCTTTGATTTTTAATCCAATTACCCCTTGATAACCATTTTCACAGGCTTTTAATCCTGTATATATTTCACCATTACAAAATTCAGAGAAAATTTGAAACTGATTAATTTTATCTATAGCTTTATGGGGAGACCAAACTTCATAAGATTTTTTACCCTTAAAATCGAGCCATGCTTTTCTTTTGCATCTTGTAAAACTTTTTAAATGAAGAGAATTCAAATTATTTTTTAAGGGCGGTTTTAAAATTTACTCATATAAATTAGTATAGATAATTAAAAGAAATTAAGGAAATTTGAAATTTGACACCTGATAAATTAGATAAGATAAAATTTGGAACTGATGGCTGGAGAGGAATTATTGGTTTTGACTTTAACCTGTCCAATCTTTCAAGAGTTGTTGTCGCTGCATGTCAAGAGTTGCATTATCAATATTATAAAGAAGTTAATTCAAAGAAAATTATTATTGGATATGATCGTAGATTTATGGCTTGTGAATTCGCCAAGCAAATAGTGCCTTTTGTAAGAGGATGTGGTTTTGAACCGATCTTATCTCATAGCTTTGTTACAACACCCTCTTGTAGTTTCTATGCCAAAGAAGTCGGTTGTCTTGGAGCTTTAGTAATCACAGCAAGTCATAATCCATATAATTGGCTAGGTCTGAAAATAAAAAGCTTTAATGGATGTTCTGTTGACGAATCTTTTACAAGTGAAGTTGAAAAAAGATTAATGCTTGGAAATTCAATTGAAAAAATAGATGGTATTAATCAATTGGTAGATATTAAGAAATTTCATCTAGATAGAATAAGATCACTTTTTGATATTGACTATATTTCCAAAAGATTAAAAAAAATGAAATTGAGAATTTTTGTAGATTCTATGCATGGTTCAGCTGCAAATTGTATGGCTGAGATTTTTGCTTCTAATGATTTAGAAGTTATTTCAGAAATCAGGAAAGATGCTGATCCTTTTTTTGGAGGAAAACCTCCTGAACCTCTTTTGAATTATGCAGATGATCTAAAACAAACACTAATGAAAAATTCAACAAATGAAGTGAAAACTTTAGGAATTATATTTGATGGTGATGGTGATAGAATTGCGGCATTTGATGAAAAAGGAAGATACTCTAGTACTCAAGATTTACTCCCATACTTTATTAGCTATTTGGGCGAAATTAAAAATAATTCTTATCCAGTTTTGAAGACTGTTAGTGGTTCAGATATTATTAAAAATATATCAGAGAGTCAAAATAGAGATGTTTTTGAACTTCCAGTTGGCTTTAAATATATTGCTGAAAAAATGATTAAAGAAAAAATATTTATTGGAGGAGAGGAATCTGGGGGAGTAGGTTTTGGTGACTTTATGCCTGAAAGAGATGCTCTATATGCAGCAATGGTTTTATTAAATGGAATTGCTGAAAAATCTCAATATTTATATGAAACCTTAGATGAAATTCAAGAAGATTTTGGGCCAAGTTTTTATAAAAGAATTGATATTAAATTTCCAAATCAGTCAGAAAAAAATAATGTAAAAGAATTTATCATAGATAATATTCCTGAGAATATTAATAATCACAAGTTAAAAAGTATCTCAAAGATCGATGGAATAAAGTTGAGAATTGATAAAAATTTTTGGCTTCTCTTTAGGTTTTCTGGAACGGAACCTCTTTTAAGGTTGTATTGTGAAGCACCAAAAGAATCTTATCTAATTGAGGTTTTAGATTGGGGTCAAGAATTTATAAATTTAGCAGGAAAATAAGGATGAAAAATTTATTTTTAGCGAGTAAGAATAAAGGTAAAATTGAAGAATATAAGAAATTGCTTTCTGGAGTTAATTGTAAATTGTTACTCCAGCCAGAATCATTAGAAGTTGAAGAGGATGGACTGACATTTAGAGATAATGCAATTAAAAAAGCGAGTGAAGTTTCGAGAAAAACGAATAATTTTTCAATAGCGGATGATTCAGGCATTTGTATTGAAGCACTAGGTGGTAAGCCTGGTATTTACTCATCTAGATATGCAGAAAATGATCAGAAGAGAATTGAACGAGTTTTAAGAGAACTTGATGGAGTTGAAAATAGAAGTGCTTTCTTTATTGCTAATATTTGTGTTTGTTCCCCAAATGGTGAAGTGATTATTGAATCTGAGGCCAAATGTCATGGCAATATTATTTTAAACCCCAGAGGAAAAAGTGGTTTTGGGTATGACCCAATTTTTGAGGAGAGTTCTACCAGATTAACTTTTGCAGAAATGAATAATGATATTAAAGACTCTTGTAGTCATAGAGGTAAAGCATTAAAAAAAATTATTCCAGATTTAATTGAAATTTTTTCTTAAATTCAATTAACCCAAGATCCATGAAGGCCATGAGGAATTGAAATGGGTAATTCATAAACAGCTAATTCTTTTAAGTCTTTTGCGTCTAATATCACTAAATCGCTTCCTCTTCTTTCGCCGTTCCATAGAAGTATAAATAAAAATCCCTCATCTTCTTTTGAAGAGTTTTCTGATGGAACCATAATTGGTTCACTAACAAATCCACTTGGACCTGCTGACCAAAAAATCTCTTCCTTAGAAGTTAAATTTATTTTTTTTATTGCTTGAAGTGGAGCGTTCCCCAGCTTTTGAGATGTGCTTGCCATCCAACTAAAAGTTGCTTTTAATCCTAAGTTTTTAGGATTAATAACAGCAAATTCACAACATTGTTCACTGAAAGTTTCAAGTTCACAAGTTTTTGTCTTTAGATCGATAATTGATCTTTTCAGTTTTCCTTCTGGATATTTATCAAAGTCAATATCTCTAAAATTCTCGTCTGGACCAACTGATGGGAAATCATCATAAAAAATACTATCTAATACGATTTTGGAATCTTTTTCAAATGCGTTTACATGATGAAAAACGAATCCTTCTGGAGCATCTATTGTTAAAGGAGGCTGTCCTCTAAATAATCCACTTTCTCTGGGGATGATAAAAAACTTTGCCTTTTTATTTGGGTTTGACTTTAGACATTGTGCTGCTCCTCTTTGACCCATTACAAATGGGAGAGGATTGAAATCAATAGCATTCTGTAAAAATATTGCCCAATTAGTTGTAATTGCGAAATCATGAAGGAATGCAAAGCCATTAAAAGTATCTTTTCTGTCAAAAATGAGCTCTCCTGAATTTGTACCAGCATTATCAAATTCCATTAATCTAATGGTACTTTTTGGACCGGTTTGTACTCCAAAAGTGACTAAAAGTTCTGAAGATGCATTTGAGTTTAGGTCTGTTTTAGGATGAGCACTGAATGCTTCGTTAGGCTTGAGTACTCCTTTCAATGTCGTTAAACCAATAGTTTCAAGACTATCAGGATCCATTGCATGTGGACCTGCTGCTTCCCATAATGCGAGGATTTCATCTCCTAATTTAATGACATGTGTATTAGCGATATTCTTGAATTTTAGATCTAATGCATTATTCAAAATTCCTCCATTTTTTTGTGTTCCAAAAACACCTCTATAAATAAATTTATCTATTTTTTCTTCTTCCAAATAGCCTTTAGTTTTTACAAATCTATTTGTTAAGAATGGCTGACCATTTTCGAATTTTATGGATGTTATCATCCCATCACCATCAAATGGATGATGAACCCATTGTCCACCTCTCTCTAATATTCCTGGTCCATTTCTTAACAATGTTCCATTTAAATTTTTAATATTATTACCTCGGCTAATTTTTAGAGGTTCTTTAGTTAGCTCCTTTTCTACATTTTGATAAGCACTTGACCAATCTTCTTTTTTAAAAATATTAAATTTATCGATTTTTTTATCTTGTAAATTAGTCACAACAAAATAATCACTTTATCTATCTTCGCCAAAATTCAACTGAATTGTGGCTGATTCGAAAAAATTCCTATTTTATTGTTTTTCTAACATTCCTTTACTGCTTGGAATTGAATCAGATCTTCTTGGATCTATCTCGGTAGCCATTCTCATTGCTCTAGAAAAAGCTTTAAAGCACGCCTCAACTATGTGATGTGAATTACTTCCTCGTATTTGATTAATATGCAGAGTAATACCGCTGTTATTCACAAAGGCAATAAAAAACTCTTTTACTAGTTCAGTATCATAATTTCCTATTCTAGGGGCATTTAATTGAAGATCATAAGATAGATGCGGTCTACCAGAACAGTCTAAAGTGACTTGAACTAATGCTTCATCTAATGGGGCAAAGAAATGTCCAAATCTGCTTATTCCTTTTCTTTCTCCCAAGGCTTTTGAAAATGCTTTGCCTAATGCGATTCCTACATCTTCATTTGTATGATGATCATCAATATGGGTATCTCCAATTGCTTTTATTTTTAAATCGAACAAACCATGACTGGATATTTGATGAAGCATATGATCTAAGAATGGGATCCCGGTATCAATCTCAGAAATTCCATTTCCATCTAAGTTTATAAATACAGAAATATCTGTTTCATTCGTTTTTCTTTTTATTTCAGATTGCCTTAGAGATGACATTTTTACGCAAAAACTTAGTTTACATTCCATTAATGCAGTAACCCGCATCAACATAAATTGTTTGGCCTGAAATGCCGCTAGAAAGATCACTTAATAAAAAAGCAGCAGTATTACCTACTTCCTTTTGAGTGACCGTTCTGCGTAAAGGAGCCTTTTCTTCAACATTGTGAATCATATCTAAAATGCCACCTATAGCAGAACTAGCAAGTGTTCTTATAGGTCCAGCACTTATTGCATTAACTCTGACTTGTTTTTCGGGCCCAAGTTCTGCAGAAAGATATCTGACTGAAGCTTCTAAAGCTGCTTTTGCAACTCCCATCACGTTGTAGTTAGGAATGGCCCTCTCTGATCCTAAATAAGTTAATGAGACAACTCCAGCACCATCACTAAAAAGTGGTTTTGCTGCTTTACATAAAGGTGCTAAAGAATACGCACTTATATTAAGAGCCCTATCAAAACCCTCTGAAGTTGTAGCACTATAATCTCCAATTAATTCATCGCGTCCTGCAAATGCTAGGCAGTGAACTAATCCGTCAATTTGCCCCCAATTATCATTTATATTTTTAAAGATTTCTTCAATTTGAGCAGGATTTTGAACATCAAGAGGCAAAAATAACGACGGATTTAAAGGTGCAGTTAGTTCTCTAACTTTAGATTCGAATCTTCCCTTATCATCAGGCAAATATGTGATTCCAAGTTCTGCGCCAGCTTTTGAAAGTTGTTGAGCGATACCCCATGCTATTGAACGATTGTTGGCAATTCCTGTAACAAGAATTTTTTTGCCAGTTAGATTTAGAAGCATTTTGTTTATTATTTCTATTATTCTCCTATATAAAAGTACCTATCTTTACGGATTACTGCAAAATATACAATAATTTTCAAATATCAAAGAATATTTAACTTGAACATGGTCAGAACAAATTCTATGGTTTTGGAATTAGGTTTTCAATTACCTAATTTCCAAATGTTAAATGCTAATTCTCCAAATAATCAACATTTTAATTCTCATAATCTTGATAATCGGCATTTACTTTTAATGTTTATTTGTGCCCATTGCCCATTTGTTAAATATATTGAGAATCAAATTTCTTCCTTTAGTGAAGAAATTGAAAATACAGTTCAAACAGTTGCAATTTCTAGTAATGATATTGTCACTCATCCTTCAGATTCTCCTAAAAATCTGAGATTACAAGCACAATCACATGGATGGAGTTTTCCTTATCTATATGATGAAAATCAAAATTTTGCTAAGGCATTAAAAGCAGCTTGCACCCCAGATTTTTATCTTTTTTCAAATAAAGGAGATGGTGATTTTTTATTGTTTTATCATGGCCAATTAGATGATAGTAGACCAGGTAATAATATCCCTTTGTCTGGGAAAGATTTGCGCGCTGCTGTAAGAGATTTGAATCAAGATAATTCTTATCCTTCATATCAGATGCCCTCTTTAGGTTGCAATATTAAATGGACTCCTGGTAAAGAACCGAGTTGGTTTAAATGAATTAAAATGTTTTTTTAACCATAGAAATATGGTTTAGGGTTAATATATTCACTATGCAGATACCTCCATTTACTTTAAATAGGCAGTACCAAGAAATTGGCTCTGAAATTGAGAGTGAGGTTTCTAAAGTTTTAAAAGGAGGCCAGTATATTGGAGGACAAGAGATTTCCAAATTTGAGGAGAGTTTTTCCAATCTAATTGGTGTTGAAAATACTATTGGATGTAACAGTGGAACTGATGCTTTAGTGTTAGCTTTGCGCGCATTAGATATTGGTGTGGGTGATGAAGTTATTACCTCATCTTTTAGCTTTTTTGCGACTGCAGAGGCTATTAGTGCAGTTGGTGCTAATCCTATTTTGGTAGATATAGATCCTGAAACTTATCTTATAAATACTGAACTAATAGAACAAGAAATAAATGCTAATACCAAGGCAATTATGCCAGTTCATCTATTTGGGAATGCAGTGAATATGACTTTAATAAAATCATTGGCCAACAAATATAACTTAAAAGTAATCGAAGATTGTGCTCAGGCAACATGCACAATGTGGGAAAATTCCAAAGTTGGTAGTATAGGTGATATAGGTTGTTTTAGCTTTTTCCCTACTAAGAATTTAGGAGCTGCTGGAGATGGTGGAGCAGTAACAACTTCAGATCAGAAGATTGCTCAAAAAATTAGAGAACTAGCTGTTCATGGTAGCCCAATAAGATATCATCATACTCAAATTGGATATAACAGCAGACTTGATACCATTCAAGCTGCCATATTAAATATTAAAATTAAATATATTTCTAAGTGGATTAATAATCGCCAAAAAATCGCCAATAATTATCTTAATTTATTAGAAAAAAATCCATCTATTAGTTTTCCAAAAATTAGCTCTGATTCTATTACCCATTCTTGGAATCAATTTGTCATCAGATTAAGAAATGATAAATTTTTTTTAAATCAAGATTTTTCAAATTTATTCGATACTGATTGCAAAAAATACTATTCCTTAAGGAATTTGGTTAAACAACAACTTTTTAAAAAAGGTATTAATTCAATTATTTATTACCCAATTCCAATACATGCACAAATAGCTTATAAAAATAAAAATTTTTCTAGATCAAAACTTACCAATACTGAGAGGATTTGTACGGAAGTTCTTAGTCTTCCAATGTTTCCAGAAATTTCTTATGATGAGCAAGTTTATGTAGCAGAAAATTTAAATAAAGTTTTAAAAAATTGTATAGAGGAAATTCAAATTTCAGCATAAAGTGATTTGAATAATCTTTGTTGAACGTTGTGATTGACAAGAGGGCTTGAATAATTATTTTTTTCTAAATTAGATATCTCCCCATTTAATAATTCTGCATTTGAAACTTTAGATAATTCAGGAATCCAATATTTTATATATTCGCATATAGGATCAAATTTTTTTGCTTGGGTATAGGGATTAAATATTCTCAGTGGTTTTGGATCCATACCGCTACTAGCGCTCCACTGCCATCCCCCATTATTTGCAGCTAGGTCTCCATCAACCAAAGTCTCCATAAATTTTTTTTCGCCCATTTGCCAACTGCATATAAGATCTTTTACTAGAAATGAAGCGACTATCATTCGACATCTATTATGCATCCAGCCAGTACTATTTAGTTGACGCATTGCAGCATCAACTATGGGTACACCAGTATCTCCGTTTCTCCAATTTTGAAACCATTCATTATTGTTTTGCCATGGAAAGTGATCCCATTTTTTTCTATATGGACCTTTTTCTAGCTCTGGGAAATGGAATAAGCAATGTTGATAAAATTCACGCCAAACAAGTTCTTTTTGCCAAGTTTCAATTGATAGAGAATTTCCTTGATTTTCCAAATCTGAATTTAAATTTAATGTGGCGTTCCAAACTTTTCTAATGCTGATGGTGCCGAATCTGAGAGATGCACTTAGAAAAGATGTCCCATTATGGGAAGGAAAATCTCGTGCAGAATTATAAGAATATATTTTTTTTTCGTTAATGAAGTTTTCTAATAATGTTTCTGCAGCATTCTCTCCAGGTCTACATGGACAAATATTTGAACCAGGAAATTTGATATTTTTGATAAATTTCTTTAGAACCGAATCAGATGAATTTATTGTCTTATCTTTGAGTTTATTATCTATATCTTTAAACTGGAAACTAACTGTATTTTGTTCATATGAACCTAATAAATTCATTTTTGATTTAAGATTTTTATAAAAAGGTCCATAAACTGTATAAGGATTATTATTCCCTGAAAATATTTTTAAAGGTTCTATTAATAAGTGATCCCAAGTTTCAATAACTTGAATATTTTGTTCTTTTAAATTTTTTTTTATTTGTAAATCTCGATTAATCTCATAAGGTTCAATTGATCTATTCCAAAAAACAAATTTAGCATCTATTTTCTTTGCTAATTGAGGAATTATTAATAACGGATCTCCTTCTCCCATAACTAATCTACTACCCATTTTTTTCCAATTATTTCCTAATTCTTGTAGTGAATTTCCTAGAAACCAAGCTCTTGAACTTGCATTGAAATCGTGTGAGTAATTTTTATCAAATATATAAGTTGAAGTAATAGCATTTGATAATGAAAATGCTTTGATTAAAGCTAGGTTATCAAATATTCTTAAATCCTTTCTATGCCAAAAAAGTATTCTAGGTTTATTCATGATTTATCTAAAAATTGTTTAGCTCTAAACCAAGCCGTCACGGTTTTTGCGTCAAGAATTTCATCCCCACTAGAAATAAGATTATCTAGTTCATCTGGATCTAAAATTAATACTTCTATATCTTCATCTAAATCTCCTTTAACCTCGGAATTGAGTTTGTTTAAATCACGGGCTAAAAATAAATAAATTTCTTCATCTGCATAACCAGGAGCAGGGACAAGAGTTCCTAGTTCATCCCATTTATTTGCACTGAATCCAGTCTCTTCTTGTATTTCTCTTTGAATTGAATTAATAGGTGTTTCACCTATTTCTAATGTACCTGCTGGAAATTCTAATAAATATCTTGAAACAGCAAATCTATATTGCCGAAGAATGATAACTTTATTGTCTTTTGTAATAGGTACGGCTAATGCCGCCCCAGGATGCTTAATGTATCCATATTCACCTTCATGTCCATTTGGAAGCTCAATTCTATTTATTTCGAAACTAAATTTTTTTGACTTTAACTCAGATATTTTTTCTTTAAAAATGGATCTTTTTATAAGGTTTTTGTTACCCATAATTTTTAAATAAAAATAGCTTAACAGTTATTTTTTGGTTTTGTAAATCATTCATATAGACCATTTTGGGGTATCAAACTTTGTGATTTTTTGGCTTCTACTTAAGATTTCAGATAGTGGTGTAATAACGAAATTCCTATTCATGAATCTAGGGTGAGGTAATGTTAATTCCTCGTCAACCGTATGAAAATCTTCCCACCAAAGAATATCTAAATCGAGACATCTTGAAAGCCATTTCTTACCCATTGGCGTCTCTTCTCGTCCGAAAAATCTCTCTAACTTTTTAAGCTCTTTTAAAAGTAATTTCGCTTTTTTAGTTGATGGTTTAGGAAAAGAATTACTTTTTATAAGTAAGAGAGTATTTAAATAATTTGGCTGCTTATTTTCAACACCATGGGGTAATGTCTCATAAATTGAAGACCAAAAAAAGTTTGCATGAAATTTGCTTTTCTCTTCTTCTTTTTTATTGAAACTATCTCCCCACTTATTTATTATTTCCTCTATTTTGGGTTTGCAAATTAATAGTGAATCAATAGGGCTTCCGAATTTACTATCAATATTTGCTCCGAGGGATATACATAGTCCATTTTTGATATTAAGATTTGATAATTCCACTACAAAAAACAAAGTTATTGGATAAATTCTATATCAGGCATTTTTAAAGTGATTTTGAACCCCGAGTTAAAAGAAAAAGGAGAAATCAAAGATTTAATGAACTCAAAGGATTCTTTTAGAGCTTTTCCATTGGCGGCAATTACTGGTCATAGCTTATTGAAATTATCTTTGCTTTTGGCAGCAGTTGATCCAGGTTTAGGAGGAGTTATTATCGCTGGTGGAAGAGGTACTGGTAAGTCAGTATTGGCAAGGGGTTTGCATACTTTACTCCCTCCTGTAGAAGTATTAGATAATGAAGCAATACTGGAAACACTATCTAAGAGAAATAGTAATACTTCATTAAGACCTATTGGTAGGAACCTAGATCCAGATAAACCAGAGGAATGGGATATTAGTACTAATAAATTGTTAGAGGAGGCAATTGGAAGTGATTATTTGAATCAACTTGAAGAAATTCCAAAAAAAGTAAAAGAGGCACCATTTATTCAAGTTCCCATTGGTATAACTGAAGATAGACTTGTTGGATCAATTGATGTCGCTGCCTCATTAAGTACAGGAGAACAAGTGTTTCAGCCTGGAATTTTGGCAGAAGCTCATAGAGGTGTTCTTTATGTAGACGATATAAATTTATTGGATGATGGAATTGTAAATTTAATTCTTGAAGCTATAGGAAGAGAGCAAAATAATATTGAAAGAGATGGTTTGAGCCTCTCTCATCCTTGTAATTCTCTTTTAATAGCAACTTATAATCCTGAAGAAGGTGCTTTAAGAGATCATGTTTTAGATCGTTTTGCTATTGTGCTTTCCGCAGATCAATCTATTGATAATGCTCAAAGAGTTGAGATTACAAAATCTGTTTTATCACACGCAGAAAATAATATTAAATTTTCAGAAAAATGGTCGGAAGAATCCGATAATTTATCTACTCAATTAATTTTGGCAAGGCAATGGTTAAAGGATGTCAAGATAACAAAAGAGCAAATAACCTATTTGGTGAATGAAGCTCTTAGGGGAGGAGTAGAAGGCCATAGGTCAGAATTATTTGCAGTAAAAGTAGCAAAGGCTAATGCAGCTCTTCGAGGCGATGAGAATGTAAATTCTGAAGATCTAAAAGTCGCAGTAAGGTTAGTTATTCTTCCAAGAGCAATGCAAATACCACCAGACGATGATGATATTCAACCACCCCCTCCAGAGGATCAGAGCCCCCCACCGCCACCTCAATCAAACAATGAAGAGTCTGAACCTGATACTAGTGAAAATGATAATGAGCAAGACCAGGAAGAAGAAGATAATTCTGATGGAGAAGAAGAATCTACTCCCGAAATACCTGAAGAATTCATATTAGACCCTGAGGCATGTATGGTTGATCCCGATTTATTGCTTTTTTCATCAGCTAAAGCTAAAGCAGGAAATAGCGGGAGTAGATCAGTCATATTTAGTGACAGTAGAGGAAGATATGTGAAACCTATTATTCCAAGGGGTAAAGTAAAAAGAATTGCTGTAGATGCTACCCTCAGAGCTGCTGCTCCTTATCAAAAATCGAGGAGATTAAGGAACCCTAATAAATCAATAGTTATTGAAGAAAATGATTTTAGAGCAAAGCTTCTTCAAAAAAAGGCGGGGGCTTTAGTAATTTTTCTGGTTGATGCTAGTGGCTCTATGGCTTTAAATAGAATGCAGAGTGCCAAAGGCGCGGTAATAAGACTTTTAACAGAGGCATATGAGAATAGAGATGAAGTAGCTCTTATTCC